>NZ_JBSFUO010000001.1:0-655763 GCF_053591835.1 Streptomyces sp. NPDC002911 | reverse complement strand
CTGCCGGGCCCCGCCCATCCTCGGGGGCTCCGGTTCGCGCCGCCCCCCCCCCCCGGCCCCCCGGCGCGGCCCCCCCCCCCTCGCCCTCCGGGGGGCGGCCCCGCGCCGTTTCCGTACCGGTCGGCGAATGTGTCAGGGAATGCGCGGGACCAGGCGCTCCGGGCCGTGCATGAGCTCGCCCTTCAGGGACTCCTGCAGTTTCAGGTCCTGCGGCGTCAGCTTCTCCGGACCGGCCGGCAGCGAGACGCCGCCGACCCGTTGCGCGGGTGCCAGCGGCTGCTCGTACTGGTCGGGCGCCGTGTGCAGCGTGAAGGCGGTCGTGCCGATGAGCAGCACCCCGAAGCAGAGCGCCGCCCGGGTCCAGAGTCTCGCGAGGCGCTCGCTGCCCGCACGGACGGCGGCGGCCGGCGGAGGTGCGGGCACCTCTTCCAGGAGGGCGAGTTCACCGAGCCGCTCGTGGAGCAGCGCGGGCCTGCCGCCGGGCTCCGCCAGCTCGGGCAGCCGCTCGGCGACGGCGGCACGTGCGTTCATCAGCCTGCCGGCCGTGGCAGGAGTGCTCGCCTCCGTCTCCGCGGCGGTCTCCGGCAGCCCCAGCCCCACACCGTCGTGGAGCAGCAGCGTGCGACGGTGCGAGGGGGGCAGGCCGAGCAGCGCGTCGAGCAGCGCCCCCCGCGCCGGGTCCTTCGGCAGCGCGTCGGCCCGGCGGTGGGAGCGGCGCAGCCGGTGCCAGGGCGACATCGCGTACTCGTACGAGACCGACCGCACCCAGCCTGCTGGATCACGGTCCCTGGCCACCTCGGGCCAGCGATGCCAGACGACCCGGAAGGCGTGTTCGACGGCTTCCCGGGCGAGCTTCCTGCGGCCTGTCAGCAGATACATCTGAAGGGTGAGGCCGGGGGCGGTACGGCTGTACAGGACGTCGTACGCTTCCTCGGCCGTGAGCCCGTCCCGAGGCTGCGGGACGGGTCCGGCAGGCGTGTTCCCGCCTGGTGCGTCCTCGCCCGGCGCCGGAGCGTCCGGAGCGGGGGCGTCCGGAGCAGGACCGTCAGGGGCGGGGGCGACCTGGGCAGGCGCATCCGGCGCGGGGCGGTGCTCGGCGCAGCCGATGAGCCTGGCGTAGGCAGCGCGGCGGCGGCCCCGTGGGCTGGCGCGTCCTCTTTCCCACGCGCGGACGGTGGCGGGCGTGACGCCCACCGCCTTCGCTACCTGTTCCTCACTCAGTGCCCGGGCCTCGCGCAGCCTGCGGCGCTCCTTGGGGGAAGGCAACGAGGCGGCGGGGGCCGGGCCGGTGCTGTTCCGTGTCATGCCGGGCCTCCGTCCCTGGTGGCACCGCACTGGGTGAAAAAGTACATAAACGTATATTGGGCGACACGGCGGCTATTCATCTGTTACGCGGAATAAGGGCGTGTCGTTGGCAGCATGGCCGTGTGACCCAAGTAACGGAACGCGGCCCGATGTTGCCAGCTGAGCGGAGCAGGTCCACGGCCCTGGCCTCCGCCTTCGTGCGCGGGGTGCTCGCTGCGGGCCTCGGGCTCGGCTCCCTGGCCGTGTTGGTCATGCTGCTGTGGATCGGCTCTCGGTACCCCGACAGCGGGCCCGGCGGGGCCCTCCAAGTGGCGGCCGGGCTCTGGCTGCTCGCCCACGGCGCGGAACTCGTCAGAGCCGACACCGTCGGAGGCGACCCCGCACCCGTGGCGACGGTCCCGCTGCTGCTCGTCGTGCTGCCCGTGTGGCTGGTCTACCACTTCGCCAGGGACTCGGCGGAAGGCGACGGGAAGGCTTCGGGCGGACACTCGGCCGTAGGCGCGTTCTGTGCGGTGAGCGCCGGATATCTGCTGGTGGTGCTGGCCGCGGCGGCGTACGCGCGAGACAGCGGGCTGTCCGCCGACCGGGCCTCGATCGCCTTCCCCGTCACCGTCGTGGTGACCGGCGCGGCCGCCGTGGGGGTGTGGGCGGCATGTGGACGCCCGCTGACTCCGCTGCTGGTCCGGGCGCCGCTGAGGCTGCAGGAAGCGGCCGCTCGCTCCCGGTTCCGGTCCGGGGCCGGTGTTGCCCTGCGGTCGGCCGCCGCAGGTGTGCTCATGCTGATCGGCGGCGGGGCGCTGCTGGTCGCGGTGGCGCTGGTGTGGCATGCGGGGGCGGCCAGGGAGTCGTTCCTGGGCCTGTCGGGCGACTGGGCGGGCCGGATCTCCGTCCTCCTGCTGGCCACGGCGCTTGTGCCGAACGCGGCGATGTGGGGTGCCGCCTACGGCCTCGGGCCGGGATTCGCCCTCGGTACGGCGTCCATGGTCACCCCGCTCGCCTTCACCGGACCTCCCGCGCTGCCGGACTTCCCGCTCCTCGCCGCTGTGCCCTCCCACGGCCCGGGGACGGCGGTGAACTGGGCGGCAGTCGCGGTGCCGACCGTGGCCGGCCTGACCGTCGCCCGGTTCGTCGCACAAGGGGCGGCGCCGGTGCGGGGGGAGCTCGAGGAGGCGTGGGGCCCGGGGCGGACAGCGCTGGTGGCAGGGCTGGCGGCGATGGGTTGCGGTGTCGGCGCGGCGGTGCTGGCGGCGGCGTCGGGCGGCCCGCTGGGGACCGGGGCGCTGGCGGAGTTCGGCCCCGTGTGGTGGCGGGTGGGCCCGGCCGCTCTCGCGTGGACGGCGGTGATCGGCGTACCTGCGGCGTTGCTGTTCAGGGCGTGGCGGCTGAAGGAAGACGGGTGGGGTTGGCGAGGGGACGCGGCGAAGGCGGAGCCGGTGAAGGAGGAACCGGCACAGCAGCCGGAGCGGGGAGCGGAAGAGGAGCCAGGGGGAGCGGGCAAGGAAGCGGAGCCGTACGACTTCCTGTCGGCCGACGGGTGGCACGAGGGCGGCGCGAGGGAGGCGCGGTGGGCCGCGCTCAAGAAGAGTTCGGGCGGGCTGATGGCGGACTTCCCGGCGGAGACGCCCCCGGCCCCTGCTCCGGTCCCCGCTCCTGCTCCCGCGTCGGCCCCCGCCTTCGTGTCGGCCCCTGCACCGCTCCCCGAGCCGGCACCGGCTCCTGTTTCCGCGGCTGCTTCTGCCGACGCCCCTGTCGATGCCTCCGAGTCCGAACCCGATACGAAGGCCGGCCGGGTTCCGGATGCCGCGGGGCATCCGGAACCCGGCCGGGAAGGTGCTCCGTAGCGAGCGTTCCGGTACGGGCGGGAGGGACTACTTCTTCACGCCGAAGAAGGGCTCCAGCGGGTCGGGCAGCTTGCCGTTGCAGGAGACGGCGCCGGTCTTGGTCAGGGCATCGTTCACGCAGGTGTAGTAGTCACGGTAGACCAGCTGGACCGTGTAGCCGGTGGCCACGATCGCCAGGGCCAGCAGCGCTGTCACCAGGCCGCTGACAGCCGCCGTCGTCTGCTGCCTGCTGCTGCCCTGAGGGGCGCCCGGAACGGCTCCGGGTGCGGTCCCGGGCGGCGGGGGTGTGGCCGGCCGGTCCGTACCGCCCGTGCCGGATGCCGTGCCGGCGACACCGGTGGCCTGGGGCTTCCGCGGCCCGCCGCGCAGGCCGCTGATCGACCAGTACACGGCGAGGGCGCCGAGGAGCATCGCGATCTCGGGGAAGTCGAAGAGGGCGAAGAAGAACGCCCACATGCCGCCCAGCACCGCATAGCGTGCGCGCCGCTGAGCGGGATCGGTCGGGTCCCAGCGGAGCCCGCCGGGACTGCCCTTGGGGCCACCGCCCTGGCCGCTCGGGCCGCCGGTACCACCGGGCCTGCCGCCGAAGCCGCCGCCCTGGCGGCCCGGCTGCTGGTCGCTCCACTGGCTGCCCCAGACCGGGCGGTCGTCGGAGGGGCTTTCGCCGCTGTCTCCGCTTCCGCCGTTGCCGTGGTTTCCCGGTGCGTGGGAAGGGTGGCGGGGCTGCCAGGGCTGGTCGGGCCGGTCCTCGGGCGGTGCCGCGAACGGATTGTCGTCGGACGGCTCCGACGGCCCGGACGAGGACCCGGAGGCCCCCGAGCCCGACGGGGACCCCGAGCCCGACGGGGACCCCGAGCCCGACGGGGAGTCCGGTGATGAGGACTGGCGTTCCCGCATCAGCGTGGATGCCCGCTCGGGCAGCGGGTGGCCAAAGGCGGTGCGGAGGCGGTCCGGCATGTGGTGAACGTCTTCCCCATCTCGTCATTTCCGCCCGGGGGCGGTTCCCTGTCCCCTGACGCTACCTCCCGGCCACGCCCCCGTCCCGTGGGGGCCGCCGGGAGTGCCGGTATCGTTGCTGACGGTCGGACCGTTCGTAGAGTTCCCCGTATCGCGGGACGAACTTCTTTCGTACGACCATACAAACGCACCTCCTGCACATCGCGTACTGCTGCACCACGCGAGAAAGGGCCCTGCCGTGGCCTCCCCGCCCCCCTCCGCCGCACCGGCCCGTGTGGTCGTGCTCGTCTCCGGATCAGGCACGAATCTCCAGGCACTCCTCGACGCGATCGGTGACGACCCGGAGGGTTACGGCGCCCGGATCGTCGCGGTCGGCGCCGACCGCTACGGCACCGTCGGCCTGGAGCGCGCCGAGCGCGCCGGGCTTCCCACCTTCGTGTGCAAGCTCGGCGAGTACGCGAACCGTGACGTGTGGGACGCCGCCCTGACCGCGGCCGTGGCGGAACACCGCCCGGACCTCGTCGTGTCCGCGGGATTCATGAAGATCGTGGGCAAGGGCTTCCTGGCCGCGTACGGCGGCCGCGTCGTCAACACCCACCCCGCCCTGCTCCCCAGCTTTCCCGGTGCTCACGGCGTCCGCGACGCCCTCGCGTACGGCGTGAAGGTCACCGGGTGCACCGTCCACTTCGTCGACGACGGCGTCGACACCGGTCCGATCATCGCGCAGGGCGTGGTCGAGGTGACCGAAGAGGAAACGGTGGAGGGTGAAGCCGCCCTCCACGAACGCATCAAGGAAGTCGAGCGCAAACTGCTCGTCGAGGCCGTGGGGCGGCTCGCCCGTGACGGTTATCGCATTGAGGGACGAAAGGTTCATCTCGGTCATGTCGGTGAATAAGCCCATCCGTCGCGCCCTGGTCAGCGTCTACGACAAGACGGGGCTCGAAGACCTCGCCCGCGGTCTGCACGAGGCGGGTGTCGAGCTGGTCTCCACCGGCTCCACCGCCGGGAAGATCGCAGCCGCCGGGGTACCGGTCACGAAGGTCGAGGAGCTCACCGGCTTCCCCGAATGCCTCGACGGCCGCGTCAAGACGCTGCACCCCCGCGTGCACGCCGGCATCCTCGCCGACCTGCGCCTGGACGCCCACCGCGAGCAGCTCGCCGAGCTCGGCGTGGAGCCGTTCGACCTCGTGGTCGTCAACCTGTACCCGTTCAAGGCGACCGTCGCCTCCGGCGCGTCCGACGACGAGTGCGTGGAGCAGATCGACATCGGCGGTCCGTCGATGGTCCGCGCCGCCGCCAAGAACCACCCGTCCGTGGCCGTCGTGACCAGCCCGGAGCGCTACGCCGACGTCCTCGCCGCGGTCAAGGCGGGCGGCTTCGATCTGACCGCCCGCAAGCGGCTCGCCGCCGAGGCCTTCCAGCACACCGCCGCGTACGACGTGGCGGTCGCCTCCTGGTTCGCGGACGACTACGCGGCTGCCGACGACTCAGGTCTCCCCGAGTTCCTCGGTGACACGTACGCGCGCAAGAACGTCCTGCGCTACGGCGAGAACCCGCACCAGCCCGCCGCCCTCTACACCTCCGGCGAGGGCGGCCTCGCCGAGGCCGAGCAGCTGCACGGCAAGGAGATGTCCTACAACAACTACACGGACACCGACGCCGCCCGCCGCGCCGCCTACGACCACGCCGAGCCGTGCGTCGCGATCATCAAGCACGCCAATCCGTGCGGCATCGCGATCGCCGACGACGTCGCGACGGCGCACCGCAACGCGCACGCCTGTGACCCGCTCTCCGCGTTCGGCGGCGTCATCGCCGTCAACCGGCCGGTGACCGTCGAGATGGCCGAGCAGGTCGCCGAGATCTTCACCGAGGTCATCGTCGCCCCGGCGTACGAGAACGGCGCCGTCGAGGTGCTGGCCCGCAAGAAGAACATCCGCGTGCTGCGCGCCCCCGAGGCCCCGACCGCCGCGTTCGAGGTCAAGCCCATCGACGGCGGTGCGCTCCTCCAGGCCACCGACCGGCTCCAGGCCGACGGCGACGACCCGGCCGGCTGGACCCTCGCCACCGGCGAGGCCCTCTCCGCCGACGAGCTCAAGGAGCTCGCCTTCGCGTGGAAGGCCTGCCGCGCGGTCAAGTCCAACGCGATCCTGCTCGCCAAGGACGGCGCCTCGGTCGGCGTCGGCATGGGACAGGTCAACCGCGTCGACTCCGCGAAGCTCGCGGTCGAGCGGGCCGGCGAGGAGCGGGCCCAGGGCGCGTACGCCGCGTCCGACGCCTTCTTCCCCTTCCCCGACGGCCTGGAGATCCTGACCGCCGCCGGCATCAAGGCCGTCGCCCAGCCGGGCGGCTCGGTCCGTGACGAGCTCGTCGTCGAGGCCGCGAAGAAGGCGGGCGTGACCATGTACTTCACGGGCACGCGCCACTTCTTCCACTGACGACGCCCGCAGTGACATCCCGCAGGCCGTACCCCTTCCGGGTGCGGCCTGCAATGCGTCCCGGCATACGGGAATCAGTCGTCTCTCTGTTCTAATGGATGGCCTTGTCGGGCCGTAACGGGTGGGCCGGGCGCGACCGGCAGTGACCATTGAGGGACTCCGTTGCGGGGGCATCGTGCTTGACCTGAACCAGAGCGGATCCGAGGTGCCCGGGGAGCAGGCCCCGGAGGCGGTCGCGGACACGACGCCCCCGGTGCCGCTGCGGCCTTACCTGATCGCCGCCGTGGGCCTGTGCGCGCTCTACTTCCTCTACGGATACCTGCGGTACAGCCACTTCCAGTCGCCCTCCTGGGACCTGGGCATCTTCGAGCAGGAGGTGCGCGCCTACGCCGGGTTCGACGCCCCGGTCGTCGACATCAAGGGCCCGGGCTATCTGATACTCGGCGACCACTTCAGTCCCCTGGTGGCGCTCCTCGTCCCGCTCTACTGGATCTGGCCGTCCGCCCTCGCCCTGCTGTTCGCCCAGGCCGCCCTGTTCGCCGCCTCCGCGGTCATCGTCGGGCGTACCGCCCAGCAGATCCTGGGCGGCCGCACCGGCCTCTGCGTCACGGTCGCGTACGGGCTGTCCTGGGGGCTCCAGGAAGCGGTGAAGGCCGACTTCCACGAGATAGCCCTCGCCGTCCCGCTGCTGGCCCTGGTCTGCCGGGCCCTGCTCACGGAGCGCCGACGGGCCGCAGTCCTGTGGTCGCTGCCGCTGGTCTTGGTCAAGGAGGACCTCGGCGTCACCGTCGCCGTCGTCGGCGTACTCCTGGCCCTGTACGGGCGGCGGCTCCAGGGCTTCCTGCTGGCGGCCTTCGGCGTGGTCGCGTTCGCGCTGACCGTGCTGGTGCTCATACCGGCGGCCAGTAGTGCGGGGACGTACGACTACTGGAAGAAGATCGAGGAGAACGGCGGGCAGGAGGTCTCCCCGCTCGACTCCCTCCTCGGCGTGTTCGACTCCTCCGTCAAGCTGGAGATGCTGGTCTTCCTGGTCGGCATCACCGCCTTCATGGCGCTCCGCTCGCCCCTGATCCTGCTCGTCCTGCCGACGATCGGCTGGCGACTGCTCTCCCAGGACTCCAACCACTGGGGCATGGTCTGGCACTACAGCGCCATCCTGATGCCGGTGGTCTTCCTGGCCATGGTTGACGGCATCCGTCGCAGCCGGGACTCGAAGCGTCCCTGGCTCGTCTCGTACGCGAACGTCGCCGTCCCCGTGGCCGCGGCGATCGCCGTCGCCCTCACCCAGCACCTTCCGCTCCGCGACCTGCTGCGCCCGGAGACCTACCGCGCCGACGCCCGCACTCACGCGGCCGAAGCGGCGCTGGAGGCCATTCCCGTGGGGTCGAGGGTGGAGACGGACATCACGCTGATGGCCCACCTGACCGCGGACCGCACGGTCTACTGGGTCGGCGGGGCGCCCGGCACCGCACCCGACGTGGTCGCGATCAACCTGGACTTCGGCTGGTCACGACCGATCGACGACCCGGTGAAGTACGCCGAGCAGCTCCACCCGGAGGCGCGCTACCGGATCACCCGGGAGGCCGGCTCCTTCGTCGTCATGCAGCGGACCACACCGGCGCCCGGAAACGGCTGAAGGCCGCACGCCCGCGGATGAGCGGGTGTTACGGCCTTCATGCGCGGGTGCGCGGGGAAGTCAGTGCTGCGGCTGCTGCTGGCGGTTGAACCAGGCGCCGCCGTCGGACTTCGCCACGAAGACGACGACCAGGATGGCGAGGACGGTGTGGACGAGGCCCATCACGACGAAGGGATAGATGCCGAGGATCGCGGTGATCACGCCGAAGACGATGGCCGTGATGCGGATTCCGTTGCCCCCCTTGCCGAACTTGGCGCCGAGGACGACGGCGAGGACGCCCCACAGCACGGCGAAGACGGCGATGCCCCACAGCGCGTTGCCCGAGTAGTCGGCGAGCTGCTGGAACTGGACGTCCTCCTGCAGCGTCGCGTCGTTCTTGGCCGCGTTCACGGCCGCGGCGGCGAGGGCGACGAAGATCGTGCCGATGACCTGGAGGCCGGCGATCACGAAGAGCATGACGCGCGCGGCCTTCACGCCGCCGGGCATCTCGGTCGGCCCGCCCGGGTAGCCGTAGCCGCCCTGGACCGGCGGGGCCTGCGGGTAGCCGTAGCCCTGCTGGGGAACACCCTGGGGGGCCTGCTGCGGGTAGCCGTAGCCCGGCTGCCCGCCCGGCTGCCCACCCTGCTGCTGGCTGTAGGGGTTGTTGGGGTCGCCGAAGCTCATTGCTGGATTCCTCCGTTGGGAAGTGCTGGGGACGACGCGGCCCGCGCGGAGGAAACGTGTGCAATCTGAACGGTGGTCCCCCCGACACTGTCCGCGGTTATGCGGGCTTTATCGTCGTCGTGACATCCGCTTTTTGTCCAGCCGAATGCCGAATGCGTTGTGCAAGTGCAATCTCGCGTCCACGTGGCAGGCCCGGATTGGTACGCGGGCGGGGTCATCCGGGAGGATGGGTGTCATGACTGCCCAGATTCTCGATGGCAAGGCCACCGCAGCTGCGATCAAGTCCGATCTGACCGTCCGCGTGGCGGCCCTCAAGGCGCAGGGCATCACACCCGGCCTGGGAACCCTGCTCGTCGGCGACGACCCGGGCAGCCGCTGGTACGTGAACGGCAAGCACCGTGACTGTGCCCAGGTCGGCATGGGCTCCATCCAGCGCGAACTCCCCGACACCGCCACCCAGGAGGAGATCGAGGAGGTCGTACGGGAGCTCAACGCCAACCCGGAGTGCACGGGCTACATCGTGCAGCTTCCCCTCCCCAAGGGGATCGACACCAACCGCATCCTGGAGCTGATGGACCCGGCGAAGGACGCGGACGGGCTGCACCCGATGAACCTGGGCAAGCTCGTGCTGAACGAGAGCGGCCCGCTGCCCTGCACCCCGCAGGGCGTCGTCACCCTGCTCCGCCGTCACGGAGTGGAGATCAACGGCGCGCATGTGGTCGTCGTCGGCCGGGGCGTCACCATCGGCCGTCCCCTCCCGCTGCTGCTGACGCGCAGGTCCGAGAACGCGACCGTCACCCAGTGCCACACCGGCACGCGTGACCTCCCGGCGCACCTCAGGCAGGCAGACATCATCGTCGCTGCCGCCGGTGTGCCCCACCTGATCAAGCCCGAGGACGTGAAGCCGGGCGCGGCCGTGCTGGACGTCGGCGTCAGCCGCGACGAGAACGGCAAGATCGTCGGCGACGTCCACCCGGGGGTGTCGGAGGTGGCCGCATGGGTCGCCCCGAATCCGGGCGGCGTCGGCCCCATGACCCGGGCCCAGCTGCTCGTCAACGTGGTCGAGGCGGCCGAGCGCGCTGCCGCCGAGGCCTCCGCCGTAGCCGCCGGCTGACCCGGACCGACCGGAGGTACGTCATGGGCGCTGGTACGAGTCCGGCGGACGGTACGCACGCGGACGGTACACACGCGAAGGGGCCGGCCGAGGAGGCGGGAACGTCCGAGGAAGCCGGGGCGCCCGCCACTGTCGAAGTGGATGGGACGGACAAGGTGGACGGAGCAGCTGAGGCAGCCGGGGCCGGTGGCTCGACCTGGGAGCCCTCGCGACGCTTCTCGCTGACCCGTGACACCGCGCGTCCCGAGGGAGGCGGCCGGGCGGCCCCCGGGGACGCCCCCGCCCCCGCCCGGCAGTGGCCGCTGCTCACGGTGCTGTGCACCGCCGGGCTCGGTCTGCTGATCGTGGGGACCGACCCCTTCGACCAGGCGTTCAGGATCGGCGTGATGCTGATGGGTGTCGCGCTGCTCGCCGGGGCGGTGTTGCGCTGGGTGGTCCCCTCCGTCGGCATGCTGGCCGTACGGTCGCGTTTCACCGATCTCGTCACGTACGGCCTGATGGGCGCGCTGATCGTGCTGCTCGCGCTGATGGCGCAGCCCAAGCCGTGGCTGAACCTGCCCTTCCTGCAGGATGTGGTCCGCTTCACCGTCCGCTGAAGGGGTGTCCGTCCCCTCCCCCGAGAAGGGACGGACACCGGACAGGGGGCCGGTGCGAGAAGCGCCGGAACGCGGTGACTTGAGCGGCCTTGCCCTGTCCTGGGAACAAGCGTCCTGGACATGAGGTGTCGGGTTCAAGGGATGCCTGGTGCCTGTGGCACGGAGGTGACCATTCCGCCATCGTGTGGTCGATGCGCGACGGTGGGAGTCCGGCTCGGTACGCGCTACGGCGCACAACGGAGCGCCCGCTCATACCGGATGCACCCGTGCGCCCCTTTGTCCGGAACTGGCATCCTGGGTCCGTCCATCCTTCTGGGTGGCCCGGAGCACGGGCCGACCGCTGCGACGGGCAGGGGACGGACCCGGCGCCGAGGGACGGGGCGCTGGAACATCCGGGGGAATCGACTGGGGGACGCAATGCCTCGTTGGAAGGCGCTACCGGAAGAACTCGACCCGCAGTTACGGGAGTTCGCGGGCCTGCTGCGCAAGCTGGTGGACCGCAGCGGGCTGAGCCTGGCCGCGGTCGCCGACCGCACGGGCTACAGCAAGACGTCGTGGGAGCGTTATCTCAACGGCAGACTGCTCGCGCCCAGGGGGGCGATCGTCGCGCTCGCCGAGGCGACGGGCGCTCAGCAGCACCATCTGACGGCCATGTGGGAACTGGCCGAGCGGGCCTGGAGCCGTTCCGAGAGGCGCCATGACATGACGATGGAGGCCATCAGGATCTCCCAGGCACGTGCGGCCCTCGGTGAGGCGGGTGTGGCCGCGGCTCCCGTGGCGAGCAGGCGCGCGGGGCACCCGGGCGGGGGCGGTGCGGGGGCCTCCACCGCTGCGGGGCCCGGAGGCGAAGGGCGCGACATCGGCCGTCCGCTGTCCGCGCCCGCCCAGCGGGGCCCGGTTGCGCGTATGCAGCAGCAGCCGCGGCCGGGGGCCGCACCGGACTCCGGCGGAGGAGACGGACACCGTACGGGTTGCGGCGGTCCCGGAGGGCGTCCCGGCGGCGGCCACCGCAGGACGACGCTGTTCCTCGCGGGCTTCGTGGGCGCGCTCCTGCTGACCGCCGGGGCCGTGCTGCTCACCGATCTGGGCGGGGACGGCGACGCCGCTGCCACGGCGGCACAGTCCGCCGGCCCCGGCACCGTTGCGCCCCGGTTGCCCGCCGGCGTCGGGTGCAGCGGCGCGGACTGCACCGGAGAGGACCCGGAAGCCATGGGCTGCGGCGGCCGGTTCGCCGGCACGGTCGCCAGGGCAACCGTCGGCGGCGGTCTCGTCGAGGTCCGTTACAGCGAGACCTGCGGAGCCGCGTGGGCCCGTATCACCCAGGCGTCCCGGGGGGACACCGTGCGGATCACCGTCGGCTCGTCGGAGCAGGACGGCACGGTGGAAGCCGACGCCGACGCGTACACCCCGATGGTCGCCGTGCAGAAGGCCTCCGACGCCAAGGCCTGCGCGACCCTCGTCTCCGGGGTGACCGGGTGCACCACGCCGGAGTGACGTGGGCGGCCGCTGCGCTGCGTAATCGACTGTGTGCGGTCCCACAGGGGGGCGGGCGGCCCGGGCGGCGAGGGTCGGATAGCCTGACCGCTGGATATCTCTTCACGTCAAGATTCAGAGATGTCCAGCACCAGGGGCAGGGACCCCCACCGCCAGCTGTCTAACGGAGATCGCCATGACCCGCACTCCCGTGAATGTCACCGTGACCGGCGCAGCCGGCCAGATCGGCTACGCGCTGCTCTTCCGCATCGCCTCCGGCCACCTGCTCGGCCCGGATGTGCCGGTCAACCTGCGACTCCTCGAGATCCCGCAGGGCCTGAAGGCCGCCGAGGGCACCGCCATGGAGCTCGACGACTGCGCCTTCCCGCTGCTGCGCGGCATCGAGATCACGGACGACGCCAACGTCGGCTTCGCCGGCGCCAACGTCGCCCTCCTGGTCGGCGCCCGCCCGCGCACGAAGGGCATGGAGCGCGGCGACCTGCTGGCCGCCAACGGCGGCATCTTCAAGCCGCAGGGCAAGGCCATCAACGACAACGCCGCGGACGACATCAAGGTCCTCGTCGTCGGCAACCCGGCCAACACCAACGCCCTCATCGCACAGGCCGCCGCCCCCGACGTACCGGCCGAGCGCTTCACCGCGATGACCCGTCTGGACCACAACCGCGCGATCTCGCAGCTGGCCGCCAAGACCGGTGCCGCCGTCTCCGACATCAAGCGGCTGACGATCTGGGGCAACCACTCGGCGACGCAGTACCCGGACATCTTCCACGCGGAGATCGCCGGCAAGAACGCCGCCGAGGTCGTCAACGACGAGGCCTGGCTGGCCGACACCTTCATCCCGACCGTCGCCAAGCGCGGCGCCGCGATCATCGAGGCCCGTGGCGCGTCCTCGGCCGCTTCGGCCGCCAACGCCGCCATCGACCACGTGCACACCTGGGTCAACGGCACCGCCGCGGGCGACTGGACCTCGATGGGTATCCCGTCGGACGGCTCCTACGGCGTCCCCGAGGGCATCATCTCCTCCTTCCCGGTCACCACGAAGGACGGAAAGTACGAGATCGTCCAGGGCCTGGACATCAACGAGTTCTCCCGTGCGCGCATCGACGCGTCGGTGCAGGAGCTCTCCGAGGAGCGCGACGCGGTCCGCGAGCTCGGCCTGATCTGACCGGAGTGCCGGCCACCGGCCGGACCCGGAACCGTATGAGGGCGGCCCCCGCAGCAACTGCTGCAGGGGCCGCCCTCATACGTGTGCTCAGTGGCCGAGCAGCCGGCCGGCGAGGTCGCGCACCGCGTCCACCGCCCTGTGCTGCAGCTGGGGGCCGAAGGTGATCCGTGCCGCGCCCAGCTCGCCGAGCCGGCGGGTGGCGGACGGGCCGTCGGGCGAGCCGACGGCGTTGAGCGGGACCGGGACCGCGGCGGCCAGACGGGGAAGATGGTCCGCCGGGGCCATGATCGGATAGACGCAGTCCGCACCGGCTTCGGCGTAGAGCCGGGCACGGGCGATCGTGTCCGCGACCACGTCCGTGGCGGCCGGGTCCCCGTGGACGTACGTATCGACGCGGGCATTGACGAAGAGGCGCCCGCCTGCCGCGGCGCACACCTCCGCGAGCCGGTCGGCCTGCCGCCGCGGGTCGACGAGGACGCCCTCTTCCGAGTCCTCCAGATTGCAGCCGGCCGCTCCGGCTTCCAGGAGGCGGTCGACGAGCTCGGCGGCGGCCAAGCCGTAACCGGCCTCGATGTCCGCCGACACGGGAACGGACACCGCTCCGGCGATCCGGTTCACCGCCGCGAACATCTCGGCGGCGGGCGTCTGCCCGTCGGCGTAACCGAGGGAGGCGGCGACACCGGCACTCGGTGTGGCCAGAGCGGGGAATCCGACCTCCTCGAACACACGGGCGCTCACGGCGTCCCACGGGCCGGGCAGGACCAGCGGATCGCCCGGAGGGCGGTCGTGGTGCAGGGCTCGGAAGACGGACGCGGGCTCGTTCATCAATGCTCCGGGGCGGAAAGTGACGGAGGGGCGCGGGGCGGCTGGTTCGGCAGGCGACGGAGCGGGGGACCCCGTCGCCTGCGCTCAGCGGCTCAGTGCTTGACGTCGCCGGGCGTGTAGTGCCCCGGGGTCAGCCGGAAGGTCACACCGAACCGGTTCCAGGCGTTGATCACCGTGATGGCGGAGACCAGCTGGACGAGCTCGCCCTCCTCGAAGTGCTTGGCGGCCTCCGCGTAGACCTCGTCCGGCACGAAACCGTCGGTCAGGACCGTCACCGCCTCCGTCAGCCGGATCGCCGCCAGCTCCTTCTCCGTGTAGAAGTGCTGCGACTCCTCCCAGGCGCTGAGCTGGACGATCCGCTCGACGGACTCGCCGGCCGCCAAGGCGTCCTTCGAGTGCATGTCCAGGCAGAAGGCGCAGTGGTTGAGCTGCGAGGTGCGGATCTTCACCAGTTCGAGCAGCGTCGGGTCGAGCCCCTTACGGGCTGCGACATCGAGCCGGACCATGGCCTTGTAGACGTCGGGGGCGAGTTGTGCCCATTGCAGACGGGCGGGGTGCTCAGGCGCGTTGTCAGTGGGTGCGGGGTGATGCGTGTGCGTGGTCATGGGTTCGAAGCTACCGGCCGGATGGCACACCGGTATGGTCCATTTCCATGACAGATTCCTGGGCCGCTTTCGGTGCCGACCTGCACATCGAACCGGTCGGCACGGGCCTGCGCAGCGGGCTGATGAACGCCCTGCGGGAGGCCGTACGCACCGGTCGACTGGCACCCGGTACCCGTCTGCCCTCGTCCCGGGCCCTCGCCGTGGACCTCGGGATCGCCCGTAACACCGTCGCCGACGCGTACGCCGAGCTTGTGGCCGAGGGCTGGCTCACCGCCCGGCAGGGATCGGGGACCACGGTCGCGCCGCGGGCCACCGTGCCGGTACCGGTAGCCCGGGGGGCGAGGGGCCGGCAGGTGCGCCGCCGGCCCACCCACAATCTGCTGCCCGGGTCGCCGGACCTCTCGTCCTTCCCGCGGGCCGAATGGCTCAAGGCCGCCAGGCGTGCCCTCACCGCCGCTCCCGACGCGGCCTTCGGCTACGACGATCCGCGCGGCCGCATCGAGCTGCGGACGGTGCTGGCGCAATACCTGGCACGGGCACGCGGGGTGTACACCGACCCGGAACGCATCGTGATCTGCTCCGGCTTCGTCCACGGGCTCACGCTGATGGGGAAGGTGCTACGGCGCCACAAGGTGCCGGGGGCTGCCGTCGAGTCGCACGGGCTGGACATCCACTGGAATCTCCTGGCCGAGGCGGGCTTGCGCACCCCGTGCCTCCCGGTGGACGGGCTCGGGGCCCGGACCGGGGAGCTGGGCGGGACACCGGGCGTGGGCGCGGTGCTGCTGACGCCCGCCCACCAGTTCCCGACGGGCGTCCCGCTCCATCCCGACCGGAGGGCCGCGGCGGTCGACTGGGCGCGGTCCTCGGGCGGGCTGATCCTGGAGGACGACTACGACGGCGAATTCCGCTACGACCGCCAGCCGGTGGGGGCGCTCCAGGGGCTCGATCCGGAACGGGTCGTCTACATGGGCACGGCCAGCAAGTCGCTGGCGCCCGGGCTGCGGCTGGCCTGGATGGTGCTGCCGGAAGGCCTGGTGGAGGAGGTGTGCGAGGCGAAGGGCGGCTTCGGCTGGATGTCCGGGGCACCGGACCAGCTGACCCTCGCGGAGTTCATCGCGTCAGGGGCGTACGACCGGCACGTGCGGGCCATGCGGCTGCGCTACCGGCGCCGCCGCGACCAGCTGGTCGAGGTGCTCGCCGAGCGCGCGCCGGACTTCCGGGTGAGCGGCATCGCGGCGGGCCTGCACGCCGTGCTCGAACTCCCCGAGGGGACCGAGCAGTCGGTCGTCCAGGCGGCCACCTGGCAAGGCCTCGCGCTGGAGCGGCTCTCGCGCTTCCGGCACCAGGACGCGGAGCCTGGCCGCGACGGGCTCGTCATCGGCTACGGCACACCGTCGGAGAGCGGCTGGGCGGGGGCGCTGGACGCGCTCTGCCGGGTGCTCCCGTAACCGGGGATGCCGGGAGGTGCGGAAGGAGCGGGAGGTACCGGGTTTCAGCCGAGGGTGCCGTGCATCTAATCTGGCTGGCAGTTGGCGGGTGGGTGGACACCGGCCCGTGGGTACGACGGGGGAGAACAGAACATGGTCAGGCGCAAGCTGAGGTCGAGCACCGTGCTGCTCGGCGGCATGGGAGTACTCGCGGCAACGCTCACCGCGTGCAGTTCGGAGCCGGACGAGCGGTGCGTCGATCCGGTGACCCAGGAAATCCTTCCGAGCTACGAGTGCGAGGACAGCAGCGGCGACGGGACCTACTACTACGGCGGCAGCAGCCACAACAACCGGGTCTCCGGCGGCAGTTTCAACAAGTCGGCGGTCGAGCGCGACGGATTCGGCTCCTCCAGCTCCAGCGGCGGCTGAGACCTCCATGGAACGCCGCACCACGGAACCGCGTCCCGGCTGGCAGGAGACCGTGGAGGGTCAGGGGCTGATCTACCCCCTGACCCGCTACCCGGACGGCTCCCTGCGCCCGTACTGGGACGAGAGCGCCTACTACGTCTTCTCGCTGCCCGAGGTCGAGGCGCTGGAAGAGGTCGTGGAGGAGCTCCACACGATGTGCCTGGCCGCCGCCGCCCACATCGTCGAGCACGACCGCTTCGCCGACCTCGGCATCACCGACCCCCGGCTGGCGGGCCTGATAGCCGAGTCCTGGCGTCGCCGCGCCGAACTGCCCTCCCTGTACGGCAGGTTCGACCTGCGGTACGACGGGACCGGTCCGGCCAAGATGCTGGAGTACAACGCGGACACCCCCACCTCGCTGGTGGAGGCGGCCAGTCCCCAGTGGTTCTGGATGGAGGAGCGCTTCCCCGGGGCCGACCAGTGGAACTCCCTGCACGAGCGCCTCGTCGACGCGTGGAAGCGGCAGGCCCCACTGCTGCCGCCGGGGCCCCTGCACTTCGCCCACTCCGACGGCGACGAGCTGGGCGAGGACCTGATGACGGTGGCGTATCTGCGGGAGACCGCCCAGCAGGCCGGCATCGACACCGAGGCGCTCTCCGTCGAACGGATCGGCTGGGACCGACTGTCCGGCCGCTTCGTCGACGAGCGGCTCCGCTTCATCCGCAGCTGCTTCAAGCTCTACCCGTGGGAATGGCTGACGTCGGACCGCTTCGGCCCGCATGTGCTGGACACCCTCGACAACGGCGGAGGCACGGGCAGCACCTGCTGGATCGAACCCGCCTGGAAGATGCTCCTCTCCAACAAGGCGCTGCTGGCCATCCTCTGGGAGCTGTATCCGGGCCACCCCAATCTCCTCCCCGCCTATCTCGACGGCCCCCGCGAACTGGCCGGGGCCGGCGGAGCGGGTTACGTCGCCAAGCCGCTGCTCGGCCGTGAGGGTGCCGGGGTCACCGTCCACGAACCGGGCAGCGCACCGGTGCGGCGCGACGAGCCCTGCTGCTACCAGGAGCTGGCACCCCTGCCCGACTTCGCGGGCAACCGTGTGGTGCTCGGCGCCTGGGTGGTCGAGGACGAGTCCGCCGGGCTCGGCATCCGGGAGTCGGCGGGGCTGATCACGGACGAGTACGCCCGCTTCCTGCCCCACGTCATCCTGTGAGCCGATGGCCGGCGCCTCCCGCTGCCCCGGGTTTCAGCCGGCCAGTACGCCGCGGAGCTGGTCCAGGCCCCAGTCCAGGTCCTCCCTGCTGATCACCAGAGGCGGGGCGATCCGGATCGTCGAGCCATGGGTGTCCTTGACCAGCACCCCGCGGTCCATCAGCTTCTCCGAGATCTCCCGGCCCGTGCCGAGGACCGGGGAGACGTCGACCCCGGCCCACAGGCCCCGTCCCCGCACGGCCTGCACCGCGCCGCCGCCCGTCAGCAGCCCCAGCTCGCGATGGAGATGGCCGCCCAGCTCCGCGGCGCGCTGCTGGAACTCACCGGTGCGCAGCATCGCGACCACCTCCAGGGCGACCGCACAGGCCAGCGGGTTCCCGCCGAACGTGGAGCCGTGCTCGCCCGGCCTGTGGACACCGAGGACCGCGGCGGAGGACACGACGGCCGAGACGGGCACGACGCCACCGCCCAGCGCCTTGCCCAGCACATACATGTCGGGCACGACGCCCTCGTGCTCACACGCGAAGGTCCGGCCCGTCCGGCCCAGACCCGACTGGATCTCGTCCGCGATGAACAGCACATTCCGCTCCCGGGTCATCTCCCGCACCCCGGCGAGATAGCCCGGCGGCGGGACCAGCACCCCTGCCTCGCCCTGGATGGGCTCCATCAGCACCGCGACGGTGTTCTCGGTCATCGCTTCGGCGAGCGCGGTGAGATCCCCGTACGGCACGATCTCGAACCCCGGCGTGTACGGACCGAAATCGGCCCGCGCCTCATGATCCGTGGAGAAGCTGACGATCGTCGTCGTCCTGCCGTGGAAATTGTCGGCGGCGACAATGATCTTCGCCATGCCGTCGGGGACGCCCTTGACGCGATAGCCCCACTTGCGGGCCGTCTTCACCGCCGTCTCCACGGCCTCCGCCCCGGTGTTCATGGGGAGGACCATCTCCATGCCGCAGAGCTCGGCGAGCTGCGCACAGAACTCGGCGAACCGGTCGTGGTGGAAGGCGCGCGAGGTCAGCGTCACGCGTTCGAGCTGAGCCCTGGCCGCGTCGATCAAACGGCGGTTGCCGTGTCCGAAGTTGAGCGCGGAGTAACCGGCGAGCATGTCGAGGTAACGGCGCCCCTCGACATCGGTCATCCAGGCGCCGTCCGCCGAAGCGATGACGACCGGCAACGGGTGGTAGTTGTGCGCGCTGTGCGCCTCGGCGGAGGCGATGGCGGTTTCCGTGATCGACACGGGGTCTCCGTTCGTCGTGCGGCATGGGCGGGGGTGGTGCCCTCTGTCTATCGTCGGTCGGATCCGGAAAAGGGAAACCTCCCCCGCGCGGCGAGCCTGACGCCGGGCAGCACCGCTGCCCCCTCCCGCGTCCTCACATCTTTCCTCCACCGGTTGCCGGAGATCGGTTCGACACCTGAGACAATGAGTGCATGGCCTCTGATCGACCCCGCGTGCTCTCCGGAATCCAGCCCACTGCAGGCTCGTTCCACCTCGGCAACTATCTCGGTGCGGTCCGCCAGTGGGTGGCGCTGCAGGAGTCCCACGACGCCTTCTACATGGTGGTGGACCTGCATGCGATCACCGTGCCGCAGGACCCGAGGGAACTCCGGGCCAACACCCGGCTGGCAGCCGCCCAGTTGCTGGCGGCCGGGCTCGACCCGGAGCGGTGCACGCTCTTCGTCCAGAGCCATGTCCCCGAGCACGCCCAGCTCGGCTGGATCATGAACTGCCTCACCGGCTTCGGCGAGGCGTCCCGCATGACGCAGTTCAAGGACAAGTCCGCGAGGCAGGGGGCCGACCGGGCGACCGTGGGGCTCTTCACCTACCCGGTCCTCCAGGTCGCCGACATCCTGCTGTACCAGGCCGACCAGGTTCCGGTCGGTGAGGACCAGCGTCAGCACATCGAGCTCACCCGGGACCTCGCCGAGCGTTTCAACGGCCGTTTCGGCCGGACGTTCACCATCCCGGCGCCTTACATCCTCAAGGAGACGGCGAAGATCTTCGACCTTCAGGAGCCGACGATCAAGATGAGCAAGTCGGCGTCGACGCCGAAGGGCCTCATCAACCTCCTCGAGGAGCCGAAGATCACCGCCAAGAAGGTCAAGAGCGCGGTGACCGACACGGACACCGTGATCCGCTACGACGCGGAGAAGAAGCCCGGCGTCAGTAACCTGCTGAGCATCTATTCCACCCTCACCGGTACCGCAGTCCCGGATCTTGAGCAGAGGTTCGAGGGCAAGGGCTACGGCGCACTCAAGACCGAGCTCGCCGAGGTCATGGTGGAGTTCGTCACCCCCTTCCGGGCCCGGACGCAGGAGTATCTGGACGATCCGGAGACCCTGGATGCCCTGCTGGCCAAGGGGGCGGAGAAGGCCAGGACCGTCGCGGCCGAGACGCTCGCACAGACGTACGATCGAATGGGCCTTCTGCCGGCGAAGCACTGAGTCCGAGGACCCTGGCGAGATCACGGCCGGAAGGGCCACACTGGCGTCGGTAGGACCGACGAGCGACCTTCGAGGATTGAGGAGAACGATGTGGGGACCGTAACGCTTGGCGTTTCGATCGCGGTCCCGGAGCCGTACGGCAGCCTGCTCCAGGAGCGGCGCGCGAGCTTCGGGGACCCTGCCGCGTACGGCATCCCCACCCACGTCACCCTTCTTCCGCCGACCGAGGCCGAGGCGGCCGACCTGCCCGCGATCGAGGCCCACCTCTCCCAGATCGCCACGGCCGGCCGGCCCTTCCCCATGCGGCTGTCGGGCACGGGCACCTTCCGCCCGCTCTCGCCGGTCGTGTTCGTCCAGGTCGTCGAGGGGGCCTCGGCCTGCTCCTGGCTCCAGAAGCGGGTCCGGGAGGCCTCCGGGCCGCTGGTGCGCGAGCTGCAGTTCCCGTACCACCCGCATGTGACCGTGGCGCACGGCATCGCGGAGGAGGCCATGGACCGCGCGTACGAGGAGCTCTCGTCGTACGAGGCGGCCTGGACCTGCGGTTCCTTCGCGCTGTACGAACAAGGCGCGGACGGCGTCTGGCGCAAGATCAACGAGTTCCCGTTCGGGGCCGGCGGCGGCGCGCCCGTCGTACCGGCTCAGGGCGGCAGCTCCATGGGCCAGCCGTCCCTGCGCCCCTGAACCCGACGCCGGCCTGACCGGACGCGGGGCGTCACCGCACCGGCAGCCGTCGGAAGAGCGGACGCGGCACATGCCGCAGGGCCGACATCACCACCCGCAGCACCCCGGGCACCCACACGGTCTCCGAGCGCCGCCGCAGCCCCGCCACGATCGCCTCCGCGACCGCCCCCGGGGTGGTGGCGAGCCGCTCCTCGTCGCGCCCTGCCGTCATACGCGACCGTACGAAGCCGGGGCGTACGACCATGACGTGCACGCCGGTCCCCTGCAGCGCGTCGCCGAGCCCCTGCGCGAAGACGTCCAGGCCCGCCTTGCTGGAGCCGTAGATGAAGTCGGCGCGCCGGGCACGTTCGCCGGCCACCGAGGAGAGCACCACCAGCGACCCGTGGCCCTGCGCCTGAAGTGCGCCCGCGCATACCAGGCCGGCGGAAACCGCTCCTGTGTAGTTGGTCTGCGCCACCCGAACCGCGGCGAGCGGCTCCTCCTCGTCACGCGCCTGGTCGCCCAGGACGCCGAAGGCCAGCAGCACCATGTCGATGTCGTCCTCCGCGAAGAGCTTGCCGAGCACCTCCTCGTGCGAGGCGGAGTCGAGAGCGTCGAAGGCGACGGTACGGACATCGGCGCCCCGTTCGCGCAGGCCGGCCGCGGCGCGCTCCAGGGCGGGGGAGGGCCGTCCGGCCAGCACGACGGTCCGGGTGCGGTGGGCGATCAGCCGCCGCGCGGTGGCCAGGCCGATCTCCGAGGTGCCGCCGAGGACGAGCAGGGACTGCGGGGCACCGAAGGCGTCCTTCACGGGGTAACTCCTAGCGGGAATGGCCGACAGACATGATCGTGACCGTATCGCCAGGAAAAACCCTTTTGAGGGATTTGTTACAGCACTCACCGAAATGGGTGATTGGTGGTGTGGGAGGCCCCGGGCGCCGGTTTTCTGCGCCCGGAAGGGTACGCGTACGTCATGGACTGGCTGAAGAAACTTCCCGTCATCGGGCCGCTCGTCGCACGGCTCATGGAGACCCACGCCTGGCGCTCCTACGAGACGCTGGACCGGGTCCACTGGGCCAGGCTCGCCGCGGCGATCACCTTCCTCAGCTTCCTGGCGCTCTTCCCGCTGATCGCGGTCGGCGCGGCGATCGGCGCCGCACTGCTCTCCCCCCAGCAGCTCGACACGATCAAGGACAAGCTCGCCGACCAGGTGCCCGGCATCTCGGACCAGCTCGGCATCGACAACCTCGTGACACACGCGGGCACGGTGGGCGTCGTCGCCGGTGTGCTGCTGCTCTTCACCGGCATCGGCTGGATCGGCTCGATGCGGGACTGTCTGCGCGCCGTGTGGGAGAAGGACGACGTGGACGAGGGGAACCCGGTCGTCCGCAAGCTCAAGGACGCCGGACTGCTGCTCGGCCTCGGCGGAGCGGTGCTCGTGACCCTCGCCGTGTCCACCGTCGCCTCCACGGCCATCGGCTGGACGGTCGACCGCCTGGGCATCCCCGAGAACGGAGCGGGCGGGGTGCTGCTCCAGGTGGCCGCCGTGGCCGTGGCGGTCCTGGCCGACTTCCTGATCCTGCTCTACCTGCTGACCCTGCTGCCCGGGGTGGAGCCGCCGCGCCGGCGGCTGATCGTGGCCGGGCTGGTCGGCGCGGTCGGCTTCGAGCTGCTCAAACTGCTGCTCGGCAGTTATATGAGGGACGTCGCGTCGAAGAGCATGTACGGCGCGTTCGGGGTGCCCATCGCGCTCCTCCTGTGGATCAACTTCAGCGCGAAGCTGCTGCTGGTCTGCGCCGCGTGGACGGCGACGCCGAGCAGGAAGAGCAGGAAGAGCAGGAAGAGCGGGAAGAGCGGGAAGGACGACGGGAGCGCGGCGGACGGGGAGGGTGCGGACGTCAGCGACGGGGGAGGCGACGCACCAGGTCGGGCAGCGGCCAGCGCCGGTTGACCAAAAACACTCCCGCCGCCAGGACCAGCAGCACCCCGCCGACGACGGACAGCGCGGTCCAGAGCCCGGTGGAGCCGACCGGGGTGGCGGTCGCCGCCGCGGCCGCGTGCTTCTTCTCCCCGGTCCTGTCCGCGCCCGCCGCGAGGTCGGAGCCCTTCGCGACCACGGCGGACTTCGGCGGTACCAGCTCGCCGACCGGGGTCACCTTGCCGCTGGCGGAGAATCCCCAGTCGAGCAGGTGGGCGGCCTCCTTGTAGACGGCGTGGCTCTCCTCGGACGAGGGGTTCATGACCGTCACCAGCAGCACCTTCCCGTCGCGTTCGGCGATTCCGGTGAAGGTGCTGCCCGCGTGGGTGGTGTAGCCGTTCTTGACGCCCGCGATGCCCTTGTACGGCTGCACCCCGATGTCCCCGGTGATCAGCCGGTTGGTGTTCTGGATCTCGAAGTTGTCCCGCTTCTTGCCCTTCTTCTGCTCGCCGGGGAACTCCGCCGTCGCTGTCGCGGCGTACTCACGGAAGTCCGCCTTCTGCATCCCGCTCCGGGCGAACAGCGTCAGGTCGTACGCACTGGAGACCTGCTTCGGGGAGTCGTAGCCGTCGGGCGAGACGACCCTCGTGTCCAGGGCCTGGAGCTCCTCGGCGTGACGCTGCATCGCGGCGACCGTCGCGGGCACCCCGCCGTACATCTCGGACAGCACGTGCACCGCGTCGTTGCCGGAGCGCAGGAACACACCGAGCCACAGGTCGTGGACCGTGTAGGAGTGGTCCTCCTTGACGCCCACCAGGCTGCTGCCCTCGCCGACGCCGGCGAGTTCTTCCTCGGTCACCAGGTGGGTCAGGGTCTTCGGCTGCAGGGCGGGCAGCACCGTGTCGGCGAAGAGCATCTTCAGGGTGGAGGCGGGCGGCAGCCGCCAGTGCGCGTTGTGGGACGCGAGCACCTCCCCGTTCTCCGCGTCGGCGACGATCCACGACCGTGCGCTGAGGTCCTTCGGCAGGACCGGGGCGCCTGGCCCCAGGTCGACCTGGGTGCCCACCTCGCCCAGCCGCTCGCCGCCCACGGTCGACATCGGGCCGGTCGGCTTCGGCTGTTTGTCGTCGGCCTTGTCCTTGTCGGCCGCTCCGGCGGGACTGACGGCAACTACGGACAGCAACGCGGCAGAGAGGACCGTCATTACGGTCTTTTTCAAGGCAGGCACGATCGGAAACGTACAGGGTGTTGCTGAGGATGGGGACCCGGATGGGCTGACCCGCCGCGCATACCGCCGGGACAGCCCACCCCGGGCGAACGGACGGGAGCGCGGCGGCGATACTGATGCCATGAAGCTCAGCCGCCCCGTTTCCTGGTTCCTGCTCGTCTTCGGAGCGTGGAGCTGGGTCATCTGGGTCACCTTTGTCAAGAATCTCTGGAAGGACGGCAGCGGGCTCGCGTTCGACGACGCGGGCGACCCGACTGCGTACTTCTGGGTCCATCTCCTGCTCGCCATCACCTCGTTTCTTCTGGGGACGGCTGTAGGGGTCATCGGGTTCCGTGGTGTCAGGGCTTTGCGTCGCGAAGGAAGATGACGCGCCGGGCGCGGGTCGCCGTCCGGGCAGGATCGTTTCAGCGGGGGAGCGTACGTGGTTGTGGTCTTTGTACTCGTGGCGGTCGCGGTTTTCGCGCTGCTGGCAGGCGTGCACCGATATGTGTGGCGCCGGCTGATCGGTGACACGACGGAGAAGGGCAGCCTCGCGCGCCGCGCGGGCACCGTCGCGGCCTTCGTGCTGCCGCTGCTGTCCGTCGGGGCCTTCATGTCCAGCCGTGCCGGTTTTCCCTTCCCGCTGCAGCAGGTGCTGGCCTGGCCGGGCTATCTGTGGCTGGCCGCGCTGCTCTACCTGACGCTGGCTCTGCTGGTGGGAGAGGCCGTACGCCCCCTGCTGCGCCGGCTGCTCGCCCGCCGTGCCCGGGCGGCCGACGCCGGGCAGGTGGACCAGGCCTCGGCGAAGGCCGGCACACGCACGGACCAGCCCTCGGAGAAGACCGACGCACGCGGGGACCGGACGACCCTGACGGCTGATACGGACAAGACCTCCACCTCCGCCTCCCAGCCGGCGGAGCAGGCCACCGCGACGGCCACCGGGCCCGGCTCCGCGACGGGCGGCAGCACCCGTACGGACCTCGCTCCGAGTGCCGAGACCGCCGCCCCGTCCGTAGCCGACCCCTCGCGACGGCTGTTCGTCGCCCGCGCCGTCGGCGGAGCGGCTGCTCTCGCCGGCCTCGGTACCGTCGGCTACGGTACGTACGGGGTGCTGCGCGGCCCCAAGGTCAAGCGGGTCACCGTGCCGCTCGCCGGGCTGCCGCGCTCCGCCCACGGCTTCCGTATCGCCGTGGTCAGCGATATCCACCTCGGTCCCATCCTGGGAAGCGCGCACACCCGCCGCATCGTGGACACGATCAACGCGACCCGGCCCGACCTGGTCGCCGTCGTCGGAGACCTCGTCGACGGGACCGTCGCCGATCTCGGTACCGCGGCAGAGCCGCTCGCCGATCTCGAGGCACGCCACGGCAGCTACTTCGTCACCGGTAACCACGAGTACTTCTCCGGCGCCGCCGAATGGGTCGACCACGTGCGCGAGCTGGGTCTGCACCCGCTGGAGAACGCCCGCGTCGAGATCGCCGGCTTCGACCTCGCCGGAGTCAACGACATCGCGGGCGAGAGCGAGGGCCAAGGGCCCGACTTCGCCCGCGCACTCGGCGACCGGGACCGCAGCCGCGCCTCCGTCCTCCTCGCGCACCAGCCCGTCGTCATCGACGACGCGGTCGAGTACGGCGTCGGTCTCCAGCTCTCCGGCCACACGCACGGGGGCCAGCTCTGGCCCGGGAACATGCTGGCGGAACTCGCCAATCCGACCGTCGCCGGGCTCGAACGCTACGGCGACACCCAGCTGTACGTATCGCGCGGCGCGGGTGCCTGGGGACCACCCGTGCGCGTCGGCGCCCCCTCCGACATCACCGTGGTGGAACTCGCCTCCCCGCAGGCCTGAACCCGCAGGCCTGAACCCGCAGGACTGAACCCGCAGGCCGTGCGACGGCACCGGGATCCGGCGGTGTGGGAAATCAGCCGGCTTCGACGTCCTGAGCGCCGCGCGAGGGCGCCCCGGGCATGAACTCCACCAGCACGTCGTGGATCTGCCGCACGAGCGGTCGCAGCACCCGGAAGCGGGAGAGCGCGATCGCCCGGGCGGCGATGGGCGCGGTGCGCTCGACGAGACGGCGGCTGCGTTCCGTGCCCTCGGACCGGTCGTAGACCCAGAACAGCACCAGGCCCATCTGCATCAGCCACATCAACTGCGGGAGCAATCGGGCCAGTTCGGGGTCGGCCTTGGTCGAGGAGCCCGACAGGCAGCGTTCGTGCACCGAGATGACCGCCTCGCGGGCCGTGGCCGAATCCTGCGAGAAGGGGGAGAGCGGGCTGTCCGGGTCCGCGGCGTTCCTGAAGAACTGCGCGGCGAAGCGGTGGTACTGCCCGGCCACGTCCAGCCAGCTCAGCAGCACTCCCCGGATGCGCACGGCGAGGTCCTTGTCCCCGGCCAGTACGGGCTGCACAGCCACCCCGTGCTCGGCGGCGAGCCGGTCGTAGAAGCCCTGGACCAGGTGCTCCTTCGACGAGAAGTAGTAGTACGCGTTCCCGACGGAGACCCCTGCTTCCTGGGCGATGGCCCGCATCGTCGTCCGGTCGTAGCCGCGCTCCTCGAAGAGCCGGAGCGCGGTCTCCAGGATCAGGGTTCGGGTCTGCTCGCTCTTCGGCGCCTTCGCCGGCTTCTCTTCCTTGGCCACGCTCCCAGGCTAGCCGGGAGCCTCGCCCGCCGGATCCTTGGAGACCATGGCCTCGACGAAGCCCGCACGCAGCCCGTCAGGGGGCGGCCAGCGTCGCGTTCCACCACGCGGCCGCCTCAGGCGTGCGCGGTCGCAGAGCCACCCGGCCCGTGACATCGGCCGACGTCAGCCGCTGTTCCAAGGCGATTGCGGTCGAGCGGCGCCACTCCCGTATCCGTACGGTCGTCGTCACCGGCGGGGCGGGGTCGGAGGTGACCGTGTACCGAGCTCCGGCGCGCAGGTGACGGCCTCTCACCAGCTTCCCACCCGGCACCTTCTCCCCGGCCTCCGGCAGGGCACCCCCAAGTCCGTCCGGGTGGACTCGGCGACGTCCGGCATGAGCGCGGCGCACTTCTCGAATCAGGCGCGGTCCAGGGCCGTGACTGTGACGGTGTGGTGGAAGCGAGCCATGCGGCCCGGTCTCAGGCGCTCAGCGAACGCGCGGTGTTGACCTGGGACATGACCCACTGGAAGGTTTCGGGCCCCGTCGCCGGGATCATCGTCGCGTGGTGCCGTCCACCGCTGGTGACGGTGATCTGCACGAAGCCGGTCGTGCGCTTCTCCTTCATCAGGAGGAAGAGCAGGCCGATGAGGCAGAACAGCGCGAAGACGATCGCCAGCACGATACCCACGGTGGGGATCTTCTCCTCCGTGCGCGACATGTCGGTCGCCGTCCACACCGCGCCCTTGAGCGGCAGGGTGCCGGACGGTGTCACGACGCTGTCGTTCATCACCGTGATGTCACCGAGCGAGAGCATGGGCACTCCACCGCCGCTCTGCTGCGCCGGCAGATTGAAACCGGGCTCCGTCGGCTGCCCGGGACTCGGATAGCCGTAACCGGGGCCGGGCTGCGCCGCGGAATCGGGGAGCGGCTGCGGATAGCCGTACGCCGGAGTGGCGCCCTGAGCCGGGTATCCGTAGCCCTGGCCGTCCGGCATCGTGGGCGAGTGGCCCGGCGGCTGGGGCGGGCCCCACTTGTATGAGTCGTCCGCGTACGGATTCGGATCGCTCATGACGTTCCCCGTTCTCCATCAAGCCATCTGCTCCCGTGCGATGCTGCTCCGGGAGAGGTGAGCCGGTCACCGGCTCCGCACGACCGTACCGTCCCGGCCCGCACGATGCACCAAAAGGCCCCGCCTCCCGCACGGTCCGTGTGCGGAACGGGGCCTCTCGGAGCAACGCGTCGGTCAGAAGCGACGGGTGATGAGCGCGCGCTTCACTTCCTGGATCGCCTTGGTGACCTCGATGCCACGCGGGCAGGCGTCCGTGCAGTTGAACGTCGTGCGGCAACGCCACACACCGTCACGGTCGTTGAGGATCTCCAGCCGCTGCTCTCCGGCCTCGTCACGCGAGTCGAAGATGAAGCGGTGCGCGTTGACGATGGCCGCCGGGCCGAAGTACTGGCCGTCGTTCCAGAACACCGGGCATGAGGACGTGCACGCGGCGCACAGGATGCACTTGGTGGTGTCGTCGAAGCGCTCACGGTCCTCGGCGGACTGCAGGCGCTCACGGGTCGGCTCGTTCCCCTTGGTGACGAGGAAGGGCATGACGTCGCGGTAGGCCTGGAAGAACGGATCCATGTCGACCACGAGGTCCTTGAGGACCGTGAGGCCCTTGATGGCCTCGACCGTGATCGGCTTCTCCGGGTTGATGTCCTTGATCAGCGTCTTGCAGGCGAGCCTGTTCTTGCCGTTGATCCGCATCGCGTCGGAGCCGCAGATGCCGTGCGCGCAGGAACGGCGGAAGGTCAGGGTGCCGTCCTGCTCCCACTTGATCTTGTGAAGGGCGTCGAGCACACGCTCCTTCGGGTCGATCGAGATCTGGAAGTCCTGCCACTGGACCTCGTCGGAGACCTCCGGGTTGAAGCGGCGGATCCGGAACGTGGCCGTGATGTACGGGGTGTCGGCGAAGCCGGCCTCGGCCTTGTCGGTCTTTTCCAGGGTCGGGGTAGCCATCAGTACTTTCGCTCCATCGGCTGGTAGCGGGTCGTCACGACCGGCTTGTAGTCGAGCCGGATCGACTCGGTGCCGTCGTCCGCGACCTCGCGGTACGCCATGGTGTGGCGCATGAAGTTGACGTCGTCGCGGTTCGGGAAGTCCTCGCGGTAGTGACCGCCGCGGGACTCCTTGCGGGCAAGCGCGGAGGTCGCCATGACCTCGGCCAGGTCGAGCAGGTTGCCCAGCTCGACGGCCTCCAGCAGGTCGGTGTTGAACCGCTTGCCCTTGTCCTGGATGGACACGTCGAGGTAACGCGCCCGCAGTTCGGCGATCTTGTCGACGGCCGTCTTGATCGTCTGCTCGGTGCGGAACACCATCACGTTGGCGTCCATGCACTCCTGCAGCTCCAGGCGCAGCTCGGAGACGCGCTCGGTGCCGGTGGAGGTGCGCAGCCGCTCGACCTGGTCGACGACCAGCTGCGCCGGGTTCTCGGGAAGCTCGACGAAGTCGTTCTTCGCGGAGTACTCGGCGGCGGCGATGCCCGAGCGGCGTCCGAAGACGTTGATGTCGAGCAGCGAGTTGGTGCCCAGGCGGTTGGCGCCGTGCACGGAGACACAGGCGACCTCGCCGGCGGCGTACAGGCCCGGGACGACGGTGGTGTTGTCGGCCAGCACCTCGCCCTCGACGTTGGTCGGGATGCCGCCCATGGCGTAGTGCGCCGTCGGCTGGATCGGAATCGGGTCCGTGTAGGGCTCGATACCGAGGTACGTACGCGCGAACTCGGTGATGTCCGGGAGCTTCGCGTCCAGCTGCTCCGGCGGGAGGTGCGTGAGGTCGAGGTAGACGTGGTCGCCCTCGGGACCGCAGCCGCGGCCCTCACGGATCTCCGTGTAGATGGAGCGGGACACGACGTCACGGGACGCGAGGTCCTTCATGACCGGCGCGTACTTCTCCATGAAGCGCTCGCCGTCCTTGTTGCGGAGGATGCCGCCCTCACCACGGGCGCCCTCCGTCAGCAGGATGCCCATGCGCCAGATGCCCGTCGGGTGGAACTGGAAGAACTCCATGTCCTCCAGCGGAAGTCCGCGGCGGTACGCGGCGGCCTGGCCGTCACCGGTCAGGGTGTGGGCGTTGGACGTCACCTTGAAGAACTTGCCGGTGCCGCCGGAGGCGAAGATGACCGACTTCGCCTGGAAGACGTGGATCTCACCGGTCGCCAGCTCGTAGGCGACGACGCCCGCGGACTTCTTGACCCCGTCCACGTCCTGGAGCAGGAGGTCGAGGACGTAGAACTCGTTGAAGAACTCCACGCCCTCCTTGACGCAGTTCTGGTACAGCGTCTGGAGGATCATGTGGCCGGTGCGGTCCGACGCGTAGCAGGACCGGCGGACCGGGGCCTCGCCGTGGCTACGGGTGTGACCACCGAAGCGGCGCTGGTCGATGCGGCCCTCGGGCGTGCGGTTGAACGGCAGGCCCATCTTCTCCAGGTCGAGGACGGCGTCGATGGCCTCCTTCGCGAGGATCTCGGCGGCGTCCTGGTCGACCAGGTAGTCGCCGCCCTTGATCGTGTCGAAGGTGTGCCACTCCCAGTTGTCCTCCTCCACGTTGGCGAGCGCGGCGGCCATGCCGCCCTGCGCCGCGCCCGTGTGGGAGCGGGTGGGGTAGAGCTTCGTCAGCACGGCGGTGCGGCTGCGCTTGGTCGACTCGATGGCCGCGCGCATGCCGGCGCCGCCGGCGCCGACGATGACGGTGTCGTACTTGTGGATCTGCATGGTTTCCTCTGGTCCCTCTGTCCCGGCGCCTAGCGGATGTTCGGGTCGAAGGTGAAGATCACCAGCGTGCCCAGCAGGACGGTGAACACCGTGGCGGTGTACAGGAGCATCTTCAGCCAGAAGCGGGTGTTGTCCCGTTCGGCGTAGTCGTTGATGACCGTACGGAGGCCGTTGGCGCCGTGCAGCATGGCGAGCCACAGCATCGTCAGGTCCCAGGCCTGCCAGAACGGCGAGGCCCAGCGGCCGGCCACGAAGGCGAAGCCGATCTTGGACACGCCGCCGTCCAGCACCAGCTGGATCAGCAGGTGGCCGATGACGAGGACGACCAGCACGATGCCCGACAGGCGCATGAAGAGCCAGGCGTACATCTCGAAGTTGGTGCGCGAACCCTTGGGGGTCTTGCCCGTGCGCTTACGCGGGGGCTCGATCACCGGGGCCGGGTTGTCGACGTCGAACAGGCTTACGCCCTCGACGTCACCGATCGCGGAAGAAGGTGTCTCGGTGGACATCGGCCTCAGCTCCCGAAAACTTCACGTACGGCGTGTCCGAGGACGGGGTACAGGGCCCCGACCATCAGCACGATCCAGATACCCAGAACGGTCCAGAGCATCTGCTTCTGGTAGCGCGGGCCCTTGGCCCAGAAGTCCACGGCGACGATCCGGAGACCGTTCAGCGCGTGGAAGAGAATTGCGGCCACCAGGCCGTATTCGAGCAGCGCGACGAGCGGGGTCTTGTAGGTGGCCACGACGTCGTCGTACGCCTCGGGGGAGACACGCACGAGAGCGGTGTCCAGGACGTGTACGAACAGGAAGAAGAAAATGAGGACACCGGTGACTCGATGAGCCACCCAGGACCACATGCCTTCCCGGCCGCGGTACAGCGTTCCAGCCGGCACGGAAGAACCCTCCGGGAGCGGGGATTGGGGTCGGCCGGCTTGACTGTCGGTCTGACCCGGCCGGGTACGGTCCACCGGCCCTGGCCATCGTAGCGACGCTTTGTCGGTTCCATGGCGGCGGGGCCTCTGGTGTGATCAAAGCGGCAGGCAAACAGGCACGGACGGGCTACCGGGGGTCATATGCCGCCGGGGGGGACGAGGCGGGCGCCAGGCCCGCCTCCGTCACCAGCTCGATGATGCGGCCCCGGGCGAGTCGTCGCATCTCCTCCGCGGCCAGGGAGTCCTCCTCGTCCGGTTCGTGCGCCAGTCGGGTGCGGATGGCGGCCAGCACCTGGTCGACGTGCTGGGAGGGGTGCAGGCCGTCGAGGCAGATCACGAAGGCATGGCCGAACCGGCTCTCGTACGCGGCGTGCGCGGCGCGCAGCGCCAGATGGGCGGCGCGTGGTGCGTCGTGGTGCAGGCAGGGGGCGCTCTCCGAGGCGAGTGCCTCGGAGAGATCGGGGGGCGCCAGGTCGTACCCTGCCTCGTCGGAGGCGGCGAGCAGGGTGTTCAGGTCCGGATAGGGGCGGTGCGCGGCCATACGCTGCGCCCAGCGGCTGCTGCCGAAGCACTCCAGCAGGGCCGCTTCGGTCAGTTCCCGGGGCCAGTCGTTGAAGCGCGCGAGCCCACTCGAGTGGGCATGTGGGCGGGTACTCACGGACACTGGTTCCGGAACGGGGGCTTCCACCGGGGCCTCCCGAAGGGCCGGGGCAGGGCCCCGGTTCTGGACGGGAACGGCCGTCCGTCCGGCCTGCTGCGGTGGTTTCGGCAGGTCGGCGTGGGACTCGCTGGACCTGGACAGCGGGACTCCTCGGATGAAAGACATCTGTGACCCCGGAGAGGGGCCGGAGAGCGACGAGGTTGCACGGAATGGGAGTGAAGACTGGGGCCTGTGACCTGTCACGTTAACGAGACCGAGCGACACACGACCGACGGACGCGAGAAATTCACCTGGACGGGAGAGTTTCGAAACGCCTGATGGACGAAACAGCGGGGGAAATGCCCGACTTTCTCATCTTCTTTGCTTTGTTTATCCCCCGATCTGGAGGTTCCTGACCGATGTCGCCCTCACGTGCACCCCTGGTGGCCGGTGCCGCCGTCGCGGTGGCAGCCGCCGTCACCCTGACCGTCGTCGTCTGGCCGGAGGGCTCCGGGCCCGGCGCGTCGGCGTCGTCCCGCACCTCCGCCGCACCGTCGCCCACCCGGAGCTACCCGCTCTCCACGACCCCGCGGACGGTACCCGCGGTCCGGGAACACACCGCAGCGCGCGGGCCCGGCTGGAAACCGGCGAAGGACAGCACGGTCGTCGCGGCCGACCCCGAGCTCGCCGACGAGGCGAAGCTGCTCGCCGAGGAGCTGAAGATCGGCTACCGGGGCGAGAAGCCCGCCCGGTCCGGCGACGTCGAGCTGGCGCTCGCCTCCTCGGGCAAGGGCGACCCGGAGTCGTACACCCTGAAGACCGAGGACAACCGCGTCACGATCAGCGGTCCCGGCCAGGCGGGCGTCTTCTACGGGACCCGCACCCTCAAGCAGTCGCTGAACACCGACAGCACCGTGCCCGAGGGCGTGGTGCGCGACACCCCCGACCGGCCGCAGCGCGGGCTCAACCTCGACATCGCGCGCAAGCACTACACCGCGGACTGGATCGAGGAACGGCTGCGCGAGATGGCCGACCTCAAGCTCAACCAGCTCGGCCTCCACTTCTCCGACGACCAGGCCTTCCGGATCGAGTCCGATTCGCACCCCGAGGTGGTCTCCGAGGAGCACCTCACCAAGGCCGAGGTCCGCCGGATCCTGAAGCTGGCCCAGAGCCTCCACATCACGGTCGTCGGCGAGATCGACTCCCCGGGACACCTGGGTGCCGTCCTGCGCGCCCACCCCGACCTCCAGCTGCGCAGCACTCAGGGTGTCGCCCGGCAGGGTGCCATCGACATCTCCAAGTCCGGCTCGGCGGAGATCGTGGACGACCTGCTGAAGGAGTACGCCGAGCTCTTCCCCGGCGACTGGTTCCATGTCGGCGCGGACGAGTACCAGGCCCTCACCGTGAGCGACCCGGCCGTCTCCTATCCGCAGCTCGCCACGGCCGCGCGGGAGAAGTACGGCGCCGGTGCCACCGTCCAGGACTATGCGGAGGGCTGGCTGAACGACCGCGCGGAGGTCATCCGCGCAGCCGGGAAGATCCCCAAGGCGTGGAACGACGGCTTCTTCAGCGGCGGCACGGTCACCGCCCACAAGGGCATCGAGGTCGAGTACTGGACGGGCAAGGAGATCGGCGCCCGGCTCCCCCAGGACTATCTCGCCGAGGGCCGCGACGTGGTCAACCTCAACGACGAGTTCCTCTACTACGTGCTGGGCGAGCCCAACGACTTCACGTACCCGACGGGCGAGCGGATCTACGAGCAGTGGACCCCGTTGGTCCTGCGCGGTACGGAGCCGGTGCCCGAGCGCTACTCGAAGCAGATCCTGGGCGGCCGGTTCGCGGTCTGGGGCGACTTCCCGAACGCGCAGACGCAGGCGCAGGTGGCGGAAGGGATCCGGATGCCGCTGAACGCGGTGTCCCAGAAGCTGTGGGACCCGCGGAAGCCGAAGCTGACCTGGGCGCAGTTCGAAGAACTCGCGGACGAGACCCGCTGAGGTCCAGGACTCTCCGGGCTCCATGTGCCGCACGCCCTGGGGAGGGGCGTGCGGCACATGGAGCCCTGCCCGCACCGTCCGGCGCCCGAGAACCGAAATCCCGGGGGCTCACCATGCTCTGTGGGGCGGCGATCGCCCTGCTGGCCGCCTTGATCGTCCGGACTCCTGTCCGTGGCCGCCGGGCTCCAGCTCCGCGACGGCCGGCGTGGTCCCGGCGGCCGTCGCGTTCGACATCGTGCCGCCCTCGGCCTGACCCCGCGCTCCGACCCGCCGCCGGGCGGCCCGGCTTCCGGATGAGTTGACCCGTTTTCGCGCTTCCCCGTGGCGCCGGCCGGGAAGAATGACAGCCCGGACCGCGGGGGGAGCACGATGTGGGTTTCTGGGGCTGCTATCTGGTGGGCCGCAGCGGTGAGCCGCTCATCGGCCACCCGGCGCTGCGGGACGCGCGCGAGCGGCTGACGCTGCGGGAGTACCGCGCGGACGGCTGGCAGGTCTGGTCCCACCCCACGGAGCCCTCGCTGGGCAGCATGACCGCGCTGGCCGACGCCGCACGGGCACCGGTCCTCCTCGGTTTCGTCATGGACGGTGTCAGCGTGGCCGTCGAGGCGTCGGCGCCGCACAGCGGGTCCTGGTACGCCTGCCTCGGCAGGGCTCCGATGGCCGCGTTCCTGGGCCGGGACGGCACGACACTCGAGGACCTCTTCCTGCCACCCGAGGACGCGGCGGCCCGGGCCGTCGGGTGGGCGGCCGAATCCGGCCAGGGCGTCCTCGAAGGGCCCCTGCTCGAACTGCTGCGCATCGAGCGGCCCGAGCGGTCCGCAGAGGAACTCTTCTTCGCTTTTCTGGACCGTCTGGGCGTCGAGAGCCTGTCCGGCTGACGTCCTGCTGTGATCCCCCGTGTCCGGTCTCGTCCGGAAGGGGAAGCGGCGATCGCCGCGCGCACTCTGCCGGCCCTGGCCGTGCGACTCGTGGAGCGGAACCACCGGACAGTCGATCGGGCCGGTCATGCAGAAGCCGGCGCCCTGGGTATCGCCCGCCCGGAGCGGGGAGAGGAACGACGACCGGGGCCGCCACCCCCCACAGGAGAGGCCCCGGCCGTCTTCCACAGGGCCGCAGTGCGACCCCGTACTCATCTCAGCGCCACGCGTGCGTTTTCTGTCACACCGCACTGAGCCAGGAGACCGTTGCGAGTTGTACAAGTCATGGACGGGGAACCGTCCGACCACGTAGCGTGCTGAGTCGCGCCGGGTGGCGCAGTAGGGGTGACCAGCTACGATTCGGATCGGCAAGGCGGGTTGAGGGAGTGCTGGGGGACGACGCGGAGCTGACCGCCGCGGTGCTCGCGGCACAGGACGGGGACGAGGACGCCTTCCGGACTGTGTACCGCGCCGTGCACCCGAGGCTCTTGGGCTACATACGGACGCTGGTCGGTGAACCGGACGCCGAGGACGTGGCGTCCGAGACCTGGCTGCAGATAGCGCGTGACCTCGGCCGGTTCAGCGGAGACGCCGACCGGTTCCGCGGCTGGGCCGCGCGGATAGCACGCAACCGCTCGCTCGATCACATACGGATGCGGGGCAGGCGCCCCGCTGTCGGCGGCGACGAGAGCGAGCTGGCAGGCGAGGCCGCCGAGTCCGACACCGCGAACGAGGCGCTGGAGTCCCTGGCCACCGGACGTGCCATGTCCCTCATCGCACAGCTGCCTCAGGACCAGGCCGAGGCGGTCGTGCTCCGTGTGGTGATCGGTCTCGACGCGAAGAGCGCGGCCCGGACGCTGGGCAAGCGCCCCGGCGCGGTGCGCACCGCCGCGCACCGCGGACTGAAGCGGCTCGCGGAGCTGGTCGGCGCCGACCACGGCCCGGAGGACGACATTTCGGCAGCGGGTGCGGAACTCGGCGCCGTACCCGCACAACGCCCCGGTCGCCAGGGTGCGGTGGCGCCCGCCGGTGTGACGCATTCGCGTCCGTGGACGCAGAAGGACATGTGATGGCCGACGAGCAGCAGGAGTGGCTTGACGCGGACGCGGCGGAGATGTTGCTCCGCGGCGAGTCCGTCGAGCCCGTCGACGATCATGCGAGAACCGAGGCCCGGCAGCTGGAGGCCGCGCTGCTCGCTCTGCGGACCCCGGGCCCGGCCGGCGAGGAACTGCCCGGCGAGGCCGCCGTACTGGCCGCCTTCCGTGAGGCGTCCCGGGGCGGGAATCGGGCCGGCGCGGTGCGTCCCGCCGGATTCGGGGGGCAGCGGGACACGCCGCACACCGAACGGACCGGGAAGGCACCCGAGGCCACGCTCCGGCGCCCGCGCTGGACCCGTCCCGTGCGCTACGGCCTCGCCGTCTCGCTCGCCGGGTTCGCGCTCGGCGGTGTGGCGGTCGCCGGGGGTACGGGCATGCTTCCGGCACCGTTCGGCGGCCAGGGCTCGCCGCCGGTTCCGGCGACGTCCGTCTCGGCGGCCGCGTCCCCCGAGGAGCTGGGTGTGGAGGTGCCCGATGCCGCTGAACCCTCGCCCCTGCCCTCCGTCACGTCCGGTGCGTCCGATCCGGCGGCCTCGGACGAGCCGGACGCCGGGACGGACGGGAGCGACGGGCGAACCGGGCAGGACGGCGGCGCGACGGAACGCGGGGACGGCGACCGGGACAGCGCCACCGGCGACACCGGTGGTACCCAGGACGGTACGGGCGGGCGCGAGGAGCCAGGAGGCCCCCCGGCCGGGGTGTACGCGAAGTCGGTCAAGGCCTGCCGCGACTACCGGGCGGACGGCCTGAGCCATAAGGACGAGCAGCGGCTCCTCGAACTGGCAGACGGAGAAGCCGATCTGGAGAGCTTCTGCGACCGGCTCCTGGACAAGGACGACCGTGAGGGCGGGAGCGCGGAGGACGGCCAGGGCGAGGACGAGGGCAAGGGCAGCGGCGGGAACGGCGGCGGGAACGGCGGCGCGGACAAGGGCGGGGACGGCGAGAGCTCTCTTCCCTCGGCCTCCTTCCGCACGCCGTCCGTGCTCTCCCCGACACCGCGCTGACCTGCATGAACGTGTCAGCTGTAACGTTCTCCGACGATCCGACGCAGTAGTGAGTGCCGACTGGTCATCGGCAGCGCGAAAGAGCCGGGGTTCCCCCCGTACCTTCGGCTCAGCGCATCCGGCGCGGGCGGGACACGTTCCCCCGGTCCCGTCCGCGCCCCTGACCCGGTCGGACGTCCAGGACGTCTACCAGTAGATGACGACCTTGTCGCCGTTGCGTACCTGGCCGTAGAGCGACGCGATCTTCCCCTCGTCCCGCACGTTCACGCAGCCGTGCGAGGCGCCGCTGTAGCCGCGGGCCGCGAAGTCCGACGAGTAGTGCACCGCCTGGCCGCCGCTGAAGAACATGGCGTACGGCATGGGGGAGTCGTAGAGCGTCGAGACGTGGTGGCGGGATTTCCAGTACACCGAGAAGGTGCCTTCACGGGTGGGCGTGTACTCCGAGCCGAATCGCACATCCATCGACGAGACGACCTTGCCGTCGATCATCCAGGACAGCGTGCGGCTGTTCTTGCTGATGCACAGGACCCGGCCTGTCATGCAGCGGGTGTCGGGCTTCGCCACGGGCTCGGTGGTCGGCGGTTCGAGTTCCCTCGCCGTCGGCTTCCGCGTCATCGCGAGCAGTCGTTCCCAGGTCACCGTGTCGGTCCTCCCCGTGCGGGACAGGCCCCGCTTGCCCTGGAAGGACTGCACCGACGCGACGGTCGTGGTGCCGTAGTACCCGGTGGGGCTGCGGTCGAAGTGGCCGATCTGGCGCAGACGGGCCTGGAGCTCCCGTACCCGCTTGCTCCGGTCGCCGACGGACATCAGGGTGCTGGGCTGCGGAGAGGGCCGCACGCTCGGGGCCCGTGAGGGGGTGGCCGAGGGGCTCGCCGGGTCGCTGCCGTTGTTGGCGTCGTTCACGGGAGGCGGGGACGTGGGAGGCGGAGACGTGGGGGGTGGTGACGTGGGGGGTGGTGACGTGGGGACTGGAGACGCCTCCGGCGGGAGGGCGGTGGACTCCGCCGCCCCCACCTTCTCGACCTTGCAGCCCGCCGTCAGCGTGGCCAGCGCGAGCACGCCGACAGCTGCCGCCGCCCCCGTGCGCACGGTGCGCGTGTACCTGTTCGTCCGTACGCGTCTCATACTCTGCCCCCTGGCTCGCTCGTCGCGGCCCCGGCCGCGCGTGACCTGTTGCGCATGACCCGTCGCGCGGCGCGGATATCTCATGAGACGGATTCCCGTCCTGCCCGGTTGCCGAATCCTGCGCATGATGGGAAGTGCGCGTCCAGACCTCGGGGCAGTGCTGTGAGGAAGGTCCCAGCAGAGGGCTCCCCGCAGGCCGTGGCGTCGCCTTCAGAGTCCGTCGCGAGTCGTGTTACCGATGAGTAGCTCGAGTGGGAGGCAACAGATGACGCGTGAGTCCGAGTCGGGACTGCCCATCGAGCCGGTGTACGGGCCGGAGGCGCTCGACGGCTGGCGGGCCGAGGAGAAGCTGGGCGCCCCGGGTACGTTCCCCTTCACGCGTGGTGTCCACCCCACCATGTACACGGGCCGGCCGTGGACGATGCGCCAGTACGCGGGATTCGGTACGGCCACCGAGTCCAACGCCCGCTACAAGCAGCTGATCGCCGACGGCACGACGGGCCTGTCCGTCGCGTTCGACCTGCCGACCCAGATGGGACACGACTCGGACGCCCCGATCGCCTCCGGCGAGGTCGGCAAGGTCGGCGTGGCGATCGACTCGATCGACGACATGCGCGTTCTCTTCGGCGGGATCCCGCTGGACGAGGTCTCCACCTCGATGACCATCAACGCACCCGCCGCGCTGCTGCTCCTCCTCTACCAGCTGGTCGCCGAGGAGCAGGGTGTGCCGGCCGGCCGGCTGACGGGCACGATCCAGAACGACGTGCTGAAGGAGTACATCGCCCGGGGTACGTACATCTTCCCGCCGAAGCCCTCGCTGCGGCTGATCGCCGACATCTTCAAGTACTGCGGGACCGAGATCCCGAAGTGGAACACGATCTCGATCTCCGGCTACCACATGGCGGAGGCGGGGGCCTCACCCGCGCAGGAGATCGCCTTCACCCTCGCGGACGGCATCGAGTACGTCCGCACCGCCGTCGCGGCCGGCATGGACGTGGACGACTTCGCGCCGCGGCTCTCCTTCTTCTTCGTCGCCCGTACGACGATCCTCGAGGAGGTCGCCAAATTCCGTGCCGCGCGCCGGATCTGGGCATGGGTGATGCGGGAGGAGTTCGGCGCGACGGAACCCAAGTCCCTGATGCTGCGTTTCCACACCCAGACCGCCGGTGTGCAGCTCACCGCCCAGCAGCCGGAGGTCAACCTCGTCCGGGTCGCCGTACAGGGCTTGGGCGCGGTCCTCGGCGGCACACAGTCGCTGCACACCAACTCCTACGACGAGGCGATCGCCCTCCCGACGGACAAGTCGGCCCGTCTCGCCCTGCGCACCCAGCAGGTCCTGGCATACGAAACCGACGTGACGGCGACGGTGGACCCCTTCGCCGGGTCTTACGTCGTGGAGAAGATGACCGACGACGTGGAAGCGGCGGCGCTGGAACTGATGCGTAGGGTCGAGGAGATGGGCGGCGCGGTCGGCGCCATCGAACGCGGCTTCCAGAAGAGCGAGATCGAGCGCAGCGCCTACCGCATCGCGCAGGAGACGGACAGTGGCGAGCGCGTCGTCGTCGGAGTGAACCGCTACCGCCTCGACGAGGAGGAGCCGTACGAGCCGCTCCGCGTCGACCCGGCGATCGAAACCGAGCAGGCGGCCCGCCTGGCGAAGCTCCGCGCCGAACGCGACCAGGAGGCGGTGGACGCGGCCCTCGCGGAGCTGAGGAAAGCGGCCGGGAGCGACGCGGGCACAGCCAACGTGCTCTACCCGATGAAGGACGCGCTGAGGGCGCGGGCGACGGTGGGGGAGGTCTGCGACGCGCTGCGGGAGGTATGGGGGGCGTACGTCCCGACGGACGCGTTCTGAGCGGCCGGGCCACCGCCACGGGTGTTCTCCTCCAGGGCTCACCGTGGCACCACCGGCCGACAAATCGGATGCGGCGGCACCGTCCTGGCTCGGCGGGTGATCCGGTGCCGGAGCGCGCGAGGTGGAGAAGGAGTTCTCCGTGGACCGACTGCTGGACGGAGACAGGGACTGATCGGCCGCATTCTGCACCGTCCGGACGGAGTGTCGTACCCGCGTGCGACACTCCGCTACATGCTGGGTATCACCGATCTTCCGACCTATCTCGCCGGCCTGGTGCTGATCATTCTGCTGCCGGGGCCGAACTCGCTGTATGTGCTCTCCGTCGCCGCCAGGCGTGGGGTGCGCACCGGTTATGTGGCCGCTGCCGGAGTGTGGACCGGGGACACGATCCTGATGACGTTGTCCGCGTTGGGTGCCGCCTCCCTGCTGCAGACGACGCCCCTGCTCTTCAGCATCGTCAAGTTCGCCGGCGCGGGCTATCTGACCTGGCTGGCGATCGGGATGCTGCGGACGGCCGTGTCGATGTGGCGCGAGCGGCACGAGCGGACGACCGATCCGGCGGACGAGGCCGGGGCACCCGCGACAGAGGCGGAGCACCCCTACCGTCGTGCGCTCGTGGTCAGCCTGTTCAATCCCAAGCTGATCCTGTTTCTCATCTCCTTCTTCGTGCAGTTCGTCGATCCCGGCTACGCCTATCCGGCGCTGTCCTTCCTGCTCCTGGGCACGCTGCTGCAGATCGGCAGCTTCCTCTACCTCTCGGCGCTCATATTCGGCGGCACCCGCCTGGCCGCCGCCTTCCGCCGCCGCAAGCGGCTGTCGGCGGGGGCCACTTCGGCGGCGGGTGCGCTGTTCCTCGGGTTCGCGGCGAAGCTGTCGTTCAGCAGCGTGTGAGCACGGCGACGAATTTCTCGTCGGGGCTCGCGGTGTGGATCTCCGCGCTCGCCCTGCCGACCCGTTCCACCGCCTGCCGCGCAGCGCGCAAGCCGGCGGTCAGCCGCAGACGGGCGGCGGGGTGCCGGGCTCCGTGGAACCTGGCACCCCACCCGGCGTCACATGCGTGCGTAACCTGTCGCCGTCACCGTCTCGAAGGGGAGCCGCGCCACCGTCGCCGTTCCCGGGTCGGCGTTGCTCGTGCGGAGTGCCGTCAGCTCCTGTGCCGTCAGGGCCCGGCGCACCATCGCGAACTCGTCCAGAGAGCCCTTCAGATGCTCGGCGCCGTTAGGTCGGGCCCCCAGACGGATGCCGGACACCTCGAACGCATCACCGTAGGTCACCGCACCGGGCGGGGTGCTCGCCTCGTCGAGGACGGTGCCGTCCACCGACAGGGTCAGCCGGTCACCGGACCGCTGGAGTACGACGTGGTGCCACACGGCGTCCCCGAAGGCGGCGGCCGTGGTGGGGTCGACCGCGTGCAACTCGGTCGTGGCGCTGTCCGTCTGGAAGTGGGCCGTCAGCCGGTCCTGTGCGGGCTTGGCGCGCAGCCACAGCTGGCGTTCCGCGCCTCCCGTGCCGTAGGCCCAGAGCAGCACCTGATCGCCGGTGGCCGAGGTGGCGGAGTACTTCCACCACAGCGCGACGGTGAAGTCGCCGGCTCCCAGCGCCTCGTCGGCGCCGTAGGGGAGTTCGACGCCGTCGTCCGTGCCGTCGAGCGTCAGAGCGGAGCCGAATCTGCCGCTTCCCGTGGTCGCGGAACCCCGTACGTAGGCGTGGTTGCAGCGGGCGGAGGAGTCCGGCGTCGCAGGGCCGGTGGCGGAGCGCTGGACCTGGTGGACCTCGGTGTTGCCCGGCTCCATCGACCACCAGACCCGAGGCGGATCCGCCGGGTAGCCGCCGGTACCGCCGACCGTGGAGGCCGAGACGCTGGTCAGCTCGGCAGGTGTCAGCGCCCGGTCGAACAGACGGACGTCGTCCAGCTTGCCGTTCAGCACGTCGGTGCGGTCCGGCTTGGAACCGACGCGCAGTCCGTCGGCCCCGGCACCGGTCAGTGAGCCGGTGAGGCCGGAGGCCTCCACGGCCGGCCCGCCGTCGACGCTCAGCCGCAGGGTGCCTCCGGTGCGGCTCAGGGCCAGCAGATGCCAGTCCCCGTCCCCGTAGGCCGCGGACGTGCCGGGGTCCGGCAGAGTGAGCTCGACACGTCCCTCGGGTGTCTGGGCCCAGGCCAGCAGGCGGTCCTGGGCCGGCTGGGTTCGTACCCACAGGGAGGGCTTGCCGGACGTCGAGCCGTAGGCCCACAGCAGTGCCGCGTTGGGCGTCGAGGCCGAGGCCGAGTGGGCGAACCACAGGGTGTACGTGAAGTCCGAGGAGCCCACGTCCAGGGCGGGCACGTACGGGGTCTCGACACCCGGCCGGGTGGCCGACACGCCGATCGCACCCCTGCCCACGCGTCCCGTCGTCTCTGCCGGCAGCCCGTCGAGGAGGGTGCCGTCGGCGCAGTGGCCGGAGACGTCGTCCTGGATGCCGACGGAGACCATGGCCGGGGCATCGGCGCGGTCGATCACCTGGAACGGGAGATGCGCCGACAGCGTGTCCTCGGTGCCGGGAGCGCCGTCCGCGGTGCGCAGTGCCGTGAGCTGGGCGGAGGTGAGGGCGGCGCGATGGACCCGGAATCCGTCGAGCGCGCCCGCGTAGGAGTCGCTGGCGGTCGCGTCGGCCTTGGCGCCGAGCCGGATTCCGTCGACTTGCCGGTCGAGGGTGTCCGTGAGGGATCCGGTGACCCCGGTCGCCACGGCGGAAGGCCCGCCGTCCACCGACAGGGCCAGCTGCCCCGCGGTGCGTACCAGGGCCAGCTGGTGCCAGGCCCCGTCTCCGAAAGCGGTGGACGCCGCCGTGTCCGGCAGCGCCAGCCCGGTGGTGCCCGAGGCGGTCTGGGCCCAGACGAAGAGCCGGTCCTGCGCCGGCTGCGCCCTGATCCACACCTGCGGTTCGGCCGAGCCCGTGCCGTACGCCCACATCAGGGCCTGCTGCGGGCTCGTGGCCGAGGCCGTGTGGCGGAAGAAGAACGAGTAGGTGACGTCTCCGGCGCCCGGGTCGAGGGACGGCGCGTACGGCAGTTCGGCGTGGTCGCCCGCTCCGTCCAGGACGAGGGCCTGCTGGAAGCGGCCCTGGCCCAGTGTGGCGTCCCCCGCCAGGTAGGCGTCGTTGGCGTCCGGGCCGGTGTCCGGGGTGGTCCGGCCGGCCGGAGGCGTGGGCTGGGGATGGACCGGACCGGTGGTCGTGCCGGGTACGCCCACGGAGGAGGGCGTGAATCGGTTGAAGTAGAGATGGGCGGCGGAGAAGTCCGCACCGCCTTCGTAGAGGAGCCCGATCTGGCCGTCCACGAGCTCGGCGAGGTCGGAGTATCCGGCCCGGTTGTCGCTTATCCCGCTCCGGGAGGACTGCTGCCAGGTCACACCCCGGTCCGTCGACCACCGCAGGCCCATCTCCTGGCGGTCGGTGGGGTGGGTGGGGGCCGCGAACACGAGTGTGTCACCCGGGGTGCTGCGGTACGTCTGCCGCAGGGCGAGCAGCGAGCCCTGCACCTGAGGTGTCGTCAGGCCGGTCGCCGGCCGCTGAGCGGGCACGGTCGTCCCCCCGTCCGTGCTCACGGCGCGGGTGCGGTGGACGGGATCGGTGTTGTTCCGCGCGTTGACGTACAGGCTCCCGTCGTCGAGCTCGGCGACGGCCGGCTCACCCGGCTTGACGGTGTCCTTCACATGGGAGTTCGGGGTGGTGGACGCCTGCCAGTTCTCTCCGCCGTCGTCGCTGTACAGCACGCCGATGTACGCGGTCGAGGAATCGGGTTCCTCGTACGCCCCCACGACCAGCCGGCCCCGGTGCGCGCCCTCGGTGAGCTGGATGCCGTGACCGGGGCCGGTGCCGTACCAGCCCTTGTCGGTGCCCGCGAACCTCGGGAGCGGACGGGCCGCGCCGAAGGTCAGCCCGTCGTCGGTGGAGCGCTGGACACGCGGTGTCCGCTTGCCGCCCGGCCGCACCGGCTCGGAGGTGGAGAGCAGCAGGACGTCACCGGTGACGAGGTCGGCGACCGGCGCGGGATTGCTCTGGGTGTAGGGCGCGTGCGGGTCGTCCGGGCTTCCGGTCGTCACCACACGGACCGGGCCCCAGGTGCGGCCGTCGTTGGTGGAGCGCCGGACCACGAGGTCGATGGGACCGCGGTCGGCGCATGAGGGCGAGCGGCGGGCCTCGGCGAAGGCGAGCAGCGCGTTCGTCTTGGTGCGGACCAGGGCGGGGATGCGGAAGCAGCCGTAACCGCCGGTCCCTGACCGGAAGAGGATCTGCTCGGTTCCGGTCAGGGCGTCGGCGGACGGTGCGGCGCCGGAGGCCTGGGCGGTCGGCGCGGCGAACGCGGGTACGGCGAGACACGAGAGGAGCAGGCCCAGGCCCGCCAGTACCGCTCTCGTCCTGGTGCTGACAACGGGCAAGGGAGGTTGCCTCTCTCTCGGCGGCACCGCAGCCGTCCCGGAAGGAGACGGCTGCGGTGGATGGGGGTGTCGCGGCCGGTGGTGCGGGGTCAGCCGGCCGGCGGGGCGGTCAGCTCGGTGCCCGTGAACCGGGGCGACGTGCCGGTGGTGCGGGCGGCGAAGGCGCTGAAATTGGCGTTGAGCTCGTAGATCCAGGTGGCGTTGGAGGCGGAGCGGAAGGTGAAGCCCCAGCGCGGGCCGTTGGCGTTGGTGTAGGTGAACGCGGTGGGCTCGGCCGCCGCGCCCTCGGCCACCCGGTCCCAGGTGCGCCAGACTCCGCTGCCCTGCGTGGTCTCACCCGTGTTGTGGACGCCGCCGTCGGCGTCGCGCACCATGACTTCGGTGAGGCCCGAAGCCGGGGAGATCACGGCGGTCGGCGATCCTTCGGCCACCACACCCGCGAGGGTGCTCCACGCGCTGTAGGCTCCGCCCTCGGCGTCCTGCGTGGTGGTGATGACATTGCCCTGGCCGTCGTTGGCGAAGACGCGGTAGCGGTATCCCGGGTAGACGACGACGGCCGGAGTACCGGTGACGGTCTGGGCGCCGAGTCCGGTCCAGGACGTGAGGGTGCCGGCCTCGTCGAACCGGGCGGTGACCAGCGATCCGGCCGCGTTCTTGCCGAAGAGCTGGATACCGTCGCGAGCCGGGACGGCGGTCAGCGGGCCGGAGAGGCCGAGGCCGTTCAGCGGCATCCAGGCCATGAACGAGACGTTGGGACGCTGCTGGATCCGGTACCAGGGCCGTCCGTCCGCGTCGGCGGTGAACTGCACCAGCCGGCCGGTGGCCGTCTTCGTGGTCACGGGGTGCTGGGCCATGGCGCCGCCGAGGGAGAGCCAGGGCTCCCAGTCCGCGGAGGTCTTGGCCTTCTGGTTGAGCTGCCAGACGTCACCCGAGAGGTTGTGCCCGGTGACGACGACCCGGCCGTCCTCGTGCTCCGCGAGAGTCGGACGTCCCGAGAAGGCCTCGTTACCCGAGACCGTCGCCCACTTCGCCGAGTTGATGTCCGACGGGTCGGAGATCCTGCCGTGCACGAGGTGCCCGACGTTGTCCGAGTAGGCGATCTCGAGCGAGCCCGAGGAGGACTGTGTGATGGCCGCCGGGCTGTACTTCTCCAACGAGGCCGGCGTCGACGCCGGGGTGTGGGTGTTGACGATCCGGCACGCGTCGGGCGCACCCGCGACGCTGGTGTAGGCGGCCCAGCCCGAGGCGCCGACCGTTTTCTTGTAGACGGGGAAGTCCCGGATGTTCTCGTCGAAACGGTAGTAGTGCGCGGCTCCGGCCGCGGTGATGCCCATGAGCGTGTCGCCGCCGACGGAGGTGATCCCCTTGGTGTACACGTTCCAGTCGGCCAGGCTCTCGACGACGTGTCGCTCCAGCCAGCGCTGGCTCGCGAAGTCGTAGCGTGAGCGGTACAGACGGCCGTCCGTCGCCGAACGCCCGTACACCACACCCTTGTCGGCCGCCACGATCAGGTTGTAGCGCTCCCACCCCTGGTCGAGGATCTTGCCGCTGTCCGCGGACCAGGTCTCGTCCGCCGAGTCGTACGAGAACGTCCGCAGGGCACCCTCGTTGTCCAGCACCCAGATCCGGTCGTCCCGGTCGATGGTGACCTGGTTGCGGTCCTCCGCCTTGGCCAGCCAGCCGAAGTTGTCGCTGATCTTCTTGTGGTGGATGTCCCAGGTGCCCGAGGACCGGTGGCTCAGGTAGAGCCCGTCGGACTTGATCCCGTAGAAGCGTGCCGACTGCCCGGCCAGCATCCGGCCGTACACGTTCCAGCCCGTGTCGATGCTGCCGGCGGCCGGGAGCGTTCCGCCGGTGAGCGGGGTGGGCATGTCGGCGCGCAGCAGTTTGCCCGCCGAGTCGACGGCGTAGGTGGGACCTGTCGTGGTGCAGGCGGCGGCCTCGGCCGCGTGCGCCGTTCCGGGCAGGGCGACGAGCAGGGGGAGCGCGGCGGCCACGGCGGTGGCCGCCGCGATCCACCTCGGAGCGGGACGGGACGTGTCTGAGGTCATGGTGCTGGACGTTAGGCGGACGCGGGTGAACGGTGCGGTAGCGAAAAGATGAAGAAGGAATGCCCCAACATGGCGTGTGCATGAACAATGTGTGCCCGTCTCGACACACGGAGATCAGTGGCCACAGCATCAACAGGTCCGTGGCGTCCGGCACTTGGGGGATCCGTGCTGTCGTACCAAAAAATCGTGCGCGGGTTCCTGATGCCCCGTCTGCTGCGTGGGTGGTGGGGCAGGAGCGTCGCCCTGGCCCTGCTCGTGACGTTCGCGGTGGGCGCCGTGGCCGTGGCGGGAGCGGGTTTCCCGCTCTTTCCCGAGCCGCTCCCCGCGGCCGAGGGGCCGGACCAGCGCTGGGGCAGCGCGGAAGGGCGCGGTCACACGGCCGACGGAGGGGCCAACACCGGCGCGCCGCGCACGCTGCGCGCCAAGTACCCGGTCGCCCCGCCGCCGGCGGCACGGCCCTCAGCCCGCCCCAACGCCGTGAAGGTCACCACGGCGCCCGCGCCGAGCGTGGAAGGCTTCGACCCGGACACCAGCGAGGAGATCGTCGCCGAACGCGACGCGCACAGCCGCACGTTCGCCAACGAGGACGGCACCCTCACCAGCGAGGTGTCCAGCGCGCCCGTCAACTTCCGTCGCCAGGACGGATCGTGGCAGCCCATCCGGACCGACCTCGCCGAACAGGAAGGCGGCTGGTCCAACACCGCCGACGCCGTCGGCCTCGACCTCGCGGACCGCGCGGATGCCGGGCGACTCGCCACTCTCACCTTCGCCTCAGGGGAACGTTTCGGTTACGCACTCGACGGCGCCGCAGCCGCCCCGGGGAAGGCGAAGGGCAGCCGGGTCACCTACCAGCAGGTGCTGCCGGACACCGACCTGTGGCTCGACTCCCAGGCGGGCGGAGTCAAGGAAACGATTCTCCTGCGGTCGGCCGAGGCCCCCACGCAGTTCGACTTCCCCCTCACCCTCCAGGGCCTGACGGCCCGTAACGAGGCCGGCTCGGTCGTCCTGGCGGACGCGGACGGCCGTACGAAGGCTGTCATCCCGGCCGGCTTCATGGAGGACGCCGCGGGCGCGACCTCCCGGGCCGTGCGGTACGAGCTGCGGGAGGAAGGCGGCCGGCAGACGCTCCGGGTGAGCGCGGACGCCGCCTGGCTCGCCGAACCCGACCGTGCCTACCCGGTCCGGCTCGACCCCTCCGTCGAGGCCACCTCCGCCTCGACCTCCATGTACGTACGGGACGGCGGGCCGTCCGTCGTCGGGGCGAGCGAGCTCCAGGTCGGAAGGAGTACGACCGGTGCCACATACTCCTTCCTGGGCTTTCCCGGACTCGACGAGGAGCTGAGCCACCACCGCATCTTCGGCGCCCAGCTCCAGGTCGTGAACTACGACTCGGGATCCTGCAAACCGCGCGCCGTCTCCGTCCACCCGGTCACCGGCTCTTGGGCGCAGGGCACCGGAACGGCCTACCCGGGGCCTTCGGTGGCCCGCGCGCTCACCTCCAAGTCGTTCGCCTACGGGCACGTCGGCTTCGGAGCGTCCAGCTCGGCCTGCCCCACCGCCGGTGCACTCTTCGACCTCGGCAAGGGCGGCCGCGACCTGGTCCAGCGCTGGGTCGACGGGACGCAGCCGAACTACGGCCTCTCCCTGCGCGCCTCTCCCTCCGACACCCTGGCGTTCAAGAGGTTCACCGGCCACGGCACCGCCAACCCGCCGAAGCTGTTCGTCACGCACTCCCCGTACAGCGCCTCCTACTCCTTCCCCAGCCCCGTCCCCGACCCGCCGGTGCTCCAGAACCAGGCCGGCAAGGTCAAGGTCAAGGTCACCAACAAGGGCGCGGAGACCTGGACCCCGAGCACCTACTACCTCGCGTACCGGGCCTACGACGCCAAGGGCCACCTGGTCACCCAGCAGCGCACCGCCAACCTGAGCGGCAACGTGCCGCGCGGGTCCTCGGCCACGGTGGAAGCGACGGTCAAGGCCCTGCCACCGGGCGCGTACCTGCTGGACTTCACCATGGTCCGTACCGGCGGCAAGGTCTTCACGGACGAACAGGTGCCGCCCGGGAGGCTGACCCTCCAGGTCTTCGACATCGCCCCCGTCGTCAAGGAACAGTTCCCGCCCAACGGATACCAGGCGCAGACCCTGACCCCCCAGCTGTGGGCGAGCGGTGTCGACATCGACGCGCCGGCCGGGTCGTCCCTCCAGTACAAGTACGAGATCTGTGAGGCGGACAAGGACGGCAAGCCCGTCGCGTGCACCACCTCCGCCTACCAGACGGCCTCGGCCTACCCCGTACCGGCCGGCCGGCTGAAATGGGGCACGACCTATCTGTGGCGGGGGTTCGTCAAGGACGCCTCCAACGAAGTGCCCACCGCCCAGGTCGCCCTGGTCGCGGCGGTCCCGCAGCCGGAGATCACCTCGCGGCTGTCCCAGGCGCAGGGCCAGGAGTTCGATCCGAACGTCGGGAACTTCACCTCCTCCGCCGTCGACGCCTCGATCAGCGCCGTCGGCCCCGACCTCACACTCGTGCGTACGTACAACAGCCTCGATCCCCGGCGCGACCTCGCGTTCGGCGCGGGCTGGACGACCCGGTACGACATGCGGATCACCCCTGACAGCGACGGCAGCGGCAACGTCGTGCTCCGCTACCCCGACGGCCAGGACGTCAGGTTCGGCAGGAACCCCGACGGCACCTTCGCCTCGCCGCCCGGCCGGTACGCCAAGCTGACGTACGACGCCACCGCCAACACCTACGCCTTCCAGGACAAGTCGGGGACCACCTACGACTTCTCGACCGGCGGTCTGCTCATCAGGATCACGGACGCGTCCTCGAACGTCGTCAACTACACCTGGTCGTCGGGCAAGCTGCAGAGCGCCCGCCACGCCCGCAGCGGCCGGACCATGACCTTCACCTGGACCGGTTCCCACGTCACCCGGGTCTCCACCACCCCCGTCGGCGGGGCGGCCCAGGCCTGGACGTACGGCTACACCGGCGATGTGCTCGACAGTGTCTGCGATCCGCTCGGCGGATGCACCCGGTACGCCTACGGGAAGGGCAGCCACTACGCCACCGGGGTGCTCGACGCCCGTCCCGAGTCGTACTGGCGGCTCGGCGAGGACGAGGGCAGCGCCGCCGCGAGCGCCAAGGAGACGAACCTCGGCAAGGACCGGGGCACCTACAAGGACGTGACGCTCGCCCAGGGCGGCGCCCTGAGCGGGGACGTGTCCACGGCGGCGAAGTTCAACGGCACCACCTCCCGCGTGGACCTGCCGGCCGGCACCCTCAAACGGAGCCGGGACGCCGCGGTCGAAGTGTGGTTCAAGACCGTCGCGTCCGGGACCGGCGGCCCGCTGATCGGCTACCAGGACAAAGCCCTGGGAGCTGCCCCGGGAGTCGGCGTCCCCGCCCTGTACGTCGGCAACGACGGGAAGCTGCGCGGCCAGTTCTGGACGGGTTCGGTCTCCCCGATCACGGACATCACCAAGAACGTCAACGACGGCCAATGGCACCACGCCGTGCTCTCCCTGTACGGCTCCACCCAGTCCCTGTACCTCGACGGGAAGCTGTCCGGCACCCTCACCGGCAAGCAGCCGGTACCGGGCGAGCTCACCCACAACCAGATCGGCGCGGCCCACGCCTCGGCCCCGGCCTCCTGGCCCGGCTGGGGCACCACCGGAGCACGCTCCTTCAACGGCACCATCGACGAGGTGGCCGTCTACCACCATCCGCTGGGCGCGGAGGCGGCCGCCGGCCACTACCGCGAGGCCACCCGCACCGCGGACGTGCTGACCGGGACCACGCTGCCCTCCGGCCGTCAGGCCTCGGAGGTGTCGTACGACGTCTCCCGGGACCGCGTCGAGGAGTACACCGACCGCAACGGCGGGACCTGGAAGATCGGCCGGCCCGCCGTCTTCGGCAACGACGAGGACCTCCGCCGCACGGTCGAGGTCCACGACCCGGCGGACTCCCCCTACTTCTACGAGTACGACGGTCTGACCGGCCAGATGCTGCGCTACGGCACGCCTCTGGGACTGGGCGCCCCGGAGCCCGGGGAGTCCCCCGATCCGGAGGGGCCGCCGGAGCAGATCTGCACCGAGCCGGACCCCGGCGACCCGGCGTTCTGCACCAACCCGCCCGGCGACGGCGGCAGCGAACCGGACTTCATCCGGCACCCGGTCGAAGGTGTCGCGATCCAGACCTACGAGTACGACGACAAGGGCAACCAGACCGGCGTCATCAGCGAGACCGGTGACAAGGTCACCCTCGGCTACGACGACCGCTCCAACGTGATCAGCCGGACCACGTGCCGGGCCAAGGGCGACTGCCAGACCGCCTACACCACGTACCCCACCCCCTCCGGCGACCTGGACCTGCGGGCCGACCAGCCGTCCGAGACACGGGACGGCCGCTCCACCGGCCCCACGGACAACCGGTTCCGCACGCAGTACCGGTACGACACCCGCGGGCTGCTCACCCAGCAGATCTCTCCGGACAACGGCACCGTCAGGAACACCTACACGACGGGGGCCGAGCCCGCGGTCGGCGGCGGCAACACGCCCACCGGCCTGCCGCTGACGTCGACCGACCCGCGGAGCAAGGTCACCCGCTACCGGTACTTCAGCAGCGGTGACCTGGCGCAGATCACCGAGCCGTCCGGCCTGGTGACCTCGTTCACGTACGACGCGATCGGCCGCAAGCTGACCGAGACCACCGTCTCCGACGCCCGGCCCGCCGGCGAGACCGTGACCATCACCTACGACGCGCTGAACCGCACCGTCTCCACCACGGAACCGGCCACCACCAACGTGGTCACCCTCCAGAAGCACCAGCAGCGCACGACCACCGCCTACGACGCCGACGGCAACGTCGTCGGCACCGACGTCACCGATGTGCTCGGCGGTGACGAGCCGCGCTCCATGACGTTCGAGAACGACGAGCACGGGCGTCCCGTGACGGTGACCGACGCGGAGGGCAGCGAGACGGCCTACACCTACGACGCGCTCGGCAACCGCGCGTCGATGGTGGACGCCAACGGCAATCACTTCGACTACGTCTACACCGCACGCAGCTCGATGGCCGAGACCCGGCTGCGCGACTGGGAGGACGACGGCGGGGACGACGACTACACGGTCCTGCAGTCGTACGCGTACGACATGTCCGGCCGCGTCGCGCGGCACACCGACGCGATGGGCCGCACCATCGCCTACGAGTACTACGGCGACGACCTGGTCAGGTCGGTCACGCTCGAGGACTTCCACGACCCCGACGGCAGTACGCGGGACATCGTCGTGTCGGCGAACACCTACGACGGCGCGGGCAACCTGCTCGTGGAGAAGGGCAACAACGGCAAGCTCGTCACCGCGTACACCTACGACGCGGTCGGCCGCACCACGTCGGAGGTCACCGACCCCGACGGCCTGGCCCGCCGCACCACGTACACGTACGACCTCGCCGGAAACGTGCAGACCGTCGCCAACGGGGGCGCCCCTTCCAATGTGCCGTGGCCGGTCAACGCCACGCCGGAGACCGTTCGCTACACCTACGACGACGCCGGTAACGCCGAGCAGGAGACCGTCCAGGGCGCCACGGAGAGCCGGACCACCGCCTACGACTACGACCAGCGCGGCCTGGTGCAGTCCGTGACCGACCCGGGCGGCAACCGGACGGACTACGCCTACGACGAGGTCGGCCGGCCGCTGTCCACCACCGCGCCGGCCGTGCGGACGGAGACCGCCGGGTCCGAGGCGACCACGTCCCGCCCCACCACCTACACCGGGTACGACACCTTCGGCGCGGTGACCGAGTCCGTCGACGCGCTCGGCAACATCAACCGCACCACGTACGACCGGCTGGGCCGGACGCTCTCCGCCACCGCTCCGTCCTACCTGGCGCCCGGTGCCGCACAGGCCGTCACCCCCCGGGTCAGCTATGCCTACGACGCCCTGGGCAACACGGTGGAGTCCACCGACCCGCGCGGCGGCGTCACCAGCTACACCTACGACCGGCAGAACAGGCTCACCTCGAAGAAGGTGCCCGTCGGCCAGGGCGACGAGAGCGGCGAGTGGTCGTACACGTACACCCGCACCGGTCAGATCCTGTCGGTCACCGACCCGACCGGCGCGCGGGCGGAGACGACCTACGACGACCTGGACCGGCCGGTCACGAGCACGACGATCGAACGCAGGCCGCAACCAGGCGCGTTCACGACCCGCAACACCTACGACGACGCCGGCAACGTCGTCCGGCAGACCATGCCCGGCGGTGGTGACAGCACCTTCGTGTACGACGGGCTCGGGCAGCTGACCCGGGCTACCGACCCGAGCAACGTGGTCAGCCAGCTCGGCTACGACATGAGCGGACGCGAGGTCCGCACGACCGACGGCCAGGGCCGCACCTCGGCCAAGATGTACGACACCCTCGGCCGGCTCGTCGAGGACTCCGACCTCGACGCCACCAACAGCCCGATCCGCGAGGTCGTCTACGGATACGACGCCGGCGGCAACCTGACCTCGGCCAAGGACCCGTTGGGCGGTATCACCAGTTACGAGTACGACGCCCTGGGCCGGCTCACGAGCCAGCGCGAACCGGTGACCGACGAGAAGTCGATCACCACGTCCTTCGGCTACGACGCGCTCGGCAACCGCACCCGCTACACCGACGGGCGCGGCAACACGACGCTGTACACGCTCAACACCCTCGGCCGGACCGAGTCGGTCATCGAACCGGCCACGGAGCGGGACCCCGGCCTCGCGGACCGTACCTGGACCACCTCCTACGACGTGGAGGGCAGGCCGGAGAAGGTCGTGGCCCCGGGCGGAGTGGTCCGGGAGCGCACCTACGACCGGGCCGGGCTGCTCACGGGGGAGACCGGCAGCGGTGCCGAGTCCGAGACCGCGGCCAAGACGTTCCGGTACGACGCGGCCGGCCGTCTCACCCGGGCGTCCGCGCCCGGGGGCGACAACACGTACACGTACGACGACCGCGGTGCGCTGCTCGAGGCGGCGGGCCCCTCGGGTGACGCCACCTACGCGTACAACAGCGACGGCCTCCTCATCTCCCGCACGGACGCAGCCGGTACGGCGAGCTTCGGCTGGACCAGCCAGCAGCTGAGCTCCGCGACCGACCCGCTCACGGGCGCCACCCAGAACTACCGGTACGACAGCTCCGGGGCGGTCGAACGGATCGACTACGGTGCGGGCCAGTCACGGGAGTTCACCTACGACGAGCTGGGTCGCCTGGACACCGACACGGTGTCCACGTCCACCGGCTCCACCCTTGCCTCGACCGATTACGGCTACGACACCGACGACCACCTGACGAGCAAGAAGACCGCCGGCACGGCCGAAGCGGGTGAGAACACCTACGGGTACGACGACGCCGGCCGGCTGACCTCCTGGACCACCGAGGGAACCACCACCGAGTACGGCTGGGACGACAGCGGGAACCGGACGAGGAACGGTGAGAAGGCCGCCACCTTCGACGAGCGCAACCGGCTGCTGTCCGACGGGGACTACACCTACGACCACACGGCCCGCGGCACCCTGGCCTCCCGGACCAGTTCGGGCATGACCGAAGAGTTCGCCTTCGACGCCTTCGACCGGATGACCACGGCCGGTGAGTCGGGAACCGAGTACACCTACGACTCGCTGGACCGCGTCGCGTCCCGCAACGGAGCCCACTTCAGTTACGCCGGTCTCACGCCGGACCCGGTCAAGGACAACAACTCCACGTACGGGAGGGGAGCCTCGGAGGAGATCCTCTCCGTCCTGGAGGGCACCGGTGACGCGCAGCTGACCGTCACCGACAAGCACGGCGACGTCGTGGGAGACATGTCGGCGACCGACGGCACGGCCACCGGCTTCACGGCGTCCACGGCCTACGACCCCTTCGGCGAGACGACCGGTGACACCGCCGGCAACGCGGGCTACCAGGGCGACTGGACCGACCCCGACACCGACCAGGTGAACATGGGAGCCCGCTGGTACGACCCGGGGACCGGGGCGTTCGACTCCCGCGACTCCTACACCTACGCCTCCGGCAGCTCGATCCTGGCCAACCGGTACACCTACGGGGCCGGGTCGCCCATGGACTACACCGATCCAGACGGGCACTGGCCCAGCTGCGGGTTCTGTTCCAGCGTCGTCAAGAAGATCAAGAACAACAAGTACGTGAAGAAGGCGTACAAGACCGCCAAGAGGGTCAAGGACGCGGTCGTCTACGCGGTCCGGAACCCCCGGGCGGCCCTCAGCAAGGCCCTCGACTTCGCGGGGAGGGCGGTCAACTACCTCTACAAGAAGTCCGGCCTCAAGGCGATCGTCGACTACGGGAAGAAGATCTACCGGTCCGCCGAGAAACAGGCCCGCGAATGGGCGAGAGAGAAGATCACGCAGGCCAGGAAGGCGTACCACGCGGCGAAAGCCGCGGTCAGTAAGAAAGCCAGACAGTTCGCTGCCCAGGTGGCGAAACACAACCCGATACCGGCCATCACCGCCGCCATGAAACCGCTGATCACGATCGGCGTCGCGATCGTCACGGCCGATCCCAACCTGCCGGCGATGCTGGTCAGCGCCGCCGCCGACGTGATCCAGGACGTCGCGAAGGCGACCGAAGCGCTCCGTGACGCGGTGGCCCAGCAGGTCGGAGCGGTCGTCGAGACGGTCCGGGACGCCGCCGACTGGGGCGCGGTGTGGGAGGGCGTCAAGGACGTCGGCAACTTCGTCGGCGAGGTCACCGGCTTCAACGACATCAAGAACTGCGTCACCCAGGGCGACATGGAGGCATGCGCCTGGGCCGCGGCGACGGTCGGCGGACTGGTACTCGGAGGCGCGGGCGCGGGCCTGGTCCGGGCGGCGAAGGCCGGGCGGATGATGTCGAAGGCCGCGAAGTACTCGGACGACATCGCGAAGGCCGCCGACAGGGTCGAGACCACGGTCGACCGCGTCGAGACTGCCGTCTCGTGCACGTCCCTGGCCGCAGACGCCGTAGGCAACAGCTTCGTCGCCGGCACCGAGGTGGTGATGGCCGACGGCTCCCGTAGACCGATCGAGGAGGTCGAGGCGGGGGACGAGGTCCAGGCCACCGATCCGACGACCGGGAAGACGTCCGACGAGGAGGTCACGGCCACGATCCGGGGCGAGGGCCTCAAGCACCTGGTCCAGCTCACGGTCGACACGGACGGCGACAAGGGCGACGCCACCGAAGTCCTCACCGCCACGGCCGGCCACCCCTTCTGGGTGCCCTCCCTCGGTGAGTGGTCCACCGCCGGCGAACTGGAACCGGGCCAGTGGCTCCGGACGGGCGGCGGTACCTGGGTCCAGGTCACGAAGGTCGCCGACTCCACGCGCACGGAGCGGGTCTACAACCTCTCGGTGGACAGCGTCCATACGTACTATGTGGCGGCGGGCGCTGCGCCGGTCCTGGTCCACAACTGTGGGATCGAGGGTGAGTATTTCTATCGCGGCGTTGGGGCCGGACATCGGAAGCATGCCGATGCGCTTGCCGGCCGAGCGGTTCCGATCGGCGGTCCTTCCAGTCCGGCGGCGCATGTCGGGGGTAACCAGACAGACAGCCCGTTCACTTCCTGGAGCCACGCCGAGTGGAGAGCCCAAGAAGAGGTAGACGAGTGGGGGCAGGGTTCAGTAGTGATGCGGATCCGTCGCTCCGATCTGGAGGTGCCCGTGGGGCCCCGCAGGGATATGCAGATTCACGACACAGACCTCGAGGGCTTTTTTGAGGAGGAGCATCTGATCGCCGGCCCTGTCGACGCGACGGAGATCAGGATAGGCGATGGGCCATGGTTCAATCCGCGATCGCGATAGGAGGGTAAGTGGAGCGAGATGAGCTGAGGCAAGCGTTTGCTGTCGAATCCACTGTCAACTCGCAGGCTAAAGGAGCCCTTGCCGCCGGCGCGGCGTTCGAAATCTGGCCAGCGAGAATGCCTGCCGCGAGACTGCATCACACCTACGCCCGGCGGTTGCGCAGATTGCAGAAACTCGAGCGCCCATCATTGGGTTTCGAGGAGGCGGTGGCCAGCCTCGCGGAGATCGGTGATCAGGAACTTCTGGTCGGGTCCATCGATGACCGAAAGAGGGGAGGGTATCGATTTCTGGTGTTCCTCGGTACTGATCCTGTGCAGGTAATCGCATGCATTGGCCTGATAGTTCCCTCGCGAGATGTGTCCGATCCTGATGTGACGAAGGAATAGAGACGTGCATCAGGGAGCCCGGCATCGCCGAAGGGGCAGGCAGGCGAAGTCGACGGTGAGCTCAGGATTACCGCTCCGCACTGAATGAAACACTGTCGACCGTCGCACCTCACAGTGCGCAGCGGCCCCACCGGATTCGGTCTCCGGTGGATCCGCCGGGGTGTTTGACGGCAGTAGTTGACGGCAACGTCAGCGGACGCCCGTTGCGCCAGGCGGTGGGCCGGCACCGGCGTCTTTACCGGTGGTGGCTTCGGTGAACTGCGGTTCCGGGCAGCTGCGTTGCCTTGGACGTCAGATGCCCCGCCTGAGACGTCCGGGCGGGGCACCTGGGCTTTCGACGGCAACGTCAGCGGAAGTGACAAGGATGCTGGCGGCCTGTCATGGGACGCGGCACGGAGGGAGCCACCTTGGGACCGGCGAGGGCCGGAACCCCCACCGGCACCGCCCTCTCAGCCCACCCGCTCCCGCAGCGGAACCTTCGCCGCCTGGGCCGCCATCGCCCGCTTCAGCCGGGGGCCGAGCGGCTTCTCCACCAGGCGGTGCAGCAGGTAGGCCAGGACGAGCATGGACGCCACCGCGGCGACCACCGTCACCTGCGGAGGCAGGTGCAGCGCGCGGTTCATGATGCGGATCGCGAACCAGCCCAGATGCTCGTGCAGCAGGTAGAACGGGTAGGTGAGCGCGCCGGCGACCGTCAGCCAGCGCCAGTTCGCCCAGCCGAGCCAACCGAGCGCCACCGCGGCCACCGCGACGAACGACAGCGTCACGATCGCCTGGATGACGTAGGGGGAGCGTGCGAAGTCGCCCTCCATACCCGGGTGCCACAGCGCCGTGACCGAGTACCGCTGACCGAGGAGCCAGCTGGTGATCACGATGCCCCACAGCAGCAGGTCGCTGCCGTAGCGGTGGATCAGGTAGAGGGCCAGGCCGCCGATGAAGTACGGGGCGTGGTCCCGCATCACCAGGGCGTCGGTGAGCGGTGTCTGCGCGATCCGGGCGAAGACGGCCGCGAACGTCCAGCCGATGCAGAAGATGACCACCCGGCGGTACGTCACGCCCCGCCAGACCACGAACACGGCGAACAGCAGGTAGAACCGCATCTCCACCCAGAGGGTCCAGCACACCCCGAGTACCCGGTCCACTCCCATCGGCTGCTGGAGCATCGTGAGGTTGACCAGGAGTTCGTTCAGCGGCAGTGGCCGGACCACCACCGGCAGCAGCACCGCGGCAGCGGTGATGATGACGATCGCCGCCCAGTAGGCCGGGTACAGGCGGGCGACCCGGGAGCGGAAGAAGTCCCCCGGGCTCCGGCCCCAGCTGCTCATGCAGATCACGAAGCCGCTGATGATGAAGAACAGCTGCACCCCGAGGCTGCCGTACGTCGCGAACGACGACAGCGTGGGGAACTTCAGGCCCGGCGACTGTCCCCAGGCCTCGGCCACCGGACCGTTCTTGCCCGCGTAGTGGTACAGGCAGACCATCAGGGCGGCCAGGATGCGCAGCCCGTCCAGGGCACGCAGGCGGCCCCCGCCCCTGGGTGCGGGGCGGGGTTCCGGGAGGTGAACCGCCGCCTGGGCAGGCAGCGGTGGCGCGCTCGTCACTTCGGTGGTCCTTCCACGTCTTCCACGGTCTTCCCCCCGGGAAGACGGACGGTCATGCGTGACTTCAGCTGCCGTTGACCCGGCCCCCGCCCGGCATGCGGCGGCTCGCCGCCCGCTGCCAGGTCCTGGCCTGCCGCGCGAACCTGCGCACGGTGGGGTTCCGGGGGAGGAAGTCGAACTGGGAGGGCAGTGCTCCGGGCAGGGCGAGCGACGTCAGACGGCGGCGCCGGAAGTAGCGGTTCCGGCCGGCGGCGGGCTGCTGGGCCAAGAAGGCCTCGGCGGCGGGACGCAGGTCCGGGTAGATCTTCGGCTGCATCGCGAAGCCGACGGAGGTGACCAGCCCGGTGAGCTCCCGCTGGACGCCGCTCTCGTCCGGCAGGGACCACGCGGTGACCGCCTCCGGGTCCTCCAGGTCGGGCAGCAGGGCGTCGACGATCGTCAGCGGCACGCGGTTGCTGTTCTGGTAGGGGGTCAGCCCGTCGAGCAGCGTGTCCGTCCCGATGCGGGCGACGGGGACGCCGTAGAAGGCGGCGGCGGTGAGCAGAGCGGTGGAGAACGCCCCGACGACGAGCGCCGGGTTCAGCCGCTGGTAGACCACCTCCGCGATGACCGGGGCGTCCAGAACGGTCAGTTCGGCTCCCAGCCGCTCCGCCTCCTCCTCCAGGGCGCGGGACCAGCCAGCCGGGGCGGAGGGGTGTGGCTTGAATACGATGTGGCGGTGTCCGAGCCCGACGGCGCCGCGCACCATCCGCACATGGAGGTCCTCCTCCTCGGCGGGTGTGAGGACGTCGATCGCCGACAGGTACTGCCCGAGCAGCAGCGCCGGGGCGTCCGCGACCTGCCCGGCGGTGAACGCGGGTGCCGCGTCGGACAGTTCCGAGAGCACCTTGAGGAACTCGGCCGTCGGGACGACCTCGGGCGCGACGTCGAACTCGGACAGCAGCAGTGGCCGGAGGCCGGGCACCAGATCCAGGTGGAGGAGCCGCTGCACACGGGTGCCGATCAGCGGGTCGATCTTGCTCCGGGTCGGGCCGTAGCTCATCAGGCCGTCGGCGTAGACGTGGACGGGGCTCTCGCTGAAGATCTTCGCGACGGCGTTGGACGGGTTCGCCTGGATGGACTCGCAGGCGATCTCCACCGGCCCGTCACCGAGGTCCCAGGCCAGACGCAGATACCGCTCCCAGAGCAGGGTGTCCTGGTCGCGCGGGAACCAGCCCGCCGGGTGGAAGGGGCTGATGAAGTCGTTCCAGGAGATCACGGAGTCGAACTCGGGCCGCAGGCACTCGAATCCGTCCATCCGGTCGAGCGGAGTGCCCACTTCCGGGGCGTACGAGGTGTCGCTGACGACCAGCAGCCGACGGTGTTCGTCGCGAGGGCCGAACAAGCCCGCCCGGATCGCGGCGGTGACCGTGGCGGCTGCGTACTGCGAGCAGGCGAAGAAGAGCTGGGTGGAACGGCGGCCGGACATCAGGTGGAAGCTCCCTTGGTGACGGAAGGGGCAGTCCCCGCGGGGACCGGGCGGCGACGGAGCCGGCGGAGCCGCGCCGCCCGCTGGTCACCGAGCGAGTCCAGGGTGTCGCCGAGGAGGTCCTGCGGAAGTCGCTGGAGCGCCGCCGCGCTCATGGAGCGCAGCTTGCGGGCGACGGCCGGTTCGAACCTCTCGATGGAGTTCAGGTGGTGCGCCATGACGGCCGTGTAGGTGCGGACGGCCTTCGGCAGCAGCCTGTCCGCCTCGGGATCCCGCGCGGTCTCCTCGATGACCTGGTCGAACGCGCGGATGAAGTCGAGCTGCCGCACGTCGCCGATCTGGGTGAGGGAGGAGGCGACACCGCGCCGGTAGAACACGCCGAGCAGGCCGACCGCGGCGAAGCTCTCCGCCTCGCGGTGCAGCCGCCAGATCCACGGGCGGTCCTCGGCCGTCCGCAGCCCGTGCGTGAAGTGCAGCAGTCCGCGGTCGACGAGACGGCGGTGGTAGATGCCGGCCCAGGCGTACGGATAGTCCACCGACGTGGTGCGGTCGGGCGGAAGGATGGCGTCCCGCGGGCTGAAGGGAACGCCCCGCAGCCCGTGCGGCACCCGGTGCACGGTCCGCGCCCTGCCGGTGACCTGCACGTGGTCGGCCCGGACGAAGTCGCACCCCAGGCCCTCCGCGGCGGCGAGCAGCCGCTCGTAGTAACCGGGAGCGAGCCAGTCGTCGCCGTCCAGGAAGGTGAGGTACTCCCCTGTCGCGGCATCCAGACCGGTGTTGCGCGCGGTGGCGAGCCCGCCGTTCTGTTCGTGTCTGATCACGACCGCCCCGGGGATGTCGTCCCGCGCGCGGCGCAGGATGTCGGTCGTCCCGTCCGTGGAACAGTCGTCGACGAGGATGAACTCGAAGTCCTTACGCGCGTTCGCGCGCAGGCTTCTGAGAGTGTCGGGCGCGTATGTCTGCACGTTGTAGAACGGCACGATGACGGAGAGCTTAACCACGAGCTTCACGCTAGGCGCCGGCCTGTCATGCGGCTTGTCCCCGGAAAGGACAAGGGATGAACGGGCCGTGTCGGCTCCGTTAACCTGCCCGCCTCACCTGGGTGAAAAAGGCCTGTGCGGAGCCCGATCCCCAAGCGTCGGCGGGCTGTTAACCATCTGTTGCCCCCGCGTTGGGCCGCTCCTCGTAATGCCTTCCTAGCTTCTTGGACGTGCCCCCCCGTACCGATGACACGGCCGCTCCGGCCGACACCCCAGCAGCCGGCCGTGCGCCCCTCCGCATAGCCGTGCTCGCCGACTCCGACACCCGCTGGAAATGGGGTGCGCTCACCGCGCGCCGCCTCTCCGTGGCCCCGGAGGCCGGCGCGACGGAGCGCCCCGTCGAGATCAGCGGTCTGCTGCTGCGCGGCCGGGCCACCCCGACGCCCCGACAGCTCGCCGAAGTCGGTGAGGTCGGGATCGACACCGACCGGGTGCGCGAGGTGACCGCCGTCGAGTTCCTGCACACGGTGCGCAACGAGGGGTTCGACGTCGTGGTCCTCGCCCTTGTGGGCGGCGCGGTCCAGGCGATGCTGCACGGTCTGGCCGCACTGGACCTGCCCCGCAGGCCCGTCGTCGTCACGGGCTATGTCGGCGTCGTCTACGAGAAGCTCGCCGACGGGCTCCTGCTGCGGCACGGCGCGGACGTCGTCCTCGCCAACTCCCGCCACGACGGGGAGCGTTTCCGCGCGGTGTACGACGGGGTCGGCGCCGACGCGTCGTCCGTCACGGAGGCCGCCCTGCCGTTCCTCGGCGGGGAGCCGCACCGGGGGCAGGAGGGCCGCGACACCGTCGTGTTCGCCGCCCAGCCCTCCGTACCGGCATCCCGCGCCGACCGTACGTACCTGCTGCGCCGGCTCGTCGAGCACGCCCGGCTGCATCCCGGCCGTGAGGTGCTGCTGAAGCTGCGCTCCAAGCCGGGTGAGCACACCACGCACATCGAGGAGCTGCCCTACCAGAGGCTCGCCGAGCGGATCCCCGGCGGTCTGCCGCCCAACTTCAGCCTCGTGTACGGGCACATGGGTGAGGTCCTGGACCGCACCGACCTGCTGGTCACCGTGTCCTCGACCGCCGCGCTGGAGTCCCTGCACCGGCGGATCCCGACCGCGATCCTTTCCGACCTCGGTGTCCGTGAGGCGCTCGGCAACCACCACTTCATCGGCTCGGGACTGATCACGTCCTGGGACCACCTCGACGGCGGCCGCCGCCCGGAGCCCGACGAGGAATGGCTCGCCGGTCAGGGCGTCGCCGCCGACGGCACCTACGGGACGGCCTACGACACCGCCCGCGCCCGGGTCGCAGCCCTGCTCGACGCCGGGCCGCTTCCCCGCCTCGCCCCCTACTACACCCCCGCCACCGCGCCCGGATACCTCCCCGGAATCCTTGCCCGCTACCACCTGGGCCCCGACGGCCACCCGCTGCCGGGCGCCGTCACGCCCAAGGAGACGGGCCGGGTCCGGGGCGCGGTCCGCGAGACCGTACGCAACGCGGCACGCGGCGCCTACCGCCACGGCGTCCAGCGGGTCGCCCCCGTGATCCGGCGGATGGGCGAGCTGTGACCACCGACTCAGGAGCAACCATGACCCCGCCCCCCACCGTCCTCGCAGTGATCCCCGCCCGCGGCGGATCCAAGGGCGTGCCCGCGAAGAACCTCGCCCGTGTCGGCGGCGTACCGCTCGTCGCCCGCGCCGTCCGCGCCTGCCTCAGCTCGCCCGAGGTCACGGACGTCGTCGTCACCACCGACGACCCGGCCATAGCCGCCGCGGCCGAGGCCGCGGGGGAGGCGCTGGGGGAAGGGGCCCGGCTGCACTGCGTGCAGCGCCCCGCCGCCATCGCCGGTGACACGGCGACCAGCGAGGACGCGGTCCTGCACGCCCTGCACACCTACGAGACGACCTCGCACGGCCGCAAGGCCGACGTGGTGCTGCTGGTCCAGTGCACGAGCCCCTTCCTCACCCGCGAGGACATCGACGGCGTCGCCGCCGCGGTCACCCGCGAAGGTGCCGACACCGCGGTCACCGTGGCCCCCTTCCACGGCTTCGTGTGGCGCGACGGCAGCGCGGTCGAGGACGACACCTACGGCGTCAACCACGACAAGGCCGTACGCCCCCGTCGTCAGGACCGCCCCCAGGACTACCTGGAGACCGGTGCCGCGTACGCCATGGAGGTGGAGGGCTTCCGCACCCACCGCCACCGCTTCTTCGGCCACACCGCGCTCGTCCCCACCGACCCCGCCCGGGTCCTGGAGATCGACGACCCGCACGACCTGGCCCGCGCCCGGGCCCTCGCGCCGCTCCTGGACCCCTCCCCGCTGCCCACCCTGGCGGACATCGACGCCGTCGTCCTCGACTTCGACGGTACGCAGACCGACGACCGTGTCCTCATCGACTCCGACGGCCGCGAGACCGTCGCCGTGCACCGCGGCGACGGCCTCGGCATCGCGGCCCTGCGCCGGGCCGGCGTACCGATCCTGATCCTCTCCACGGAACAGAACCCGGTCGTCGCCGCCCGCGCCCGCAAGCTCCAGGTCCCCGTCCTGCACGGCATCGACCGCAAGGACCTGGCACTCAAGCAGTGGTGCGAGGAGCAGTCCATCGCTCCCGACCGCGTGCTCTACGTCGGCAACGACGTCAACGACCTGGCCTGCTTCGGCCTGGCGGGCTGGCCCGTCGCCGTAGCGAGCGCCCACGACTCGGTGCGCGCCGCCGCGCGCGCCGTGACCACAAACCCGGGCGGATCCGGCGCCATCCGCGAGATCGCGGCCTGGCTTCTCGGCCCCACCCTCTCCACCGAAACCCTCAACGCCCCCACCGAGTAACGTCCCCACCACGTAAGGAAGCACCACCATGAGCAGCACCTCCCGCCTGCGCACGTTCGGCACCCGTACCGCCGGCCCCGGCAACCCCGTCTACATCACCGGTGAGATCGGCATCAACCACAACGGTGACCTCGACAACGCCCTCGCGCTGATCGACGCGGCCGCCGATGCCGGCTGCGACGCGGTCAAGTTCCAGAAGCGCACCCCGGAGATCTGCACCCCCCGCGACCAGTGGGACATCGAGCGCGACACCCCCTGGGGCCGGATGACGTACATCGACTACCGCCACCGCGTCGAGTTCGGCGAGGCCGAGTACACCGCCATCTCCGAGCACTGCGCCAAGCGCGGCATCGACTGGTTCGCCTCCCCGTGGGACACCGAGGCCGTCGCCTTCCTCGAGAAGTTCGACGTCCCCGCGCACAAGGTCGCCTCCGCCTCGCTCACGGACGACGAGCTGCTCCGCTCGCTGCGCGCCACCGGCCGCACCGTCATCCTCTCCACCGGCATGTCGACGCCGAAGCAGATCCGGCACGCGGTCGAGGTCCTCGGCAGCGACAACATCCTGCTCTGCCACGCCACCTCGACGTACCCGGCGAAGGCCGAGGAGCTCAACCTGCGGGTCATCAACACCCTGCAGCAGGAGTACCCGAACGTCCCGATCGGTTACAGCGGCCACGAGACCGGCCTGCAGACGACCCTGGCCGCCGTCGCGCTGGGTGCCGCGTTCGTCGAGCGCCACATCACCCTGGACCGCGCCATGTGGGGCTCCGACCAGGCCGCCTCCGTCGAGCCGCAGGGCCTCACGCGCCTCGTCCGCGACATCCGCACCATCGAGGAGTCGCTCGGTGACGGCGTCAAGAAGGTGTACGAGTCGGAGCTCGGCCCGATGAAGAAGCTCCGCCGGGTCGCGGGCGTCGTCGCCGAGGGCGAGAACGCGCCGGCCGCCGAGCCGGTCGCGGTCTGACGGGCCGACCGGTGAACCTCGCCTTCGTCGAGAGCCCGGTCCAGCTCCTGAACGTCCTGGAGTGGACCCACACCCGGGGAGGACCCGACACCACGGTCGTCGTCCTCCCCCCGGTCGACCCGATGTCGCGCGGACAGCTGCGCAGGATGGCGGAGCTGGCCCGCGACGAGGGCATCACCGTCCGCTGGCAGGAGGCGCGCGGGGATACCGGCGCGCCTCTGAAGGCCCTGCGGGCGCTGACCGGCCTGATCCGCAAGGCCGACCGCATCGTCATCGGGGACCCGTTCTCCCGGTACGTGCAACTGCTCCTCAGCCTGGTCCGCACCCGCCGGATCACGGTCGTCGACGACGGCACCGCCACGATGGAGTTCGTCGCCCAGCTGGCCCGCGGCGAGCGCCTGGTGCGCTGGCACCGCCGGGGGAGCGGGGGCCCGCGCGAGCTGCTCCTGGCCCCGGTCAGCTCCGCGGCCCGCCGCAGCTTCACCCCGTCGGCGACCCGCACGGTCGAGGTGTTCACCGCGATGCCGGTGGAGGCCCCGGAAGGCGTCGACGTCACGGCGAACACGTTCGCCTGGACCCGGGAGCGCTTCGGCCCGCCCCTCATCACCAAGGGGGCCGACCTGGTCGGCACCTCCCTGGTGGAGACGGGCGTGGTCGACCCGGTTCCGTACGAGGAGGCGGTCGCCACCCTGGCACGCGCCCACGGCGCGACCCGCTACTTCGCCCACCGGCGCGAGTCCGCGGACAAGCTCCACGCCCTGGAATCCGCCACAGGCCTGGAGATCGTCCGCCCCGACCTGCCCCTGGAACTCATCGCCCGCAGAGGCCCCATCGGCCACACGGTGCTGAGCTTCCCGTCCACCGTGGTCCACACCCTCCCGCTGGCCCTGACGGGCACGGGTGTGAAGGTCGCGGTGTGCGACATAGCGCCGGAGTGGCTCCGCGACACGGCTTCGCCGCGCGCCCAGGGCTTCCTGCGCGGAGTCACCGAGACGGCCAAGGACGTGCAGCGGCTGACCCCGTGGCGGGCCACGGCGGTCGCGGAGGGCTGAGCCGGCGGGCGCGGGAGGTTTACCGAGGCATCCCCGACCACGGAAACCGCGAAAATCTCCGGGTGTAGACGGCCTCAACGGACTTGTCCGGCTTTACGGCAGGAAGGCGTCGGTGAACCAGGCGGGGACTGGTCATCACCCACAGCCCTTTCCCATCCAGGAGCAGGGTTCTGCTGGTACCTGCCGCCTCTATGGCCTTGACGACCCGCCACATCTGCGCTTCGGCGGATGCGGTCCGGATCAGGTCGCCCGGGAGTACGTCGCGCATGTCCACGGTCAGCTCCCGATACCCCGGGGGCACCTCGGTCCGGGAGAGCCCGGGACGCTGTCCGACGAAGCACCGCGCCCTTGGCGCCTGCCATGAGCCGGCGTCGTTCTCGAGGACGAGGAACACTTCACACCTGACGTTGATCGCCTTGCCCTCCTTCCCCGTGGACAAGTCGAAGACGTGATCGCCCTCCCTGAACCCGTTCAAGGCTGTGTCCCCTCCAGCAGCGCGGCGAGCCGCTGGCCTTGTGTGTGGTCGGGCGGATCGATTGCGTCCGGACGGCAGGCGTAGGCCACGGGTCACTCCTTGGGGGGATTCCCACTCTCTGTGCCCCAATGGTCGCCCTGCGTGCTTAGGTGTGAAGAGACTCGGTGCCCAACCTGAGCTCTGGTCGTAGGGGCATATGTCGACCCCGCTGACCTGCGCACTGAGGGTGTTGACAGGGCGTGACCGAACGTGTGGGCAGGGGAATGCATGAGTGATGGTCTCACCGGAGTCGACGGCGCTCCGCTCGGGCAGGCGGGCCGTGGACTCGTGGTGGCCGCTGACGCCGATACCCACGGCCTGCTGCTGTCGATGATCCGTGACCAGGGGCGGTCAGGGAACGGCTGAAGGGTGAAGGGTAGGGGGCGGATGAGGCATCTGTTCCGTTCGGGATGACGGGCGGACCGTGGCACGGGCTTGACCCTCACGTTGCGTGAGGCTGAAGAGTGGTGTGCATGAGCGACTACTACAACGCGTTCGAGACAAGCCCCGTGCCCGCCCCCGGCCCGGACGCCGTTCCGCCGGAGCTGTTCCGTGGCATCTACGGAATGCCCGCGTTCGTGACGATCCCCACGAACGATCTGGCGGCGTCGGTGGACTTCTGGGTCCGTGGGCTCGGGTTCTTCGAGCTGTTCAGCATCCCCGGCACACTTGTGCATCTGCGCCGGTGGGCGTTCCAGGACGTACTCCTCGTCCGGGCCGAGAGCGTTCCGGAGCAGGCACCGGCGATGAGCGTCAGCTTCTCGTGCGTGCTGAGCCAGGTCGACTCCCTCGTCGAGGCCTGCCGTGCCGTGCGCCCGGACTCGGTCGACGGTCCACGCGACACCCCCTGGAACACCCGCGACGTGGAAGTGATCACCCCCGAGAAGGCACGGGTCGTCCTCACTGCGGCGAAGCCCTTCGACCCGGCCAGCCAGGAGGCACGGAACCTCGAAGCCATCGGGATCACTCCACCGGACGACGTTCGCGGCGACAATGTGGAACATGCCTGATACCACCGACGCCGATGGCCTGACCGTCGGTCAGGCCTCGGCACACCTGGGCGTGACGGTCCGCGCGCTGCACCACTGGGACGAGATCGGCCTGGCGCGACCGTCGCTGCGCACGGCTGCCGGATACCGGCTCTACACCGCTGGTGATCTGGAACGCCTGCACCGCGTCGTCGTCTACCGGGAGCTCGGGCTCGGCCTGGACAAGATCCGGGCCGTCCTGGACGACTCGACCACGGACGTGCCCGGCGCACTGCGTGCGCAGCGCGCCCAGGTCGCCGAACGGATCGACCGCCTCCAGCGGCTCAGTACCGGACTGGACCGGATGATCGACGCCCACGAGCACGGCCTGCTGCTGACCGTCGAGCAGCAGGCCGCGATCTTCGGCCCTCGATGGGACCCGGACTGGCCCGCCCAGGCCCGTCAGCGCTACGGAGACACGGCGCAATGGCAGCAGTACGCCGAACGCGCGGCCTCTCGCGGTCCGGAGGAATGGCGGGCCGTCACCGATGCCATCACCGGCCTCGACCGCGCACTCGCGGAGGCGATGGACGCCGGCGTCACACCTGGCAGCCCGGAAGCGAACCGGCTCGTCGAGCGGCACCGCGAAGTCTTCGCTTCGCACTTCCCGCTCACCCGGCAGATGCAGGTCTGTCTCGCCCGCATGTACGAGGCCGATCCGGCATTCGCCGCCCACTACGACAGCATCCACACCGGCCTCGCCACGTGGTTCCGTCAGATCGTCGACGCCGACGCGCGCGCCCACGGCATCGACCCCGAGACCGCGACCTGGCCGTAGCGTCAGGAGGGGAGGGAGAAGCCCTCAGGCTGCGAGCCCTCGACGAACAGCATGCCCACCCGGGCCTTGCCTTCACGTATCTCCCGGGCCTGGCGGTATTCGGGGGAGTCGTACCACTCCCGGATCCGGTCCATGTCGGGAAACGCGATGACCATGAACCGGGAGGACGCCCAGGTGCCCTCGACGGGCTGGGGCGTGGGGCCGGCCACCAGGTACTGGCCGCCGTAGCCGAGGATGGACTTCTGGGCCACGGCCGCGTAGGCCAGGCCGGCCTCCTGGTCGAGCACGTCGACGTTGACGATGACGTAAGCGGGCATGGGATTCCCCGTTCCTCGTTCCGCGTCCCCCTGTTTCCCGGAGAGAGCCGCGGTAGACACACCGTCTGGCATACGAGCAGTTTGCCGCCGAACTCCTTGCTGAGGACGAACTTCTCTACGCAGAAGCGGCTTTGGGGCGCAACGACGGTTTCCTCGTGCGCAACGGCGGCCACACCGTCCGCCGCAGGAGCTGAAGGTTCTCGCACGCTCTCAGCGGGCGTGGAGGACCCGGAAGCGCTCGGGGTCCGCCGGGTCCCGCTCAACCACGTGGACCGGCGCCCAAGCCCACTGCCACACGCTGATGCCCGGTATGCGACAGAATCGGATCTGCCCGCGGGTGCCTTCGATCGCAACGCGCGACCAGGATTCGGCAGGGCGCGCCCTGCCCTCCGCGCCGTGGACACGCAGCACATCGGCGAGGACAGTGACCGTGTCGTAGCCCTCGAATGCGACGAAGGAGGGGGCTCCGTCCAGCCGCTCACGGAGGTCCGACTCGACGCGCGTGCCGAGGGGACCGAGGTGCTCGGGCCGGTAGCGCAGGAACGGTATCGCGGAGCCGTCGTCGCCCAGCAGGGCCGCCCATTCGGCGAACTCCGGCTGCCCGGCCGGAGCACCGATCAGGAACCGGGGGAGGCGCTCGTCGCGGCGGACGGACCTGACGATCGACACCGCCGGCTCCGGGAGGCCGACCAGAAGGAGGAGGGCCGTCGCCCGATTCTCGACGAGTGCGTCGCACACGCCCGTGGGGGTGAGCTCGCGCATGTCGAGTTCGATGACGGTGCCGCCACGTGGAGCGAGGTACTCCCGCAGAACGCGGGTCCCGGATGCCCAGTAGACACTCGGCGCGGCTGCTACGGCGATGCGGCTGTGGCCCGCGCCGAGGAGGAAGTCCGCGTAGATCTGCCAGCCGTGCGACTGAGTCGGTGCGAGGCGCGCGACCCATTCCGTGGGCTGGTCGGTGAGCGCGTCGAGAACCGCTGACGAGCAGAGGAACGGCAGCCCGAGGGCGTCGGCCCTGGCGGCAGCGGCGCGAGCGACGACGCTGTGATACTCCCCTGCCAGGGCAGCCACACCCAGGTCGGCGAGTTCGTCCACGGCCGCCGCGGCCCGCTGCGGGTCGGCGGCGGTGTCCCGGACCACCAGCTCAAGTGGCCGTCCGTCGATCCCGCCGGCGGCATTGACGTCACCGACGGCCAGTTCGAGGCCGGCGAGCAGGTGTTGACCTGCCTCGACCCAGCCGGGCCGGGTCAGCGGCACGAGAGCGCCGATCCGGACGGGAGTCCCTTCGGTTCGCTCTGCTCCCATGGACGATGGTGGCGTATTCATGCGGTGACGCCCTTCGTGTGACGGCGCGGCTGCACCCTGCCCGGATCGAGGAGAGGCAAGGCCGGAAGTACGAGTCATCCTGCCTCGTCAGTGACTTCACGCTCCACTGCGAGTGTTCACGCAGTACTGCCGCTGTTGCGAGCACGAGCAACGTAAAGATCGTCAACCGTTGAAGGCCGGTGCGAGCGAAGAAGTCGCTGTGCTGGATCCCGGGGACCGCGTACCAGTTGGCGGCGATATCGGTCGCCGCGATGACACAGGCCAGATCAACTCCTCTGTACCGGCCGCTGATCAGGAGCCCTGCGGCGAGCGGGTCGAGGATCGTCAGCGGCGGGTCGCGCCGCGCCTGGTGGGGTCGATGCGGACGCGCTCCGTGGCTGGCGCGGCCTCGATGTCGTGGAGCTGCGCGACGATGGTGCTGCGCAGTTCGTCGTAGTCCTCGAAGCGGTAGTCGTTGTACAGGGTGTAGCCCGTCCACATCAGGTTGGCGCACACCCGCGCCGGTACCCGGCCGGTACGGGCGCCCATGCCGACCAGTGCCACCGACTCGATGCTGCCCGGCGCCTTCTTGTTCTGCTGGTGGATCGCCTGGAAGGCGGCGGCGCAGGCCAGGGCCACATTCAGGGTCGCGCTGACGTTCTGCGAGGACCCCTCCATCGTCGGTGTCGGTATGAGGAACTTCGGGTTGGCCGCTCCGGACGGGACGCACACCGCGCTCCCCACGGGGAGGTTTCCTTCGAAGCCGTCGCGAATCGCCCGCTGCACGCGCAGCTGGACGCCGGCGCCGAGGTGCCGCTTGATGGCGGCGTCGGCGCCACCGTCCATACGACCGCGTGAGTTGGTCGGGTTGACCCAGGCGTCGGCCTTCTCGTCGAGGATCGACCCCTTGCGGATCTCGATCTCCGGGGTGTCGGCGAACGCGGCCCGCCACGCGTCCACGACGTCGGCGTTGAGGTCGGTCAGAACCACCCGGACAGGCGGCGACGGCAAGCGGTTCGCGGTCATCATGCGCTCCGATCAAGAGGTGCTCTCTCCACTGCTCAGGACGCTACCGGGCGCCACTGACAGCGCGTCGGACGGAAGTTGGTTGAGGACATCCGTTGTCAGTGGCCGGCGATATAACCGGTCCTGTGCAGGATCACGGTGCGTACGGCGCCGGACTGCGCCGACGACTTCGAACCCAGCCCGTACCGACCCCGCGGAGCGCCTCCACCATGAGCGATGCCACGACCTCGTCCCAGCCCGACCCGAACGATCCGCTGGCCCTCGCCGACCTGTTCAAGGGCGGCGGCGAACCGTGGCTTCCGCTGCTGAAGCCGGTCATCGAGTCGCACGCGGACGCCGCGGAGTTCATCGGCCCGGGCCGTGGGCCGGGAGTCGTGCCGGTGCGCGAGCTGACCTTCCAGGCGCTCAAGCCGAATCCGCCGCACAGGTGGAAGGTCGTCGTCTTCGGCCAGAACCCTTACCCGAGGCCGGAGAGCGCCACCGGCATCGCCATGTTCGACAACACCTTCCACGACTGGAAGGACAGTCAGTTCGGCCGGGTCGTCAGCATCCGCTGCATCATCAAGGCCGCGGCGATGTGGAAGTACGGCATACCGAAGAAGACCCCGATCGCCGACGTACGCGCGCTGTTGAAGGAAAAGGACACCGTCCAGCCGCCGGAGTGGTTCCAGGCGATGCTCACGCAGGGGGTGCTGCTGCTGAACGCCGCACTGACCGCCAGCAGTGACGGGGCGATGGCCACCGACCAGCACACCAGGTTCTGGCGCCCGGCGGTCGAGCGGATCGTCGAGGAGATCCTCGAAGCCAAGCAGAACGCCGAGGAGGAGGACCGTTATGTCGTCTTCGCCTGGTGGGGCGCTCACGCGCGCAGTCTGAAGAGCGTCGTCCTCCGTCTCCAGAAGAAGTATCCGGACGTCGAAGTCCGGCACATCGATCACCCCAACCCAGCCGCGCAGGGCGACATCTTCTGCGAGGGCGAGCACTTCGGGACGGTCAACGCCGCACTCGCCTCAGTGGGCGCCGATGGGATCGACTGGTTGCCGGGCAAGGGGTGGGACACGGTCGCGGAGGGGCCCGACGGGGCGGACGACGGTGTCGCGGAACGGATGGGAGCGTTCATCGCGTCGACCATGGAGCTCCATCAGCTGTATCTGGACCGGCTCGCGGGCGTCAAGGACGAGGGACTCGTCCTGCCTCCGATCACCGGTGTCTTCGACACCCCGCTCCTGGACTTCCCGGACGCCGTCGGTCCGGTCGCCTGCCTGCTGGCCGGCATCGGCCGGCACGTCGAGCAGTCGCACGAATTCGGGAAGAGGCGCGCCGACGAGGCGGCTGGTGAGCTGTCCGCCGACGCGATCGCCGCCCTCTACCTCTACACCTGCGAATCCGCGTTCTACCGGGAGATCAACGCGGTCCTGCGCTCCCCGGACCGGGCGAAGGTCGTCCCGTACCTCCCCTATCTGCGGCTGCTGTTCTCGGCGGTCTCACAGCTCCCCGCCCACACGCAGCCGTTGTGGCGCGGAGTGTCGCTGGACCTGCGTGCGCAGTACCCACTGGGCAAGACGGTGACCTGGTGGGGTGTGTCCTCGTGCACGTCCGAGGTCGGCGTGGCACGGTCGTTCCTCGGCAGCCGTGGCAAGCGGACACTCTTCGAGGTGACCCCGGCCCGGGCGGTGGGCATCCGCCGGTTCTCCGCTTTCACAGGCGAGGAGGAGTTCATCCTCTCGCCCGGCACGCAGCTGAAGGTGACGGCCGTGAAGGCCGAACGTGGCGGCCTGTGCACCGTGCGGCTGACCGAGCTGGAGGAGCAGACACTGGTGTCCTGAGGCAGGAGTCGTTCGGGGGTATGCGGAAGGGTGCGGGCCCGAAGCATGAGCTTCGCGATCCGGGGGTTCGGGGTTCGAGGGCCGGGGTCCGAGACGTGTAGTCATCCGGCAGGGAAAAGAAGGAAGGGTGGGTAAAGACCCCCCACCCTCTGGTGGGCCACGTTCCTCGACGCAGCCCCGGCTGCCCGCCGCCCCGTCCCGGCGCCGTGCATGCCGGAGCGCGGCCCCATGGTCGCGTGCACGGAGTGGGAGCACCCGGCCGCCCGGAGGCGCTCTCCGACGGCCTCTGCCGCTCCTGCCGCACGGAGCCGCTGGACGACGCACACCCCGAGACCGCCGCAGACGCTCCGCCCGTCGAGTGTGATGCCGCCGCCCGTGTCGGTGCTCTTCGCGAGTTGCTCAGGCTTTCTTGACGGTGGAAAACGGGCGAGTTTACCCACCCTGGGAGTCCGTCACACGCCGCAACACCATTTTTTGTTCCGCTGAGCGGCGGAACTTTTATTGATCTGTGGTCAGTTGTGGGTACCAGGGGCCTACCCTTGACTGGGTGAACCAGTTGAAGTCCCGTGCGCCCCACGCCGAGGCCGTTCTGCCCGGCACCCTGCCCGACGACCTGCGTGCCGAGCTCATCGCCTTCCGCCGTGATCTGCACATGCACCCCGAGCTCGGCAACCAGGAGTTCCGTACCACCGCTGCCATCAAGGCCAGGCTCGAGAAGGCCGGCCTTGAGCCGCGGGTGCTGCCCGGTGGCACAGGGCTCGTCTGTGACGTGGGGGAGTGGGACGGGGTGACGCCGATGCTGGCGTTGCGGGGCGACATCGACGCGCTTCCGATCCCGGACACCAAGGAGGGGGTCTCCTACCGGTCCACCGTGCCCGACCGGGCGCACGCCTGCGGGCACGACGTCCACACCGCGTGTGTCCTGGGCGCCGGGCTCGTACTCAGCGAGCTTGACCGGCAGGGACTGCTGCCGCGCCCGGTGCGGCTGCTGTTCCAGCCCGCCGAGGAGGTGCTGCCCGGCGGTGCCTCCGACGTGGTCGCGGCCGGGGTGCTGGAAGGAGTGGGGCGGATCATCGGGGTGCACTGCGACCCCAAGGTGGACGTGGGGAGTATCGGGCTCCGGATCGGGCCGATCACCTCGGCCTGTGATCGCGTGGAGATCTCTCTCGACGGCCCCGGCGGGCACACCGCCAGGCCGCACCTCACCACCGACCTGGTCACCGCCGCGGCCCGGGTGGCCACCGACGTGCCCGCGCTGCTCGCCCGGCGTGTCGACGCGCGGGCCGGCCTCGCACTCACCTGGGGGCGACTGCAGACCGGCCACGCGCCGAACGTCATCCCGCAGCACGCCGAGCTGTCCGGGACGGTCCGCTGCCTCGACCTGGAGAGCTGGCGGCAGGCACCGGACCTGGTGCACGAGGCGATCGACGAGGTGGCCGGAATGTACCGGGCCAAGACGGTGATCGACTACATCCGTGGCGTGCCGCCCGTAGTGAACGAGGCCGAGACGATCGGTCTCCTCGACGCCGCGATGACCATCCGCCGCGGATCGTATGCGATCGAGGACACCGAACAGAGCCTCGGAGGTGAGGACTTCTCCTGGTACCTGGAGAAGATCCCCGGCGCCATGGCGAGGCTCGGCGTACGGACGCCGGGCGACATGCGTGGTCTGGACCTGCACCGGGGCAACTTCGACGTGGACGAGGAGGCCATCACGGTGGGGGTCGAGCTCTTCACCGCCGCCGCGTTGCTAAACGCCTGACTGCGAGCGCCCCGCCGGGTTGCCGGGAGCGACCGGCCGGCGGGCCCCGATAGGCGAGGACGGCCACGGAAATACCGCACTGCCCGATATTTCCGTGGCCGTCGTGCATCCTCGGCATTTCGTGGACGTGGGTGTCCTGCCGCGGCAGGTGATGGCGCCCGCTGCGGAACCGGATGACGAATCCGCCACGTGTCGCGTTGCTGCTTCGGCACGTGCGGGCTGCGCGTCAGTCCGACCTGGTGGCGTCGTGTTCCCCGCTGGTAACGGCTCGTAACCGGGCAGGACACCTCCTGTTCGCGACGATCCGATAACGGCTTCCGTAGGGGTCCTTATCTGACATCTACGCGCGTTACGATCGCCGCGAAACCAGCGCCGGAAGAGGCGCTTCGGTCAGGTTGAAGGAGCCTTCCCTTGCGCCGCGTATCCAAGATCGCTGCTGTGTGTACCGTTTCCGCGGCTCTCGCCTTCACTGCCACCGCGTGCGGTGAATCGTCCACCGAGAGCACCGGTTCCGACAAGGGCCAGATGAAGATCGGCATGGCCTACGACGTCGGTGGCCGCGGCGACAACTCGTTCAACGACTCCGCCGCCCGTGGCCTGGACAAGGCCAAGGCCGAGTTCGACGCCGAGACCAAGGAGCTCACCGCCAAGAGCGGCGAGACCCCGGCCGACCGTGAGCAGCGCCTCGCGTCGCTCGCCGAGGGCGGTTTCAACCCGGTGATCGGCGTCGGTTTCGCTTACCAGGCCGCCATCGACAAGGTGGCCAAGTCTCACCCCGACACGACGTTCGGCCTGATCGACTCGGTTTCCGAAGCCAAGAACGTGGCGTCCATCGTCTTCACCGAGGAGCAGGGCTCCTACCTTGCCGGTGTCGCGGCTGCGCTGAAGGCCAAGGACGGCCAGGTCGGCTTCATCGGAGGCGTCGACCTTCCGCTGATCAAGAAGTTCGCGGCCGGCTTCCAGCAGGGCGTCACGGACACGAACCCGAAGGCCAAGGTCCAGATCCAGTACCTGTCCACCGGTTCCGACCTGTCCGGTTTCGGCAGCCCGGACAAGGGCAAGGCCGCTGCCAAGGGCATGCTGGACAAGGGCGCCGACGTGATCTTCGCCGCCGCGGGCGGCTCCGGTGCCGGTGCGATCGAGGCCGTGGCCGGCAAGAAGGGCGCCTGGTCCATCGGCGTCGACTCCGACCAGGCCAAGGACCCTGCCCTGTCGAAGTACGCCGACACGATCATGACGTCGGTAGTGAAGAACGTCGACGCGGGTGTCTACGACCTGGTGAAGTCCGTCAAGGACGGCAAGCCGGTCACCGGCACGCAGGCCTACTCGCTGGCCGAGGACGGTGTCAGCCTGACCACCACGGGTGACCACTTCAAGGACGTCCAGGCCAAGATCGAAGAGGCGAAGAAGAAGATCGTCGACGGCTCGATCAAGGTCAAGAGCACGATCTGACCCGCCCGCTGAACTCGGGGTCCGCAGGCGTGGTTTCCGCCGCGCCTGCGGACCCCGCTTCACGTGTACCTCCGGGCGACGGCCCCTCGGCGCGTGTCGGTATCGTGCCCTTGGTCCGCCACCCGTCGCCGGGTGGTCGACGAATCGGCGGAGCTACGCGCGTAGTGCCGCCGAGCGCGGTATTTTTCGCCACCGGTCCCCGCGCTGTGTCCGTACATCGCCCGCCCTCCGCTCCTGCCAAGGAGAGTGCGCCATCAAAGCGTCCAGCAGTCCTCATGCCGTAGAGCTCCGCGGCATCACCAAACGATTTCCCGGCGTCGTGGCCAACCACGACATCGACATCACGGTGAGCCGTGGCACCGTCCATGCCCTCGTCGGTGAGAACGGCGCCGGCAAGTCCACCCTGATGAAGATCCTTTACGGGATGCAGAAGCCGGACGAGGGCACCATCTCCGTGGACGGTGAACAGGTCTCGTTCAGCAGCCCGGGTGACGCCATCAACAGCGGTATCGGCATGGTGCACCAGCACTTCATGCTCGCCGACTACCTCACGGTCCTGGAGAACGTCGTTCTCGGCTCCGAGAAGCTGCACGGCATCGGGGACAAGGCGCGGGCGAAGATCAAGGAGATCTCCGACGCGTACGGCCTCGGTATCCGCCCCGACGCCGTCGTCGAGGACCTCGGGGTCGCCGACCGCCAGCGGGTGGAGATCCTCAAGGTCCTCTACCGCGGCGCCCGCACCCTGATCCTCGACGAGCCGACAGCGGTCCTCGTGCCGCAGGAGGTCGACGCCCTGTTCGACAACCTGCGTGAGCTGAAGGCGGAGGGCCTCACCGTCATCTTCATCTCCCACAAGCTGGGCGAGGTGCTGTCGGTCGCCGACGAGATCACCGTGATCCGCCGCGGTACGACGGTGGGCACAGCCGATCCGGAGCAGACCACCAGCAAGCAGCTCGCGGAGCTGATGGTGGGCAGTGAACTCCCCTCGCCCGAGACCCGGGAGTCGACCGTCACCGACATCCCGATGCTGGCTGTGGAAGACCTGCGACTGACGGCCACCGACCCCGACGGCGTGGTGCGCGCGGTGCTCGACGGCATCACCTTCACGATCCACAAGGGGGAAGTCCTCGGAATCGCGGGCGTGGAGGGCAACGGCCAGTCCGAACTCGTCGACGCCATCATGGGCATGCGCACCCTCGACACCGGGGCGCTCACCCTCGACGGCGCGGACATCTCCCGCGCGGCCACGCGCAAGCGCCGCGAGGACGGCATGGGCGTCATCCCCGAGGACCGGCACCGGCACGGCCTCCTCCTGGACGCGCCGCTCTGGGAGAACCGCATGCTGGGCCACGTCACCGAGAAGCCCAACAGCAAGGGCGCCTTCCTCGACCCCAAGGCGGCGCGCGCCGACACCGAGCGGATCGTGCGTGAGTACGACGTCCGCACCCCCGGCATCGAGGTCACCGCGGCCTCGCTCTCCGGTGGCAATCAGCAGAAGCTGATCGTCGGCCGCGAGATGAGCCACCACCCCAAACTGCTGATCGCCGCGCATCCCACCCGGGGCGTGGACGTCGGCGCGCAGGCGCAGATCTGGGACCAGATCCGCGAAGCACGCCATGAGGGCCTCGCGGTGCTGCTGATCTCCGCCGACCTCGACGAGCTGATCGGGCTCTCGGACACGCTGCGCGTCATGTACCGCGGCAAGCTCGTGGCCGACGCCGACCCGGCGACCGTCACCCCCGAGGAGCTCGGCTCGGCCATGACCGGGGCGGCCTCCGGCCACCTGGAAGCGCCGGGCGGCACGGGCAACGACTCCGGGGCCGACGGCTCCGAAACCGACCCCCGTGACGGGGGAGAGGACCGATGAAGAAGTTCGACAAGGAGCGGCTGCTCCTGGGGATCGCCGCCCCGCTGCTCGCCATCGTGGTCGCGTTCCTGGTCACCGCCCTGGTGCTCGCCGCCACCGGCAAGGAACCGTTCAGCGCCTTCGGTATCATGTTCGACTACGGACTGAAGTCGGACAGCCAGGTCTACATCCTCAACAAGGGGACGACCTACTACCTCGCAGGTCTCGCGGTCGCCGTCGGCTTCCGCATGAACCTCTTCAACATCGGCGTCGACGGTCAGTACCGCCTCGCCGCGTTCTTCGCCGCCGCACTCGGCGGGGCGCTGACCCTGCCGGGTGTCCTCCAGATCCCGCTGATCATCCTCACCGCGATGATCGTCGGCGCGATGTGGGCCGGTATCGCCGGTGTCCTGAAGGTCACCCGCGGAGTCAGCGAGGTCGTCTCGACGATCATGCTGAACTCCATCGCGACGGCGATCATCGGCTACCTCCTCCAGCAGGGCCGCCTGGGCCACCTCGACGAGGCGGGCACGAAGGTCTCCACCACCCCGATCCCGGAGTCTTCGCACTTCTTCGAGTTCCCGACCACGCCGACGCCCGTCTGGGGCTTCATCGTGATCGCGGTCGTCGCCGGCTTCGCGTACTGGTTCACGCTGGGCCGGACCCGGTTCGGCTTCGATCTCCGTACGGTCGGACAGTCCGGTTCGGCCGCCGAGGCCAGTGGTGTCGACGTCAAGAAGATGGTCGTCACGTCCATGTTGATCTCCGGTGGTATGGCAGGCCTGATCGGCATGCCGACCCTGCTGAACGACAGCTACGAGTACAGCGGCGACTTCCCGGTGGGCATCGGCTTCACCGGGATCGCCATCGCGCTCCTCGGCCGTAACCACCCCGTCGGCATCGCGCTCGGCGCGCTGCTCTGGGGCTTCCTGGAGCGCGGCACGGGCAAGCTCGAATTCGAGGGCTACGACAAGGAGATCGTCGGCGTCATCCAGGGCGTCATCGTCCTGTGCGTCGTCATCGCCTACGAAGTCGTCCGCCGATACGGCCTCAAGCGCCAGCAGAGCAAGGTCGGCGCGGAACTCGCCGCCAAGGCCGCACGTAACTCCGACCAGCAGGAGGTGTCGGCGTGAGCGCCACGGCGACTTCCACCCCGCCGCCCGCGGCCCCCGAGGTCTCCGGCGGCAAGGGCGGCCGCACCCGCTTCAGTTTTCCCGTCGTCCTGCTGATCATCGCGGGCGCCCTGCTCGCACTGTCCGCCGTACGGGCCGTCACCGGTGCCCAGGACGTCACCTCGGCCGGTCAGATCAGTGCGGCCCTCGCGATGGCCGTGCCGATCGGGCTCGCCGGTCTCGGCGGTCTGTGGTCCGAGCGGGCCGGTGTGGTCAACATCGGCCTCGAAGGCATGATGATCCTCGGCACCTTCTTCGGAGCCTGGGCCGGCTGGCAGACCGACCCCTGGATCGGTGTCCTGGCCGGTGTCGTGGGCGGCATGCTCGGCGGCCTGCTGCACGCGATCGCGACCGTCACCTTCGGTGTCGACCACATCATCTCCGGTATCGCCATCAACATCCTGGCCCTGGGATTCACGACGTACCTGGCCAAGCTCTGGTTCAACAGCGGTGACGCGGCGGAGAAGGGCGGCAGCCCCAAGCAATCGCCGCCGGCCGACAGCATCACGCAGGTCACCGTGCCAGGTGTCTCCGACTGGCTGCATTCGGTCGAGCAGCACCACTGGTTCTTCGTCTCCGACCTCGCGGGCATCCTCGGCGGACTCGTCACCAACGTGTCGCTGCTGACCCTGGTGGCCGTGGCGCTGTTCGCGGGTACGTTCTTCGTCCTGTGGAAGACCGCGTTCGGCCTGCGCCTGCGCTCCTGCGGCGAGAACCCGGTCGCCGCCGAGTCCCTGGGTGTGAACGTCTACCGCTACAAGTACATCGCCGTGATCATCTCGGGAGGCCTGGCCGGACTCGGCGGCGCCTTCCTGTCCCTGGTCACCTCGCACATCTACAACGAGGGCCAGACCGGCGGGCGCGGCTACATCGGTCTCGCGGCGATGATCTTCGGCAACTGGCGGCCCGGCGGTCTCGCCATGGGCGCCGGTCTGTTCGGTTTCGCCGACGCGCTCCAGCTGCGCAACGGCGGCGAGTCCGTCCACGCGCTGCTCCTGCTGCTCGTGGTGATGCTGGCCGTCCTCGCGGCCTGGAAGCTCTACCGCAAGCGATTCGTGCCCGGCGTCATCAGCGCGGTCATCGCCGCCGCGGTGCTCGTCTGGTACCTCGCCACCGACACGGTGCCCACCGAGTTCGTCAGCGCCACCCCGTACATCGTCACCCTGCTCGTGCTCTCGCTCTCCGCGCAGCGCCTGCGGATGCCGAAGGCGGACGGCATGCGCTACCGGAAGGGGCAGGGGAAGTGACGGACGGCGCGGCACCCGTCGACTGGGACGTGCTGCGCGAGGCCGCCCGGGACGCGATGTCCCGGGCGTACGCCCCGTATTCGGGCTATCCGGTCGGCGTGGCGGCCCTCGTCGACGACGGTCGCATGATCACCGGCTGCAACGTCGAGAACGCCTCCTACGGCATCAGTCTGTGCGCGGAATGCGGGCTGGTCTCGCAGCTGGCCGCCACGGGCGGCGGCCGGCTGACCCACTTCACCTGCGTGGACGGCACGGGCGCGACGCTCGTGCCGTGCGGGCGGTGCCGTCAGCTGCTGTACGAGTTCGGCGGGCCCGGCCTCGTGCTGGAGACGCCGGACGGCCTCCGTACGCTCGACGAGATGCTGCCGCAGGCCTTCGGGCCCCAGCATCTGGGGTAGCGCCCCTCCGCCGTTCCGCACCGTCTGTCCGGCGGGCCCGATCGGCCCGCCGGAGAGACCGTGCGGCGGAACGTTCCCTCTCTATGCGCGTAGAGTCAACGGGACTCTCGCCTACCCATCCGGCCGGAAGGACTCCCATCCCATGGACGCCATCTCCGTCATCCGCACCAAGCGGGACCGGGGCGAGCTCAGCCCCGAGCAGATCGACTGGGTCATCGACGCGTACACCCGCGGCGAGGTCGCCGACGAGCAGATGTCCGCACTGGCCATGGCGATCCTGCTGAACGGCATGAACCGCACCGAGATCGCCCGCTGGACCGCCGCGATGATCGCCTCCGGCGAGCGGATGGAATTCAGCGCGCTCTCCCGGCCCACCACCGACAAGCACTCCACGGGCGGAGTCGGCGACAAGATCACGTTGCCGCTCGCCCCGCTGGTCGCCGCCTGCGGCGCCGCCGTTCCGCAGCTCAGCGGCCGGGGCCTCGGCCACACCGGCGGGACCCTCGACAAACTGGAGTCCATCCCCGGCTGGCGCGCCCGCCTCTCCAACGCCGAGATGCTGGACGTCCTGGACACCACCGGCGCGGTGATCTGTGCGGCCGGCGACGGGCTCGCCCCCGCCGACAGGAAGCTGTACGCGCTGCGCGACGTCACCGGCACCGTCGAGGCGATCCCGTTGATCGCCAGCTCGATCATGTCCAAGAAGATCGCCGAGGGCACCGGGGCGCTCGTCCTGGACGTCAAGGTCGGGACCGGCGCCTTCATGAAGACGATCGAGGACGCCCGCGAACTGGCCTCCACCATGGTCGCGCTGGGCACGGACAGCGGCGTACGCACCGTCGCGCTCCTCACCGACATGGCGACCCCGCTCGGCCTGACCGCGGGCAATGCCCTGGAGGTCCGCGAGTCCGTCGAGGTCCTCGCCGGCGGCGGCCCCCAGGACGTGATCGACCTGACCCTCGCCCTCGCCCGCGAGATGCTCGACGCCGCCGGGCTCCAGGACGCCGACCCGGAGAAGGCCCTGGCGGACGGCTCCGCCATGGACGTCTGGCGCCGCATGATCTCCGCCCAGGGCGGCGACCCGGACGCCGAGCTGCCCGTAGCCCGGGAGCAGCACGTGATCAGCGCCCCGTCCTCGGGCGTGCTGACCCGTCTCGACGCGTACGACGTCGGCGTCGCCGCCTGGCGCCTCGGAGCGGGCCGCGCCCGCAAGGAGGACCCGGTGCAGGCGGGCGCGGGCGTTGAACTGCACGCCAAGCCGGGAGACGTGGTGACCGAGGGACAGCCGCTGCTGACCCTTCACACGGACACCCCGGAGAAGTTCCAGTACGCACTCAAGGCGCTGCCCGGCTCGTACGACATCGCGCCGGCCGGCACGCCCTTCTCCGCCACGCCGGTGGTGCGGGAACGTATTGCCTGACCTGCGACTTTCCCTTTCGGGTGCACGGGACCGGTGGGCCACCACCGGTCCCGTTCGGCATGCTGGGATCCCACATCCGGACACGGGGATCTTCCCGGTCGGCTGAGCCCGCCTCGCCGGGCAGCGATGAGTTTCGGGTATCCCGCCGGTCTCTGTGGTGTGGATGCCATGACACCGAACGCTCTCGTCGTCACCGGCCGGATCACCCGCGCCGAGGTGCCGGCGCTCTGCGCCGAACTGGAGGCGCTGCTCAGCGGCCCCTCAGCCCTCGCCGTGGTGGACTGCGACATGGGCGGTGTCGTGCAGCCGGATCTCGCCCTGGTCGAGGCGGTCGCCCGGCTGGGGCTCGTCGCACGCCGGGCCGGAGGCGTCGAGCTGCGGCTGCGCAACGTCCCGGCCGGATTCGGGGCGCTGCTCGATCTGGTCGGACTGGCCGACGTGCTGACTCACGTCCGGTGGGACCCGGAGTGAGCCACGCTCAGCGGGCCACGGCACCGTCGCGGACCACGGCGTTGAAGCAGACGACCTGATGCGCATGTTCCTCCGTGTAGTAGTCGTACGCCCCTTTCTCCGGAATCTGCGTGGCGCTCGCCGAGGGCGACGCTGTCGGTGGAGCCCCCCGCGTCTCGCACGAGCCCTCCGGCTGCGGTCCCGGTTCGGGATTGTCGGCCGGAACGCCGGCCGCAGGAGCGGGGCCCGGGCCGGCCGTGGCGGACGGCTCGCCCAGCCACAGCGTCGCCGCCCAGCCACCCGCTACCAGGAGGGCCCAGCCGACCACCACGGGGCGTCTCACGCTCATGAAGCGTCGTCGTCCAGGTGGTCGGGGAGCCCGAACAGCGGGAACCAGCGCGGGGTGTCCAGGAAGCAGTGCATCCCGGTGATGGCCCCGTCCGAGATGTCGATGACCTGCACCGCCCACGGCACGAAACCGGGCCCGTCCGGGTTCGGCTTGTAGTGGGCGAAGGCCGGGGTGCCGTTGGCCTCTGTCGCCACCAGCCGGGAACCGGCGCAGCTCGCCCCGATGCTGAGCATGAAGCCGGCGATGTCGTCGTGCCCCTGCAGCCAGAGGTCGAACGGCGGCATGGTCATCACGGCGTCCTCATGGAGCAGCGCCGTCAGCGCCGCCATGTCGTATCCCTCGAACGCCGCCACGTAGCGGTCCAGCAGCTTGCGTTGCTCCTCGTCCAGCGGATTCGCGGTGTCCGGCGCCGAGCTGTCCGTGTCCGACAGCGTGGCCCGGGCCCGCTGAAGGGCGCTGTTGACCGAGGCGACCGAGGTGTCGAGCAGCTCGGCGACCTCGCTCGCCTTCCATGCCAGGACCTCGCGCAGGATCAGCACCGCGCGCTGCTTGGGCGGCAGGTGCTGGAGCGCGGCGACGAACGCGAGGCGCACCGACTCACGTGCCACGGCGGCCTCCGCCGGGTCGGCCACAGAGGGCAGGATGCGTCCGTCGGGCATCGGCTCCAGCCAGGTGTTCTCCGGAAGGGGGTTCAACGCGGCCTGGGCCAGCGGAGTCGGGCCGGTCAGGTCCATCGGCCTGGCCCGCTTGCTGCCCGCGTTCAGCATGTCGAGGCAGACGTTCGTGGCGATGCGGTACAGCCAGGAGCGCAGCGAGGAGCGGCCCTCGAACTTGTCGAAGTTGCGCCACGCGCGCACCAGGGTGTCCTGGACCGCGTCCTCCGCCTCGAAGGCGGAGCCGAGCATCCGGTAGCAGTAACCGGTCAGCTCGACCCGGTGTCCCTCCAGCCGGCTGTCGAGGTCCGCCGTCGTTGTCTGATCACTCATCGCTCCACCCCTGTTGCGCCGTGACACCGCTCACTCAGCAATGTGGAAGCTACCGCAGGGCACTGACAACAGGGGCGGGAAGCGTGGAAACCGCTGCTCAGGTGCCGGGCTTGCGTCCGTAGACGAAGACGTCGTCGCCGTTCTTCAACAGGTTCCAGTATGACTTCGCGTCCGCCGGGCGCATGTTGACGCAGCCGGCCGATCCCGGGTTGTTGTACATGGATTTGGTGACCGAGTGGAACGCCTGCCCGCCGTCGAAGAACTGGGCGTACGGCATGCGTACGTCGTACAGCGTCGACCAGTGGTCGATGTTGCGCCAGTAGATCTTCGTGGCGCCGGTCCGTGTCTCGTCACCGTTACGGCCTGTACGCACCGGCACCGGGCCGAACTTCAGCTTGGCACCGTCCTGGATCCAGCTCAGCTGCCTGGTCAGGTCCACGCAGGCGATGCGGCCCTTGTTCGTGGGGCACTTCTTCGCCTTGTTCGGGGTTTTCCCGGCTGCCTTCTGGGCGGTGATCGTCTTCATCGTGCGCCAGGTGACCGGCCCCGCGTATCCGATGGCCGGGGTGATGCCCTTCGAGATCTGGAACGAGCGGATCGCCTTGCAGTCGGCCACCGACTGCCGGCCGTCGGCCGTCCGCTTCAGGTACTTCTCCACCTGCTTCTGGTAGGGGCCCTTCGACGCCGTGCAGGACGCCGCCTGGGCAGCTGTCCCCGTGCCCAGCACCAGTGCCGGTGCGGCCACCAGGCCGGCGACGGACAGGACGGCTCCGCGCCGCACCCCTGCGCCGCGTATTCTCCCCATGATTCTCATGTACGCCTGCTCCCCTTCGCGTTCGCCCGCGGTGTGTGACTCCGCTTGTTGGACGTGCGTCGGGGAGCAGCGGTTGTGCGGATGCGGGTCTCAGTTGTGCACAGGTGACAGGGACGCGGCGCCGAGCCGCTCGGTCCGGGCAGCCCGGGTCCCGAAGAGGGTGATCGACAGGACACCGAGGACCGCCAGGACACCCAGCGTGACCGTGCCGGCCCAGCCCCCGGCGTGGAAGGCGACCGCTCCGAGCGTGCCGCCCGCGCTGGAGCCCAGGTAGTAAGCCGACTGGTAGAGCGCCGACGCCTGGGCGCGGCCCGATGTCGCGGTACGGCTCACCGAGGACGAGGCGACCGCGTGTCCGGCGAAGAAGCCGGCCGTGATGAGGACGAGGCCGGCCAGGACGGCCGCCAGCTGGTCGGCCAGGGAGAGCAGCAGACCCGCGGCCGTCGTGGAGAGGGCGAGGTAGAGCGCGCCCCGGCGGCCCAGCCGGGCGACCAGCCGGCCCGCGGCGGCGGAGGAGACCGTGCCGACGAGGTAGACCAGGAAGACCGAGCCGACGATGCCCTGCGGGAGCCCGAAGGGCTCCCCGACGAGCCGGTAGCCGATCACGGTGTAGACCGCGCCGAACACCGTCATGAACAGGGCGCCGATCGCGTACAGCCGGCGCAGCAGCGGGTTGGAGAGGTGACCGCGGACGGTCTTCGCCAGGGTCTTCGGGTTGAGCGAGGCGGGGCTGAAGTGCCGGGCCTTGGGGATCATGAAATGGAAGACCACCGCGCAGGCCACGGCGAGCAGCCCGATCGCCCCGAGTGCCATCCGCCAGCCCCACAGCTGGGCGACCCAGCCGGCCAGGACGCGGCCGCTCATGCCGCCGATGCTGTTTCCCGCCACGAACAGTCCGATCGCGGCCACCAGAGCCTTGGGCCGCACCTCCTCGGCCAGGTAGGCCATCGCGGAGGCGGGCAGTCCGGCCAGTGCCGCGCCCTGGATCGCACGCAGTGCGATCAGCCAGCCGAGCGACGGGGCGAAGGGGATGAGCAGCCCGATCACCACGGCGACCGCCAGGGAGGCCGTCATCATCTGGCGCCGCCCGAAGCGCTCGGAGAGCGCGCTCAGCGGCAGGACGCACAGCGCCAGTGCACCGGTCGCCGCGGAGACCGTCCAGCTCGCCTGCCCCGCCGTCGCGCCGAAGGACGCGGAGACGGCGGGAAGCAGGGCCTGGGTGGAGTAGAGGAGGGCGAAGGTCGCGATCCCCGCCGCGAAGAGCGCGAAGCTCATCCGGCGGTAGCCGGGACCACCAGGGGTGAGGCGGTCCGGGACGGTCGGGGAGGCGGCAGCGGCGGATGACGGAACGGCGGCGTCCAGCACGATGGTGGACGCCCCGGTACTGGCAGGAGGCATACGGCGAACGTAGACCGCACGGTTTCATGCGTCCAATGCATGAAACAGCGATAATCGTTCCCATGGTGCATCAATACAGCTCACAGCCTCGACTGTCACCGAGCAGTTACGAAGAAGACATCCGAGCCGTACTCGCGCCACGCCTCGCGTACTTCGAGGCGGTCGCCCGCCACGAGCACGTCACCCGTGCCGCGCACGAGCTCGGCGTCCCGCAGTCGACGCTGTCGCGGGCCATGGTGAGACTGGAACAGGACCTGGGTGTCGCCCTGTTCGCCCGCCGCGGCCGGACCGTCTCGCTCACTCCCGCGGGCCGCGCCTTCCTCGGCTCCGCCGAACGCGCGCTGGCGGAGGTGGAGAAGGCCGCCGACTCGGTACGGGCCGACGCCGATCCCACGGCGGGCAAGGTCGCCTTCGGGTTCCTGCACACCATGGGCTCCGAGACCGTGCCCGCCCTGATCCGCGCCTTCCGCGCCGACCACCCCCGGGTCCGCTTCCAGCTCGTCCAGAACTACGGCGAGGCGATGATCGAGCGTCTGCGCGCGGGCGGCCTCGACCTCTGCCTCACCTCGCCCGTCCCGGACGCCCCCGATCTCGTCGCCATGCGTCTGGACGAGCAGCAGCTGCGCCTGGTCGTCCCCGACGACCACCGGCTGGCGGGACGCCGGCGCGTCCGGCTCGCCGAGGCCGCCGACGAAACGTTCGTCACCCTCGAACCCGGTTACGGGCTGCGGCGGATCACGGACGACCTGTGCGCCGAGGCGGGCTTCAGCCCGCGGGTCGCGTTCGAGGGTGAGGAGGCGGAGACCCTGCGTGGCCTGGTCGCGGCCGGGCTCGGGGTGGCGTTGCTGCCGCCGCCCGCCGTCGCCCGGCCCGGCGTGGTCGAACTGACGGTGACGGCGCCGCGCGCGGCCCGTGAGATCGGTGTCGCCTGGCTGGACGGCCACCCCGACACGCCGCCGGTGGCCGCCTTCAAACAGTTCCTGCTGTCGCGCCGGGGGAGCCTGCTGCCGGACTGAGGCCGGTGCGCGCCTTCGCGGCCTCAGTGCCGCAGCGAGCGCCCGAACCCCGCCGCGAGCGGCATCCGCAGCCCCAGCGGCGGCGGCGCGGCGAACGCGTCGGCGACCGGGCGTGCGTACGACCGGGCGAACAGTGAACCCCGTATGAAGTCCGAGGCCAGCGCCATCACTTCGGACCGGTGCTGGCGCAGTGCGTGCCCGTCCGAGTGGACCTCGAAGCGGCAGGTGTCCCGGTTGGCCTTCTTGGCCCGCTCGGCCAGCCGGTAGGAGAGCTCGGGGTTGGTCCGCGCGTCGTTCGTGCCGTGCACGATCAGGACCCGGCGCCCCGCCAGGTGTTTCACCGGTTCGAGTTCCGGCTCCGCGTCCTCCGGGAGCCAGGGGGCCATCGCCAGTACGGAATTGACGGCGGCGTGCCCGGCGCCGCGCAGGGCCGCCCTGCCCCCCATGCCGTGCCCGACGAGGCACACGGGGACGTCGCCGTAGCGACGTAGGACCTCGTCGGCCGCCCAGTGGGCATCGGCCGCCGGATCCGCGCCGGCGTTCCAGCCCCGGGTCCGGTAGCGCACGACGTGCACCGCGAGCCCCTCGCCCTGGCCGCCACGGGCCAGGGCGAGGGCGAACGGCAGCTGCGCCGCGTACGAGAAAGCGGAAGGACGGCGCCGGGAATCGCTCTCGCCGTCCGGGAGCAGCAGGACCACGCCGCTGACCTCGGGTACTGCTCCGGCCGTGAGGACGGCCCGTCCCAGCCTGGCGGCAGGCAGGGGAAATACGCGCTGTGCCATGACAGAACAGTGTCAGAAGGGGAGGTGTATTCCACCTGGCTTCGCGGTCACTGTTACGCATCGACGCCAAGCGCTCTACGCGCGTAGGCGCTAGAGTGCCCGAATGACGAGCCAGACCCTCAATGTCCCCGGTCCCGACCAGATCCGCCGTGCGCCCAAGGTGCTGCTCCACGACCACCTCGACGGCGGCCTGCGCCCCGGCACGATCATCGAACTGGCGCTCGCGCAGGGCTATGACGAGCTGCCCGAGACCGAGCCCGACAAGCTCGGCATCTGGTTCCGCGAGGCGGCCGACTCCGGTTCGCTGGAGCGCTACCTGGAGACGTTCGCCCATACCTGCGCCGTCATGCAGACCCGTGAGGCGCTGGTCCGGGTGGCCGCGGAGTGCGCCGAGGACCTGGCCGAGGACGGTGTCGTCTACGCCGAGGTGCGGTACGCGCCCGAGCAGCACCTCACCGCGGGCCTGTCCCTCGAAGAGGTCGTCGAGGCGGTCAACGACGGCTTCCGTGAGGGTGAGCGCCGGGCCCGCGTGAACGGCCACCGCATCCGCGTCGGCGCCCTCCTCACCGCGATGCGGCACGCCGCCCGTGCGCTGGAGATCGCCGAACTCGCCAACCGCTACCGCGATCTGGGTGTGGTGGGCTTCGACATCGCGGGCGCCGAGGCGGGCTACCCGCCCACCCGCCACCTGGACGCGTTCGAGTTCCTCAAGCGCGAGAACAACCACTTCACCATCCACGCGGGTGAGGCCTTCGGTCTGCCGTCGATCTGGCAGGCCCTGCAGTGGTGCGGCGCCGACCGGCTGGGCCACGGCGTCCGCATCATCGACGACATCGAGATCGCCGAGGACGGCGCCGTGACGCTGGGGCGTCTCGCCTCCTACGTGCGCGACAAGCGGATCCCGCTGGAGCTCTGCCCGACCTCCAACCTCCAGACCGGCGCCGCGGCCTCGTACGCCGAGCATCCCATCGGGCTGCTGCGGAGGCTGCATTTCCGCGCCACCGTGAACACGGACAACCGGCTGATGAGCGGGACGAGCATGAGTCAGGAATTCGAGCGACTGACCGAGACATTCGGATACACGCTCGACGACATGCAGTGGTTCACAGTCAATGCGATGAAATCAGCGTTCATTCCTTTCGATGAACGTCTAGCGATGATCAATGACGTCGTGAAGCCCGGGTATGCGGAGCTGAAATCAGAATGGCTCTTCCGTCAAACGGCTGTGACCAGCAGCTCTGCTTCCCTCGCGGGCTGAGGGAGCCGAAAGCGTAACGGCCGGCGTCACCGAATTCCGGCTGTTTCCCGTGTCCTGGCATGTTTGCGGGAGGGGTGCCGGGCTGATTACGTTGCGGAGCCGCTTACATCCCCTTCCCCAAGGATGAGTCTCACATGAAGCAGTCTGTCTTCAGGACCCTCGGTGTCGTCGCTGTCGGTGCCGCTTTCGCCGCCGTCGGCGCGGGCAGTGCCTCCGCAGCCCCCCTGCCCGTCGACCCCGCGGCCGCCGCGCTGCCCGCCGCCGTCACGCTTGACTCCGTGGCCGAGGCGCTGCCCTTCGTGCAGCAGGTGGCCGGCGGATTCCTCGACCAGCAGCAGCGCGGCAGCGGCGAAGTCTCGGCGCCCGGCACCAACCTGCTCGGCGGCCTGCCCGCCGGCGGCCTGACCGGCGACCTGCCGATCGGCGGCTGATTCACCGCGCACGCATGTGGGGCGCACACCCGGCCCGGGTGTGCGCCCCACGGTTTTCCCCGTGGTCCCGATGGTCACCAGGCCGTCGCGGCCGGGCTCTTCTCCGACGGCAGCAGTATCCACAGAGCCAGGTACAGCAGGAACTGAGGGCCGGGGAGCAGGCACGACACCAGGAAGATGACGCGCATCGTTCCTGCGGAGGTGCCGAAGCGCTGTGCCAGCGCTGCGCACACCCCAGCGATCATGCGTCCCTCACGGGGGCGGACAAGTGCGGCCATGGTGAGCTCCTTCGCAAACCGTTGCGGGGAGCAGCTCCGTCGTGCTCCCGGTACCTCCATAGTGGCTCCGCGAAGGGGTACAAAGCATCGCTCTACGGGGCGATACCGACCCTGGTAATCGTCGGGGTCGACCCCTGAGGGGCCTGGGAGGCCTCGCCCCGGGCCGTGCGGACCCCGTTCCCGATGCGGGACAGGTCGCCGTCCCCCGCCCGGTCGCCCCGGCGCAGCCGTGACCGCGACATCGGCACGACCAGCAGGTGAGCCAGCGCGACACCCGAGGTGTTCAGGAGCAGCGAGTCGACATCGACGACCTGGCCCGGCACCCCCGTCTGCGCGAGTTCGATGGCCATCGATATCAGCGCCCCGGCCGCGACCGTACGGGCCAGCGAGGCCCACGGGGAGACCAGCAGCCTGCCGCCGGCCATCGGCAGCAGTATGCCCAGGGGCGCCAGGAGTAGCAGGCCCTCACCGATGCGGCGTACCGCCTCGGCCGGGCCCAGGGCCAGATCCGCCCTGATCCCGGCGAACGGCTGAAAGTTCGCGGCCGTCATCCAGGCCACGTCCAGCGGGCGCAGCGTCAGCCAGCCGACGAACAGGAGATGCGCGAGCAGGAGGGCTACCCCCGCCGCGCGGAAGCGGATGACGGCCGGGCCGTCCGAACTGTGACGCACGTGCACCTAGACGCCACGACAGGCAGGATCGGTTCCGCCCGGTTCGGGGAAGGGCGCTGTGACGAGCGGCACGGGCCTCCACGGGCCTCTGGCCGCGTAGACCTCAGGACAGCTCGACCGCGCCCAGCGTGGGCACCTCGCCGGGCCGGCTCTTCGTCTCCGTCGTACACAGATAGCCCCGTGGGGCGTAATTCCCCGGCCCGCCGAGCAGCACCGAACCCCCGGAGCTGAGCGACTCGCTCTCCGCGTACGAGCACACCACCTGCGCGAGCGCCTCCGCCGGCAGGTCGTCCGGCGGCTCGCTGAGGCGCAGCGTGCCCTCCGGGTCGCCCTTGAGGGCGCCGCCGACCGTCAGCCCCGGCGGCACATCGGTGGAGATGCCGGCGCGCCGCTCGTCGGCGTCCGGCTCCCGCCGCAGCTCGTTCAGGAGCGCCTGCGCGGTCCGGAAGGAGCCGAACCGGGACTCGTCGACCTTGACCGTGCGCTCCACCGTCACCAGCTGTGAGGCGCAGACCAGATAGATCCGCACGGTGACACTCTCCGGCGGCGGCGTGGTCGCCTCGGCCGACGAGGTCCGGCACGGCATCCGCGACGGCGCCGCCCCGGCATCGACCGGCACCGAGGTGCTGCGGATGCCGCAGCCCGAGGCCAGTGCCGCACAGGCCGTCACGGCGGCCAGCACGGCGACGGCCCGGCCGGGGCGCCGCAGCCGGAGCCCGCGCGGGACGGCGTACGCCCGCTCACTGCAAATCACTTCGCGTCGCCCTTCTCGTTCCGGTCCGGGTCGTCGTCGTCCGGGGCGCCGGTCAGCGCCTCCGCGTCGCGCGGGAGCCGCAGCACGAACATCGCGCCCTCGCCGTCCGGGAGATTCGAGGCCGTGATGTCACCTCCGTGGATGTGCGCGTTCTCCACCGCGATGGAGAGGCCGAGACCGCTGCCTTCGGAGCGCGGGCGGGAGGCGCTCGCCTTGTAGAAGCGGTCGAACACATGGGGCAGGACTTCTTCGGGGATGCCCGGGCCGTGGTCGCGTACCTCGATGACCAGCTCGTCCTCGTCGGTCCGTACGGACACCCGCACCGGTGATCCGCCGTGCTTGAGGGCGTTGCCGATCAGATTCGCCAGGATCACGTCGAGCCGGCGCGGATCCAGCCGCACCATGATGCCGCGCTCCGCGTCCAGATCGACCGCGTCGAGCCAGGCACGGGCGTCGATGCAGGCGGTCACCTGGTCGGCGACATCGACCGTGTCCAGCACGAGGCGGGCCGTACCGGCGTCGAAGCGGGTGACCTCCATGAGATTCTCGACCAGGTCGTTCAGCCGCCGGGTCTCGCTCACCACCAGGTGCACGGCCGGGGCGATCATCGGGTCCAGGCTGTCCGCCTCGTCCTCCAGCACCTCGGCGACCGCCGTGATCGCGGTCAGCGGGGTGCGCAGCTCGTGCGACATGTCGGCGACGAACCGGCGGCTCGACTCCTCCCGCGCGCTCATGTCCGCGACCTTCTTCTCCAGCGAGCTCGCGGCCTTGTTGAACGTATGGGAGAGATCGGCGAGTTCATCGGTGCCGGAGACCGCGAGACGGGTGTCGAGCTTGCCCTCGCCGAGCTTGCGGGCCGCGTCGCCGAGCCGCTGCACCGGGCGCAGCACGGTCGTCGCCGCGGCCTGGGCGAGGAGCGCCGAGCCGACGAGGGCCAGCGCCGTGGCGATCCCCAGGGACCACGCCAGCGAATTGAGGTCCTCGCGCTCCTGGTCGAGCGACTTCAGCATGTATCCGGCGGGACCACCACCGATGATCTTCGTCCCGGCCACCAGGTAAGGCGTGTTGCCCAGGTTCGTACGCTGCCAGAACAGGTGGTACTCAAAGGTGTTCGTCGACGTCAGCGGCTGCTTCTTGTTCACCTGCTTCTGCAGCGAGGTGGGCACGTCGGCCTTGGTGAAGGAGTCGAGGTCGGAGGACCCGGTGACCGGCTTGCCCTCGTTGGTCCCGATCAGCAGGACGTGGTAACCCGGGCCGCTGCTCGCCATCTGCTCGGCGGCGTCGCGAAGTTCGTCCGCCGTCGGCTGCAACGGCAGCGAGGCCGCCCGGTTCTGCATCTGGCGGCGGAAGTCGCCGAGCGCCGTGTCCTGCGTACGCGTCAGGACGGCCTCGCGGTTGAGCCAGTACGCGATGCCCGACGCGGACACCGCCGCCGTCAGGGCCACCAGCGCGAACACGATCAGAAGCCGCAGCCGCAGGCTGGTCCAGCGAAGACCCGCGAGTATGGAACGCTTCGCGGAATCGCTCACTGAGGCGAATCCAGTCGGTAGCCCACACCCCGCACGGTACGGATCAGAGTCGGCGAGGACGGCACGTCCTCCACCTTCGCCCGCAGCCGCTGCACGCAGGCGTCGACCAGCCGCGAGTCACCGAGATAATCGTGCTCCCACACGAGACGCAGCAACTGCTGCCGGGACAGGGCCTGTCCGGGCCGGCGGCTCAGTTCGAGCAGGAGCCGCAGCTCGGTCGGCGTGAGCTGCAGGTCCTCCCCGTTCTTCGTGACGGTCATCGCCGAACGGTCGATGACGACACTCCCGAACGTCGCGGAGTCGGTGGACTCCCTCTCCCCGCGGCGCAGGACCGCGCGGATACGGGCATCGAGCACCCGGCCCTGTACGGGTTTCACGACATAGTCGTCCGCGCCGGACTCCAGTCCCACCACGACGTCGATGTCGTCGCTGCGCGCGGTCAGCAGAATGATCGGCAGCTGGTCGGTACGCCGGATCCGCCGGCAGACCTCGAAACCGTCGATCCCGGGCAGCATCACATCCAGCACGACCAGGTCCGGCCGCTGCTCCCTCAGCAGCTCCAGGCCGTCCTCTCCCGTCGCAGCGGTGGCCACACGGTGGCCCTGGCGTGACAGCGAGAGTTCGAGGGCCGTGCGGATGGCGTCATCGTCCTCGATCAGCAACAGGAAAGGCACGGGGGCCATTCTGGCCCATGGTGCTGCCACGTTTCGACAAACCCCCCGACTTGATCCGCCGAGTTGATCCCCGACATGCCCTGTGACAGCCCTGTGACAGTCAAGGGACAGCGTCATGAAACTGCCCCGGCAAGCTCGTTGTCACACGGAACGAACGGACTCCACCGATGGGGGGCGCCAGATGAACGCACTGCACAGCACCACTTCAAGCGCAGTTGTCACGCGCCTTCACGACATCGGGCGGAGTCAGGAGAAGTCCGGCGCCGGAGTACGGGGGTGCGTTCGTGGCGCCGGGCGTCAGCACGCGTCGTACCTGACGATGGTTGACGCGCCCACGGGGGAAAACGGGGGAAGCGCGTACGGGGAGGTCCCGGGGGAGCGGAAGCCCCTGGAACGGGCGGAGGACGCCGAAGCGGCGTTCACCGCCTACGTCCAGGAGCGCCGCGCCTCCCTGTACGCAACCGCCTATCACCTGACCGGCGACCGGTTCGAGGCCGAGGACCTGCTGCAGAGCGCCCTCTTCTCGACGTACCGGGCGTGGGACAGGATCAGCGACAAGGCGGCGGTCGGCGGATACCTCCGCCGCACCATGACCAACCTGCACATCAGCGCATGGCGCAGGCGCAAGCTCAACGAATACCCGACCGAGGAGCTGCCGGAGACGGTGGGCGACACGGACGCGATGCGGGGCACGGAACTGCGGGCGGTGCTCTGGCAGGCGCTCGCACGGCTGCCGGAGATCCAGCGCACGATGCTGGTGCTCCGCTACTACGAGGGCCGCACGGACCCGGAGATCGCGTCCATCCTCGACATCAGTGTCGGCACGGTGAAGTCGAGCATCTGGCGGTCGCTCCGCCGGCTGCGCGAGGACGAGGTCCTCAGCTTCGGCCGTGACGAGGAAGAGTCCTTCGGCGAGCTGGTGGCCTGAGGTCTACGGGGGGCACGGGGGAACACGGGGGATACGGACCGCCACTTCGGGGGAGGCGGCGGTACGGGGGAGAACGCAGCGGGGCCGGACGGGCCGGGGGGTCCTGTCCGGCCCCGCCGCGTTGCCCGCCCTGCCCTGATGCGGCACGCGGACCCGCCTAGTTCGCCACGCGGTTCTGTGGGGTACGGCAGCGTCCCGCCGCCGCGGCGGCCAGGCGGCCCAGGGCCTCCTGCTTGGCGCAGGGATACGCTCCCAGCGCGGTCTGGCGGGCCACGATGCGCCGCTCGGCGCGCATCAGCCGCCAGCCGCGCCGCAGCAGGAACGGCACCGACTTCCGGCCCTCCCGCAGGTCCCGCACCAGCCGTCGGCGGAACGTCGTCGACGGCCGGCCGCGCAGGCACAGCGCGTCCGCGAGCAGGCCCAGCTCCTGGCAGCGCTCCACGATGTCCGCCGCGAAGATGCCCTCGGCGACGAAGAGAGGGGTGCGTTCGATGTCGAGCGTCTCGTGGCCGGTCCGCGAGCTCGTGGCGATGTCGTACAGCGGGACGTCGGTGCGCCCCGTGCCGCACAGCTCCGTTATGGCGGAGACCGCGCCGTCCGCGTCCCAGGACAGGGCCGAGTCCCAGTCGATGTCCGCGCTCCCGGTGACCCGGGGCAGTGTCGGATCGTTTCCCTCCTTGTAGAAGTCGTCCAGGCGCAGCACCGGGAGACCGCTGCGGGCCGCGAGGGACGACTTGCCGGAGCCGGACGGACCGGCGAGCAGCACGACGCGCGTGGGGATCGGTTGGGGACTCACAGAACAGAAGTGTGAGGCATTGACCCGCGCAGGGGATCCCCGGGAGGTCCTGTTGGTATCGAGCAGCACACCTCAACTACTCTGCGCGCACGGATGATTACCCGATACTCCTGATCAGGTGGGAAAACATGGCACGTCATGCACTGTCCAAGCCCCGTAGACGCGCTCTGCTGCGCGCCGGTCTGACCCTCACCGCGCTGGGCGCGGCGCTCGGCGCGGGAGGCGCGGCCGCCCAGGCCGCGTCGCTGCCCGCCCCGCCCGCCACCGGCTCGGACACCGCCGACAGCACGCTGGCCGCGGTCAAGGAGGCCGCGGCGCCCGCGGTGACCAGCGCGCTCGGTTACGGCCTCGCCGGGGCCGTCGAGCCCGTCACGGAGCTGCAGCTCGACCCGCTGGCCGGGACGGGCGTGGACCCGCTGGACAACGCGGTGGGCACCCAGGTCGCCGACTTCAAGCCCGTGAGCACGGCGCTGGTCACGGACCCGGTGACCAGCGGCGCGGCGCTCGGCGACCTGCCGGTGGCCGGAGAGGCGACCGGCCTGGTCACCGGCTGAACTGCCGTACGCACGCGTGTGTGGGGCCGCCCGGAGGCGGCCCCACATACGCGTGCCGGGTCAGTACGAGGAGCCTGAGGCTCCCAGGGCGCCCGTGGGGTGCCAGACCGTCTTGGTCTCCAGAAAGGCCGTCAGGCGGTGCGTGCCGGGATCGGCCGACCAGTCCTCTCCCCCCACAGCCCGTGGGCGACGGACCCGCTTCAGGTTGTCCGCCGCCGCGATCTCCAGCTCCTTCGCCAGACCGGCGTCGGCTCCCGTGAGGTCGATGGCGTTGACGTCCTGGTGGGACGCCAGCGGGGCCGCGAGCTCCGCCGTCCTCCCCGACAGGATGTTCACCACACCGCCCGGCAGGTCCGAGGTCGCCAGGACCTCGCCCAGTGAGAGCGCGGGCAGCGGCGCGTCGGCCGAGGCGATGACGACCGCCGTGTTCCCCGTGGCGATCACCGGGGCGACCACCGAGACGAGACCCAGGAACGACGACTCCTGGGGAGCCAGAACCGTGACCACACCGGTCGGCTCCGGGGTGGACAGGTTGAAGAACGGGCCGGCGACCGGGTTCGCCCCGCCCACGACCTGGCCGATCTTGTCGGTCCAGCCCGCGTACCAGACCCAGCGGTCGACCGCCGCGTCGACGACTGCCGCAGCCTTGGACTTCGACAGCCCCTCGGCGTCCGCCACCTCCCGCACGAACTGCTCCCTGCGGCCCTCCAGCATCTCGGCGACGCGGTAGAGGACCTGGCCTCGGTTGTACGCCGTCGCGCCCGACCAGCCGCCGAACGCCTTGCGCGCGGCCACGACCGCGTCACGCGCGTCCTTGCGGGAGGACTGCGGGGCGTTCGCCAGCCACTTGCCCTTCGAGTCCGTCACCTCGTACACCCGGCCGCTCTCGGAACGGGGAAATGCGCCCCCGACGTACAGCTTGTAGGTCTTGAAGACGCTCAGTCGCCCGTCAGACATCGAGGTAGGCCTCCAGACCATGACGGCCGCCCTCGCGGCCGAAGCCCGACTCCTTGTATCCGCCGAACGGCGAGGTCGGGTCGAACTTGTTGAACGTGTTGGCCCACACCACGCCGGCGCGGAGCTTGTTCGCCACCGCCAGGATGCGGGAGCCCTTCTCCGTCCAGATGCCCGCCGAGAGGCCGTACTGGCTGTTGTTGGCCTTCGCGACCGCCTCGTCCGGCGTACGGAAGGTCAGCACCGACAGCACCGGGCCGAAGATCTCGTCCCGCGCGACGGTGTGCGCCTGGGTGACACCGGTGAAGAGCGTCGGCGCGAACCAGTATCCGGCGGACGGAAGTTCGCAGGGGGCCGACCAGCGCTCCGCGCCCTCGGCCTCGCCCGTTTCCACGAGCGCGCTGATCCTGGAGAGCTGCTCCGCGGAGTTGATCGCGCCGATGTCGGTGTTCTTGTCCAGCGGATCGCCGAGCCGGAGCGTGGACAACCGGCGTTTGAGGGCGTGCAGCACCTCGTCGTGCACGGACTCCTGTACGAGCAGCCGGGAGCCCGCGCAGCAGACCTGGCCCTGGTTGAAGAAGATGCCGGTGACGATGCCTTCGACGGCCTGGTCGACGGGGGCGTCGTCGAAGACGATGTTGGCGCCCTTGCCGCCCAGTTCGAGCGTGGCCTTCTTGTCCGTGCCGGCGATCTGGCGAGCGATGGACTTGCCGACCGCGGTGGAGCCGGTGAAGGCGATCTTGTCGACGTCCGGGTGCTCGACCAGGGCCGAGCCCGCGTCGCCGTAGCCCGTCAGAATGTTGACGACACCCTTGGGCAGGCCCGCCTGACGGCAGATGTCGGCGAAGAACAGCGCGGACAGCGGAGTCGTCTCGGCCGGCTTCAGCACCACCGTGTTGCCGGTGGCGAGTGCCGGGGCGATCTTCCACGCGAGCATCAGGAGCGGGAAGTTCCACGGGATGATCTGGCCGGCCACGCCGAGCGGGCGCGGGCTCGCGCCGACGTGTCCGTCCGTCGTCCTCCTGCCGAACCCGGCGTGGTCGAGCTTGTCGGCCCAGCCCGCGTAGTAGAAGAAATGCGCGGCGACCAGCGGGAGGTCCGCGTCGCGGGTCTCCTTGATCGGCTTGCCGTTGTCCAGGGTCTCCAGGACGGCCAGCTCGCGCGAGCGCTCCTGGATGATCCGGGCGATCCGGAACAGGTACTTGGCGCGCTCGGAGCCTGGGAGCGCTGACCACTTCTCGAAGGCCCTGCGGGCCGCCTTCACGGCCCGGTCCACGTCCTCGGCGCTCGCCCGCGCGACCTCGGAGAGCACCTCCTCGGTGGACGGGCTGACCGTCTTGAAGACCTTGCCGTCGGCCGACTCGGCGAACTCGCCGTCGATGAACAGGCCGTACGAGGGCGCGATGTCGACGACGGAGCGGGACTCCGGAGCCGGTGCGTAATCGAATGCGGATGCCATGGCGTATCAGTCCACCGTCACGTAATCGGGGCCGGAGTAACGGCCGGTGCTGAGCTTCTGGCGCTGCATCAGCAGGTCGTTCAGCAGGCTGGAGGCGCCGAAGCGGAACCAGTGGTCGTCCAGCCAGTCCTCGCCCGCGGTCTCGTTCACCAGGACGAGGAACTTGATCGCGTCCTTGGTCGTGCGGATGCCGCCCGCGGGCTTCACGCCGACCTGCACACCCGTCTGCTCCCGGAAGTCGCGCACGGCCTCCAGCATCAGCAAGGTGTTCGCCGGGGTGGCGTTGGTGGCGACCTTGCCCGTCGAGGTCTTGATGAAGTCCGCGCCCGCCAGCATCCCGAGCCAGGAGGCCCGCCGGATGTTGTCGTACGTGGACAGCTCGCCGGTCTCGAAGATCACTTTGAGCCGTGCGGAGCCGCACTCGGCCTTCACAGCGGTGATCTCCTCGTAGACCTTGAGGTAACGGCCGGAGAGGAAAGCGCCGCGGTCGATCACCATGTCGATCTCGTCCGCCCCGGCCGCCACGGCGTCGCGGACGTCCGCGAGCTTGACGTCCAGCGCGGCACGTCCGGCGGGGAAGGCCGTCGCGACGGACGCGACCTTCACTCCGGAGCCGGCCAGCGCGGCGGCGGCGGTCGCCGCCATGTCGGGGTAGACGCAGACGGCCGCGGTGCGCGGGGCCGTGCGGTCGGTGGGATCGGGGTTGACCGCCTTGGCGGCGAGAGCCCGGACCTTGCCCGGGGTGTCCGCGCCTTCCAGCGTCGTCAGGTCGATCATCGAGATGGCGAGATCGATGGCGTACGCCTTGGCGGTCGTCTTGATCGATCGGGTGCCGAGGGCGGCGGCGCGCGCTTCGAGGCCGACGGTGTCGACGCCGGGCAGCCCGTGCAGGAAGCGGCGCAGCGCACTGTCGGACGCCGTCGCGTCGGAGAATGCGGGAGCAGTGGTGGGCATGGTCACCACCTGAGCATATCTACGCGCGTAGCGACCTGTACAGGGCCCCTCGCTTTCCGGGCCTTCATGGGTCGGGCAAGGCCGACCCGTGCCCCTGGCGCCGCTTCAGGCAGAATCGAGACATGACGAGCCCCACACCCCCCGCCGAGCCCGCCTACGCCGACCGGACCTTCCGGTCGGGCGCCGGGCTGGTCAGCGGCGTGCTGCTGATCCTGCTGGTCGGCTGGATCGGCGGCGACGCGGTGTTCCGGGGCGCCGGACGGACGCCGTGGGTGGCGCTCGCCGCGCTGCTGACGGTGATCCCGCTGATCGTGGCGTTCACCCTGCGGCCCGCGGTGTTCGCCGGCGAGGAACGGATCCGGATCCGCAACCCGTTCCGCACGATCGTGCTGCCCTGGACGGACGTCGCCACGGTGCGCGCCTCGTACTCCAGCGAGCTCTTCACCCACAGCGGCACGAAGTACCAGCTGTGGGCGGTCCCCGTCTCGCTGCGCGAGCGCAAGCGCGCGGCCAGGAAGGCCACTCGCCAGGCCACGGACGACCCGTACGGCCGGACCTCCGCGACCGCCGACGTCCGCGACACCCAGGCCCGCGCAGCGGCCGCCGACCGGACGGTGGCGGACCTGCGGGAGCTCGCCGAGCGCGCCGGCCACCGCAAGGAGCAGGGCACGACCACCGCGTCGGTCCGCTGGGCCTACGAGGTGATCGCTCCGGCCGCGGTCGGCGCGGTGCTGCTCGTGGTGCTGCTGGCCACCGCCTGAAATCTGTCGAACGCCGATGCGCAATGCAGCTCGAGGGCCTGAGCCGGGCCGAGGTCATCGCCCTTCGCTCACCCGCAGTGGCGGATCCGGGCCTGGTGCTCGCCGCCATCGACGTACTCGGCGAGGACCAGGCGCGACGGCTCTGCACCCACCACCTCGTGCGGCAGGCGCTGCGCCCGCAGAGCCGCTGACCGGCGCCCCTCGTCGTGGGGAGTTACGGACAGCGGTATGTGACCAAAACGGGCACCGATGTGTCCGCTTCTCCCCAACGACCCTTCAGATACCCGCGGCCGCCGCCAGGTCCCTCTTGATGCCCGCCAGCAGTTCGGCGCCCCTCGCCCGGGCCCCGGGCAGCTCCGCCGCCGAAGCGACCGGCACCACGACCTCCAGGTAGCACTTCAGCTTGGGCTCGGTGCCGCTCGGGCGGACGATGACCCTGGCCCCCGTCAGCTGGTAGCGAAGGCCGTCGGTGGGCGGCAGGGACTCCGAGCCCTGGGACAGGTCCTCGGCCGAGGTGACGGCGAGGCCCGCCAGGGTGGTCGGGGGCGTCTCGCGCAGGCGCCGCATGGCGTTCGCGATGACCGTCAGGTCCTCGACCCGTACCGACAGCTGGTCCGTGGCGTGCAGACCGTGTTCGAGCGCGAGGTCGTCGAGCAGGTCGAGGAGGGTTCGGCCTTTCTCCTTGAGCACCGAGGCCAGCTCGGCGATCAGCAGCGCGGCCGTGATGCCGTCCTTGTCGCGTACGCCCTCCGGGTCCACGCAGTAGCCCAGCGCCTCCTCGTAGCCGTAGCGCAGGCCGTCGACGCGGGCGATCCACTTGAAGCCCGTCAGCGTCTCCTCGTAGCCGAGGCCCGCCTTCTCGGCGATACGGCCCAGCAGCGACGACGACACGATCGACTCGGCGAACACCCCCGTGACGCCCCGGTCCACCAGGTGGGCGGCGAGCAGTGCGCCTACCTCGTCGCCGCGCAGCATTCGCCAGCCGCCCCCGGCCGACGCGTCCGGTACGGCGACGGCGCAGCGGTCGGCGTCCGGGTCGTTGGCGATGACGATGTCCGGGCCGGCCCGGCGCGCGGTCGCGAACGCGAGATCCATGGCGCCGGGCTCTTCCGGGTTGGGGAAGGCGACGGTGGGGAACGCGGGGTCGGGGTCCGCCTGTTCGGCCACCAGTACGGGCTGGGGGAAGCCGGCCCGGGCGAAGGCGGCCGTCAGGACCGAGGTCCCGACGCCGTGCATCGCGGTGTGGACGGTCCGGGCGGTGCGCGGCGAACCGGCGCTGAGGACGGCGTCCGTACGTGCGAGGTAGGAGTCCAGGACCTCGTCGCCGAGGGTCTCCCAGCCCGACTCCGGGCGCGGTACGCCGTCGAGCGGGCCGGCCGCCGCGATCGCGGCGGCGATCTCCGCGTCGGCCGGGGGCACGATCTGCGAGCCGTCGCCGAGGTAGACCTTGTAGCCGTTGTCACGCGGCGGGTTGTGGCTGGCCGTGACCTCCACTCCGGCGACGGCACCCAGGTGCCGTATGGCGTATGCGAGGACGGGGGTCGGCAGCGGGCGCGGCAGCACGGCCGCGCGCAGGCCCGCTCCGGTCATCACGGCGGCGGTGTCGCGGGCGAAGTCGGCCGATTTGTAGCGGGCGTCGTAACCGATGACGACGAGTCCGCCGGACCGGCCCCGCGCCTTCAGGTACGCCGCGAGTCCGGCGGCCGCGCGGATGACGACGGAGCGGTTCATCCGCATCGGCCCGGCGCCGATCTCCCCGCGCAGGCCGGCCGTGCCGAACTGGAGCGTGCCCGCGAAGCGGTCGGCGAGCGCGGCGAGGTCCCCGGCGTCGATGAGTCCGGCGAGCTCGGCGCGGGTCTCGGGGTCCGGGTCCTCGGCGAGCCAGCTCCTGGCCTGCGAGATGAGGTCCTGCTGCACGGTGTCCGCCTTTCTGCGGGTGCGGGTGCGGGTGCGGGTGCGGGGCGCGGGGCTGCCGGGGCTCTGCCTCCGGGCGCCTCAAACGCCGGAGGGGCTGGGTCCGGGCTGGGGTAGCCGGTCGGCGCGTCAGGCGCCGACGGGGCCTGATCCGCTCAGATCCGGTCGAGGACCCGCGCCAGCAGCGCACCCATCCGGGTCGCCGAGTCGCGGCCGGCCTGGAGGACCTCCTCGTGGTTGAGGGGTTCGCCGCTCAGGCCCGCCGCGAGGTTCGTGACCAGGGAGATGCCCAGCACCTCCGCGCCCGCCTCCCGTGCCGCGATGGCCTCCAGGACGGTGGACATGCCGACGAGGTCACCGCCCATGACGCGGACCATGTCGATCTCGGCCGGGGTCTCGTAGTGCGGGCCGGGGAACTGCACGTACACGCCCTCTTCGAGCGTCCCGTCGATCTCCTTGCACAGCGCGCGCAGCCGGGGCGAGTACAGGTCGGTCAGGTCGATGAAGTTCGCGCCCACGATCGGCGATGCCGCCGTGAGGTTGATGTGGTCGCTGATGAGGACGGGCTGGCCGGGGCGCATGCCCTCGCGCAGACCTCCGCAGCCGTTCGTCAGGATGACCGTCCTGCAACCCGCCGAGGCGGCCGTACGGACGCCGTGCGCGACGGCGGCGACGCCGCGGCCCTCGTAGTAGTGCGTGCGGCCCAGGAAGACCAGGACGCGCTTCTCCCCGATCAGGTACGAGCGGATCGTGCCGCCGTGGCCCTCCACGGCCGGGGCCGGGAAACCGGGCAGTGCGGTGACGGGGAACTCGGCCTCCGGGATGCCGAGCGCATCGCCGGCGGGGGCCCACCCGGAGCCCATCACGAGAGCGACGTCGTGGGTCTCGGCGCCGGTCAGCTCGCGCAGGCGGGCGGCGGCGTCGGCAGCGGCGGCGTACGGGTCGCCCTGGATGTGGTCCGGAATAACAGATGCGTTCACGCGGATGAGGGTAACCGCTGAATCCCTACGCGCGTAGATGTGGCCTGGGAGAGTCTGGCCGGTCGTGTTCGTATTTTCCTACAGAAGCGGCCCGGGGGCCGGCTAGCAGGGGTGCTTGCGGAGGTTCATCACGTAGTCGTGAGGTGCTCCCGCGGACTCGGCGGCGTCCGCCACCTCGCCCAGGTAACGGGCCGAGGGCAGCCCGCCCTCGTAGCCGTTGAGGACGTACATCCAGGCCGGCTCCTCGCCGTCCAGCGTATGCACCCGCACCCGCATGCGCCGGTAGATGTCGAGGCCGACGCCCTCCCAGCGGTCCATGGAGTCCTCGTCCATCGGAGCCAGGTCGTACAGCGCGACGAACACCTGCGACCGGGGCGCCTCCACCACCGTGGCCAGCGCGCCCTCCCAGCCCATCTGCTCCCCGCCGAACGTCAGCCGCCAGCCGTTGAGCCAGCCCGTGCCGCGCAGCGGGGAGTGCGGTGCGCGGCGCGTCATCAGCCGCGCGTCGAGGTTGCCGGCGTACGCGGCGTAGAGCGACATGGGGTCGAGGGTACGGGAGGTGGCGGTGGGCGTGGCGGTTCCGGCGAGGAAAGACCCCCGGTCGTGGGGGTGCGTGGGAGCCGGAGGCCCTGCCCCGGCCAGGGGCGTTCCCGTATGGAGGGCCCCGGGGCGAAGCGGCTCGGCGCGTGCGGGAGAATGAATTACGTACTGCATACGCCGGGGCGATCCCCCGGACCCCCGGCCGGGGCGGCAGACGGCCGTGGGATGACACCACGCGAGGCGGACTTTTCGTGACCCGGATCGTGATCATCGGCGGCGGCCCCGGCGGCTACGAGGCGGCACTGGTCGGCGCCCAGCTCGGCGCGGAGGTGACCGTCGTCGACTGTGACGGCCTCGGCGGCGCGTCGGTCCTCACCGACTGCGTGCCCTCCAAGACCCTGATCGCGACGGCCGAGGTGATGACCACCTTCGACTCCTCCTACGAGGAACTCGGCATCATCGTCGCCGACGACACCCCGCACAAGGAGCAGGCCGCCCGGGTGGTCGGGGTCGACCTCGGCAAGGTCAACCGACGGGTCAAGCGTCTCGCGCTCGCCCAGTCCCACGACATCACCGCCTCCGTCACCCGCGCGGGTGCCAGGGTCATGCGCGGCCGCGGCCGGCTGGACGGCCTCCAGGCCGCCGACGGGTCCCGCCAGGTCGTGGTGACCGCGGCCGACGGCACCGAGGAGCGGCTCACCGCCGACGCGGTGCTGATCGCGACCGGCGGTCACCCCCGGGAGATCCCCGACGCCCAGCCCGACGGCGAGCGCATTCTCAACTGGACCCAGGTCTACGACCTGGACGAGCTCCCCGAGGAGCTCATCGTGGTCGGCTCCGGCGTCACCGGCGCCGAGTTCGCCGGCGCCTACCAGGCGCTCGGTTCGCGGGTGACCCTCGTCTCCTCCCGTGACCGGGTGCTGCCGGGCGAGGACCCGGACGCCGCCGCCGTCCTGGAGGACGTCTTCCGGCGCCGCGGCATGAACGTCATGGCCCGCTCCCGCGCCCAGTCCGCCGAGCGGGTCGGCGACCGTGTCGAGGTCACGCTGGCCGACGGCCGCGTCATCTCCGGCACGCACTGCCTGATGGCGGTCGGCGCGATTCCCAACACTGCGGGCATGGGCCTGGAGGAGTCCGGGGTGCAGCTCAAGGAGTCCGGGCACATCCGGACCGACCGGGTCTCCCGCACCAGCGCCCCCGGCGTGTACGCGGCCGGTGACGTCACCGGGATCTTCGCCCTGGCCTCGGTCGCGGCGATGCAGGGCCGGATCGCGATGTACCACTTCCTCGGCGACGCGGTGGCTCCGCTGAACCTGAAGACGGTCTCCGCGAACGTCTTCACCGACCCCGAGATCGCCACCGTCGGTTACAGCCAGGCCGATGTGGACTCCGGCAAGATCGACGCCCGTGTGGTGAAGCTGCCGTTGCTGCGCAACCCGCGCGCCAAGATGCAGGGCATCCGGGACGGCTTCGTCAAGATCTTCTGCCGGCCCGGTACCGGCATCGTGGTCGGCGGCTGTGTCGTCGCGCCGCGTGCCAGTGAGCTGATCCATCCGATCTCGCTCGCCGTCGACAACAACCTGACGGTGGAGCAGATCGCCAACGCCTTCACCGTGTACCCGTCACTGTCCGGCTCGATCGCCGAAGTAGCCCGGCAGTTGCACACCCGTAAGACCGCGGGCGAGGCGTAGCGCCGACGGTTCGTCACGACGGCGGGGCCCCCTATATCACTAGGGGGCCCTGCCTGTGTACAACTTCGCTTATTCGGCGCAAACTGCTGAAAAGCAACCCACGGTCAAGTTACTGTCAGTTTCGTGTTCGCTGCAGAACGTCGTCAAATGATCCTCGAAATGGTGCGCGCCAACGGGGCGGTTTCGCTCCGTGAGCTCGCCCGCGTCGTCCAGACCTCCGAAGTGACCGTACGGCGGGACGTGCGGGCACTGGAGGCAGAAGGGCTCCTCGACCGCCGGCACGGCGGTGCGGTCTTGCCGGGCGGTTTTACGCGGGAGTCCGGCTTGCCGCAGAAATCCCATCTCTCCGCCGCGGAGAAAACGGCCATCGCCGACCTGGCGGCCAGTCTGGTCCGTGAGGGCGAGGCCATCGTGGTCGGCGCCGGAACGACCACGCAGGAACTGGCCCGCAGGCTCGCGCGGGTGCCGGGCCTGACCGTGGTCACCAACTCGCTGCTGGTCGCCCAGGCGTTGGCCCATGCCAACCGGGTGGAAGTGGTGATGACGGGCGGCACCCTGCGCGGGAGCAACTACGCGCTGGTCGGCAGCGGTGCCGAGCAGTCCCTCCAGGGGCTGCGGGTGAGCCGGGCCTTCCTCTCCGGGAGCGGGCTGACCGCGGAGCGCGGTCTGTCCACGTCCAACATGCTCTCCGCGAGCGTGGACAGGGCACTGGTACAGGCCGCGGCCGAGGTGGTGGTCCTGGCGGACCACACGAAGCTCGGCTCCGACACCATGTTCCAGACGGTACCCACGGAGCTGATCACCCGTCTGGTGACGGACGAGCCGCCGGCCCACGACGAGCGTGCCGCCACGGAGCTGCAGGCCCTGGCAGATCAGGGCGTGGAGATCACGGTGGCGGGGCCCGCCACGCGGTCCGCGGCCGGTGACGCCCTGCCGCCCGGACGGCAGGCCCGGCAGGAGATGCCGCTGCCGGGCCAACGCCGCACCCAAGGCGGCCACGGGGGGCCGGGAGGACTCGGTCCGCAGTTGCGGAGCGCCGCCGCACTGGCGGAGGGACCGGTGGGACGGGTCGCGGATCTACGGCGCCGGTAGCGGCTGCGGCGGCGGGCCGCCGGGCGGGTTCCGCGGAAACGCCTTCAGTCGCCAGGTGAGCCCGGCGGTGCGTGGCCGGCCGGGTCGGCCTTCACGCCGCGCAGCGTCAGTCGCAACAGGCGGTCGGCCAGGGCAGGATCGGCCGGGGTCTGCTCCGCGGCCAGCGCGATCGCGTTCGTCAGTTGCAGCAGGTCGTCGATCGACACATCCGCCCGCACCGAGCCGCTCGACTGTGCTCGCGTCAGCAGTCGCGCGCCGGCCTGACGCAGCGGCACATGACATGAGGTCAGTGCCGACGTCTCGTCCCCCGAAGCCGACATGAGGGCTTGTGCCAGACCGCGGTACTCACCCGCATGAGTGACGATCGCACCCAGCCACTCCACCAGAGCGGTGCACGGGTGGTCGGCCAGTGCCAGTTCGCGGGAGCGGGCGAGCAGTGCGGTCAGGGCCTCCTGGAACACCGCGTTCATCAGGGCCTGACGGTTCGGGAAGTGCCGGTAGAGCGTGCCGATGCCGACGCCCGCCCGCCGGGCGATGTCCTCCAGCGAGGCATCCGTGCCCTGCGCGGCGAAGGCCGTGCGGGCCTCGCTCAGCAGCCTGTCGTAGTTGCGGCGCGCATCGGCGCGCATCGGCCGGGCCGGTGTCGGTGCCGTACTCATCGCCATCGCCCTGTCCTCCTGGTGTCCGCTCCGCATCCCAAGGATGCCACTGGGGGCCCGGCAGGTGCCGGGCCCCCAGGTCGGGGTGAACGCGCGCTCAGTCCTTGATCTCGCAGATCACGGCGCCGGACGACACCGAGGTGCCGACCTCCGCCGCCAGGCCCTTGACGGTGCCGGAGCGGTGGGCGTTGAGGGGCTGTTCCATCTTCATGGCTTCGAGGACGACGATGAGGTCGCCTTCCGTGACCTCCTGGCCCTCCTCTACCGCGATCTTGACGATCGTGCCCTGCATGGGCGAGGCGAGGGTGTCGCCGGAGGCGGCGGAGCCGGTCTTCTTCGCCGCGCGGCGCTTGGGCTTCGCACCGGCCGCCAGACCCGTACGCGCCAGGCTCATACCGAGCGAGGAGGGCAGCGAGACCTCCAGGCGCTTGCCGCCGACCTCGACGACGACGGTCTCGCGGCCGGACTCCTCGTCCGCCTCCGCGTCCGCGGGCGCCGCGAACGGCTTGGTCTCGTTGACGAACTCCGTCTCGATCCACCGGGTGTGGATGCGGAACGGGTCCGCGGTGAACGCCGGATCGGTCACGACCGCACGGTGGAACGGGATGGCGGTCGCCATGCCCTCCACCTGGAACTCCGCCAGCGCACGCCCGGCCCGCTGCAGGGCCTGCTCACGGGTCGCACCGGTCACGATCAGCTTGGCCAGCAGCGAGTCCCACGCCGGACCGATGACACTGCCGGTCTCGACACCCGCGTCAAGGCGGACACCGGGGCCGGTCGGCGGGGCGAACAGCGTGACGGTGCCCGGGGCGGGCAGGAAGCCACGGCCCGGGTCCTCACCGTTGATCCGGAACTCGAAGGAGTGCCCGCGCACGGCAGGGTCGTCGTAGCCGAGCTCCTCACCGTCGGCGATACGGAACATCTCGCGGACGAGGTCGAGACCGGTGACCTCCTCGGTGACCGGGTGCTCGACCTGGAGACGGGTGTTCACCTCCAGGAAGGAGATCGTGCCGTCCACACCGACGAGGAACTCGACCGTGCCCGCACCGACGTAGCCGGCTTCCTTCAGGATCGCCTTCGACGCCGCGTACAGCTCCGCGTTCTGCGCCTCGGACAGGAACGGCGCGGGGGCTTCCTCGACCAGCTTCTGGTGGCGGCGCTGCAGTGAGCAGTCACGGGTGGACACGACCACGACGTTGCCGTGTGTGTCGGCCAGGCACTGGGTCTCCACGTGCCGCGGCTTGTCGAGGTAGCGCTCCACGAAGCACTCGCCCCGGCCGAACGCCGCCACGGCCTCGCGAACCGCCGAGTCGTACAGCTCGGGGATCTCCTCCAGCGTGCGGGCCACCTTCAGCCCGCGCCCGCCACCACCGAACGCCGCCTTGATCGCGATCGGCAGACCGTTCTTCTCCGCGAACTCCACGACCTCGGCCGAACCTGACACCGGGTCCGGCGTGCCGGCCACCAGCGGGGCACCCGCGCGCTGCGCGATGTGCCGGGCCGCGACCTTGTCGCCGAGGTCCCTGATGGCCTGCGGCGGCGGCCCGATCCACGTCAGACCCGCGTCGAGCACGGCCTGGGCGAACTCCGCGTTCTCCGAGAGGAAGCCGTAACCGGGGTGGATCGCGTCCGCCCCCGAATCCTTCGCGGCCTGGAGCACCTTGGCCATGTCCAGATAACTGGCGGCCGGAGTGTCACCGCCCAGAGCGAACGCCTCGTCGGCCGCGCGCACATGCAGAGCATCCCGGTCCGGATCGGCGTAGACGGCTACGCTCCCGATTCCGGCATCCCGGCAAGCCCGAGCAACACGGACAGCGATTTCGCCACGGTTGGCGATGAGCACCTTGCGCACGATGACTCCCTCCTTGAGAACAAGCTGAGTTTAGGGACTACCGACACGGCCGTACGACCCGTCCCCAATAGTGAACTTGCCCACACGGAGTGTGATTCGAGGCTTGCTCGAGTCGCGAAATCCCTTGTCGCACCACGGTACGCCGGGATCCTCAACCGCACAGTAGCCACGAAGTGTGGCCCAAGTCTCTGTCCGGACGGTCAACGCCGCGCGGCGTTTCTTTGTGGAGTCCCAACGAACGGCCGAGGAAAACTTTGCCGCGGCCCCGAGGACGGCCCCGTCCGTACGCGACCCCTTGTCCGAACCATTACCGGTTAGTAGGGTCCGCGCTACCGAACGTACTGCAGGTAACAGGGGGTGGCGCCGTGGTGCGCAGACCAGTGGCCTTCGTGACCGCGATCGTTCTCTTCGTGGAAGCCGTGGGCATCGTCATCGTCAACGGCGTCCTCGCGACGGTCGCCGGGAACCAGAGCATGTCCCTGGCCGGGATGGATCCCGACGCCATGGTCACCGGTACGTGGGTGATGGGCGGCGCCTCCGGGGTCCTGCTGGCGCTCTGCGGGCTGGTTCCCCTGCTGGCCGGAATACACGACCGGGCCCCGGGCCGCTTCGCCAGGATCGCCCTCATCGGGTGCGCGGTCGTCCACGGGGTGCTGGGAGCACTGGCGGTGGGGCTGCTCGGCTGGGCGGCCTTCGTGTTCCTGATGGTCGTCCTGGCCCTGATCGTGCTGACGCTGGTGGCGTACGTCCGGCCCGGACCCGAAGCGGGGAAGGCCGTCGCCGGACAGGCTCCGGCGCCGGTGTGACGGCGTCGCTCAGACCCACAAGTCGGTGACTGAGATGCCCAGTTCGCCGAGCAGCCGACGCAGCAGCGGCAGCGAGAGCCCGATGACGTTGCCGTGGCTGCCCTCGATCGACTCGACGAACGGCGCCGAGCGGCCGTCCAGGGTGAACGCCCCGGCGACGTGCAGCGGCTCCCCCGAAGCGACGTAGGCCGCCACCTCGGCGTCCGTCGGCTCGCCGAACCTGACCACGGTGGACGCGGTCGCCGACGCCGTGCGGCCGGTGGCCGTGTCGATGACGCTGTGCCCCGTCTGCAGGATGCCCGACCGGCCGCGCATGGACTTCCAGCGTGCGGTGGCCTCCTCGCTGTCGGCGGGCTTGCCGAGCGCCTCTCCGTCCAGCTCCAGCACCGAGTCGCAGCCGATGACGAGCGCGCCCGCGGCCTCGGGACGGGCCGCCACCGCGGCGGCTTTCGCCTCGGCGAGGACGAGCGCCAGCTCACCCGGGCTCGGAGCGGTGAGCGCGTCCTCGTCCACACCGCTGACGATCACCTCGGGGGCGAACCCTGCCTGACGCAGGAGACCGAGACGGGCAGGGGAGGCGGAGGCGAGCACGAGGCGGCGCTGATCAGTCATACCGGCCATCGTAGGCGGGGCCGACCGGTCTCAGCGGGTGCCCAGGACGAACATCGCCACGACCATGGCCAGCGCGAGCAGCAGCCCCGCGCGACGCATCATGTCCTGGGCGTCGCGCAGTTCCTTGGACGGCTTGTTCTCGGGGTCGGACCACAGCATGCTTCCGATGGTGCTCCGGACACGCCTGCGGCGCCTGAGTACGCGTACTCAGGCGCCGCTCGACGGGTCTTCAGGAGGGCCAGTACGTCCGCGCCCACGAGCGGGGCCCCGGCCGCAGCGCGCCCCGGCGGGCGATCCTGCCCGGGTCCGACCACTCCTCGGGCGGCAGCGGAGCACCGGACGGCACCGCGGCCACCGCCGCCGCGCGCGCCCGGACCACCGCGAGGGCGGCGGCGAGCTCCTCCGGGGTCGGATTGCCCCGTACGACCTTGATCATGGTGGCTCCCGGTGGCTAGAGGGGGATGTTGCCGTGCTTCTTCGGCGGCAGTGATGCGCGCTTCGTACGGAGCTGGCGCAGGCCCTTCACGAGGTGAGCCCGGGTGTCGGACGGCATGATCACCGCGTCGACGTAGCCGCGCTCGGCCGCGACGTACGGGTTGAGGAGGGCGTCCTCGTAGTCGGCCATCAGTTCGGCGCGGGTGGCGTCCGGGTCGTCGGCAGCGGCGATGGTCCGGCGGTGCAGGATGTTCACCGCGCCCTGCGCGCCCATCACCGCGATCTGGGCGGTCGGCCAGGCCAGATTCAGGTCGGCGCCCAGGTGCTTGGACCCCATGACGTCGTACGCGCCGCCGAACGCCTTGCGCGTGATGACCGTGATCAGCGGGACGGTCGCCTCGGCGTAGGCGTAGATCAGCTTGGCGCCGCGGCGGATGATGCCGCCGTACTCCTGGTCGACACCCGGCAGGAAGCCGGGGACGTCGACGAAGGTGAGGACCGGCACGTTGAACGCGTCGCAGGTGCGGACGAAGCGCGCGGCCTTCTCGCTGGCGTCGATGTCCAGACAGCCGGCGAACTGCATCGGCTGGTTGGCGACGATGCCGACCGGGAAGCCCTCGACGCGTCCGAAGCCGGTGATGATGTTCGGCGCGAACAGGGCCTGCGTCTCCAGGAACTCGCCGTCGTCGAGCACGTGCTCGATGGCGCTGTGCATGTCGTACGGCTGGTTCGCCGAGTCCGGGATGAGGGTGTCGAGCTCGCGGTCCTCGTCCGTGGTCGCCAGGTCCGCCTCCTCCGGGAAGGCGGGGGCCTCGGAAAGGTTGTTCGACGGGAGGTAGGACAGCAGGGACTTGACGTATTCGATGGCGTCCTTCTCGTCCCCCGCCATGTGGTGGGCCACGCCGGACGTGGTGTTGTGCGTGCGGGCGCCGCCCAGTTCCTCGAAACCGACGTCCTCGCCGGTGACCGTCTTGATGACGTCCGGGCCGGTGATGAACATGTGCGAGGTCTGGTCGACCATGACCGTGAAGTCGGTGATCGCGGGAGAGTAGACCGCGCCGCCCGCGCACGGCCCGACGATCACGGAGATCTGCGGGACGACACCCGAGGCGTGCACATTGCGGCGGAAGATCTCGGCGAACAGCCCGAGAGCGGCCACACCCTCCTGGATGCGTGCGCCGCCGCCGTCGTTGATGCCGATCACCGGGCAGCCGGTCTTCATCGCGAAGTCCATGACCTTGACGATCTTCTCGCCGTAGACCTCGCCGAGCGAGCCGCCGAAAATCGTGAAGTCCTGCGAATACACGCAGACGGGACGGCCGTCGACCGTGCCGTACCCGGTGACGACACCGTCTCCGTAGGGGCGGTTCTTCTCGATTCCGAAATTGGTGGACCGGTGTCGTGCGAACTCGTCGAGCTCCACGAAAGAACCTTCGTCGAGCAGGAGACCGACCCGTTCCCGGGCGGTCAGCTTGCCCTTCGCGTGCTGTTTCTCGACGGCGCGGGCGGTACCTGCGTGTGTGGCCTCTTCGATACGGCGCTGCAGGTCCGCGATCTTGCCGGCGGTGGTGTGGATATCGCTCTGCGGCTCGGACATCGGGTGGCGGCTCCCTGCCTGATCACGGGGACGGCTGGTTCATCCAGCAGTAGTGCTGTCCCATGAGTGCTCGACGGCTGCATGCTCGTCGGCTGGTGTCAGCTACTGATCCGTAGCGTATCGGCGCGGATACGGTTCGGCAGTGCGTCGTTTGCCACACCTAATGTGGGTTGCATGACACCTCCTGATGCGCCGCACAACCGCTGGTCGGACCTCGACAGGCCGCCCCTGAACGTCGCGGCGCTCCGCCGCGGGCTGCTGAAGCCCGACGGCCTGTGGACCTCGCTCGACATCGTCGAGGCGACCGGCTCCACCAATTCCGACCTCGTGGCCCGGGCCGCCGGCGGCGGTCTGGCCGAGGGGGCGGTGCTGGTCGCCGAGGAGCAGACCGCGGGCCGCGGACGCCTCGACCGGAGCTGGACGGCGCCGCCTCGCTCGGGCCTCTTCCTCTCGGTGTACCTGACCCCCGGCGACGTACCCGTCGAACGGTGGGGGTGGCTTCCGCTGCTCACCGGTGTCGCGGCCGCGACGGGCCTCGCGCAGTCGGCGGGCGTCGACATGGCACTGAAATGGCCCAACGACCTCCTGGTGACGATCGGCGGCACAGAACGCAAGACCGGCGGCATACTGGCCGAGCGGGCAGGGGACGGCGTCGTCATCGGCATCGGCCTCAACGTGTCGTTGCGCGCGGCCGAGCTGCCCGCCCCGCACGCGGGTTCACTGGCGCTCGCCGGAGCGGTCTCCACCGACCGCGAGACCCTGCTCCGGGCCGTCCTGCGATCAGTGGAGCAGTGGTACGGGCAATGGCGCGACGCGAACGGTGACGCCGCCGACAGCGGGCTCCAGGCGGCCTACGCGGCGGGCTGCGCCACGCTCGACCGGACGGTGCGGGCCGAGCTGCCGGGCGACCGGTCCGTCGTCGGTGAGGCCGTCGCGATCGACGGCGACGGACGGCTCGTACTGGCCACGGGCGACGGCCTCCAGGAGCCCGTATCGGCCGGGGACATCGTCCACCTGCGCGGGGAGGAAGGCGGTCTCGTCTGATCCGGCGGCCCGCACATACGGGTGATGTCACGGGAGACAGGGCCCTGAACCGCGCCACCAGGACGTGAGCCAGGGCACACCTGCCGTATCGTTGAGGCGATCCAGCGACAGATCGGCAGGGCAGTGCGCAGGGAACGGGCAGGAGGCGGCCGGTGACCGTCGACGACACGAACTCCGACGACGGCGCGGAGCCCTCGTCGGGACCGTCCGTTTACTCGACACCGCATCACGAGGTCGACCACACGGCCGAACCGACGGACGATCCGCTCGCCATCCGGCTGGAGGCCCTGATCCTGGGTGCCGACCGCCGTTACACGCCGTTCCAGGCGGCCAGGACCGCCGGCGTCTCCATGGACCTGGCGTCCCGCTTCTGGCGGGCGATGGGCTTCGCCGACATCGGGCAGGCCAAGGCGCTCACCGAGGCCGATGTGCTGGCGCTGCGCCGGCTCGCCGGTCTGGTCGAGGCCGGGCTGCTCAGCGAGCCGATGGCGATCCAGGTGGCCCGGTCGACCGGGCAGACCACCGCCCGGCTCGCGGAGTGGCAGATCGACTCCTTCCTGGAGGGGCTGACGGAGCCTCCCGAGCCCGGCATGACCCGGACCGAGGTCACCTACCCGCTGGTCGAGCTGCTCCTGCCCGAGCTGCAGGAATTCCTGGTGTACGTGTGGCGGCGCCAGCTCGCGGCCGCCACGGGCCGGGTCGTGCAGGCGGCGGACGACGAGGAGATGGTCGACCGCCGGCTCGCCGTGGGCTTCGCGGACCTCGTCGGCTTCACCCGGCTGACCAGGCGGCTGGAGGAGGAGGAGCTCGGTGAGCTGGTCGAGGCCTTCGAGACGACCTCGGCCGACCTGGTCGCCGCGCACGGCGGACGGCTCATCAAGACCCTGGGTGACGAAGTCCTCTTCGCCGCGGACGACGCGGGCACGGCGGGTGAGATAGCGCTCCGGCTGGTCGAGGCGATGGCCCAGGACACGACGATGCCCGCGCTGCGGGTCGGCATAGCGTTCGGCACGGTCACCACGCGTATGGGCGACGTGTTCGGTACGACGGTGAATCTGGCCAGCCGGCTCACATCGATAGCGCCCAAGGACGCGGTGCTGGTCGACGGCGCGTTCGCCACGGAGCTGATCAGGAACGGCGACGCACCCGCGTCCGAGGCGGAGGAGGCCGCGGCCGCGGCCGAGCGGGCCAGGCTGGCGAAGATGGAGGGCCACCGTCCGGACGACGAGCCACCGCCGCCGACGTACCGCTTCGGGCTGCAGCCGATGTGGCAGCGGCCGGTGCGGGGGCTGGGCGTGGTGGAACCGTGGCTGCTGGCCCGGCGCGGCAAGGCGTCGACCTGACGCGGCCCCGGGGACGGCGGTGCGGGGCCCCCGTGGACCGAATCCCTCCGCCGATCGAGGAGCGGGGTCCGGGGCCGCGGCCCCGCGCCTAGGATTCCGGTAACGCTCGTTAACCGGAGGGGTGCAGTCATGGGTGTCACGTCGGAGCAGAGGTTCGGGGAATTCGTCGTCGTACGGCGGGACGAGGGCCGGGACCACGTCGCCGAGCTCGTGCTCGACCGGCCCGAGGCCATGAACGCCGTGAGCACCGCGATGGCGCGCGCCGTCGCCGACGCCTGCGCCGCGCTCGGCGCCGATCAGGGCGTGCGGGCGACCGTGCTCACCTCCAGCCATGAGCGGGCCTTCTGTGTGGGCGCGGACCTCAAGGAGCGGAACTCCTTCACCGACGCCGAGCTCGTGCGGCAGCGGCCCACGGCACGGGCCGCGTACACCGGCGTGCTGGAGCTGCCGATGCCGGTCGTCGCCGCCGTGCACGGCTACGCCCTCGGCGGCGGCTTCGAGCTCGCGCTGGCCTGCGACGTGATCGTGGCCGACCGTACCGCCGTGGTCGGTCTGCCCGAGGTGTCCGTCGGCGTCATCCCGGGCGGCGGCGGTACGCAGTTGCTGCCCCGGCGGGTCGGCGCTGCACGCGCCGCCGAGCTGGTCTTCAGCGCACGGCGTGTGGAGGCGGCAGAGGCGCGCGAGCTGGGCCTGGTCGACGAGCTGGTCGAGGCGGGCCGGGACCGGGAGGAGGCGCTGGCCCTCGGTGCCCGGATCGCGGCGAACTCACCGGTGGGACTCCGGGCCGCGAAGCGGGCGCTGCGGCTGGGGCAGGGGCTGGACCTGAGGGCCGGGCTCGAGGTGGAGGACGCCGCCTGGCGTTCCGTGGCCTTCTCCGGGGACCGGGCCGAGGGCGTCGCCGCGTTCAACGAGAAGCGGAAGCCCAGCTGGCCAGGCGAGTGATCCCGGGCCGACGGGAAGATCAACAGTGCAAGATCATCAGCTCTGCCGACTGATCACATCACTACGGTCATACATAAGCTAGGGCGATGGGCGGTGATGATGCGCGGCTGCGCGCCGTGGTTGCGCTGGCACAGACGATGGCGGCGGCCTGTACCCCGCGAGAATCCTGGCATGCCGCGGCAGCGGGGGCGTGCGAGGCGCTGGGGGGCAGCTTCGCCGCCCTCTCCGTGTGGGAGCGGGAGCGGGGCAGGCTTCGCGTGCTGGTCAACGCGGGGGAGCGGGCCGAGGGGGAGGAGGAGTTCCCCGAGGCCGAGGCCTACCCCGTGCACCAGTTCCCGGAGATCACCGAATTCCTGCACGAGCGCTGGGCGGGCGGCGGTGAGCCCGATGCCTGGGTGGAGACCGCCGACGGCGCCCCGGCCGCCGGTGCTCCGGCCCGGGGCGCCCGTCCGTACTGCCCCCGGCGCGTCGCGGCGCTGCGCATGCGCGGGCGGGGCAGCTGCGTGGTGGCTCCGATCGTGCTGCACGGGCGGGCGTGGGGGGAGCTGTATGTGGCCCGTCCGCCGGGTGCTCCGGTGTTCGACCGGGACGACGCGGACTTCGCGACCGTCCTTGCCGCCGTCGTCGCGGCGGGTATCGCGCAGACCGAGCGGCTGGAGGAGGTCCGCAAGCTGGCCTTCACCGATCCGCTGACCGGCCTGGCGAACCGCAGGGCAGTCGACCTCCGCCTCGACGAGGCGGTGGACCGGCACCGCACCGAGGGTGCCGTGGTCAGCTTGGTCGTGTGCGATCTGAACGGGCTCAAGACGGTCAACGACACGCATGGCCACGCGGTCGGCGACCGGCTGCTGGAACGTTTCGGCTCCGTGCTCTCGCTCTGCGGCGCGATGCTCCCGGGCGCGCTGTCCGCGCGCCTGGGCGGGGACGAGTTCTGTCTGCTCGCCGTGGGCCCCCCGGCGGACGACGTGGTCCGGGTGTCCGAGGAGCTCTGTGCGCGGGCCGTCGCCCTGGAGCTCGGCGACGGGGTCGCCTGCGGGGTCGCGTCCACGGGCGACGACATCGGCCCGGTGCCGTCCGCGCGCCGCCTCTTCAGGCTGGCGGACGCCGCCCAGTACCAGGCGAAGGCCGCCCACTCCAGGAGGCCGGTGGTCGCGGGGCGGGACGGTGACGTGATCCAGCTCGCCGACTCCCCGCCCAGGTCCCCCCACGACCGCCGCAGACTGCGCGGCAATCCGCCCGGGTGAGGTCGTAAGGGGTCAACCGCTCGACCACTCGTGACATGAAGGGTTTCAGTCCGTACGCTTCTGAATATGGATATGCATACAGTCGTGGTGGGGACGTCCGGGACCACCGCTGAGGACGTCGTCGCCGTGGCCCGCCAGGGGGCCCGGGTCGAGCTCTCCGCAGCCGCCGTCGAGGCGCTCGCCGCCGCACGGGGGATCGTCGACGCCCTCGCCGCCAAGCCCGAGCCGGTCTATGGCGTCTCCACCGGCTTCGGCGCCCTCGCCAGCCGGCACATCAGCCCGGATCTACGGGCGCGGCTGCAGCGCAACATCGTCCGCTCGCACGCGGCGGGCATGGGGCCCCACGTCGAGCGCGAGGTCGTCCGTGCGCTGATGTTCCTCCGGCTGAAGACGCTGGCATCCGGCCATACCGGCGTACGCCCGGAAGTCGCGCAGACCATGGCCGACGTGCTCAACGCGGGCATCACCCCCCTCGTCCACGAGTACGGTTCGCTCGGCTGCTCCGGCGACCTCGCCCCTCTCTCGCACTGCGCCCTGACCCTGATGGGCGAGGGCGAGGCGGAGGGCCCCGACGGCACCGTGCGGCCGGCCGGTGAACTCCTCGCGGCGCACGGCATCACCCCCGTCGAACTGCGCGAGAAGGAGGGCCTCGCCCTCCTCAACGGCACCGACGGCATGCTGGGCATGCTCGTCATGGCCCTCGCCGACCTGAAGAACCTCTACACCAGCGCGGACATCACCGCCGCGCTCTCCCTCGAGGCACTGCTCGGTACGGACAAGGTCCTCGCCCCGGAGCTGCACGCCATCCGCCCGCACCCCGGCCAGGGCGTCTCCGCGGACAACATGCTGCGCGTGCTCGCCGGGTCCGGCCTCACCGGCCACCATCAGGACGACGCCCCCCGGGTCCAGGACGCCTACTCCGTACGCTGCGCACCCCAGGTCAACGGCGCCGGGCGCGACACCCTCGCACACGGGCGGCTCGTCGCGGACCGCGAGCTCGCCTCGGCCGTGGACAACCCGGTCGTGCTCCCGGACGGCAGGGTCGAATCCAACGGCAACTTCCACGGCGCGCCCGTCGCGTACGTCCTCGACTTCCTGGCGATCGTCGCCGCCGACCTCGGGTCGATCACCGAGCGCCGCACGGACCGGCTGCTGGACAAGAGCCGCTCGCACGGGCTGCCGCCGTTCCTCGCCGACGACGCCGGGGTCGACTCGGGCCTGATGATCGCCCAGTACACGCAGGCCGCGCTGGTCAGCGAGCTGAAGCGGCTCGCGGTCCCGGCGTCCGTGGACTCGATCCCGTCCTCCGCGATGCAGGAGGACCACGTCTCCATGGGCTGGTCGGCCGCGCGGAAGCTGCGCACCGCCGTCACCGGCCTCGCGCGGATCGTGGCAGTCGAGCTGTACGCCGCCACGCGTGCCGTCGAGCTGCGCGCCGCCGAAGGGTTGACCCCCGCGCCCGCCTCGCAGGCCGTCATCGGGGCCCTGCGGGCCGCCGGTGTCGAGGGGCCCGGCCCGGACCGCTTCCTGGCCCCGGACCTGGCCGCCGCCGACGCCTTCGTACGGGAGGGAAAGCTGGTCGCGGCCGTGGAGACGGTGACCGGCCCGCTTGCCTGAGCCCATGCGCACGCGAAGGGCTGCCGCACCCGGTTACGGGTACGGCAGCCCGGCGTACCTGGTGCCGAGCCCTCAGAGGCGGGTGCTCAGCGTCCCGCCCCGGCGTACCGAGTACACGACGAACCCCGCGCCGACGCACAGCGAGGCCGTGCCGCCGATCAGGTAGGGAGTCGTGTCGATGCCCGCCCCGGTGTCGGCGAGCGTGTCGTCGGAGGTGAAGTCCTCCGTGACGGAGGCCTGTCGGGCCTCGGTGGAGGAACCGGCGGACGAGCCGGTGGAACCACTCTGCGGGCCTGTTCCGTCGGTCGCTTTCGCGGAGGGGACGAACCAGAGAGCGCAGAGCAGGGTGCCTGCCGCTGTGGTGGTCAGCAGCGTGCGACGAGCGATGGACACAGAATCGATCCCCTTGCGACAGCCATCAGTTAGCCCCGTAGGCCGATGCTAAGCAAAGCAGCGGGTCGGAGGAAACCCAAAGCTCCCCAGGGCCTTACGCTCCGGCGTATGAGAACTTCGGAGACACCCTCATTTGTTCGGCTTCGCGTGGAGATGGTGCTGGAGATCAGCAACGCGGACGCCCTGACCGGAACGGCGCTGGAGAGCATCGCCGCCGATTTCACCGTCGGCGGAGTCTCCGCCGACGAGTCCGCCGAGGAACGTACGCATGCCGAGGAGACGGTCAGGGAAGACGCGGCGGAGGCCCTCGCCTCGCTGATCGACCCGTTCGATCTGGTCAGCCAGGTGCCCGGGGTCGAACTCGCCCAGGCCTCGTGGAGCAGCGAGTCGATCGACTACGACCCGGACGCCGAGGACTGGGCCGCCGGAGAGGACGGGGACGAGGCGTACTACGGGATCGAGGACAATGAGACGGACGACGAAGAGGGCGGCGGGAACACGGAACGCTGACGCCCACCGGGCACCCCTCACGGGTGGCGGGAACCGCCGCGGTCCTCGGTGCGTCGATGAGTGGTGTTCCCCACATCTTCGGTGGATGTGGAACGGAGGGCCCGGTCGCGGTGTTCTTGGAACATTGACGGGGAATCGCCGTCGGGTGACCCTGTCCGGGGACCTTGGGGAGTCGGCAACGATGGAGAAGCGTGTGATGACGTACAGCAAGCGGCGCAGGGGCCTCATGGCCGCGTCCGCACTGCTCGGCGGGGTGCTGGTGCTTTCGGCCTGCAGCGACGACAGCGGTGCGGACACGGGCGCGAGCGCCGACAGCTCGAAGACGTCACAGGCGCAGGTGGACGAAGCGGCAGCGAAGGATGCCTCCGAGGCGCAGATAACGATCGCGCCGAAGAACGGCGCGGCCAACGCGAGCATCAACAACGCCGCGATGGTCACCGTCGCCAAGGGCAAGCTGACCGAGGTCACGATGACCACGTCGGCCGGAGACGCAGTCGAGGGCGCCCTCGCCGCCGACGGTTCGAACTGGAAGCCCTCCGGTCAGCTGGAGCGCTCGACGACGTACAAGATCAGCGCCACGGCGGTCGACTCCGACGGCCGTGAGGCGCACGCCAACAGCTCGTTCACGACGGTCTCGCCGGAGAACAGCTTCATCGGCAACTTCACCCCGGAGGACGGTTCCACCGTCGGCGTGGGCATGCCGGTGTCGATCAACTTCAACAAGGAGATCACGAACCGGAAGGCCGTGCAGGACGGCGTCACGGTGACATCGAGCAGCGGCCAGGAAGTCGTCGGCCACTGGTTCAACAACAAGCGCCTGGACCTGCGCCCCGAGGACTACTGGCAGGGCGGTTCCACCGTCACGCTGAAGCTGGCCCTGGACGGCGTCGAGGGCGCCGACGGCGTCGTGGGCGTGCAGCAGAAGACGGTCACCTTCAAGGTCGGCCGCAACCAGGTCTCCACCGTGGACGCCAAGGCGCACACCATGACCGTCACCCGGGACGGCAAGACGATCAAGACCATCCCGATCTCCGCCGGTTCGTCGGACAACCCGACGTACAACGGCCAGATGGTGATCTCCGAGAAGTTCAAGGAGACCCGCATGGACGGTTCGACGGTCGGCTTCACGGACGACGACGGCAAGGGTGAGTACGACATCAAGGACGTGCCGCACGCCATGCGGCTGTCCACGTCGGGCACCTTCATCCACGGTAACTACTGGGGTGCCAAGTCGATCTTCGGCAGCACCAACACCAGCCACGGCTGCGTCGGCCTGTCCGACACGAAGGGCGCCGACGACCCGGGTACGGCCGGTGCCTGGTTCTACAACAACTCCATGATCGGCGACGTGGTCGTCGTCAAGAACTCCCCGGACAAGACCATCGCGGCGGACAACGGCCTCAACGGATGGAACATGAACTGGTCGGAGTGGACGGCGGGTTCCGCCGCCTGATCCCCGATCGCCCTCCTTTCCCCTCCGAAGGCGGCGGCTCCCGGATTCTTCCGGGCGCCGCCGCCTTCGGCGTTCGGGTGCCCGCAGTGTTCTCATCCGGCTCGACGCGCTCGCCGGTGTCGATCGACCATCGAGGGGGCCGATCTCGCCGAGCTTCCCGAGTCCCGGATCACCAAGGCCCGCCCGCGCCCGCAAGACACCCCGGGTGGCGGCCATCCGTAAGGGAAAGGTCACCGTGACGGAGAACGCGGCGGCCTGATCCGAGGCGGCGCGAACCTCACAGCCGTAGCCTTCCGCCTGTGAGGTTCGCCACCCGCACGGCCCCGTGACGCGGGCGCCCAGCGGGCCCTTCGCCTCGGCGGGAGCGGGTGTACGGGGACAGAAGTGCCCGTACCGGGCGAACAACCCTGGCCCCTCTGCGGATGTCGCCCTGGCAGGGCCGGAGCGCGCTGCGAGACTTGCCGGGTGCAACGGTCCCCACGGGCCGGTGGCGCCTCCGGGGGACAGGGGCGCCGACGCGCATGAGCCCACCCACGGAAGGTCTTGATCAGATGCCGACCAGTTCCGACTCCCTCTCCCCGCGCACCGCCGAGAACCGTGTCATCGAGCCGCTCTACGCGGAGATCCTGCGGCGCAACCAGGGCGAGGGCGAGTTCCACCAGGCGGTGCGCGAGGTCCTCGAAACGCTGGGCCCCGTACTGGCGCAGCGCCCGGAGCTCGTCGACGCCCGCATCATCGAGCGCATCTGCGAGCCCGAGCGCCAGCTCATCTTCCGGGTGCCGTGGTCGGATGACGCCGGCGACATCCACGTCAACCGCGGCTTCCGCGTCGAATTCTCCAGCTCGCTCGGCCCGTACAAGGGCGGACTTCGCTTCCACCCCTCCGTCAACCTCGGCATCGTGAAGTTCCTCGGCTTCGAGCAGATCTTCAAGAACGCCCTCACCGGCATGCCGATCGGCGGCGGCAAGGGCGGCGCTGACTTCGACCCCAAGGGGCGGTCCGACGCCGAAGTCATGCGCTTCTGCCAGTCGTTCATGACCGAACTCCACCGCCACCTGGGGGAGTACACCGATGTCCCCGCCGGTGACATCGGTGTCGGCGGCCGGGAGATCGGTTACCTCTTCGGCCAGTACAAGCGGATCACCAACCGCTACGAGTCCGGTGTGCTCACCGGGAAGGGCCTCGGCTGGGGAGGCGCCCAGGCGCGCACCGAGGCGACCGGCTACGGCTGCGTCCTGTTCACCGCCGAAATGCTTCGCGTGCGCGGCGAGACCCTCGACGGCCAGCGCATCTCGGTCTCCGGCTCCGGCAACGTGGCCATCTACGCCATCGAGAAGGCCCAGCAGCTCGGCGCGACCGTCGTGACCTGCTCCGACTCGGGCGGCTACGTCGTGGACGAGAAGGGCATCGACCTCGACCTGCTCAAGGAGATCAAGGAGACGGGCCGAGGCCGGATCTCCGAGTACGCCGAACGGCGCGGCGACCACGTGCGGTACGTCGAAGGGACGGGCGTCTGGAGCGTCCCCGTGGACGTGGCCCTGCCCTGCGCCACCCAGAACGAACTCCACGAGGCCGACGCGCTCGCCCTCGTACGCAACGGGGTGAAGGCGGTCGCGGAGGGCGCCAACATGCCCACCACCCCCGAGGCCGTCAACATCTTCCAGGAGGCGGGCGTCGCCTTCGCCCCCGGCAAGGCGGCCAACGCGGGCGGCGTGGCCACCAGCGCCCTGGAGATGCAGCAGAACGCCTCCCGCGACTCCTGGACCTTCGCCCACACGGAGGAGCGCCTGGCGCAGATCATGCGCCACATCCACGACTCCTGCCACACCACGGCCGAGAAGTACGGCAGCCCGGGCAACTACGTGGTGGGCGCGAACATCGCCGGTTTCGAGATCGTCGCGGACGCGATGCTGGCGCAGGGGCTGATCTGACCCTGCCTCGCGCACGGTCCGGGGCGGCGAGCCCCGGACCGGCGGACTACCGTCTTCACGGCCGGCACCCCCGCGAGAGGCAGCGGGAAACGGGCGCGGGGAGCGGCGAACAGGCACCACAGTGCGACAGCGGCGCGGGCGCCCCCGTCCCCAGCGCCACCGATGCCGCCACGCCTTTCGGGGCCGGGAAGCCCCACCAGGCCGTCCCGACTCGACGTCCCTGCCGGAGTGTGGCCGAGCCGTACTACGTCGGCACGCCGCGTCCCTGACCCGGACCGGCAGCCTCCGTGTCTCCTGCGCCGGCAAGCAGCGGACCCGCGGGACGACCTTCAAGCCGTCCGACCACTACGGCTACACCCTGGGCCCGGCCGCGGGCGTCCCCGCCCTGCTCAAGCAGTACGCCGGGCCGCAAAGCAACATCGGCAGCTGACGTGGCACCCCGCGGCAGTCCCCGTTCTGCCGACAGCAGATCCGTCCGGCGCGGAAGGCTTTCCCCTCCTGCGCCGGGCGCACCGCTCCTAGACTGGGGCGATGAGCAGCCACGCGACCGACCGAGCCCGCGTCATCCCCCTGCGCCCCGTATCCGCGACACCGGCCCCCGCGGCCGGAGAGCCCCTCTGGCGGGACGTCGTCGGGGATGTCCTGCGCCGCGAGCGGCTCGCGCAGGAGCGGACGCTCAAGGACGTGGCGGAGACCGCGCGGATCTCCCTGCCGTATCTCTCCGAGGTCGAGCGAGGCCGCAAGGAGGCGTCGTCCGAGGTGCTCGCGGCGGCGGCCCGCTCGCTCGGACTCGGCCTGGCCGATGTGCTGTCCCTGGTTCACGGAGAGCTCACGCGCCGCAGCACGACCTCCCGTATGTCCCCGGCCCGGCGGGCCTCGACAAATGAGGTGCGGCTGGCCGCCTGACCCTCCGCGATCGGCCACGGGCAGAGCGGCCACCACCACGGATCCCGGCTCCCGCCGAGGAGACGGGAGCCAGGAGGCGGCCGGGTGGTGTCAGTCGCCTGCGGTCGGCGCCGGCGCGATCCCCGTCGGGCAGGCGCGGCCCCAGTTGGTCTCCGAGGGGGACTCCAGGGTCGCCCCCGTGCCACCGATGCCGCAGTAGCCGTCGGGGTTCTTGTCGAGGTACTGCTGGTGATATCCCTCGGCGGGCCAGAAGGCGCGGCCCTCCGCCGGGAGGATCTCCGTGGTGATCGTGCCGAAGCCGGCACCCGTCAGCACCTGCTGGTACGCCACGCGGGACGCCTCCGCGGCCTCCGCCTGCTCCGGGGAGCGGGGGTAGAGCGCCGAGCGGTACTGCGTACCCACGTCGTTGCCCTGGCGGAAGCCCTGAGTCGGGTTGTGGGACTCCCAGAAGAGCTTCAGCAGGTCGGCGTAGCTCACGACCTTCGGGTCGAAGACGACGCGGACCGCCTCCGTGTGGCCGGTCAGGCCCGAGCAGGTCTCCTCGTACGACGGGTTCTCGGTGTAGCCGCCCTGGTAGCCGACGAGCGTCGTCCAGACGCCCTCCGTCTGCCAGAACTTGCGCTCGGCGCCCCAGAAACAGCCCAGCGCGAAGTCGGCGACCTCCAGTCCCTGCGGGTACGGGCCGGCCAGCGGGTTGCCGAGGACCGTATGGCGGGACGGCACCGTGAATGCGGGGGTGGGGCGACCGCGCAGGGCCTCCTCCGGGGTGGGGAGCTGCGGGGTGCGGTGGGTCAGGAACATGCGGGGGCTCCTCCGGGGGTCGGGGTTCGCTCCGTACAACGCCGCGAGGGCGCCGTGGATTCCGGGGTCTCAGGCCGTGGCGGTGTCTCAGGACGCGGGCGCTCTCAGGCCGCGGGGGCCGGCGGATCGCGATGCTCGCAGGAGAGCGTGTACGCGACGGTCTTCTTACGGGCCCGCAGCCGGAACCGGACGCCAAGGGCCAGCAGGATCAGTGGAGCAGCGTCGCGGGGCTGCCGCCGTTCGCCTCGTACCCGGCGACGGCCAGCGCCCGGTACACCGTGTACTCGGCGGCCGGGTCCGGGTTCTGGGTCCAGGGCAGTGCGCCCACATGGCCGTCGATGTGGACGAGCTGCTGCATCGCCTCCGACCAGCGCTGCATACGGACGAGGAAGAGGATCAGCAGGTGCCGGACATGGGCGAGCATCGGGTCGTCCGCGCGTGCCGCGTGCACCGCGAACATCGCACCCTCGACCGCCTTCGTCACGACGACGCCCCGGTAGAAGCCCTGCACGAGATTGACGTCAGGGAGATGCTCGTACACCGCGAACAGCGGCAGCGCGGCGAGCAGCGATCCCTGCGGGGCGCGGGCGGCGGCCGTCGTCGCGAAGCGCTCGGCCTCCTCGCGGGAGCCGTGCCACTTCTCGCACCAGAAGTGCAGGGCCGCGATGTGCGCGCCCATGTGTGCGGGGGCACGATCGATGATCTTCGCCCAGATCTGGTCGAACTGCTCGTGGGAGTAGCCCAGTCCACGGGCGACGGCCAGCTCCACGATGTACGGGACGGGGTCGCCCGGAGCCAGCAGGGCCGCCTCGCCGCAGACCGTGCGGGCCTCCTCCAGGATGATGCGGAAGTCGTCGGTGCCCACGGTGCCGGTGCGCCACGCCTGCTGCACCAGGAACTCCGCGTGCACCGCCGCCCCGCCCGCGTCCTTCGGGGCCTCGGCCCGCCACTCCCTCAGCCACGCCCCGCCCGCGCCGGGCCGCTGGGCCAGCTCCAGGGACGCCGCACCGGCGAACGCCTGTACCCGCTGCCAGCGGACCTCGCTCTCCTTCGGTGTACCCGCGAGCAGCTGGGACGCGGCCCGCCAGCTCTGGGTGCCCTGGACGACATCGAGGACGTCCAGGAGGTCCTGGTCGGGTCCGGGCATCCGGACGTCCAGCTCCTCCTGGCGCGCGAAGCCGTAGGTGTCCGGGTCGGCGGCATCGGGCGAGCCGGGCGCGACCTGGCGGATACCGCCACGGCGCCGCAGCATGATCGGGCCGACGAGGGCGACGAGCATGCACAGGGCGAGCAGGAACCACAGAATCTCCATGCGGTCCATTGTCCCCGGACGGATATCCGGGCGGCGAGTGGCCCGTAACTTCCGTTCCGACGAACTACGCTCGGCTCCATGAGCGACCAGCACAGCTTCGAGACCCTTGCGATCCACGCCGGCAACACGGCGGATCCACTCACCGGCGCCGTGGTCCCGCCGATCTACCAGGTGTCCACGTACAAGCAGGACGGTGTCGGCGGACTGCGCGGCGGTTACGAGTACAGCCGCAGCGCCAACCCCACCCGCACCGCGCTGGAGGAGAACCTGGCGGCACTGGAGGGCGGCCGCCGCGGGCTCGCCTTCGCGTCGGGCCTCGCCGCCGAGGACTGCCTCCTGCGTGCGCTGCTGACGCCCGGGGACCACGTGGTCATCCCGAACGACGCCTACGGCGGTACGTTCCGGCTGTTCGCGAAGGTGGCCTCGCGCTGGGGCGTGGAGTTCTCCGTCGCCGACACCTCGGACGTGAGCGCGGTGCGGGCGGCGCTCACCCCGCGCACCAAGGCGATCTGGGTGGAGACACCGTCCAACCCGCTGCTCGGCATCACCGACATCGCGGCCGTCGCCGGAGTGGCCCGGCAGGCCGGCGTGCGGCTCGTCGTCGACAACACCTTCGCCAGCCCCTACCTGCAGCAGCCGCTCTCGCTCGGCGCCGACGTGGTGGTGCACTCCACCACGAAGTACATGGGCGGCCACTCGGACGTCGTCGGCGGCGCACTCGTCGTCAGCGACCCGGAGCTGGCCGAGGAACTGGCGTACCACCAGAACGCGATGGGCGCGGTGGCCGGGCCGTTCGACGCGTGGCTGGTGCTGCGTGGCATCAAGACCCTCGCGGTCCGCATGGACCGCCACGACGAGAACGCCACGAAGGTCGCCGACCTGCTGACCCGGCACCCCAAGGTGACGAAGGTCCTCTACCCGGGTCTGCCGGACCACCCGGGCCACGAGATCGCCGCCAAGCAGATGAAGGCTTTCGGCGGGATGGTCTCGTTCCGGGTCACGGGCGGTGAGGAGGCGGCGGTCGAGGTCTGCAACCGGGCGAAGCTGTTCACGCTCGGGGAGTCGCTCGGCGGCGTCGAGTCGCTCCTGGAGCACCCGGGCCGTATGACGCACGCCTCCGCGGCGGGTTCTCCGCTGGAGGTGCCGGCCGACCTGGTCCGGCTGTCCGTCGGCATCGAGAACGCCGACGACCTGCTGGCCGACCTGACGCAGGCCCTCGGCTGACAGCGAGGCCGGAACCGTCCGGCGGCCGGGGACGATCCCGGCCGCCGGGCGGTGCGCACCAAGGGTGCCGGGCGGTGCGCACCAAGGGTGCCGGACGGTGCGCACCAAGGGTGCCGGGCGGTGCGCACCAAAGGTGCCGGACGGTGCGCACCAAGGGTCAGGCAGCGACCTTCTCGTCCTCCAGCGAGGCACGGATCTGCTCCCGCATCTCCGGGCTGTCCGTGTGCTCGTGGACCGAGACAGCGTGCTCGGCGGCGGCCCGGACGACTTCGTCCTCCTCACCCGAAATGGTGAGCGAGCAGTTCGAGACGCTCGGATACCTACGACAGTCGGCGATCTTCCGTGTCATGACGGGCCTCCTCGACTCGCGAGTGCAGGCCCTTCCAGGGTAGATCCGACCGGCCGGACGAACACGCCGGGAAAGTCCTGTCAGCTCTCCTGCGCCGGCTGGTTCGCCGTCTGCCGGGCCGCCAGCGAGGCGTTGAACCGGGTCAGCAGGTCGCAGAACGTGTCGCGCTCCTCCGCGGTCCACTCGCCGGTCACCTGGGCCATCAGCTCACGCCGCGAGGCGCGGACCTCATCCAGGCGTGCCTGGCCGCGCGGTGACAGCTGCAGCACGACCGCGCGCCCGTCCTCCGGGTGCGAGGTGCGCTTGACGAGGCCGGTGTCGACGAGCGGCGCGACCTGCCGGGTCACGGTCGAGGAATCGATCCCCATACCCGCGGCCAGCGCCTTGACCCCCATGGGGCCCTCCACGTCGAGCCGGTTGAGCAGCAGATAGGCCGCCCGGTCCATCGAGTTGCGGACCTGGCCGACCCCGCCGAGACGGGTCTGCTCGGCACGGCGGGCGAAGACGGCCACCTGGTGCTGGAGAGAGTCGAGCAAGGGGTCCGTTCCCGGATGTCCGGGGGCCGCGCCCCCGGAAGGAGACGCAGCAGTCGTCATGTCCTGAGGGGGCATGGCCGGGGGCTCTCTTCGTGCGGTGTCGGATGGGGTGGGGGACAGAGTACGCGGCCACGGGGCAGCGCGTACGAGCACTGCACAAACCTGTGGACACCACCGCAGGCCGCCATGAGATGCGAAGGCCCCCGACCGCGCCGAGCTGCAAGACTTGCTGTCATGACCTTCCGTACGTCAGGCCCCTTTCCTCCGCTGATCCTCGACGACGTCCGAGGAGCGCAGAAGATGCTGTCCGGGGTGGCCAGAACGACAGGAATGGAGGGCAGCCGCCATCTGAGCGCCCTGGTCGGCGCCCCGGTCCACTTCAAGTGCGAGAACCTCCAGCGCACCGGGTCGTTCAAACTGCGTGGCGCGTACGTGCGGATCGCCGGCCTGAGCCCCGTCGAACGTGCGGCCGGAGTAGTGGCCGCGAGTGCCGGAAACCACGCGCAGGGTGTCGCACTCGCCTCTTCGCTGCTCGGCGTACGTTCCACGGTCTTCATGCCCGTCGGCGCGCCTCTGCCGAAGGTCGCCGCGACCCGGGAGTACGGGGCCGAGGTCCGGCTGCACGGGCATGTGGTGGACGAGACGCTCGCCGCCGCGCAGGAGTACGCCGAGAAGAGCGGCGCCGTCTTCATCCACCCCTTCGACCACCCGGACATCATCGCGGGCCAGGGCACCGTGGGCCTGGAGATCCTCGAACAGTGTCCGGAGGTCCGCACGATCGTCGTCGGCATCGGCGGCGGCGGTCTCGTCGCGGGGATCGCGGTCGCGGTGAAGGCGCTGCGCCCCGACGTCAGGATCGTCGGCGTGCAGGCGGCGGGCGCGGCCGCCTATCCGCCCTCGCTGTCCGCCGGGCATCCGGTGGCGCTCGACTCCGTGCAGACCATGGCCGACGGGATCAAGGTGGGCCGGCCCGGCGATCTCACGTTCCCGCTGGTCCAGGAGCTGGTGGACGAGGTCCGTACGGTCTCCGAGGACGAGCTCTCCAGCGCGCTGCTGCTGTGCCTGGAGCGGGCCAAGATGGTCGTCGAGCCGGCCGGGGCGAGCCCGGTCGCGGCGCTGCTGAGCGATCCGAAGGCGTTCCGCGGGCCAGTCGTCGCCGTGCTGTCGGGCGGCAATGTGGACCCCCTGCTGATGCAGCGCGTCCTGACGCACGGCATGGTCGCGGCGGGCCGCTACCTGAGTCTGCGGCTGCGGCTCACCGACCGGCCGGGAGCGCTGGCCGCGCTGCTCGCCACGCTGACCGTCGCCGACGCCAACGTGCTCGACATCAGCCACGTGCGGACCGACCCACGGCTCGGACTCACCGAGGCCGAGGTGGAGCTCCACCTGGAGACCAAGGGACCGGAGCACTGCGAGGAGGTCGCCGGGGCACTGCGGGAGGCCGGCTACCTGGTGAGGGTCTGAGCGCCGGGATCGCGCCCGGTAGTTGTCGGTCGCGATGTGTCGCGTCACCTTGCATCGCCGAACATCCCGGTGTTCCCGGCCTCAGAGGGTCGAAAACTCTACGATCCGCAGGAAAGCACGCGAGAGCAACTGGGGGAGTCCCGTATGCCAGGCGCCATCTACGCCGAAGGTCTGGTGAAGACCTTCGGCGATGTACGAGCACTGGACGGCGTCGATCTCGACGTACCCGAAGGCACCGTCCTCGGCCTGCTGGGGCCCAACGGCGCAGGAAAGACGACAGCCGTGCGTGTCCTGACCACCCTGCTCCGGCCCGACAGCGGGCGGGCCGTCGTGGCAGGCATCGACGTACTGAAGAACCCCGACGAGGTACGCCGATCGATCGGCCTCTCCGGCCAGTTCGCGGCCGTCGACGAATACCTCACGGGCCGCGAGAACCTCCAGATGGTCGGGCAGCTCTACCAGATGAGCGCGCGTGACGCGAAGAAGCGGGCCGGGGAGCTGCTGGAGAAGTTCCACCTCGCCGACGCGGCCGACCGTACCGCGAAGACGTACTCCGGAGGCATGCGCCGCCGCCTCGACCTGGCGGCGGCGCTCGTCGTCTCACCGCCGGTGATGTTCATGGACGAGCCCACCACCGGGCTCGACCCACGCAACCGGCAACAGCTGTGGGAGGTCATCGAGGAGCTCGTGGCGGGCGGCACGACGCTGCTGCTGACCACGCAGTACCTGGAGGAGGCCGACCACCTCGCCCACGACATCTGCGTCATCGACCACGGCAAGGTCATCGCCCGCGGGACCTCCGACCAGCTCAAGGCCCGCACCGGCGGCGAGCGCGTGGAGGTCGTCGTGCACCAGCCCGACCAGATCGGGCCGGCCCGATCGGTGCTCGCCACGTACGGCAAGGGGGAGATCTCCGTCGCCGAACACACCCGCAAGCTGACCGTCCCGGTCACCGGCGGGGCCAAGCTGCTCGCCGAGGTCATCCGCGACCTCGACACCCACGGCGTGGAGATCGACGACATCGGTCTGCGCCGCCCCACCCTCGACGACGTCTTCATCTCGCTCACCGGCCATGCCGCCGAGCTGGAGAAGAACGGCGAGAACGCATCGACCGAGGCCGCACAGGGCCGGAAGGAGGACGGGAAGTGAGTGCCGTCACGGACGCGCCGAACCGGGCACCGCTAAGACCCCGCGGAGCGATCAGCCGCTCGGTGGCCGACTCGCTGGTCGTCGCCCGGCGCAATCTGATCCGGATGGCCAGGATCCCCGAGATGGTGATCTTCGGCCTGGTGCAGCCCATCATGTTCGTGGTGCTGTTCACCTACGTGTTCGGCGGTTCCATCAAGGTGGGCAGCTCCCTGTCGTCCACGGCGTACAAAGAATTCCTGATGGCCGGGATCTTCGCCCAGACCGTCACCTTCGCCACCGCCGGTGCCGGAGCGGGCATCGCGGACGACATGCACAAGGGGCTGATCGACCGCTTCAGGTCACTGCCGATGGCCCGGGGAGCCGTCCTCACCGGACGTACCCTCGCCGACCTCGTGCAGACCGCGCTCACGCTCGTCGTGCTCGCCGGTGTCGCCCTGATCATCGGCTGGCGGACCCACGAGAACATCGGCAGGGTGCTGCTGGGCTTCCTGCTGCTGCTCCTGCTCGGCTACGCGTTCTCCTGGATCGGTGCGCTGATCGGCCTCGTCGTGCGCACCCCGGAGGCGGCCACGTCCGGGGGACTGATCTGGCTCTTCCCCCTGACGTTCATCTCGAACGCCTTCGTGGACGCCAACCAGATGCCGACCGTCCTCCGCCACATCGCGGAATGGAACCCCTTCAGCGCCACCGTGGCGGCCTGCCGCGAGCTGTTCGGCAACGTTCCGCCCGGCTTCGTCACGTCGGACGCCTGGCCGATGCAGCACCCGATCCTCGCCTCGGTGATCTGGTCGGCCCTGATCATCGTGGTCTTCCGGACGCTCGCGGTCCGCAGGTACCGCTCGGCCACCGCCTGACCCGTGCGACGACAGAGCCCCGGCCGCCCACGCGGCCGGGGCTCTCCGCGTGCTGCGGGGGTCAGCCCTGGTACGGCTTCGCCGAGACGATCTTCACCGTGGCCTTCTTGCCGTTCGGCAGCTCGTACTCCGCGTCGTCGCCCACCCGCTTGCCGTTCACGCCCGTGCCGAGCGGGGACTGGGGGGAGTAGGTCTCGATGTCGGTGCTCGCGTACTCACGGGAGGCGAGCAGGAAGGTGACGGTGTCGTCCGGGTCGCCGTCGAAGGCGATCGTCACGACCATGCCGGGCTCGACCACGCCGTCGTCGGCTGGGGCTTCGCCGACCTTCGCGTGCTCCAGGAGCTGGGTCAGCTGGCGGACCCGGAGCTCCATCTTGCCCTGCTCCTCCTTGGCCGCGTGGTACCCGCCGTTCTCGCGGAGGTCACCCTCCTCGCGGGCCGCCGCGATCTTGACGGAGATCTCCGTGCGCGCGGGACCAGACAGGTACTCCAGCTCCGCCTTCAGCTGGTTGTACGCCTCCGGCGTGAGCCAGGTGACGTTATCGCTGGTCTGGGTCACAGGGTGCTCCTCGTCGGTGCTGGGAATACAAAGCAACGCCCTACCCCAAGCATGCGCTGCCACGGGTGGGCGAAAGAACGAGCCTAACAATTTCGCGCGAAAAGGGGGAGAAGGTAAAACGTCACACGCGTGTTCGCGCAGGTCAGACCCGGAGCGTGAGCATCAGGGGCGGCGCGCGCCCTCCGGTGCGGTCAGCTCCCCGCGGTGCACCCCTTGAGCTCCACCGCCGTCGCCCTGGAGGTGGTGCGCAGGGAGACGACCTCGTCGATCCGCTCGGAGCGCTCGTCGAAGGAGAAGTCCGCCCGCCCGACCTCTCCGCCGTCCTCGCTCAGAGCTCGGAGCGTGCAGCGCCCGTCGGTGTCCCGGTCCTTGCGGACCTCGAGGTGGGCCTCGGCGCGGCTGTCCGAGACGATCTTGGACTTGATGAGTTCGGCGCTGACGTCCTGGCCGGCCACGTAGTCGTAACCGAACCAGCCGATCATGGCGAGGAAGGCCACACCCAGCACCGAGCCGGTGATCCGCAGCTTGCGGTCCGCCCGCTGATCCTGCGACTGGCCGTAGCGCCCTTCGGGCAAGGCCTCGCGAACCGCTGCCATGATCGTTCCTCCCGTACCGGGGATCGAGGAATTTTCCACCCCCCGGTTCAGTCACTATAGAAGCCGACCACTGCGACCAATCACTGAGGACCGAGTCTTGACCGAGCAGCTGCGACTGATGGCCGTTCACGCCCACCCCGACGACGAGTCGAGCAAGGGCGCGGCCACCATGGCCAAGTACGTGTCCGAGGGGGTGGACGTCCTGGTCGTCACCTGCACAGGGGGCGAGCGGGGATCCATCCTCAATCCGAAGCTCCAGGGGGACGCGTACATCGAGGCGAACATCCACGAGGTGCGCAAGAAGGAGATGGACGAGGCCCGGGAGATCCTGGGCGTCAAGCAGGAATGGCTCGGCTTCGTCGACTCGGGTCTGCCCGAGGGTGACCCGCTGCCCCCGCTGCCCGAGGGCTGCTTCGCACTGGAGGGCGACGAGACGGCGGCGGGGCGTCTCGTCGCGAAGATCCGTGCGTTCCGGCCGCAGGTGATCACCACGTACGACGAGAACGGCGGGTACCCCCACCCCGACCACATCAAGACGCACACGATCTCGATGATCGCGTTCGAGGGCGCCGCGGACACCGAGAGGTTCCCCGAGGCGGAGTTCGGCCCGGTCTGGCAGCCGCAGAAGCTCTACTACAACCAGGGCTTCAACAAGCCGCGCACGGTCGCCCTGCACGAGGCTCTCCTCGCCCGGGGGCTGGAGTCCCCCTACGGCGAGTGGCTGGAGCGCTGGAAGGAGTTCGAGCGCGCCGAGCGCACGCTGACCACGCACATTCCGTGTGACGACTTCTTCGAGATCCGTGACAAGGCGCTGATCGCGCACGCCACGCAGATCGACCCGGACGGCGGCTGGTTCCGCGTGCCGATGGACGTCCAGCGGGAGGTCTGGCCGACCGAGGAGTACGAGCTGGCCAAGTCTCTGGTCGCTACGTCCCTCCCCGAGAGCGACCTCTTCGCGGGCATCCGCGACAATGCCTGATATGTACGCGACCCAGGCACTGACGCAGTTCGTTCCGCTCGCCGCCAAGGAGCTCGACGAGAACAAGGTGACCCCCGGCGTTCTCGGCTTCCTCGTCTTCGCGGCGCTCGCCGTCGGGGTGTGGCTCCTGATGAAGTCGATGAACCGCCACATGGGCAAGGTCGACTTCGAGGAGGCCCCCGACCCGGCCGCGGTGCCCGCGGGCACCGACGGGAAGGCGGAGGCCGCCGCCTCCGGCACGGAGGCGACGGCGACCGCCCCGGGCAAGGGCTGACACCGACGGGGCCGGGCCGGCCGGCCCGCCCCGCCACGGGCCCGCTCAGGGCCGTACGCCCACCGGCACCCCCATCACCTCGCGGGCGTGCCGGGACGGCGTCAGGCCCAGGCGCCAGGCCTGCCAGCCGTCGTCCAGGTCCACGCCGCGGTTCAGGACGACCCGGAAGGCCTCCGCGCAGTCCTCGAGCTTGGCGTCCCGCAGCGGGTGGGCGGCCTCCAGCAGGTCCGCGAGCTCCTGCTGGGCCACCGCCGTGCCCACCTCGCTGCCGCCCGGTGAGGCGTACGGCAGCAGCGTGCACCGCAGGAACGCCGCCCAGTCGCCGCCCCGGACATCGCCGTACGAGGCGAACAGCGTGATCGCCTCGCCGCAGAGCTCCAGGGCCTGCGCCGCGCGATTGTTCCCCCCGTCGACCAAGGCCAGCTCCAGGCAGGTCCAGGCCTCGCCGTGCGCCACCCCGATCCGCCGGAAGTCGGCCCGGGCGTCCGCCAGGAGCTGCCGGGCGAAACCGGAGTTGCGCAGGTTGCCCGTCTGCGCGGCCCGCTGGTCGCGCGTGACGCGCCCCGAGTGGTGGCGGGCGCAGGCCAGCCCGTACACGTCCCGCATCCGGGAGAACATCGTGCGGGCCCGCTCCAGCTCCCGTACCGCCTGGTCGGTGTCGCCGTCCTCCTCCAGCGCCTGCCCCAGGTAGTACCGGGTCCACGCCTCGCCCCGGGCGTCCTCGTTGGCCCGGTGCCTGGCGAGGGCGCCACGCAGATCCTCCACCGCCGGGGCGGGATCGCCGTCCAGCAGCCGGGCGCGGGCCAGCTGGGTCAGGGCCCAGGCTTCCCCGCGCTCGTCCCGGGTGCGGCCGTAAAGCTCCAGTGCGGTGGACAGCTCCTCCTCGGCCCTGGCGACCTCGCCGAGGCGCAGGCAGACCTGGCCGAGCTGGAAGTGGGACCAGGCCTCGCCGTGCAGCGACTCGCCCTCGCGGTGCAGGGCCAGCGCGGTGTCCAGCAGGGTCAGGGCTTCGGCCGGATTGGCCCGGTCGCGTTCGACGGCGGCCAGGGCGTGCAGGGACCAGGCCCGGTCCTCCGCCTGCTCCGGCGAGGCCTGCAGGGCGAGCGCCTCGCGCAGCCGCGCCGAGGCCTCCGTCAGATTGCCCTGGTGGTGCAGGGTGATGCCGAGCGAGCAGAGCGCGAGGGCGGCGCCCGCGTCGTTCTGCGCCTCGCGGTAGAGGCCGACGACCGACGACAGCGTGGTGCGGGCCTTGTCGAGCTCCCCGAGCTGCCGGGCCGCGATGCCCGTGCGCCACTGGACCGACCGCTCCAGGAGCCCCTGGTCGACGGCCTGCGTCAGCTCGCTGATCTCACCGAGCCGGTAGAGGTCGCCGCGCAGCAGGCAGTAGTCGCACAGGGCGCCCAGCAGATGGAGCACCGCCCCCTGGTCGACGCCCTCCGTGTGCCGCAGCGCCGAGGTGATGAAGCTCGACTCGTCGTCCAGCCAGCGCAGGGCGGCGTCCAGTGAGCTGAAGCCGTGCGAGCCGAACTGCCCGGCGCGGGTGGACATCTTGCCGTCCACCATGCGGATCACCGCGTCGGCGAGCTCCGCGTAGTTCTGGATGAGGCGTTCCTGCGCGGCCGTACGGTCGGCCGCCGGTTCCTCGTCGAGCAGCCGCGCCAGGGCGAAGTCCCGTACGAGGTCGTGCAGCCGGTACCGTGCGCCCCGTACATGGACCAGAAGCCCGGCCCGGGTCAGGGACTCCAGCAGACGGGCGGCCTCCTGCTCGTCGGATGACAGCAGCGACGCCGCCGCGGCGGCACCGAGACTGGCGCGGCCGGCCAGGGCGAGGCGCCGCAGCAGCCGTCGGGCCGGTTCGGACTGGTCGGTGTAGCGCAGCCACAGGGCCCGCTCGACGGGCGCGACCGGACCGTACGCCCGGAGGGCTTCCGCGAGATCCGCCCGGGTTCGGGAGCCGAGGGCGGAGCCCACGACGCGCAGGGCGAGCGGCAGTCCGCCGCACAGCTCGACGACGGAGTCGGTCGACGGGTAGTCGTGCGGACCGGTCTCCTCGTCCTGCGCCGACTCGCGCAGCAACTCCTCGGCGCCCGCCGCGTCCAGACCGCCGACGGGCAGGTGGTGCACCCGCGCGGGGATGTCGGCGGGCAGTTCGAGGGGCTCGCGGGAGGTGACGAGGACCAGGCTGTCGGAGCGCTCGGGCAGGAGGGTGCGGACCTGGGCGGCGTCGGTGGCGTCGTCCAGGACGATCGTGACGGGCGTGCCCGTCAGATGCTGGTGGTAGAGCTCGCTCAGACGCCGTACCTGCTGTTCGGCGGAGGACCGCTCCCGGAAGAGCAGTTGTTCACGCGGTGCGCCCAGCCGGTTCAGCAGGTGCAGCAGGGCGTCCCGGGTCGGCAGCGGGGTCTCGTCGGAGACATCGCCCCGCAGATCGACCACGCACGCCCCACGGAACTGGTCCTTGAGCGCGTGCGCGGCCCGTACGGCGAGCGCGGTGCGCCCGGAGCCCGGAGTGCCGTGCAGGACGACGACGGTCGGCCTGGTCTCGGTCGCGGCGTGGGCGGCATGTACCCACTGGGCGATCTGCGCCAGTTCGGCGCGGCGGCCCGCGAACGGGCCGTCCCCGGCGGGCAGATGGCCGAAGGACTGCTCGAGAACCGACCGGGTGCGCGCGGCCGCGCTGCGGTCACCGCCACGCAGCTGCGCCACCACGGACGCGCCCGCCTTCTTCGGCGGCCGGGCGGAAGCCGCCAGCATCCGCTGCTGGTCGAGGAACGGGCGGATGCCCCGTACCTCCAGGGCTGTCAGCCACTCCAGCCGCAGCTGTTCGGGCCCGCCCGGCTGGTTGCGTTCGCCCGCCCTGCGATGTGCGGCAGGCCAGTGCGAGGCGGTCACCCGGGCCACGGTCGCGGTGGTCCCCGCGACGGCGACGGCCGCGCCCGCGCCCAGGGCGAGACCGGTCGCGGTGCCGAGCGCCAGATCCGCGCCGAAGGCCGCTGCGGCAGCAACTCCGGTCACCAGCAGTGGTGTTCCGAGCGTCGCTCTGCTGAACCGCGCCGACAGCGGCTGCTGGCCGGTCCCGGCGGCGTCCAACGCCTGTGTGTAGGCGGCGTATTCGGCGGCCGCTCCCGCCGCCATGGTGTCGAGCGCGGCCCGCGCACGCGCCAACAGTGTGCCGGAGTCGGTCCGGCCTCCCGAGCGCCGTGCCTCTTCCTCCACGGCACGTACCAACAGCCGTTCGGCTTCCGCCCGATGGCTGTCCCGCATGCGTCCCCCTAGGTTTCAGCGACTTCGACCCCGACCGGCTGTCAGAAGCCTCCAGTGTCCTGCGTGCGGCCCGTCAGCGCGAGAGAGCGAGGCCGCGGCGTCGAACGGGTTCGTTTCCGGCCTGGGGCCGGACATTGGCCGTATTCCTCCTCTCGTTGCACGACGCGGAAGCCACTAATGGTGGATACGCGCGTCGTGCGGCGGACGGCATACGGGGGGCTCATGGAACAGACGGGAACAACCGGGGCGCTACGGCCGATGCCGCAGGAGCCGCCGGCGGGGGCGAGTGTCGTACTCAAGGTCGGCAAGAAGCTGCTGTGGGTGGGTGCGGCCGCCTACCCGCTGCACAACATCACCAGGGTGCACACCTTCGAGCTCAAACCCAGACGGGCGGAGGCCGTTCTCTCGTTCCTGAAGTGGTCCGGGATCACCGTGGCGGCCTGTATCGCGCTCGGGGCGGCTGGTGGACAGTCGTCGTACGACGATCGTGTCGACGAGGGATCCGGCACCGGGCCGCTGCTGCTCGCGGCGACGGTGGTGATCGTTCTCTTCACGCTGATGGTGAAGGAATGCATCTCGCCGTCCCACCACGTGCTGGCGGTGGAGACATCCGGTGTCTCCACCGCGTTGGTGACGCTGCCCAATCCGGAGCAGTTGCGCCAGCTGGTGCACTACCTGGTCAACGCCATCGAGAATCCGGACGCCGAGTTCCAGGTGCAGGTGGAGCGGGTGCTCGTGAATCCGAAGAACTACCACTTCGGCGACCAGGTCAACATGTACGGCGGTCTCGGGAACACAGGGGTGAGCAAGTGAGCGCGGGAAACCACTACGGGGACAACCACTACGGCGACCGCACGCACTACGGCGACGAGGTCAAGATCTACGGTGGGACGAATGTCAGTGGCATCGTCAAGCACCAGACGCACGACCTGCCGACGGCTCTTCAGGAGCTGAGACGGCTCGTCGAGGCCCTGCGCGACCAGGTCGGGCCTGCCGAGGCCCAGGCGCTCGACGCCGACCTGCAGGTGGCCGTCTCCGGAGGGGACACGCCGGAGCAGCGGTACCGCGCCCTGGCGGCCCTGACCGCCGCGGCCGCGGCCGTCGGTGAGGTGGGCCGCCCCGTGATGGAAGTGGTCCAGCAGGTCCGCACGCTGCTGGGCGGCTGAGGCGAGGCGATGGGGCGGCGAGGAAGAGGTGTGCGCAAGGATTGGGGTATGGCCAACCGACTCGCGCAGACCACTTCCCCGTACCTCCTCCAGCACGCCGACAATCCCGTCGACTGGTGGCCGTGGTCGCCCGAGGCGTTCGAGGAGGCCCGCAGGCGCGGCGTCCCGGTGCTGCTCAGCGTCGGGTACGCCAGCTGCCACTGGTGCCATGTGATGGCACACGAATCCTTCGAGGACGCGACCGTCGCCGGCTATCTCAACGCACACTTCGTGCCGGTGAAGGTCGACCGTGAGGAGCGGCCCGACGTCGACGCCGTGTACATGGAGGCCGTGCAGGCCGCGACCGGCCAGGGCGGCTGGCCGATGACCGTCTTCCTCACCGCCGATGCCGAGCCCTTCTACTTCGGCACGTACTTCCCGCCCGAGCCCCGCCACGGCATGCCGTCCTTCCCGCAGGTCCTCGAAGGGGTCGTGGCCGCGTGGACCGATCGGCGCGAGGAGGTCGCGGAGGTCGCCGGGCGCATCGTCCGCGACCTCGCGAGCCGCTCCCTGGCCGCCGGGGAGGGGGGCATGCCGGGAGAGTCGGAGCTGGCGCAGGCCCTGCTGCGACTGACCCGGGACTACGACGAGAAGCACGGCGGTTTCGGCGGCGCGCCCAAGTTCCCGCCGTCCATGGTCATCGAGTTCCTGCTGCGCCATCACGCCCGTACGGGTGCGGAGGGCGCCCTGCAGATGGCCGCCGACAGCTGTGCGGCCATGGCGCGCGGAGGGATCTACGACCAGCTCGGCGGCGGTTTCGCCCGCTACTCGGTGGACCGGGAGTGGATCGTCCCGCACTTCGAGAAGATGCTCTACGACAACGCGCTGCTGTGCCGTGTGTACGCCCATCTGTGGCGGGCCACCGGCTCGGACCTGGCCCGCCGGGTGGCCCTGGAGACGGCCGACTTCATGGTGCGCGAGCTGCGGACCGCCGAGGGCGGCTTCGCCTCCGCCCTGGACGCCGACAGCGAGGACGCGCAGGGGCGGCACGTCGAGGGCGCGTTCTACGCGTGGACGCCCGCGCAGCTGCGCGAGGTGCTGGGCGAGGAGGACGCCGCCTTCGCCGCCGAGTACTTCGGGGTGACCGAGGAGGGCACCTTCGAGGAGGGCTCCTCCGTGCTGCGGCTGGTGCGGACCGGGGAGTCCGGAGAGGCGGGGGCCGCCGACGCGGCACGGGTCGCGGACGTACGCGCCCGGCTGCTCGCGGCCCGGGAGCTGCGGACGCGCCCCGAGCGCGACGACAAGATCGTGGCCGCCTGGAACGGACTGGCGATCGCCGCGCTCGCCGAGACCGGGGCGTACTTCGACCGCCCGGACCTCGTCGAGCGGGCGACCGAGGCCGCCGACCTGCTGGTGCGGGTGCACATGGGCGACGTCGCACGGCTCTGCCGCACCTCGAAGGACGGCCGTGCCGGGGACAACGCGGGCGTCCTTGAGGACTACGGTGATGTCGCCGAGGGGTTCCTGGCGCTCGCCTCGGTCACCGGCGAGGGCGCCTGGCTGGAATTCGCGGGCTTCCTGCTGGACATCGTGCTGGAGCGCTTCACCGGCGAGGGCGGGCAGCTGTACGACACGGCCGACGACGCCGAGCAGCTGATCCGCCGCCCCCAGGACCCCACCGACAGCGCCACCCCGGCCGGCTGGACCGCCGCTGCGGGCGCACTGCTCTCCTACGCCGCGCACACCGGCTCCGAGGCGCACCGTACCGCGGCTGAGGGCGCCCTGGGGATCGTCGGGGCGCTCGGCCCCAAGGCACCCCGGTTCATCGGCTGGGGGCTGGCGGTCACCGAAGCGCTGCTGGACGGTCCGCGTGAGGTCGCGGTGGCCGGGCCGGTCGCCGGGGAGCTGCACCGGACGGCGCTGCTGGGGCGGGCGCCCGGCGCGGTCGTCGCGGCGGGCGAGGGGCTGGAGGCGGGCACCGAGTTCCCGCTGCTGGTGGACCGGCCGCCGGTGGGCGGCGAGCCGGCCGCGTACGTCTGCCGGCACTTCGTGTGCGACGCGCCGACGACGGACGCGGGGGAGCTGGCGGCGCTGCTGGGCGGCTGACGCACGGAAACGGGCCCGGCCGTGGTGGCCGGGCCCGTCGTTTCATCCAACAAAGCGTCTCACTGCTGCTGGGCGACCAGGAATATCCCGACGTAGTGCGCGACGAACGCCGCCAGCGTCAGCGAGTGGAACACCTCATGGAAGCCGAACCAGCGCGGTGACGGGTTCGGGCGCTTCAGGCCGTAGATGACGCCTCCCACGCTGTAGAGCAGCCCGCCGACGACGACGAGGACGAGTACCGCGATGCCGCCGGTGCGCATGAAGTCCGGCAGGAAGAACACCGCCGCCCAGCCCATGGCGATGTAGCAGGGGGTGTAGAGCCAGCGCGGGGCGCCGACCCAGAAGACACGGAAGGCGATGCCGGCCGCCGCGGCACCCCAGATCGCCCACAGGAGCGGGCGGCTGGTGGAGGCGGGCAGCAGCAGGAGAGCCAGCGGCGTGTAGGTACCCGCGATGATCAGGAAGATGTTCGCGTGGTCCAGCCTGCGGAGCACCGCCTCGCCGCGCGGGCCCCACGTACCGCGGTGGTAGACCGCGCTCACACCGAACAGCAGGCAGGCGCTGAGGATGTATACGGCGCAGGCGACGCGCGCGCGCGTGCTGTCGGCCAGGGCGATCAGGGTGATGCCGGCGATGACCACCGCGGGGAACATTCCGGCGTGCAGCCAGCCACGCATCCGTGGTTTGACCGGGACGGGGTCGGTGAGCTCGACGGGCCCGGACGCGGAAGCGGCAGAAGTCATATCCGCATGCTACCTACGCCTCCGTAGGTAACCGATCCGAGTGGCGATGCTCACATGTGCGGCCCACTGGACATATGGGCGCGATGGCCGGATGATCAAACGAGTGCGGTCGGCACCGGATGAGCGCCATGGGAATTCGAAGGGGTCAGCATCCGGGTCGCAGCCCCCACGGGGCCTGACAACACACCCTCTCTCCAAGGAGCGATCGTGGCGCGAGACATCGCGGCTCCCCTCACTGTCCCCACTCGGCACCAGGAGCTCGTCTCCTGGGTGGACGAGATCGCCGCCCTCACCCAGCCGGACCGCGTGGTCTGGTGCGACGGCTCGGAAGCCGAGTACGAGCGCCTGTGCGGGGAGCTCGTCGCCAAGGGCACCTTCACGAAGCTCGACCCGGTCAAGCGCCCGAACTCGTACTACGCGGCGTCCGACCCGAGCGATGTCGCCCGCGTCGAGGACCGCACCTTCATCTGCTCCGAGAAGGAGGAGGACGCGGGCCCGACCAACCACTGGAAGGCGCCCGCCGAGATGCGGGAGATCTTCGCCGGGGAGAAGGGGGTCTTCCGCGGCTCCATGCGCGGTCGCACGATGTACGTCGTCCCGTTCTGCATGGGCCCCATCGGCTCGCCGCTCTCCGCGATCGGCGTCGAGATCACCGATTCCGCGTACGTCGCCGTCTCGATGCGCACGATGACGCGTATGGGGCAGGAGGTCCTGGACGAGCTCGGCGCCGACGGCTTCTTCGTCAAGGCCGTCCACACCCTCGGTGCGCCCCTGGAGGAGGGCCAGGAAGACGTTCCGTGGCCGTGCAACTCCACCAAGTACATCTCGCACTTCCCCGAGGACCGCGAGATCTGGTCCTACGGCTCCGGCTACGGCGGCAACGCCCTGCTCGGCAAGAAGTGCTACGCGCTGCGCATCGCGTCCGTCATGGCCCGGGACGAGGGCTGGCTCGCCGAGCACATGCTGATCCTCAAGCTGACCCCGCCGCGCGGTGAGGCTGAGGCCCCCACGTACATTGCGGCGGCCTTCCCCAGCGCCTGCGGCAAGACCAACCTCGCCATGCTGGAGCCCACGATCCCCGGCTGGACCGTCGAGACCATCGGCGACGACATCGCCTGGATGCGGTTCGGCGAGGACGGCCAGCTGTACGCGATCAACCCCGAGGCCGGCTTCTTCGGGGTCGCGCCCGGCACCGGCGAGCACACCAACGCCAACGCCATGAAGACGATGTGGGGCAACTCCGTCTTCACCAACGTCGCGCTCACCGACGACGGCGACGTGTGGTGGGAGGGCATGACCGAGGAGCTCCCGGCGCACCTCACGGACTGGAAGGGCAACGACTGGACCCCCGAGTCCGGCACGCCCGCCGCCCACCCCAACGCGCGCTTCACCGTCCCGGCCGGCCAGTGCCCGACCATCGCGCCCGAGTGGGAGGACCCGAAGGGCGTGCCGATCTCGGCCATCCTCTTCGGTGGCCGCCGCGCCTCCGCCGTCCCGCTGGTCACCGAGTCCTTCACCTGGCAGCACGGCGTCTTCCTCGGGGCCAACGTCGCCTCCGAGAAGACCGCCGCCGCCGAGGGCAAGGTCGGAGAGCTGCGCCGCGACCCGTTCGCCATGCTGCCGTTCTGCGGTTACAACATGGGCGACTACATGCAGCACTGGGTCACGGTCGGGAACGACAAGCCCGACGCGTCCAAGCTGCCGAAGATCTACTACGTGAACTGGTTCCGCAAGAACGACGCGGGCAAGTTCGTGTGGCCCGGCTTCGGTGAGAACAGCCGCGTCCTCAAGTGGATCGTCGAGCGGCTGGAGGGCAAGGCCGAGGGTGTCGAGACGCCGATCGGCATCCTGCCGGCCAAGGGCTCCCTGGACACCGAGGGGCTGGACCTCTCCGAGTCCGACCTCGACTTCCTGCTCGACGTCGACAAGGAGATCTGGCGCGAGGAGGCCTCGCTGATCCCCGAGCACCTCGACACCTTCGGTGACCACGCCCCGAAGGAACTGTGGGAGGAGTACCGCGCGCTGGTCCAGCGACTGGGCTGACCCGCTCCCCGTCCCCGCGGCAGGGTCTCTCGACATCCGCCCTGACCCGTGGGGTCGACGGCCCGCCGCGACGGCACCCGGAGCTTCCCAAGGCCGGGTGCCGTCCCCTTTCGGGGGGAATGGCCATACATCGCCAACAACTTGCGCACGTAACCTTCACATCTGTTGCATGATCCCCACAGGGCGTCCAGAGAGACCGGGGCGCCGTCGACCCTGTGGGGGGAATCAGTTGAGCAGGTTCAACAACTCGAGCAGGCCGGGACAGAGCAAGCGCGGCATAGCGACACTCCTCGCGCTCACGCTCGGGGGCGCCGGCCTCACCGTGCTCGCGGCGCCCGCGGCCCACGCGGCGGACGACGATGTGGCCAAGCTGCCCATCTCGTCGTTCTCGTCCATGGTCGTGGACTCCGCGCACGAACGGGTCTACATCAGCGACGACGCACGGTCCACGACGGTGAAGTCGTCGGTCCAGGTCTACAACTTCCGGGGCCAGAAGGTCGATGAGCTGCCCAGCACGACCGGGTCCGTGGGCGGCATGGCTCTCGCGCACGACGGTTCGAAGCTGTACGTCTCCGAGATGTACCGGGTCGTCGCGTACGACACCGGGACGTTCGAGAAGACCACCCACACCGCGACCAACTGGGCCGGCCAGTGCGGCCGCCAGGTCGCCTACGCGGGCGGCAAGGTGTGGCACACCGACACCGGCTACGCCACCCTGTGCGACGAGCGCCAGAACTATCTGTACGGGAGTGCGAACGGCAGCCCCTCCTACACCGGCTGGGAAGGCGCGGGCAGGCTCCACTTCGCGACCTCGCCCCAGGCCCCGGACCTGCTCGCCGTGGGGCAGACGCTGAGTCCGGGCGGCACCAACCCCTATCTGACCGTCTTCGACAGCAGCGGCGACACGCTCGTGCGGGGGCCGCAGCGACGCTTCGCCGACAGCACGGGTGCGGGCGCGCTCGACCTGAGAGACCTGGCGCTGTCCGCCGACGCCGGCCGGCTGGCCGTCGCCGACGCCGCGCACGGCACCCGGCTGCTGGACACCGCCGACCTGTCCGACGCCCAGACGCAGTACCAGCCGCTGCCGGACGGCGCGAAGGCGTCAGCCGTCGCGTTCAGCGCGGACGGCGAGTACGTCGCGCGAGGCGCCACCGCCACCGGGTCCACGGCCGACCTCCTGATCCAGAAGGCGGATCCGGAACAGGGCACCACCGCGCTGGAGTTCGCCTTCGAAGGTGAACTCGACGGCGCCCGGGTCGCCCCGCGCGGCCTCGGGTGGTCCGAGGACGGCTCCCGGCTCTTCGCCGTCACCACCAACGCCTCCGGCACCGGCTACTGGCTGCATGTGATCCAGCCCCCGGCCGCCCAGCACGACTCCCGCTTCACGGGCACTTTGTCCACCACCCCGGGCACGCCGGTCGTCGGCGAACCGCTCGGCATCCGGGGCCGGCTCGAACTCGACGGCCCCGCACCCGCCGAGCCGGTCAAGGTGTCGGCCGTGCGTCATGACGCCGACGGCGACCGCAAGCTCGCGGCCGTGGAGGCCGGCACGGACGGCACGTTCACGGTCCTCGACGTCCCCTCGCTGGTCGGCGAGGCCACGTACACCCTGTCCTTCCTGGGGGACGTGACCCACCGTCCCGCCGAGGACGTCACCCTCCAGGTCACGGTGGCGAAGGCGCCCACGGCCATCACGCTCACGGCTCCGGCGGAGACGACGAAGAACCAGAGCCTGGAGATCACCGGCACCCTGACCGGCCAGGGCCGGGCCCTGCCCCCGGGCATCACCCTGTCCGTGCAGAGGGCCGACAAGAAGGGCACCTACACCCTCACGTCGGCGGCGGTCGCGGCCGACGGCACCTTCAGGATCAACGACCTGGCATCCGTCCGGGGCGAAGTCGTCTACACGGCCGCCTACGCGGGAGACGACCTGCACAGCGCCTCGACCGCGTCGGCCACGGTGCGCGTCCGCGCCGCCCTGTAACCGCCCAGCCGCTGGTGCCGTGGCAGGCCCGCGCCACCCTCCGGGCGCGCGCGGGCGGAAGACGCGCGTGCCGGGTGCGGTCCGCACCCGGCACGCGCGGGGCACCCGGTCCACGCGTCTTCGCGACCCGTGGGCCGGGGCCGTCAGGGGGCGCCGACCAGAGCGGTCTGCGCGGTGGTGTGCGACAGGGCCGCGGTGTGCGCGTCCATGGCCTCCGCCGCGAGGATCGCCACGGCGGTGTCGGCGCGGGACGCGGCCACCACGAGAGCCCGGCCCGCGAGGGCGTGGGCGCGGCGGTGCAGAGCGGCCGGGGACGCCTCGCTCCGTCCGGCGTGCCGGGCGGGCGGTGCGGAGCGGAGCCGGGCGATCTGCCCGGCGATGCGGTCACCTTCTGCGGTCAGCCCCAGCTCGTCGGTGACGGCGAGCAGGGCGGCGAGGTGCCCGGCGAGCTGGATGTCCAGCTCCTCCTCGCGGCTGCGGTGCGGGAAATCGGCGTTGTCGGCCGATGTGTGGACCGACTGGGTACGGATCGGCTCGTACATGGGTGGCCTCCTGATGTCACAGTAGGACCATCCTATCTTGGATGCAGTCTAAAGTTATGTGGGATCCGAGAGAGCTCGGCCGCGCAGAACGGCTCAGGGCCGTCCGCAGGCGCTCAGGGCTGGCTGTAACCGTCCAGGAAATTGCCGATGCGCGTCACCGCGTCGGTCAGATCCTTGGCCGGCGGCAGCGTCACCACCCGGAAATGATCGGGCTCCGGCCAGTTGAAGCCGGTGCCGTGCACCACCATGATCTTCTCGGCCCGCAGCAGGTCGAGAACCATCTGCCGGTCGTCCTTGATCTTGAAGACCTTGGGATCCAGCCGCGGGAAGAGATACAGCGCCCCCTTCGGCTTCACGCAGGTCACCCCAGGGATCTGCGTCAGCAGGTCGTACGCCACGTCCCGCTGCTCCAGGATCCGCCCGCCCGGCAGCACCAGCTCGTTGATCGACTGCCGCCCGCCGAGCGCGGTGGCCACCGCGTGCTGCGCGGGCATGTTGGCGCACAGGCGCATATTGGCCAGGATGGTCAGGCCCTCGATGTACGAGGAGGCGTGCGCCTTCGGGCCGCAGACCGCCATCCAGCCGGAGCGGTATCCCGCGATCCGGTAGTTCTTGGAGAGCCCGTTGAAGGTGAGCACCATCAGATCCGGGGCGACGGCGGCGGTGGGGGTGTGCGTCGCGCCGTCGTAGAGGATCCGGTCGTAGATCTCGTCGGAGCAGACGACCAGGTTGTGGCGCCGGGCGATCTCCGTCAGCCCGCGCAGCATCTCGTCGTCGTAGACCGCGCCCGTCGGATTGTTCGGGTTGATGATCACGAGCGCCTTGGTGCGGTCGGTGATCTTCCGCTCGATGTCGGCGAGGTCGGGCATCCAGTCGGCCTGCTCGTCGCACCGGTAGTGCACCGCCGTACCCCCGGCCAGTGAGACCGAGGCCGTCCACAGCGGATAGTCCGGAGCCGGCACGAGCACCTCGTCGCCGTCGTCGAGCAGCGCCTGCATCGACATCTGGATCAGCTCGGAGACGCCGTTGCCCAGATAGACGTCCTCGACGTCGAGGTCGATCCCCTTGGTCTGGTAGTGCTGCATCACGGCACGGCGCGCGGACAGCAGGCCCTTCGCGTCGCCGTAGCCGTGCGCGCCCGAGAGGTTGCGCAGGATGTCCTCGAGGATTTCCGGCGGGCACTCGAATCCGAACGCCGCAGGGTTGCCCGTGTTGAGCTTGAGGATGCGATGACCTGCGGCTTCGAGCCGCATCGCTTCCTCGAGCACGGGGCCACGGATTTCGTAACAGACGCCGGAGAGCTTCGTGGACTGGATGACCTGCATGCGTGCGAGCTTACGACCGTGTTCCGCGCGGTGCTCACGGTTCCCGGCCCGGTTGCTCCCTCCGGGGGCGTGCGACGGCACGCCGGGTCTTCCATCGGCATGCCGCCCCGGCCGCGCACCGTGGGAACGGCCGGTCAGGGCCGCGCCGCGGCTTGGAATGAGGGCATCGGCACAAACCGGGTGAGATGCGCCACGCGGGGCTGACGGCCCCTGGGCGCATCTCCCCCGGACCACTCCGGATCTCAGCCGGGCAGAACGGTCCCCTCGGGCAGCCGCACGCCGAAGTCCTCGGCCAGCACCCGCAGCACCTCGGCGGAGGAGCCCAGTTCCCGCTCCTGGACCGTGCCGTCGTCGGCCGTCTCCACCAGCGTCCGGCCGGACAGGGAGCGGTGCAGGCCCGGCAGGGTGCGCTGGGCGTACACCGCCTGCCGGAACGGTGAGCGGGGGTTCGTCGCGATGTGCCAGTTGATGACGTCGTAGTCCGGCGCCTCGAACGGCTCCAGGGTGAATTCGTACTGCGGCTCCCAGTAGCCGCCCTTGTCCGTCTGCAGCTCCCACATCTCCAGCGGCCCGTCGTGCGGGGCGTGCACCAGCCGGTGGCGGCGCGGGGTGTCGAGCAGCTCGGTGTCCACCACGAGCGGGATCGGCTCCAGCAGCGCGCCGTGCGTACCGAAACCCACATCCGCCAGCCAGGAGGCGGGCTCACCCTCACCCGCGGCATCGATGTGCACCTGCATGAGCATGTGCGTACGGGGCCGGATGTCACCGGGGGCGGCTCCCAGAACCACCCGCGCGGTCAGCAACGTCACCCGGAAGCCGAGCTGGGTCAGGACGGCCGAGAGGAGGGTGTTGTGCTCGTAGCAGTACCCGCCGCGCTCACGGCGCACGAGTTTTCTCTCCAGGTCCGGCAGCGCGAGGGACGGGGCGCTTCCGAGGAGGGGCTCCAGATTCTCGAACGGAATACCCAGCATGTGGGCGCGGTGCACGGACCGCAGCACCTCCACGGTGGGGCGGCGCTCCCCGGACCATCCGATGCGGGCGAAGTAGGCGTCGAGGTCGAGTGTCATACAGCGACACTACGCAGACACCTCAGAGGTTTCTCAAGTCCGGTGACGGCGAAGGAGATACGGGGAACGCGGCCCCCGTGTGCCATGCGGCGGCCCCCGTGTCACGCGGCGAGCGTGGACCCCCGCTGCGCGGACACGACGGAGCCGCCCTGGACGACGCCCACCACATGGGCCGGGTCCGCAAGGAAACCGATGTCCGTCAGCGGGTCACCCCGCAGCACCACCAGGTCGGCGTGCGCGCCCGGCTCCAGGGTCCCGATCTCGCCCCGCATGCCGAGCAGTTCGGCGGCCGTGGAGGTGGCCGCGCGGATCACGTCGATCGGCTGCTGCACTTCGGCGCGGATACGGAACTCCTCGTTCTGGTGGCGGTGCATCCCGCCCAGGAGGTCGCTCCCGTACACGGTCCTGACTCCTCCCCGTACGGCCCGCTCCAGCGCCGCGAGGCCCTGCCCCAGCACCTCGTCCACCTTGCGGTGGCTGTCGGCGGGCAGTCCGAATTCGGGCCCCTCCTTCTTCAGCGCCCAGTAGGTCACCAGCGTCGGCACGAGAAACGCGTCGTACTCGGCGAAGAGCCGTACGCTCTCGTCGTCCAGCAGGTTTCCGTGCTCGATCGAGCGAATGCCGGCCCGCAGCGCCCGGTTGACGGCCCGCGCCGTGTACGCGTGCGCGGCGACGTAACGGTTCGCGGCCTCGGCCTCCTCGACCACGGCGCGCAGCTCGTCCATGGAGTACTGGGTCGAATCGATGCGGTCGGTGGGCGAGGCCACGCCCCCGGAGGCCATCACCTTGAGGTGGTGGGCGCCCTTGCGGAGCTCGTCGCGCGCCGCCGCCCGTACCGCGTCGACGCCGTCGGCCACCCTGCCGAGCCCCGCGCAGCAGGGGTGGTCGTCGCTGACCCGGGTGCCGCGGCCACGGCTGTCCCCGTGCCCGCCGGTCTGGCTGAGGGCACGGCCGCAGAACATCAGCCGGGGCCCGCGCAGCAGCCCTTCCTCCTGGGCGTCGCACAGGCCGTAGTCGGCGCCCGAGGCGTCCCGCACGGTAGTGAAACCGCGGTCGAGCATCCCGCTCATGATCCGGGCGCTGTGGGCGGCGACGTAGCTGGGCGAGGAGGACGGCAGCGCGCCCAGATCGGCGGTGGAGGCCGTCACATGGACATGGGCGTCTATCAGGCCCGGCAGGACGTGCGCGCCGGCCAGGTCGACGGTCCTGACACCGTCGGGAGCGCTCAGCGCGGTGCCGGTCTCGGCGATGCGCCCCTCGGCGCACCGAAGGTCGGTCTCCTGGTAGTCGCCGGTGGCCACATCGAGCAGTCGGGCGTTGCGCAGCAGCAGGGACAAGGGGGTCTCCTCGGTGAGTCAGGTGTACGGGGACGCGGGCGCGGGTGCGGGGGTCAGTGGCCGGTCCTGTCCGCCCGCACGGTGAAGGCGCGCAGGTCCGGGACCGCCTGTGAGGCGAGGGCGCTCAGGGCCCGGACGGACTCCTCGTCGTAACGTCCCTCGGCGTCCAGGACGTTGAGCATGCCCAGCGTGCGGCCGTCGTCGACGACGGGGACGTTGACGACCGCGCCGCAGCCGAGCTCGTCGATGGTCCGGTGATCGGCGAAGACCTCGCGTACGGCGGCGCGGTCGGCTCCCAGATAGGGCAGCTGCCGTGCGATGCACTGCTCCAGCCAGCCGCCGGACACCTCGACGGACTTCTCGCCGCCGACCGGGTACGGGCCGGGGTGGCTGCTGTGGACGCGGTGCAGGACGCGCCGCTCGGGAATCCAGGCCAGGACGGTGAAGAGGCGGACGCCCACCGTCGTGCGGATCTCCTCCTCCAGCGCGGGGAGCAGGCCGGTCGTGGATGTGTCGCTCATCGGGAGTTCACCTCGGTCGTGGTGGATGCGGGAGGGAGGCCGGACGGTGCCGGTTCGGGTTCGGTGAGCTCCTCCAGGGAACGTCCGGCCGTGCTCACGCCGAACAGCACCGTGCAGATCACCCCGACCGCGAGCACGGCCGTGGTCAGACCGAAGACACCGGCGAAGCCGAAGCTGGCGGAGGAGACCCCGATGATCACGGGGGCGAGGATGGAGCCGACGCGGCCGAAGGCGCTGGACATGCCCGTCCCGCTGGCCCTGATCCAGGTCGGGAAGACCTCGGGGGTGTAGGAGTAGACGCCCGCGTAGGTGCCGTTGAGGAAGAAGGAGAGCACCGCCCCCGCCATGGTGATCGACACCGGGGTCGTGGTCTGGCTGAGCCAGAAGGCGCTGAGGGCCGAACCGGTGAGGTAGAGGGCGATCACGTTCTTGCGGTCGAGCCGCTCCGACAGCCAGGCCGCCGAGAAGTACCCGGGGATCTGCGCCAGATAGATGATGATCGAGAACTCGAAGCTCTTGGTGACGGTGATGCCGCGCTGGATCAGCAGGGTCGGGATCCAGGAGAAGAAGCCGTAGTACGAGAACGTGATCACGAACCAGATCAGCCAGGTGATCGCGGTGCGCCGGGCCATCCGGCCGCTCCAGAGGTACTTCAGCGCGGCGAACAGGCCCAGCGCCGGCCGGGCGGGCGCGATCGCGGCCGCCGTCGCGCCGCCCCCTACCGGTACGGGAGGCAGCGGTTTGCCGATGGCCTTCTCGACCTTGCGCTCGAGATCGGAGACGACCTCTTCCGCCGCCGCGAGCTCTCCCCGGGCGATCAGATAGCGCGGCGATTCGGGCAGGGAGCGCCGCCACCAGAGCAGCATCACCACGGGCAGCGCCGTGATCACCTGGGCGACCCGCCAGCCCTCGGGGACGGTCGGGACGACGAAGCGGCCGATGAGCGCCGCGGCGACGAAACCGAAGGAGAAGAACCCGGCGAGCGCCCCGACGAACCAGCCCCGGCGCGCGGCCGGCACGAACTCCGAGAGGAACGGGGCGATGATGGCGCTCTCCGCGCCGGCCCCCGCCCCGGCCAGGATCCGGGCGCCCAGGAAGAGCTCGTAATTGGGTGCGACGGCCGCCACCAGGGAGAAGAAGGCGTAGAAGGCGAGCGCCCACATCATCACCTTGCGACGGCCGATGCGGTCGCCCAGGAGCCCGGCGGCCACGGCACCGAAGAGGAAGCCGAACGGCGAGGCGGAGCCGATGAGCCCGAGCGCGCCGTTGCTGAGGTCCCAGGCCTCCTGCGCGCTGGGCATCAGGAAGGCCACGACGGCCGAGTCCATCCCGTCGAACGTGTATCCGAGGCCACCGATCAGGAGCAGGGCGTAATGGGGCTTGCTCAGCGGCAGCCGGTCGAGTCGGGCCAACAGCGTCATGCCGCACCTCCAGGTCTTCGAGTTGGAGGCAACGTAGTATGCAGAATCTGCGAACTGCAATGGTTGTTGCAGATTTTTCTGATCGTTACACCGGTAGCCTGGGCCGGAAACACGTCGGAGACCCGCCTCACGGGGCCGTGGAGAACAGAGGGAGGCCCAGTGGCGGCAGCAGGACCCGACCCCGACGTGGATGACGACGGCAAGCGTGGCCCCGAGGGCGAGCGGCCCGCCCCCGACGCCGGCGACAGCTTCGAGGAGTGGCTGCGCGGCCGGCTCCCCGCCCGTGGTCTGCGCAGCAAGGGCACGGCGGTCCTGGACGTCCTCCTCACCCAGCCGCGACGTGCCTCGTTCGCCTCGACCGCCGAGCTGGCGTCCCTGGCCGGGGTGAACATCGCGACCGTCACCCGCACCGCCCAGGCTCTCGGATTCGCCGGCTGGCCCGCACTTCAGCAGGAGCTCAGGGCGCGCTATCTGTCCGCCCTCAGCGCTCCCGACGTCGCCGCCGAACACCACGCGACGGACGGCGTGGCGGACGCGTCCCTGCGCCGCGACCTCGACAGTGTCGCCCTGCTCACCCGGCGCCTCGACGGCGGCGCGATACGGAGGGTCGCCGAAGCGGTGGCGGCCGCCCGGCACACGGTCGTGGTCGCCGACGGCAGTTACGCGGCGACCGGGATCGCCTTCGCGCACAACGCGCGACTGGCCGGCTACCGCGTCACCGCGATCACCGGCGGCGACGCCCAACTCGCCAACGTCATCTCCGACATGACGGACGATGACGCGCTGGTCGCCATCAGTTTCTGGCGGCTCTACGCGAGCACGGTCCTCGCGGCCGGAGAGGCGCACCGCCGGGGTGCCAAGGTCTTCGCCCTCACGGACGCGGCGAGCCCGGCGCTCACCGAGGCGGCGGACGAGGTCGTTCTCGTACCGGCCGAAGGCGTGTCCTTCTTCCCCTCGCTCACGGCCGGCACCGCGGTGGTACAGGCCGTCGTCGCGGAGCTCGCCGCCATCGATCCCGAGCGGACCCGCCGTGCCATCGAGGCCGCCGAGGCCCAATGGGACCGCTTCGGCCTGCTGCACCGGCGCCCCCGGCCGCGCAACGGGGCCGCCGAGCACTAGGCGCGGGCCGCTGTCCGATGATGTGACCAACCCGGTTCACCGGCCGCGGATCCGCAGCATGCTCCGGACAGCCGGTCACGCACCGGTCAGGGAAGCGTCCGGGAACTCCCGGACCCACACCTGGCCCGCCCTCACCCCGGCCGGCCGTGAAGCCCTCGCCGGACATCCCTGGCGGAGCTGCGTCGCATCGCTGCGCCGGCAACAGCGTGTCCAGGGGCGCCTCGTGCGCCGCCGGCCCGCGGTCAGCCCGTCCGCCGGCCGCTGCCCCGTACCGCCCGGCCCGCCAGGACCGAGGTCCGCTTGCCGTCCTCGATGACGAAGCGGCCGTCGATCAGGACGTACGGGACGCCCACCGGGAGTGTGCGCGGCTCGTCGAACGTCGAGCCGGCCGCCACCGTGGCCGGGTCGAAGAGGGTGAGGTCGGCGCGGTAGCCCTCGCGGACGTGACCGCGGTCCGGCAGGCGCAGGCGGGCGGCCGGACGGGAGGTGAGGTGGGCGACGCACTCCTCCAGCGAGAGGATGCCCAGCTCCCGGACGTACCGGCCGAGGTACTGGGGGAACGTGCCGTACGCACGGGGGTGCGGCTTGTCGCCCTGGAGGATGCCGTCGCTGCCGCCGGTGTGCACCCGGTGGCGCATGATCTGTCGCACGTTCTCCTCGTGACCGACGTGCTGGAGAATCGTCGTGCCCAGCCGGTCCTCGGTGAGCAGCCGGCGGGCCGTCACCCAGGGGTCTTCGCCGCGCAGCAGGGCGGACTCGGCCACCGTACGGCCGACGTACCCGGCGAGGCCGGGTGAGCCGACGCCGGAGATCTCGATGGTGTCCCACTCGATCGGGACGCCGTGGCAGCCGTCGGAGCCCAGGACCTCCAGGTGGTGGCGGATCCGCTCCGCCGTCGCCTCGTCCGCGAGCCGGCCCAGGATCGAATCGGGTCCGCCCTCGCTCGACCAGCTGGGCAGCATCGCCACGAGGGTCGTGCAGCCGGGGGTGTACGGATAGGTGTCGAGGGAGATGTCCGCGCCCGCCGCGAGGGCGTCGTCCAGGAGGGCGAGGAGGTCGGGGGCCTTGCCCTCGTTCACGCCGAAGTTCATGGTGGCGTGCGCGAGATGGAGGGCGCAGCCGGCGTCGCGGGTGAGCTGGACCATCTCCTCGTACGCGGCGAGCGCTCCCGCGCCGTACGAGCGGTGGTGAGGGCAGTAGTAGCCGTCGTGGGCCGCCACCACCCGGCACAGCTCGGTGAGTTCGGCGTCCTTCGCGTACATCCCGGGGGTGTACGTCAGGCCCGAGGACATGCCGACCGCGCCTTCGGCCATGCCCTGGGCGATCAGCTCCTTCATCCGGTCCAGTTCGGGGTCGGTGGCGGGGCGGTCGTCCCAGCCGACGGCGAGCATCCGGACCGTGCCCTGCGGGATGAGGTAGGCGGCGTTGACGGCGATGCCCTGGCCGCCGAAGTTGCGGTCGAGGCGGTCCAGGTAGCCGCCGACGGTGCGCCAGTCGAAGTCGATGTCGCTGCCGTCGCCGTTCCAGCCGGCGATGGAACGGCGGACCTCGGCGAGGGTGCGGTCGTCGGCGGGGGCGTACGACAGACCGTCCTGCCCGAGGACTTCCAGGGTGACGCCCTGGGCGGCCTTCGCACTGTGGTCGGGGTCGCGCAGCAGGGCGAGGTCGCTGTGCGCGTGCATGTCGATGAAGCCGGGCGCGAGCGCGAGGCCGTCGGCGTCCAGGGTGCGGGCGGCGCCGGGGCGGGGGCCGTCTCCCTCCCTCCGGATCTCGGTGATCCGGCCGTCCGTGATGCCCACGTCGGCGCGGTAGGAGGGGGCGCCGGTGCCGTCGATGACGCGGGCGTCGCGGATGACCAGGTCCATGAGAGGTCGCCTTTCGGAGGTGGGGGAGCGGGAGGGGCTCCGCCGGATCGGAGGGCCGGGATCAGAAGAAGGTGCGGATGTAGTCGGTGACGGTGCCGTCCGCCTCCACCAGCGGGATCAGCTGCCACTTGTCGAAGGAGGTGCAGGGGTGCGAGAGCCCCATGCCGATCCAGTCGCCGACCTCGAGCTCCGCGCCCGCCTCCGTACGCACCCAGCCGTGCTGGTCGGACAGCCCGCTGACGGTGATGCCGGTGGCCGGACGCACCGAGCCGTCGCGTGCGGAGCGGACGACCTGCGCCTCCGGGAGGTCCAGGTCGTAGGCGGCGTCACGCTTTCCGGCGTTGACGAAGGCCTGCTCGGGGGTGGGGCGGGAGACGACCTGGGCCCAGAGGCGGAAGGCCGGCTGCAGCGCGCCCTCCTCGGGGATCCGGTTGAAGGGGGTGAGATGGCGGTAGTGGCCGTCGTCGTGGCTGACGTACGCGCCGGAGCGCAGCAGCCTGAGGACCGGCCGGCTCAGCGTGGGGATCCCGGCGAAGACATCGGCGACCGCGTCGAACCACGCGCTGCCGCCCGCGCTGACCAGGATCTCCTCGCCGTCGGGCAGCGCCGCGAAGCGGCCGGCCGCGTCGAAGTCCGTGGCCAGTGCGACGAGGCGGCGCAGCCACTCCCGTACCCGCTCGGGGGAGGCGTCCGGCACCTCGCCCTCGTAACCGGCGACGCCCACCAGACGCAGGGTGGAGGCGGCGGCCACCGCGTCGGCGACCGATGCGCAGTCGGCCTCCGTACGGGCGCCGGTGCGGGCGCACTGGCCTGCCCCCAGCTCCACCACGACGTCGACGGGGCGCACGGCACCTGCCGCGCGCAGGGCCTCGTCCATCAGCTCGACGCCGCGCACGGAGTCGACGTAACAGGCGAACGTGAAGTCCGGGTCGGCGTCCAGCTCGCCGGCCAGCCAGCGCAGCGCCACTGCGTCGACCAGCTCGTTGGCCAGGAAGATCCGCCGGATGCCGTAGGCGCGGTACACCCGGGCCTGGTGGGGGACGGCGGCGGTGATGCCCCAGGCGCCGTACTCCAGCTGACGGGCGAAGAGCTGCGGGGACATCGACGTCTTGCCGTGCGGCGCGAAGGCCAGGCCGTGCCGCTCCGCGTACGTTTCCAGCAGGGCGAGGTTCGCCTCGACCGACTCGGCGGAAAGGGCCAGCACGGGGGTGGTGAAGCCGCCCGCGAAGAGGTTGCGGCGCTCGGCCGCCAGTGCGCCCACGGTCAGCCCTTCCGCGTCGGGCGGCAGCGCCTTGAAGCGGTGGTCGACCCGCTCGCCGGCGAGTGCCGTCACGGACTGTTCGGGGGACTGCTCGGTGGCCAAGGGGGTCTCCTCGGGAACTGGTCGTTGCATTCTGTGCAACGGGCGTTGCGTATATCGCTCAAGGCTGTCTAACATCCGAGCCGATGCCGGGTCAATGGTGAGCACCGGTGCCCACGGCCGACCATGAGGAGCCCAGAGTGTCCGGATCCGCAGCCAGGACAGCCACCGCGGACGTCGTCTGCCTCGGCGAGTCCATGGTGACGTTCCTGCCCTCGCAGCCGGGCCGCCTCGCCGACGTCCCCTCCTTCGGCCGCGGCATCGGCGGCGCCGAGTCCAACGTCGCCTGCGCGCTCGCCGCCGCGGGCCACCGGGCGAAATGGGTCGGCAGGGTAGGCGCCGACGGCTTCGGCGACCACCTCGTCGACACGATCGCCGCCTACGGGGTCGACACCTCCGCCGTACGCCGCGACCCGGCCCGCCCCACCGGCATCTACTTCCGCACGGCGACGGACCGGGCCACGGACACCCACGAGGTGGCGTACTACCGGGCGGGTTCCGCGGCCTCCGCGATGTCCCCGCACAACGTCCCGCACGAGGACCTCCTCGCTACCCGCGTCCTGCACCTGTCCGGCATCACCGCCGCACTCTCCGCCGACTGTCTGGCGCTCCTCCACGACCTCACCGCCCCCCGCGACGGCCGCCCGCTGATCTCCTTCGACGTCAACCACCGCCCCGGCCTGTGGCGCGACGGCGAGACCGGCCCGGACGTCCTGCTCGCCCTCGCCCGCCGCTGCGACCTCGTCTTCGTCGGGGAGGACGAGGCGGAAGAAGCCTGGGGCGTCCACGGCGCCGAAGCGATCCGCGCGGCCCTGCCGGAGCCGGACGTGCTGGTCGTCAAGGGGGGCGCGGAGGGCGTCACGGTCTACTCACGGACGGCCGGCAGTCCGGCACAGGACACCGTCACCACCGTCTCCTCCCTCCACGTCGACGTCGTCGCCGCCGTCGGAGCGGGTGACGCCTTCGCCGCCGGGTTCCTCTCCGCCACCCTGCGCGACCTGCCCGTACGCGACCGCGCCCGGCACGGCCACCTCATGGCCGCCGCCGTCCTCACCGTCCCCGGCGACCTCACCGGCCCTCCGTCCCGCGCCCACGCCGACCGGCTGGCCGCCCTGGACGACGACGCCTGGGGCACACTTCGTCTCGGCCCCGGCTGGACAGCCGCCGCCGGGGCGAACGAGGAGGTACCAGTCACATGAGCCAGACCGTCGACCGCGCGCTGAGCATCCTGCCGCTGCTCGCCCAGGGCCCCGCCGACCTCGGCCAGGTCTCGACACGGCTCGGCGTCCACAAGTCCACGGCACTGCGCCTGCTCCGTACCCTCCACGAACACGGACTCGTCTTCCGCCAGGACGACCAGCGCTACCGCCTCGGCGCCCGGCTCTTCGCGCTCGCGCAGGAAGCCGTCGAGAACCTCGACGTACGCGAGATCGCCCACAGCCACCTCGTCGCGCTCAACGAGCAGTGCGGGCACACCGTCCACCTCGCGGTGTACGAGGAGAACGAGGTCCTCTACATCGACAAGGTCGAGAGCCGCTACCCCGTCCGGATGTACTCACGGATCGGCAAACCCGTCGCGATCACCGTCGCCGCGGTCGCCAAGCTGCTCCTCGCCGACCTCACCGAGCCCGAACGGCGCGCGATCGCCGACCGGCTCGACTACCCCATGTACACGTCCCGTTCGGTCCCGAACGCCGGTGCCTTCCTCAAGGAACTCGCCGTCGTACGCGAACAGGGCTGGGCCACCGACCTCGGCGGCCACGAGGAGTCCATCAACTGCGTCGGCGCCCCCATCCGGGGCGCCGACGGGCGGGTCGTCGCCGCCATGTCGGTGTCCGCACCGAACGTGGTCGTCACGGCCGAGGAACTCCTCACCCTGCTCCCGCTGGTGCGCCGCACCGCGGACACCATCAGCCGGGAGTACTCCGGCACCGCCCCCACCAAGAAAGCCTGAACCGTCATGACCGAGAAGACCGCCCTCACTCCCACTACCCACACCACGCCGCCCGCCAAGTTCTCGCACGGCGTGAAGAAGGGGAACATCCTCCAGGTCGCCGGTCAGGTCGGCTTCCTGCCCGCCGTGGAGGGCCAGGCCCCCACCCCGGCCGGCCCGACGCTGCGCGAGCAGACCCTGCAGACCTTCGCCAACGTCAAGGCGATCCTGGAGGAGGGCGGCGCGAGCTGGGACGACGTGATGATGATGCGCGTCTACCTCACGGACGTCGACCACTTCGCCGAGATGAACGCGATCTACAACGAGTACTTCGAGGAGCAGGGCCTCAAGGCCCCCGCCTCCGCCCGTACGACGGTGTACGTCGGCCTGCCCGAGGGGCTGCTCGTCGAGATCGACGCCCTCGCGGTCCTCGGCTGATCTCCGGCCCCTCCGCACCACCTGACTCAACCGCTCGCCTCACCGCAGTACGGCACGGCGCCCCGAACCTTCCCCCCGGGGGGCGCCGCGCCGCGCTCCCCCCTGCCCGAAGGGCCCCGTCACCAACGGAGTTGACCGCTCATGCTGCTCGCCGCCACCCCCGCCGCCGAGGCGCCACCCCACACCGGTGGGCTCCTCCTCCTGATCGGCGGGACCCCCGGTCTGCTGACCGTCGCCGTCCTCGGGATCGCGCTCCTGCTCCTCCTGATCATCAAGGTCAGGCTCCAGCCGTTCGTCGCGCTGCTCGCCGTGTCCATAGCCGTCGGCCTGGGCGCCGGTCTCTCCGTCACCGAACTCTTCGGCACGGTCCAGAAGTCGGCCGCCGTGTCCGTCATCGAATCCGGCATGGGCGGCATCCTCGGGCACGTCGCGATCATCATCGGCCTCGGCACGATGCTCGGCGCGATCCTGGAGGTGTCCGGCGGCGCGGAGGTGCTGAGCGGCCGCCTGCTGAATCTCTTCGGCGAGAAGCGCGCCCCGCTCGCCATGGGCCTCACGGGCCTCATCTTCGGCATCCCGGTCTTCTTCGACGTCGGCATCTTCGTCCTCGCGCCGATCGTGTACGCCGCGGCGAAGCGCTCCGGCAAGTCGGTCGTCCTGTACGCGATGCCGCTGCTGGCCGGCCTCTCGATGACCCACGCGTTCCTGCCGCCGCACCCCGGACCGGTCGCCGCCGCGGGCCTGTTCAACGTCTCCCTCGGCTGGGTCATCCTGATGGGCGCCGTCGTCGGCATCCCGTCCGTCCTCGCCGCCTGGGCGTACGCCGCCTGGATCGGCAAGCGCATCTTCGTCGACGTACCGCAGGACATGGTCGAGGCGGCCGAGGAGTCCAAGGCCGCCGTCGTCGCCGAGCAGCGCGCCGCCGGTGTCACCCCGCACGAGCAGCCCGTCGCGCTCGGCACCGTCCTCGCGATCATCGGCACCCCGCTGGTCCTCATCCTCGCCGCGACGTTCTCCTCCATCGCGCTGGACCCGTCGACCCTGCGCTCCGTCATCGAGTTCTTCGGCAACCCCTTCGTCGCGCTGACGATCGCCCTGCTCCTCGCCTACTACCTGCTGGGCATCCGGCGCGGCTGGTCCCGCAAGTCCCTCGAGTCGGTCTCCACCGCCTCGCTCAAGCCCGTCGGCAACATCCTGCTGGTCGTCGGCGCGGGCGGCATCTTCGGAGCCGTGCTGAAGGGCAGCGGCATCGCCGACGCGCTCGCCGACACCTTCAACGACGTCGGCCTGCCGGTCATCCTGCTCGCCTGGCTGATCTCCGTCGTCCTGCGGGTCGCGCAGGGATCGGCGACGGTCGCGATCGTCACCACCGCGGGCATCGTCGTCCCGCTGGTCGAGGGCCAGGGCATGTCGCAGCCGCACCTCGCGCTGATCATCATGGCGATCTCGGCGGGCTCCATCTTCGCCTCGCACGTCAACGACGGCGGATTCTGGATGGTCTCGAAGTACTTCGGCATCTCCGAGCGCGACACCCTGAAGACCTGGACGGTCCTGGAAACGGTCCTCTCGGTCGCCGGCTTCGTGGTCGCCGCGGCGCTGAGCCTGGTGATCTAGGAAAGCGCACGTCCGATCAGGCCGGGCACGCCCGGCCTGATCGGGACGGATCACCGTACGTCCATTCAGTGCCACGTATGTCCCCGTATGCCCCGGACTCGCGTGGCGCGGAGCACGGCGGTAGGCCGCGCCCTCTTGTGCGATCCGGCGTGATGCGCTTCGTTGATCAACATGGCGGAGACAATCGAGATCACAAGGGCGGGGGAGCCCGGCTCCCAGCCGCGTAAATCCAGTTGGCGTTACATCGGCCCCGGCATCGTCGTCGCGGCCACCGGCGTCGGAGCAGGGGACCTCGTCGCCACGCTCATCGCGGGCAGCAAATTCGGCTACACCCTCATGTGGGCGGCCGTGATCGGCTGCCTCGTCAAGATTGCCCTCGCGGAAGCCGTGGGCCGCTGGCACCTCGCGACGGGCCGCACCCTCTTCGAGGGCTGGCGCAGCCTCGGCGGGTGGACCACGGGGTACTTCGCCGTGTACGTCGTCATCTGGGGCTTCGTGTACGGCGCGACGGCGATGTCCTCCAGCGCCCTGCCCATCGTGGCGCTGTTCCCCGACGGACCGGGGCTGAAGACCTGGGCGATCATCACCGGGCTGATCGGCCTGGTCTTCGTCTGGTTCAACCAGTACGCCGTCTTCGAGAAGGTCATGACGGTCCTGATCGGCGTGATGTTCGTCGTGGTGGTCTACGTCGCGATCCGGGTGGCTCCCGACATCGGCGCCTCCTTCGCGGGGCTGCTCCCGGTGCTCCCGGACGGCTCGCTGGTCTACACGCTCGGGCTGATCGGCGGGGTCGGCGGCACGATCACCATGGCGGCGTACGGGTACTGGGTGAACGCCAAGGGATGGTCCGACACCTCCTGGATGAAGGTGATGCGGATCGACAACCGGGTCGCCTACATCACGACCGGCATCTTCGTCGTGGCGATGCTCATCGTCGGCGCGGAGCTGCTGCACTCCTCGCAGATCGCCCTGACGAAGGGCGACCGGGGGCTGATCGACCTCGGTCAGATCCTGGAGGACCGATTCGGGGCGGGCACCGCGAAGCTGTTCCTGGTCGGCTTCTTCGCGGCATCGTTCTCGTCGCTCATCGGTGTGTGGCACGGAGTGAGCCTGATGTTCGCCGACTTCGTGGAACGGATCCAGGCCGCCCGCGTCGGAGCGGGCGCCGAGAAGGCGAGCGGCGTGACGGTCCGCCGGCAGGAGCGGTCCGTGCCGTTCCGCGCGTACCTGCTCTGGCTGACCTTCCCTCCGATGACGCTGCTCTGGCTGGACGAGCCTTTCGGGCTGGTCATCGGCTACGGGGTCCTCGGCGCGTTCTTCATGCCGTTCCTGGCCCTGACCCTGCTGTGGCTGCTCAACTCCTCACGCACGCCGAAGGAATGGCGCAACGGCTGGCTCAGCAACGGGATGCTGGGCGCGGCGGGCCTGCTGTTCATCGTGCTGTGCGTCCAGCAGGTGCGCGAACTGCCCTGGTGACGGCGGCGTAGGTGTCCGCACTCTCTTCCACGAGGTCGCTGAGGGGCCTGGACCCGGAGGTCCAGGCCCCTCAGCGACGGTTCACCGCGTCCCGACATCGTGAGCGGTGCCGTCGGCGACGGCCTGGAGTGTGTCCGGATCGGCCATGTCGTGGAGCGCGGATCGCGGCCGCGTCGCCCACCGCGTACACCTCCGGGTGCGACACCGACCGCAGGGCGGCGTCGGTGACGATGCGGCCGCACTCGTCGACGGTCGGCCCGGCGGCGGCCGCAAGCGGCGAACACCCGTGTACCGCTGGTCCATACGACCACACCGGCGGCGATGCTCTCCCCGCCCGCCCGCCCGCCCGCCCGCCGGCTCGACCGCGCCGGGCAGCACAGATTTCGGCGTGTCCGGCGGACGCCGTCGAGCTACGTCCACGGCGTATCCCCGCTCCCGCGGGCCTGTGCTCATGGGGTTCTCAGCGGCGAGGCCACAGCCCCGAGCCGCCACGCCATCGGGTGACGCGGCTCAGCCAGGCGAGTGATAGCGGCCACCGCAGGCTGCTACCGGGCGGGCCGGTGTTCCAGGATCGGTGCCGTCGCTGTCTCCGGCGGAATGTGCATCGACCGTGTCTGTGCCGTGCGGTCAGCTCAACCACGACTGTTCGAGGAGTCCCATCCCATGCGTTCACGCGTCATCGCCGTCATGGCCGCCGCGGTCGCGGCCACTGCCGCACTCGCGCAACCCGCCCACGCCGCCCCGCTCTTCGACGGGGTCTTCCGGTTCGTGGCTCTCAAGGACGGCAAGTGCATGGTCTGGCCCAAAACGCACGCGAGTATCGGCATGGTGTCGCTGGGCGCTTGCACGGACAGCGGGTCCACCTCGGCGAACTGGCAGGTACGGCAACGCCCCAACGGAACAATGGAAGTCTCCACGCCGGGTTCCAACCCGCGCACCTGCCTGAAGTTGACGACGGACCACACTGTGATGGTCAACGACTGCGCTGACAAGCTCGCCGAGTGGACCGTCTCCTACGGCTCCGCCGGGCCCGGCAGCGTGGTGTGGGCCGACATCGAGCACACCCCCGGCGACCGATCCAACTCGTGGGGGAAGCTGGTGGACAGCGACGTGCCCGGTCGAATCGTGGTGAGGCAGGCCCCTATCGAGCCGCACTATTGGGCATTGCAGCAGGTCAGCTAGGAGCGTATCTCGATAACGGGCGCCCGCGTGCGTCTCGTGATCTTTCGTGCGGATAATCCCGGTACGTGTGGTGGGGATGGGCTGTTCGAGGTCGAGCCGGTCGAGCCGGTCGAGCCGGTCGAGCCGGTCGAGGTGAGGTGGTTGCAGGGCCGCCTGGTGGCGTGGACAAGACATTCCGGGCGTTCGACCCGCACCAGGCCCTGCTGTTGCCTCCCTCGCTGGACAACTGGCTGCCCGAGGACCACTTCGCCCGGTTCGTCGCAGACCTGGCCGAGGACCAGAACGCGGTGGGTGGTCGCCCTGCCGGCTTCGTGCCGTGTGCGCGACACGTCGTGCATGACGCAGCAGCGCCGCCGGGGGAGCGGCGGCGCTGTTGGTTCGTTGCCCGACGGGATGGTGGGATCTACGGGAGCCCGTGGACGTGCGGGCCGACCGCGTCGGACCAGGCGTTGCCCGCGGTGGCGTCCCAGTTCGTGGACCAGGTCATCGCGCCGCGCAGGTCCGGGTAGGTCCTGGAGGGCTTGAACGAGCCGCAGTTCGTGCCCTTGGTCAGGCAGTCCAGGGCCGCGTTCACGACGGACGGAGCGACGTAGCCGCTGCCGGCGCCGCGGGTGGAGGCGGGAACGCCGAGTCCCACCTGGGACGGGGCGAGGCCACCCTCCAGCTGGATGCAGGCGAGTGCGGTGAGGAAGTCCACCGAGCCCTGCGAGTAGACCTTGCCGTCGCAGCCCAGCATCGAGCCGCTGTTGTAGTACTGCATGTTGACGACGGTCAGGATGTCCTTGATGCTGAGCGCCGTCCTGAAGTACTCACCGGAGGTCGACTGCATGTCGATCGTCTGAGGCGCCATCGTGATGACGAGCCCGGGGCCCGCCTTCGAGGACAGCGAGCGCAGCGCCTTCGTCATGTAGGTGGAGTCGAGGCCGTTCTCGAGGTCGATGTCGACGCCGTTGAAGCCGTACTCCTGGATGAGCGCGTACACGGAGTCGGCGAACGCGGTGGCGGAGGCGTCGCTGTTGACGGCGACGGACCCCTTCTCGCCGCCCACGGAGATGATGACGTTCTTGCCGGCGGCCTGCTTGGCCTTGATGTCGGCCTTGAACTGGGCGACGGTGTAGCCGTTCAGGCCCGCCGAGTCCAGGTTGAAGGTGACGGCTCCGGGCGTGGCGGTGGCGTCCGCGAAGGAGACGGCGATGATGTCGTAGTGCGCGGGGACGTCGCCGAGCTTCTGGACGGCGGCGCCGTTGTCGAAGTTCTGCCAGTACCCGGTCACCGCGTGCTCGGGCACCGAGGTCTCCGGCCCGGGGCCCGGGTCGGTGGCCTTCGCCGTACGGCCGCTGACGGTGGCCGACTTGTCGGATTCACCCGCGGCGTTGGTCGCGCTGACGGAGAACTGGTACGCGGTGTCCGCGGCCAGCCCGGTCACCGTCGCGGAGGTGCCGGTGGAGGTGGTCGCCTTCGCGCCGTTCCGGTAGACGGTGTAACCGGTGGCGCCGGAGACCGCGTTCCAGGTCAGGGCGACGGAGGAGGCGGTCGTCGTACCCACGGCCAGCCCTGCGGGGGCCCCGGGGATCGCGGGCTCCGGATCCGTGCCGCCGCCGCCGTCGGGGCCGGTGACCTGGACGTCGTCCGCGAGGTAGGCGGCCTGTCCGTACCAGCCGTGGGTGTAGACGGTCACCGAGGTGGTGGAGGGGCCGGTGGTGAAACCGGTCCGCAGCTGGGTCCAGCCGCTGGATCCGGGGGACCAGGTGGAGACGTCCGTAGTCCCGGTACCGCTGGCCCCGAGATAGACGTAACTGCCCTGCACCCAGGAGCTGAGCGTGTACGTGGAGCCGGGCTTCACGGCCACGGTCTGCGTGCACTTGGCGTTGTCCTGCCCGGCCGGGGTGGCCTTGAGCGCGGAGGTGCCGCCGTGCACGGGGGAGGAGACGGTGGTGCCGCTGCCGCCGGAACAGGTCCAGTCGGCGAGCCCGGACTCGAATCCGGCGTTCCTGGCCACGTTGATGTCAGCCGCCTGTGCGGTGCTGACGAGCCCGGTGACGCCCAGCGCCCCGGTCGCGACGACGGCGACGACCCCGCCGAGGAGAGACCGGACCCGGCGCCTTCTGTGCCTGCTGCTTCCTGCGGAGCGTTCCACTTGCTGCCTCCGGTGGGGGAGTTGGGGGTGCCGGCGGTAACGGTGGCCACCGTTGGCCGATAAGCTGGTCCAGACCAATCAGGTTGTCAAGGCCTCCGGCGGGCCGGATGCGTGGCACGAGGCGAGCCCGGGTTCTCCACCGGCCGCCCGGTCGCTCCGGGTGGTCGCTCCAGGGCGCTCGAGCACGCACACCCGGACGGGTGACTCGGCCGCGTTACCCCGAACGTGACCGAGTGGATATCCGGGAGGGCCCGCAAATGCGGCTGACGCTCCTTCCTGACGTGGGCAGTTGAATTCACGTGGATTTCAAACCTGGTCGGCTGAAGTAACCCTGTGCAGTGGTGCAGGAGTTAACGACCAGTCCTTTCGTCCGATTTCGTACGGAGGCGTTGTGCCCGTGTGTGCCCCATGTCTTCGTACTGGGTTCCGATATCTGTTCTCTGCCTGGTATGAGGTGGCTAAAGTGCTGGGGGAGAAAGCACGGAGCAGGAGCGATGGCGACCGGAGTCACCGCAGACGACGGCCGGAGCCGAACGGGGAAGAGCGTGCCCACCGCAATAGCAGTGACCAGTGCTGATCTGGTGCTACCGCCGACCGATCAGCAGACGCCCACAGCGGCCCTGCTGCAGGCCCCCGAAGCCCAGCCGCTGGATCTCGCGATCGGTGACATGCACCTGCTTCTGGAGCAGCACGGTCATGTGATCGCGGTCTATCCCACGGGTATCAGCCCTGCCCATGAACGCAGACTGCACGCCATCCGCTCGGTCCTGGAGAGCGACCGCATCGCCCTTCTCAAGGTGGACCTTCCGCCCCTCGGCGTGGCCGTACTCGTGCGCCAGCTGAGACAGCTGTCCCTCTGCGATTTCAGCCCGGGAGTGGTGGCGTCGGCGGTGCGGCTGCTCGCCCACTACATCCGCGCCGGAGCCCTGCTGAACTCGGTGGCCAGGCTCGACCGGGTCCCCGTCAGTCTCAAGACGCATGCGAAGTCCTGGGTGCCGGGCTCCGTGTTCGCCGTGTTCGCCGGCCCCAGCCCGCAGCTCCTCAAGATCGGTCCGGCCGTCGAACCTCCGGCCGGACCGTCGTACGCCTCACACCTGCTCGTCGCCAAGGGGCAGCTGACATCCGAGTGGGTCCGGCAGACCCTCGTCCCGGCATGGGGCGTACAGGCCGTGCAGGAGTGCGCGCTGCCTTCCGGCTCGCCGCGTTGGTGGGGGACGGGGAAGCTCGTCGAATTCGCCTCCTTCCTCCCGGACATCTCCGTGATCTATCAGCTCGTTTCCTCCGTACGGCGGGAAAACTGCCACTGGTGCGGAATGGAGCTCATCGGCGACCGCTGCGGGTTCTGCTCCTCCCCCCTGGTGCCGCCGGAGAACCGAATGCGTCCTGCCGGTGTCCTGAGCCAGGGAGCGCCCGCGCCCCCGAGCTCTTAGCGCGCCCAGGGCTCTGCAGACACCGCGCATCCCTCTCTGTCCGTTGCTCCCCGCATCCGATTCGAACGAGGTTGTCCGGCCCATGAACTCCCGCCAGCGCCGCGGCGTGATACTCCTGCTCCTGTCGGTCCTGTGTGCCTTCGGCGCCTTCGCCGGGGTGCTCTCGGTGATCAGCGACGTCAACGCGAAGGTCGGACCCGAGGTCGACGCCTACCGGCTCAAGACGAACGTGGCCCCGTACACGGCCCTGTCCGCAGGTCAGTTCGAGAAGGTCGCCATGCCCAAGCGCTGGCTGTCGGACAACGCCGTCACGGAGATCGACGAGATCGACGGCAAGATCGCCGTCACCGAACTGCAGAAGGGTTCCCTGATGCAGTCCGACATGATGGTGAAGAGCCCGGAACTGAAGCCGGGTGAGCAGGAGATCGCCATCATGATCGACGCGGCGACGGGCGTGGCCGGCAAGATCCGGCCGAACGACAAGGTGAACATCTATGCCACCTTCGCGGGCGAGAAGGAGGGTGAGGTGTCCCAGTCCAAGGTCATCGTCTCCGACGCCAAGGTCCTCGACGTCGGCGAACTGACCGCCCTGGAGCCGCGGAAGGACGACCGTAACCAGGCCTCCGAAGCGGTGCCGATCACCTTCGCGCTCAACACCCTCGACACCCAGCGCGTGGCGTACGCAGAGTCCTTCGCCCAGCACGTACGCCTCGCCCTGATCGCTCCCGGCAGCGACGGCACCGTCCGCCCGGGCGACCGGACCTACACGCTCGACAACGACAAGTGAGGATGGGATGACCACCAGAATCCTCCCCGCAGTCGGTGACGCAGACGCGGTCAGGTCCGTGACCACCCTGCTCAGCCAGCTCCCCGACGCGGAACCAGCGGCTCCGGTCGGTGACTCGACCCAGCTCCTCGACACACTCGCCCGCCTTGCCGGCGAGTCCGTCGAGGAGCTGCCCGAGGTCGTCCTGGTGCACGAGCGGATCGGCCCGGTGCCCGCCCTGGAGCTGGTCCGGGAGGTCTCCCTGCGCTTCCCCGCCGTAGGGGTCGTGCTGATCACCGCCGACGCGAGTCCCGGTCTCTTCGCCGCGTCCATGGACGCGGGCGCACGGGGTCTGGCCACCCTCCCCCTGAGCTACGAGGAACTCGCCAACCGTGTGCAGGCCGCCGCACAGTGGTCCACGGGTGTACGACGCCATCTCGGTTCCGCCGGCGACGTGTTCACCGGTCCCGGCGGCACGGTCGTCACGGTCACCGGGGCCAAGGGCGGAGTCGGGACGACCCTCACAGCCGTACAGCTGGCCCTGGCCGCGCAGGCCTCCGGGCACACGGCCGCACTGGTCGACCTGGACCTCCAGGCCGGTGACGTCGCCGCCTATCTCGATGTGCAGTTCCGGCGCTCCGTCGTCGACCTGGCGGCCATCGCCGACATATCCCCGCGGGTCCTCTCCGACGCCGTCTTCTCGCACGACACGGGCCTGGCGCTGCTGCTGGCACCCGGGGAGGGCGAACGCGGGGAAGAGGTCAGCGACCGCGCCGCACGCCAGATCGTCAGCGCCCTGCGCTCGCGCTATGAGGTCGTCGTCATCGACTGCGGAAGCCAGATGAGCGGAGCCAACGCCGCGGCGATCGAAATGGCCGACACCGCGGTGCTGGTGACGACACCGGACGTCATCGCGGTGCGTGGCGCCAAGCGCATCGTCCGGATGTGGGACCGGCTCCAGATCCGCAAGGCCGAGGAGACGGTCACCCTCGTCAACCGCTTCAACCGCAACACGGAGATCCAGCCCGCGCTGGTCCAGCGCATCACCGGCACCCGGATGGCGGGCACAGCGGTCCCGGCGAACTTCAAGGAACTCCAGGGGGCGGTGGACTCCGGGCGGATGCACGAACTGGACCCGCGCTCCACCGTGAAGCAGGCCCTGTGGGCCCTGGCGGGAGAGCTCGGACTCGTGAAGCCTTCTCCAGGAACCGAGCCGCGCGGCGACAGGGGCTCGATCGGGGGCCGTCGGCGCAAGGGCGGCACGACCAGCGGGGGAGGCCGGCAGTGACGAGGGACGCGGGAGAGCCGGGCCGGATACGGGCAGGGCTGAGAAGCGACCGCGGGCAGCTGAGCGTCGAGTTCACCGGGATGGTGCCCATCATCCTGGTGACGCTGGTGCTGCTCTGGCAGGCGGTGCTGGTGGGGTACACGTTCACCCTGGCGAGCGGCGCGGCCGACGAAGGCGTACGGAAGGCCGTCGCCTCGGGCACCGGGGAGGGCCGGAGCAGCTGTGAGGCCGCCGTGTACGAACGGCTGCCCGGGGCCTGGGAGGGCTCGGCGCGGATCGACTGCGGGGGCGGCGGGAACGACATGGTCAAGGCCACCATCAGGCTGGAGGCCCCCGTGCTCTTCCCTGGATTCGTCGGCCTCCCCATTCCCGTCACGGCGACGGCCGGCGCCGCCGCGGAAGGGAAGTGACCCGTCATGGCACCCGTACGCATCCCACGCGCGGCCGGACCGGGACCGGGCAGGGGAAGGGACCGCGGCTCGACCGCCATCGAGTACCTGGGTTTCCTCCCCGTCCTCATCCTGATCGCCCTCGCCGGCATCCAGCTCGGCCTGATCGCGTTCACCGCGCAGCAGGCGGGCACCGGGGCCAGGGCCGCCGCGCGTACCGCTGCGCAGGAGGATGTCGCCGGGTCCTACGAACGGGTCGGAAAGGCCTCCATGACCGGTTGGGTCGCCGAGCGGGCCCAGATCTCGCCGGCGGCCCGGGGCGACGCGGTCACGGTGACGGTCACGGTCGCCATCCCGGACGTCCTGCTCGGCCTGCTCGGTGACCGGACCGTCGAGAAGTCCGCCACCATGCCGCGCGACTCCGCCATGCCGCGCGACTGAGGGCATCCATCCCATCCGAGGAGTACCAGCCATGAGCCTGCGGGCACGCATCACCGCCCCCGAGGAGCGCGGAGGGGGGCGGGAGGACGGCCACCTGGTCGCCACGTACCGCGCGAAGCTTCTCGAGGAGATCGACCTCGCGGAGATGTCCTCGCTGGCCGCCGCCGACCGCCGGGCCCGGCTGGAACGCGTCCTGGGCCACATCATCAGCCGCGAGGGCCCGGTCCTCTCCACCGTCGAACGCTCCCAGCTCATCCGCCGGGTCGTCGACGAGGCTCTCGGGCTCGGCGTCCTCGAACCACTGCTGGAAGACGCCTCCATCACCGAGATCATGGTCAACGGACCCGACCAGATCTTCGTCGAACGGGCGGGCCGGGTCGAGCAGCTCCCGATGCGCTTCGCGAGCCACGAGCAGCTCATGCAGACGATCGAGCGCATCGTCTCCACGGTCAACCGCCGGGTGGACGAGGCCAACCCGATGGTCGACGCCCGCCTGCCCAGCGGTGAGCGTGTCAACGTCATCATTCCGCCGCTCTCGCTCACGGGTGCGACGCTCACCATCCGCCGCTTCCCCAGGTCCTTCTCGCTCCAGGAGATGATCGGCTTCGGCTCGCTCGACCAGCAGATGCTGCTGCTGCTCGCCGGTCTCGTCCAGGCCAAGTTCAACGTGATCGTCTCCGGGGCCACCGGCACGGGCAAGACCACCCTGCTCAACGCGCTCTCCGGACTCATCCCCGAGAACGAACGCATCGTCACCATCGAGGACTCCGCCGAGCTCCAGCTCCAGCAGAACCACGTGATCCGGTTGGAGTCCCGCCCCGCGAACGTGGAGGGAAAGGGCCAGGTCACCATCCGCGACCTGGTGCGCAACTCCCTGCGTATGCGCCCCGACCGCATCGTCGTCGGTGAGGTCCGAGGCGGCGAATCACTCGACATGCTCCAGGCGATGTCGACCGGCCACGACGGCTCACTGGCCACCGTCCACGCCAACAGCGCCGAGGACGCCCTGATGCGTCTCCAGACCCTCGCGTCGATGTCCGAGATCAAGATCCCCTTCGAGGCCCTGCACGACCAGATCAACAGCGCCGTGGACGTGATCGTCCAGCTGACCCGGCACGCCGACGGTGCCAGGAAGGTCACCGAGATCGCCGTGCTCGACTCACACGGGCGTGACCCCTACAGAATCGTCACCGTCGCCCGGTTCAACGCCCGGCCGATGGACGCCGACGGCGTGATCCACGGTGAGTTCCAGGCCCTCCCGCTCCCGCGACGTATCGCCGACCGGCTGTACATGGCCGGACAGCCGGTCCCTCAGGCCTTCGGGGTCGCTCCGTCAGACGAACACCTCGCCACCCGAGAGGCCAGATAGGTACCCCGACATGGACAACCTCGCACCGCTCACCCTCGGTGTCACGCTGCTGTGCTGTGTACTCGGCGTCCTGGGCCTGCACGCTTACACCTCGGGCAAGGCCCAGCGCGAAGCACTCGTCGACCGGCTCACCTCGACCGGGCAGATCGAGAAGGGCCCGCAGCGTCGCTTCCGGGGCCTCGACCGCAGGCTGCGCCGCACGAAGACGGGCAAGAGGATCGAGCTGAAGCTCGCGGCCACCGGGCTCGATGTCACCCCGGGCGAATACCTCGTCCACGTGATGGCCGGGGTCGCAGCCCTGTGGCTGATCGCCGCGTCCGTCCTGGCCTCGTTCTTCGGCCCGCTCGCCGGGCTCGCCGGGATCTGGAGCGCCAACACCTTCCTGAACTGGCACCGCACCAAGCGCACCGAGGCCTTCATCAGCCAACTGCCGGAGATCTCCCGGGTGCTGGCCAACGCCACCCAGGCCGGGCTCTCCCTGCGTACGTCCATCGCCATGGCCGCCGACGAACTCGAGGCACCCGCAGGCGACGAACTCCGTATCGTCGCCGACCAGCTGGGAGTGGGCCGCACGCTCGACGACGCGCTGGACGGACTCGCCGCCCGCCTGCCGTCCCGCGAACTGGTCGTACTCGTCGCCACGCTGATCCTCTCCAACCGGGCCGGCGGCCAGGTGGTGTCCTCGCTGCGCAACCTCACCGTCACCCTGGAGGAGCGCAAGGAGACTCGGCGCGAGGTCCGCACCCAGCTCTCCCAGATCAACGCCACCGCGTACGCGGTCCCGGCCATCGGCGTCGGCGCGATGCTCCTGGTGAACTCGATCATGCCCGGCGCGCTCGACCGGATGACGGGATCGTTCATCGGCCAGACCGCCGTCATCATCTCGCTGGGGCTCTACGCCGTCGGATTCGTCGGCATCCGCCGCATTTCCAAGATCGATATCTGAGGAGGCAACCGACCGATATGGAACTGCTGCTCGCTCTCGTGGTCGGCCTCAGCGTGTTCGGCATCTTCAAGGGGGTGCGGATGTACCGGGCCGAGGCCGCCCTCCCCGATGACCTCGCCCTCGCCCTGGAGATGGGCTCGACCCGCACCACCGTGGTGGGCTCCGGCCTCGACCGGCTCGGTATGCGCTGGGCGCCCCTCGTGCTCCGCCTGATGGGACCGAAGAAGGTCAACGAGAAACGCCGCAAGATCGACATGGCCGGCAACCCCGGCGGACTCACCATCGACCGCTACGCCGCCCGCCGAGCCGTCTACAGCGCCCTCGGCGCCTTCGCAGCCTTCGCGATGCTCACCAGCGGCCGGTTCCTCATGGCGCTCCTCATGGTCGCCTTCGGTCTTTTCTGGGGCGAGGTCGGCATCTGGGCAGCGGTCCGTAAGCGCAGGGACGACATCGACCGCACACTTCCCGACTTCCTGGATGTCCTCGCCGTCGTCGTCTCCGCCGGACTCGGCTTCCGGCAGGCACTGGACCGGGTGTCGGAGAAGTACAAGGGCCCATGGGCCGACGAACTGCGCATCACCCTGCGGCAGATGGACATGGGGATCAGCCGCCGCCAGGCCTTCGACGAGTTGCGCAAACGCAACGACTCCGAGCAGGTCGCCATGTTCGTCACCGCACTCCAGCAGGGCGAGGAACTCGGGGCGCCGATCGTGGACACCCTCATCGCCATCGCGAACGACATGCGCCGCACCGACGCCCAGAACGCCCGGCGCAAGGCGGCCAAAGCCGTTCCCAAGGCCACCCTGATGGTCACCACCTTCATGATCCCCGCGACCGTGCTCCTCATGGGCGCCGCCATGCTCCTCGGCTCCGGAACCGACTTCGGATCACTGACGGGCGACTGAGCCCGCGCCACCGCTCCGAGAACCCATCCCCATCAGATCCGAGAGGAGGCCGCAGGATGCCGAACGACGTCTCACGGGCCGAGGTCCCTAACCGGGCGTCACGGAACCACTCGCCGCGGTGCGCCGCCCAGTATGTCGTCCAGCGGGGAGCTCTTTCGCGACTGCAACCCTTTGTGGCACAGTCTTCGGCTGAAGGAAGCCGTGCCGGGCCAATGATCCGCAACACGGGGCACATCGGCGTCAGTTCGAGGGAGGCGAAAGGCATGGAACGCGTCGTATCCGGGACGGTCGACCACCGGATCACTGGTCCCTGCTTCGCCGGCGAAAAGACGCTCGAGCAACCTGGGGCGAGGGGAACGGACCGCCATGGCTGAACAGGGGAGCGCAGGCCCGGACGCGGGAGCGCGAACCGGCCCGCAGCCGACGCCAGGAGCCCGGCGCGGGTTTTGGGGCCGTTTTTGGGCCCCGAGGGCCTGCGGCGGGCGGGGTGTCCGGCCTAACGTTTCATACGTCGCAAACGGCACCGGCCCGGAGGAAGCCGGAAACGGGAGCGGCACCACAAAGTCTTACGCATCGGTCGGCAACCGGCCGGCCGAACCCGGAGGGGAACACCATGAGCAAGCTGATGCTGAAGGCTTCCGTCAACGCCAAGGTCTGGGCGAACACGTCCGTCGAGCGCATGAAGCTCCGGGCGGACCGAGACCGGGGACAGAGCGCGGTGGAGTACCTGGGCATCATCGTGGTGGTTGTGGCGATCATCGGGGTGCTCATGACCACGAACCTCGGCAACGCCATTGCGACTGCCCTCACCGCACAGATCAACAAGGTCACGGGTGGCTAGTGACGGCACGACGGGCTCGTGACGCAGGACAGGCCTTCCCCATCTACATTGCGGTGGTAGCAGGTCTGCTCTTCCTTACGTTCGCCTATTTTGCCGTCGGTCAGGCTTCAGTGAAGAAGAACGAGGCCCAGACGGCCGCAGACGCGGCAGCCCTTGCGGCGGCACTGGATGCGCGTGACGAGTGGAGTTGGCCGGGGGCATTTGATTTCGAAGAGTGGGACGACCTGCTGAGCGGGCGGGACATCGGAGCGGGGTCGTGCTCCGCAGCCGGCCGGCTTGCGGCCGAGAATGATGCCCACCAGATTTCCTGCGGTTCGGATGACTGGCCCGAGGCGTCCTACACGGTCACGGTCGAGACTAACCAGACCGTCGGTAGCTCGGTCATCCCCGGCACCGAAGCGAAGAAGGCCCAGGCAACCGCCAGAGCGGTGATCGAGCCGCGCTGCCGTCTCGAAGAAGACACAGCTCCTCCGCCGAGCGCTACGCCGAGTCCTTCACAGGAGGATAGCGAAGGTGGCACGAACGAGGGTGAAAAGCAGCAACCGCACAAAGTCGTCTGCGATGACGAAGAAGACTTCCGTATCGACCCGGAAAACCTTGATCTGCTGCCCGACCTTGCAGGCCTTTTCTCCGTCCACCTGGCCGACAAGTAAGTGACGTCATCGAGAGGAACACGCAGATGCGTGCAGTCATGACCCGGATTCGTCTCAACGGAGCCGCTGTCGCTGCTGCCACCGTAGCTATGGCTGTCGTGCTGACGGCCTGTGGGGGCGATGACGGTTCGGAAGAACCTGAGAGTAAGGGGCAAAGTTCTTCGGCCTCGTCGTCGAAGCAGGAGAGCGAGGCTCCTGTGCCAACTGAGGACGACGAGAACCAGGTGCTTGCCACAATCAAGGGCGGGGACGGCGTTGAGGTCATCGTAAATTCGATAAAGCGTGAGGCTGGTGGGTTTGTCACGGTAAAGGGAAAGGTTAAGAACGGGTCAAAGCAGATCTGGACCGCTGCTGGCTGGCAAGGTATCGAAAGGGAAGTGGCTGGCAATGGGGCTTCGGTGGCAGGTGCCTCTCTCGTTGACCAGGCAGGCAAGAAGCGGTATCTCGTACTCCGGGACACTGACGGTCGCTGCTTGTGCACCAAGTTCGAAGGCCTGACACCAGGAGCGGAGGCGCCGTTCTTCGTCCAGTTCCCGGCCCCGCCGGCAGGGACCACCGACGTCGACTTCCAGATCCCCACCATGCCCACCGCGACGATCAAGATCACAGGGTGATGGCCGTCATGCAGCCACCGACCCCCACACCAGCCGCACCCCGGAGCGCACTCCGATGCCGCATCGGACTGTCCGCCGCTGCGGCGGTCGTCCTTGGCACATCGACTCTCTGGGGAGCGGCCCCCGCAACGGCGGACGATGACCCCAACGCCGTTCCCTCCGCCTCGCCGCCCGTCGAGGTCGACGCGAACTCGCCCGGGCTGATGCTCGGTGACGGCGCGACCCTCGGCGATATCCGCGTGCTCGACATCAAGTCGGTCGTCGAGGACATGGGCGGCGAGGAGCGCCGCGAGGACACCAACGTGGACATCACCTTCGCCCTCCAGGCGGAGGTCCTCTTCGGCAAGGACAGCGCGAAGCTCAGCGGTGAGGCCAACGCCCGTATCGTCGCGATCGCGGCGGAGATCAAGAACCAGAACGCTTCCAAGGTCCGCGTCTTCGGCTTCACCGACAACCTCGGTACCTCCGCCCATGGCGACGTCCTCTCCAAGGAGCGGGCCAACGCGGTGCAGGGCGTCCTGTCCCCGGGCCTCCCGAACGTCACCTTCGAGATCCGTGGCTACGGGGAGCAGTACCCGATCGCGAGCAATGACACCGAAGAAGGCCGTAAGAAGAACCGCCGTGTGGAGATCACCTTCCAGCGCACCGGCAGTTCGTAGAAGGAGCGGATCAATGGCGAGGTCCTGCAGCCTTTCAATTCTCGCTGCACTCGACCATCGCAGCAGACTGCTGGCTGAGGGCCGGGGGCGTCCTTCCTGAGGCGCTGATCATTCAGGAAGGGCGCTCACCGCCTCGTCTCGTACCTGGTCAGAATCACGCCGCAGGGAAGCGTCCGCGTCTCCACCAGGTTGAGGTTCACCCAGTTGCCCAGCGCGGTGAAGAATGGTGTGCCGCCGCCCACCAGGACCGGCGCGGTGGCCAGCACGTACTCGTCGATCAGCCCGGCCCGCACGGCCGCCCCGGCGAGCGTCGCGCCGCCGATGTCCATCGGGCCGCCGTCCTCGGCCCCGAGCCGAGTGATCTCGGCGACCGCGTTGCCGGTGACCAGGCGGGTGTTCCAGTCGACCTTGTCGATCCTCGAGGAGAACACCACCTTCGACATGTTCCGCCAGCGGCGCGCGAACTGGATCTCCGCCGGGTTGGCGTCGGGTTGCTGGTCGCCGGTCGGCCAGTAGGAACTCATCTGCCACAGCTTGCGCCCGTAAAGCGACAGGTCGGTCGCCTGCGACTGGTCGGACCAGAACTGGAACAGCTCGTCGCTGGGCAGGCTCCAGCCGATGTCGTCGCCGGGCGCGGCGATGTAGCCGTCCAGGGTCACGTTCATGCCGTAGATCAGTTTCCGCATGGTGCGGGCCTTCCGTGAGTCGGCCTCACGTGTACAGACGGGCGCGGCGCGGGAAGCTCATCGGTGCGCGATCTCAGCTCGCATGCAGGCCTCCACATCTAGGGCTGGGCGCCTGGCAGCCCCTGGGCCGTCGCAGGCGCCCGGCCGGTGGGGGTACGGCTGCGGTCTACAGCAGGTGATCGGCCTTGCCGGCCTTGATGTCCCGGATCATCTGCTGGAGGGCCTCGCGGCTGTCTGTGAGGTAACGATCCTCCGCCCCGGCGAGGGCTATATAGCTGTTGCCCTGCTCGTCCGTGCCGAGCTGGTAGCAGCTGGCTCCTTCACCGCAGAACGGCGCTTCCCCTGTGACGTCCGGCATGGACTCTCCCCTCAGAGGCTGCGTGCGACTGTGTGGATGAACTCCCGAGACCCCTCGGGTGGCAGTGCAATCCGTTCCATCCAGTCCAGGTGTGAACGGTACTTCTGTAGCTGAGCTTCCCCATAGAGGAACTCGGGTCCGTGCGTGCTGTCCACTTGTACGGTGTCCAGCTGCGATGTGGGACCCTCGGCGTAGTTGACGGTTTGCCCCGCGCCTGGGAAGGCGCCCGCTTCGAACGGGATGACACGCAGCGTGATGTGGGGCATCTCCGTCATGGTCAGCAGGTGTTCCAACTGCTGCCGTGCGGACTTCCGTCCGCCGAACTGCATGCGGAGAGCGGATACCGGGCGCCGCCCAGGCGCCGGGTACGACGCGCTGCCAGTGCTCTGCGTGCAGCGACCGGCTCAACTGCCGTAGGCCCGATCCGGCCGCGACGGCCTCCCGGGTGAGCAGAATGCCCCATCGGGCGAAGTGCTGAAGGTTCCCCGTCATGGGGAGGATGCCGCGCGGGCGTGGATGCTGCGCCGGCCTGTGGAAAACCGCGGCCGCGGTGAGGGAGGGCGGGGTGTGTGGCGAAGCGTGCCTCTGCGACCGGCGCTGGGGGGAGGGGGGTTGTGTCCTGCGCCACAATCACCGCCGCGCGGACACGCGTCCCCTCCGTACGGCGGGGGGATCGCGCCTGCTCACAGATGCCATGAAGTGACCTGTGTCGGCTGTGGATCTTGCGCCCAGTGGCGGAATGAGCACGTCCGGTAATTTTTTCTGACTACGAATGAGTCCGGGGGGCCCGGATTCGCTTGAGTGGGGACCAGAAGCCAACCGGGCCGCAGGCACCGGTAGTCGGTGCCCCTCAACGAAGAGGAATCCCGTGAAGAGTGCTGTGCCCACCAGAGCGCCGCGTGCCGGAGGTCCCCATGCGCGATGACGACGTCCGCGAGGGCGGGCGAACCGTGGACGGCAGAAGCCGTGATGTGGACGAACCGCTGGCGCTGCCGCTGGACTTCGAGGCATTCGTCCTCAGTCACCAGCAGTTCTTCCACGCGTACGCGGAGATCCACTGCGGCACGAGGCCCGCAGCGGAGAGCATCGTCCACGAGGTCTTTCTGGAGATCCACGCCGTCTGGGACGGGCTGCTCCAGGAGGACGAACTGGAGCGACGCACGCTCGCGGTGCTGCACCGCCACGTCACCCGGCGTCTGGCGCGGGAGGGCCGGGATCCGGCCTACATCATCAACGGGCAGATCGAACGGGACCTGCGGGTGCTGCGGGGTGAACTCGAGCTCGCCGAGAGCCGTATCGGTCTGTACGAAGCGATATCGGAACTGCCGGTGCGGCAGTACACGGTGGTCGTTCTGCGCTACCTCCTGGGCTACCCGACCAACCGGATCGCGCGCTTCATGAGCCTGGACGACCGCACCGTGAACTACCACTGCCGCAGGGCGAAGGAGCGCCTGGGGAGAAAGCTGGGACTGCCCGTACGCACACGGGCCAAGCAGGGAGACGAGGGAGGACAGTGACCGCAGCGACCAGCGCCACGATCGACGGTGCCCTGGAAAGGGCACGCGTCACCGTCACCGACCCCACGGAGTTCGACGTAGGTGCAGCACTGCGCCGGCTGGCGGCCGACGTAGGCCGGTCCGCGCCGGCGACCGACACCGCCAGGGCCGCCCAGGCGGGGCACCGGCTGAATACGGTCTGCCGGTGGATGATCAACGCGCCCGGCGCGGCGGGGCACATCGACAAGCTCGCTGTTCCGCTGCCGGAGACCACCTTCGACGTCGAAGGCGCCGCCGTCTTCGCATGCCTCCTGCATCTGACGGGACACCCGCAGAGCGCGCAGTTCTGGTGGCAGCTCTCGGCCGGAGCCGGGCATCGCGTCTCCGCGTACTGCCTGCATCTGCATCACCTCTCCCTCGGGGAGAACCGTGAGGCCGCGCACTGGAGGCACGAGGTCACCGACTCCCGCCCCGGTGCCGAGAGCATCGACGACGTCCTCCTCGGGTGCCTGGAGACGGTCGCCACCTACGTCCGGAAGAACGGCTCGGACGCCAGCACGCCCCCCACCGGACTGCTGGAGATGGAGGTGGACCGGCTCGCGGGAGAGGGCAGCAGTCCCATACTGAGCCGCCCGGACCGTCGGCTGGCCGATCACCTGCGCGATTTCACGAGCCGCTGAAACCCGTACCCCCACCCGCACCGAACCGAAGGGAGCCCCCTGGGCGCCGATGTGCCCCGGAGGGCTCCCTTCTTCCTGCCCGGAGGACCGACATGCACCGTGTGACCACGACTCCGCCCGCACACCGGACGCCCCGCGCCCGGACCAGCCGCCTACGGCGATGGGCGCGCTCCCAGCGCCGGGCGGCGGCAGGCCACTTCGTACGTGGGCTCTGCTACGGCGCGGGGCTTCTCACCGCGAGCCTCGCCGGGCTCTGGTTCCAGCAGTACCTCTGAAGCGGGGCCCGCGGCCGTGGCGGCCGAGGCCGGGTGGACGGGCGCCAGGGCAGGCCCGGCCCGGTGACCCGCGCGGCGGCGGGCCCATAATCGGCCGCATGCCCGATCAGCAGACGCGCCCCCGCCGGGCGGCGCCCGGAGCCCCCGGCACCCGGCACCGCGCCCTGGCCCTGCTCACCGCCGCCGCCCCCGCGCTGGGCGCCTACGCGGCGGTCAGGGCCGTCGGGCTCCTCGTCTTCTGGGTGTCGGCGTCGGTCGCCGGGAAGGACGCCCTGCATCTGCTCGGCGGACGCTGGGACTCCGTCTGGTACCAGCGGATCGCTGAGGACGGCTACGGCTACACCGTCACCCTCCCCGACGGTGGCGTCCACCCCGACCTGGCCTTCTTCCCGCTGCTGCCGGCCCTGGAACGCGGCCTCGCCGCGGTCACCCCGTTCACCGTGCAGGGCGCCGGAATCGCCGTCGCCTGGCTGGCGGGGCTCCTCGCGGCCTGGGGGATCTTCGCCGTCGGCGCACGGTTGTACGGGCGGCGGGCCGGGGTGGTGCTGGCCGCGCTGTGGGGTGCGTACCCGACGGCGTTCGTGCAGTCGATGGCGTACACCGAGACCCTGTTCACCGCGCTCACCGCGTGGTCCCTGTACGCCGTCCTCAGAGACCGCTGGATCGCCGCCGGCGCGCTCTGCGTGCTCGCCGGGCTGACACGGCCCTCCGCCGCCGCGCTCATCGCCGCGCTGGCGCTCACCGCCGTCGTCGTCCTTGTACGGGAGTGGCGTGCGGGCGACCGGCGTGGTCTGCCGCGCCGGAACGCGCGGATGCTGCTGGGGGTCTGCCTGGCGCCGCTCGGATGGCTGGCCTACGTGGTGTTCGTCGCCGTACGGGAGGGCAGCGCGTTCGCGTACTTCGACGTCCAGGCGCAGTGGGGCAACAGCATCGACGGCGGCCGGGCGCTGGCCGCGTTCATCGCCGGACTGCCGCTGCCCGCCGCGCTCGGGCTCTGCGCCGCACTGGGGCTGCTGGGATGGCTGGTGTTCCTGTGCGTACGGCAGCGGCAGCCGCTGCCCGTGCTGGTGTACGGCATCGCGGTCGTCGTCATCTCGCTCATCGGCTCCGGCTACTTCGGCTCCCGGCCGCGCCTGATGATGCCCGCCTTCCCCCTGCTGCTGCCCCCGGCCGTCGCGCTGGCGGGGCTGCGTACGACGGTGCGCACGGGGGCGGTTGTCGCCGTGCTCGCCGCCGGCTCCGCCGCGTACGGGGCGTGGACGCTGCTGGGGCCGGGGCCGCCGTGAGCTGGTCCCACGGGCCCACGGGCCGGGGGCACCGAGTGACGGGCGGCCTGGAGGGGGGCAGGGGCCCGCTCGTCTTCCGCCTCGTACGGACCGGATCGACGGTCGTCCCCCTTCACGCGGCCGACTTCGCACGGCGACGACACCGGAGGTCCCCGCCGCACTCGTCACGGCGCAGGCGGCGAAACTCCCGTGACGCCGGGTACGGAGACCCGCACCCGCGTCCCGGGCCGCAGACCCCACCGCTCCATCGCCCCGGCCTCCGACTCCACCACGTGGCGGGCGCGGAGCCTGGGCGGGCCGAGCCGGCCGGGCTCCATGGTGCGGACCGCCAGTACGTTGAACCCCCGGTCCAGGTACGCCACATCGATGGCGAACCGCATCCGGAAGGTGTGCACGCTCCCGCACGGGGTGATCAGCAGCGCGCCCTCGACGCCGTCCACGCCGAGCAGCCCACGCGCCCGCGCCCGGTACGAAGCGGCGATGCGCAGCGGCACCTCCCGCACGTCGGCGTCCGTCCCGAGCGTCAGTGTGCCGCTGCCGTCACGCCATGTCCCCATGGGAAGCGACCGTAGCCTCCCCGGCCGGGGCATGGGCCCGGAACGGCGACCGGTGGGCCCCAGAGCCCAAGACCCCGCAGCGCGGGCCGGATTAAGGTCGGAGCCGTGGACGCCACAATGATTGCGGTCGCCGCGCTCTGGGGCGCCGCCGCCGGACTGCTGCTCCCGCGCGCCGCGTACCGCTTCTCCGTAGAGCCCGAAGAGCCCTGGCGGGACGCCTGCCCGGCCGGGCACGCCCTCACCGGGCCGGCCCGGGGCTGGCTCGGCTCGACCAGGTGCGCGCCATGCGCCGTGGCCGTCCCCTCGTTCCCAGGAGGCGCGGTACCCCGGGCCCCGGCACCGGTCGGGCAAGGCCGCTACGCCCCCGCCGTCGTCGCCCCGGTGGTCACGGTGCTCGCCTGCGTGGCCCTCGCCGCCGCCACCGGGGCCCGGCCCGAGGCCGCCGTCTGGCTGCTGCTGACCCCCCTCGCCGTACTCCTCGCCGTCATCGACCGCCGCGTCCACCGGCTCCCCGACACGCTGACGCGGGCTCTCGCCGGTGCGGCCGTCGTGCTCCTGGGCGGTGCGGCCCTGCTGCCCGAGCACGGCGGGTCCTGGACGGCCGCGCTGCTCGGCGGAGTGGCGCTCGGCGGCTTCTACTTCCTGCTCTTCCTGATCAACCCGAACGGCATGGGCTTCGGCGACGTGAAGCTCGCCCTCCCCCTGGGCGTGGCGCTCGGCTGGTACGGCTGGGGGGTCGTCTTCGCGGGCGGCTTCGCCGGGTTCCTGCTCGGCGCGCTGTACGGGACGGGACTGATGCTCATGCGGCGGGCGGGGCGCAAGACCGGTATTCCGTTCGGCCCGTTCATGATCGCGGGAGCGCTCGTCGGCCTGCTGTTCGGGGGCCTCGCCGCTTGAGTCCCACCTGCGCACCCACGTAGGGAATACCCGCTCGCGCCAGGTCGTGGCGGACTGGCACCCTCCCCAGATGACCGCATCGTCCGCACCCTTCGTCCCGTCCGCCTCCGATGCGCGCTTCGACTCCCTCGTCGCGGAGGCCGATGCCGTCTCCGTCGACGGCTGGGACTTCTCGTGGTTCGACGGACGGGCCACCGAGCAGCGCCCCTCGTGGGGGTACGCGCGCGCCATGGCGGGCAAGCTGGCACGGGCCCGGGCCGCGCTCGACATCCAGACCGGGGGAGGGGAGGTCCTCGCCTCCGCGTCCGTGCTGCCGCGGCTCACCGTGGCCACCGAGTCCTGGCCGCCGAATGTCGCCCGCGCGACCGCTCTGCTCCATCCGCGCGGCGCAGTCGTCGTCGCGGACTCCGACGAGCCGCCGCTGCCCTTCGGCGACCGGGCCTTCGACCTGGTCGTCAGCCGGCACCCGGTGGCGACGTGGTGGGACGAGATCGCCCGGGTGCTGGCCCCCGGAGGCACGTACTTCTCCCAGCAGGTCGGTCCTGAGAGCGTGTTCGAGCTCATCGAGTACTTCCTCGGTCCGCTGTCCCCCCAGCAGCGCGGCGCCCGGGACCCGCAGCGCGCGCGACGGGACGCGGAGGCCGCCGGACTGGAGGTGACGGATCTGCGCGCCGAGCGGCTGCGCGTCGAGTTCCTCGACATCGGCGCCGTCGTCCACTTCCTGCGCAAGGTCATCTGGATGGTTCCGGGGTTCACCGTCGCCGCCTACCTTCCACAACTGCGCTCCCTGCACCGGCAGATCGAGGAGGAGGGGCCGTTCGTCGCGCACAGCGCCCGCTTCCTGATCGAGGCGCGGAAGCCGCAGGGGGCGCCAACGTTCCCACTCTGAAGTCGCCTTCCCCGGCCGGCTGATGAAACGGCATCACCCGTCCCTCCGTCCTATCCCTGAGTAGTGCGACCCTGGTGGTTGAGCGCACAACGAAGGAGCAGGTCATGTCGGTGGGAAGGGAAATGCCGGGCGGAGAGATCAGTGCGCCGACCGGCCGGCCGCGCCATGGGAAGGCCGACTGGCTCAAGGGCGCGCGGATCACCGCGGTCCAAGGCCTCTTCTACCGGCCCGAGGGCCGCGCGGGTGAGCCGGAAGCCGTCGAATTCGTACTGGAGGACGGGCAGTCGGTCCTGCTGACCTGCGCCTCCGACCGGACGTTGAGCATCACCTCCGGAGCCTGGCCCGGCCTTCCCGACTGGTGCGTACCCGCGGGCCAGTGGCAGTTCGAGCAGTTGAGCCGGCTGCCGGTCCCTCCGTACGGCGGGGCCTGGACGGTCACCGGCACGCAGGAGCGGCGCGACGAGCACGGCGAGGTGCGCGAGGCGGTGATCCGGTGCGAGAACGGTGACTTCGTGGTCATCGGCGGGGACACGGTGGCCATCCGCTTCGTCCCCTGCTGATGCCCCTGATCCCCGGCGGGCCCCGCGCTACGCGTGACCGCCCACGCTCACCTTTCCCACCGTCAGCTCGGGTGTGCCCTCCAGCACTTCGCCCAGCCTCTGCACCTGCTCCTCGAGCGCCCGCATCCGCCCGGTGTCCAGCGGGCTCAGCGGTTCCACCGTCACCGCGATCCGCTTCCCCGAGCGGCGCTGGTGCCACACCCCGGCGACCGTGCCGTCCACCAGCAGCACCGGGAAGTTGCCCGCCTGGCCGCCGGCCAGCGCGCGCTCGTACGCCGCGCCGGGGAACAGCCGCTCGCGGGGCCGGGAGGCGATGGTGAACGCGTCGAAGTAGGGGAGCAGCCGCACCCCGCGGGGCGCCTCCGAGGGGAACAGGGTGTCGCCCGCCGCCACCCACGCCGTCCCGCAGTCCTCGAACGTCACCTCCTCGATCGCGCCGGCCCCGGCCAGGTCCTCGAAGAGCTGCCCGGCCCAGCCGCGCGGCGCCGCGAGCCACTGGGCGAAGTGGACGGGCGTGGCGGGGCCGTACGCCCGCAGATAGCGGTGTACGAGCGCGGCCGTCGCCTTCTGGCCGGGCATCGGGTCGGTCCCCGGGTTGGTGTACGTGGCCTTCCGGCCCTGGTTCGGCGCGTAGCACAGGGCGCCCCGATGGCCCGCAAGATGCAGCACCTGGCGCCAGCGCGGCCAATATCCCTGGAACGCGGGCATCACCAGGTCACCTGCCCAGGGGCCGGTGCGGGCGATCACCTCGTCGGAGAGTTCGTCGATCGTGAGCTCGGTACCCGTCAGGGCTTCGGCCACCGCGGCCACGACCGCCTCGACCTGGTCCGGCGACATCCGGGCGTCCTTGGTGAACGGGCTGCTGCCCCTCGGTACGGCGGACAGGGCTCCGGTCCACATCGGCAGTTCCCCGGCGGGCAGCAGATGCACAGTGCCGCGCGGGCCGAACGTCTTGACGAGGGCCCGGTCCGCCCACAGCGCCGTCCGTACCCCTGTACGTGTCACTCCCGGCGCGCGGAGCCCGGCCGAGAGTTCGGCGGCGGACAGCACCTGCGCGTGCGCCCCGAGCATCGCGGTGACGGCGCCGGTGACGTCATGGGCCGCGTGGCCGGCGGACAGGGCGCTCTCGGACAGGGACTGCCGGTCCAGGCGCCGGGCATTCGCCTGGGACCAGCTCACGGTCATGCTGCGGGCTCGTGTCGTCATGGCCCGAAATCTAGGACACCAACAGGACAGTTCCTGTCCTGTTGGTTCCCTGTCCGAGTGCCCGAAGATATGGCCGCTACGCAGTCCTCCGAATTCGGAGAGTGATTATTCGTGGCGTGGCACGCAGCATCACTTACGAAGGGTTATGGTGGAAACCCCCCCTCGGGCCGGTCCGTACCCCCCCCCCACGGACCGGCCCGTTTTTTTGTGCCCGGATCGTGCTCCGGATGTGCGGCCCGTACGCAGCACCGGCGGCGGGTGTGTCAGCGCCGGTTGGCCCAGATATTGGTGCTCGCGGTGTCCACGGCGAAGGTGTCGATCTCCTTCAGCTCGGCGGCGGTCAGCGCCGGGGCGGCGAGCGCGGCCACGTTCTCCTCCAGCTGCTTCACGCTCGACGCGCCGATCAGGGCCGAGGTCATACGGCTGTCACGCAGGACCCAGTTGAGCGCCAGCTGTGCGAGGGACTGCCCGCGGCCCCGCGCGATGTCGTTCAGCCCCCGCAGTCGGCGCACCATCTCGTCGGACAGCAGGTCCGGGTCCAGAGACTTGCCCTGGCTGGCGCGTGAACCCTCGGGGATGCCCGTCAGGTACTTGTCGGTGAGCAGCCCCTGGGCGAGCGGAGCGAAGGAGATGCAGCCCATGCCGGCCGTCTCCAGCGTGTCGAGCAGCCCGTCCGCCTCCGTCCAGCGGTTGACCATCGAATAGGACGGCTGGTGGATCAGGGCGGGTACACCCATCTCCTTGAGAAGCCGCGCCGCCTCTGCGGTCTGCGCCGCGTTGTAGGAGGACACGCCCGCGTACAGCGCCTTGCCCCGGGTCACGGCGGAGGCGAGCGCGCCCATCGTCTCCTCGAGCGGGGTGGCGGGGTCGAAGCGGTGCGAGTAGAAGATGTCGACGTGGTCGAGGCCCATCCGCTGCAGGGAGGCGTCGAGCGAGGACAGCAGGTACTTGCGGGATCCCCACTCGCCGTACGGGCCGGGATGCATGCGGTAGCCGGCCTTGGTGGAGATGACGAGCTCGTCCCTGTACGGGGCGAAGTCCTGGCGGAAGAGCTTGCCGAAGTTCAGCTCGGCGGAGCCGGGCGGCGGGCCGTAGTTGTTGGCCAGGTCGAAGTGGGTCACGCCCAGGTCGAAGGCGCGGCGCAGGATCGCCCGCTGGGAACCCAGGCCCCGGTCGTCGCCGAAGTTGTGCCACAGACCGAGCGAGACGGCCGGCAGCTTGAGCCCGCTGCGGCCGGTGCGGCGGTATTCCATGAAGTCGTAGCGGGAGGTGCCGGCGAGGTAGGAGAGGGAATCAGTCACGTTTCACTCCTTATCACGGACTTGTGACACACCGAATTGGGCCCCTGCGACCCGTCAGCAGTAATGTGGCCGCTTCGGGACATGCCGGTCCGCGGCGCGAAAGCGCGGTGCGCGGAACGCGCGGCGATCCCCCGGGGGGCGGCCCCGGACCCCCGGTGAGGGGGAGGGCGGGCCTCGGGCCCGTACAGGACCGAGAGGGTGAACTCAGTGAACTTGCGCGACCTGGTGTACGGGCTCTACGCACGCCGGGTGGAAGGCCGCCTGGATCACGACCAGGTCCCCAAGCACATCGGAGTCATCCTCGACGGCAACCGGCGCTGGGCGAAGGCGTCCGGCGGCTCGGCGGTGCAGGGACACCAGGCCGGGGCGGACAAGATCTCGGAGCTGCTCGGCTGGTGCAGCGAGACCGATGTCGAGGTCGTCACCCTCTGGCTGCTCTCCACGGACAATTTCGACCGGCCGGAGGCGGAGCTCATCCCGCTGCTCGGCATCATCGAGAACACGGTGCGCCAGCTCGCGTCCGACGGCCGGTGGCGCGTGCACCACGTCGGTACGCTCGACCTGCTGCCGTCGCGGACCCAGACCGTCCTCAAGGAGGCGGAGGAGGCCACGGCGGGCATCGACGGGATAATCGTCAATGTCGCCGTCGGCTACGGCGGACGCCAGGAGATCGCGGACGCGGTCCGCTCCCTCCTCCTGGAGCACTCCGCCAGGGGCACGACCTTCGAGGAGCTCGCCGAGGTCGTCTCCACGGACCTGATCTCCGAGCACCTCTACACCCGCGGCCAGCCCGACCCGGACCTCGTGATCCGTACCAGCGGGGAGCAGCGGCTGTCGGGCTTCATGCTCTGGCAGAGCGCCCATTCGGAGTACTACTTCTGCGAGGTCTTCTGGCCGGCCTTCCGCAAGGTCGACTTCCTGCGCGCCCTGCGCGACTACGCGGCGCGTCACCGGCGCTACGGGGCCTGACGGCACCAGGCCGCCCCGTCCGGCGGCCGGAGGGCGGAAGAGGACAGGCGCGGTCGGCACACCCGGGGCCCCTCGTTTGTCGCAGGCCGGGGCATGGCTTCCCGCGTGGAAGGGAATACAGCTCTCAGGTCGACGTCCGGTCGTTAACCAGGCGGACGTCGCAGCCAAGTGAGCGGCACCAGCCCGCTCGCCCGGGAGGCCCTTTGCACACGAAGGACCGCACACCGTGCGGCCGACGCGGAGGGCCGGCGTCCGGCCCGCGCTCGGGGTCCGGACCCGGCCCGTTCTCTCCCTTTGGGAAGTTCCGCGACGTCCGTCGCACTCCCCGACCTCGTCCGAGGGGGTACGTCCTTCCGTGGTGACCAGCACCAAGCGCCGCATGCCCGACAGGCGCACCTATGTTCTCGACACCAGCGTCCTGCTGGCCGACCCCAACGCCATGGCCCGGTTCGACGAGCACGAAGTCGTGCTCCCGATCGTCGTGGTCACGGAGCTGGAGGCCAAAAGGCACCACCCCGAGCTCGGATACTTCGCCCGGCAGGCCCTGCGCCTGCTGGACGACTTCCGGGTCCGGTACGGCCGGCTGGACGCCCCGATCCCGCTCGGGGATCTGGGCGGGACGCTCCGTGTCGAACTCAACCATTCCGACCCCGGCGTCCTGCCCGCCGGCTACCGGTTGGGGGACAACGACTCACGGATTCTCGCGGTAGCACGCAATCTGCAGGCCGAGGGGTACGACGTCACCGTCGTCTCCAAGGACCTGCCCCTCCGGATCAAGGCGTCCTCGGTCGGTCTCCTCGCGGAGGAGTACCGTGCCGAACTCGCCGTCACCGACTCCGGCTGGACCGGGATGGCGGAGCTGTCCCTCGCCGCGGAACAGGTCGACCTGCTGTTCAGCGAGGACAGCCTGTACATCCCCGAAGCCGCCGAATACCCCGTGCACACGGGGCTGGTTCTCCAGTCCGACCGCGGCAAGGCGCTCGGCAGGGTCACCGCCGAAGGCAACGTACGTCTCGTACGTGGCGACCGGGAGGCCTTCGGGATCCACGGCCGCAGCGCCGAGCAGCGCATCGCGCTCGAGCTGCTCCTCGATCAGGACGTCGGCATCGTCTCCATGGGCGGCCGGGCGGGTACCGGCAAGTCGGCGCTGGCCCTCTGCGCGGGCCTGGAGGCCGTGCTGGAGCGCCGGCAGCATCAGAAGGTGATGGTCTTCCGGCCGTTGTACGCGGTCGGAGGGCAGGAGCTCGGCTATCTCCCCGGCAGTGAGGCCGAGAAGATGAGCCCCTGGGCGCAGGCCGTCTTCGACACGCTGTCGGCGGTCGCCGGGCGCGAGGTCATCGAAGAGGTGCTGGGGCGCGGGATGCTGGAGATCCTGCCGCTCACCCACATCCGGGGCCGTTCGCTCCACGACGCGTTCGTGATCGTGGACGAGGCACAGTCCCTCGAACGGAACGTCCTGCTGACCGTGCTGTCCCGTATCGGGACCAACTCACGGGTGGTCCTCACGCACGACGTGGCACAGCGGGACAACCTCAGGGTCGGCCGGCACGACGGAGTCGTCGCCGTGGTCGAGAAGCTGAAGGGGCATCCGCTCTTCGCGCATGTCACGCTCACCCGCTCCGAACGCTCGCAGATCGCGGCGCTGGTGACCGAAATGCTGGAGGACGGCCACATCTGACCCGCTACACCCCATAGATGCCGCCCGGCGAGCGAAGGAGCTTAGCCGGGCGGCACTGTGCTGCGCCGTCATTTCCGAAAAAGTCGTGCACCAAACGAGGTGTGACCTTTCACACGCAACACAGAATTGCAACGCGCCGTGTCCTTCCGGCAGAGTCTTGCTTCCGTCAGGCCCCGCATACGGCACTGAGGCACCTCCGAAGGCGCCACGCACCACACAACTCAACAAACGCCGTCCGTATGCCGCCCGCGAGCACCACGCGGCACTTCCGCAAGGAAGTCGCCCACCGGGCCCGTGCCTCCCGTGACCCAAGCAGTAGGGAGGCCAGTGTCAGGGGCACGATTGCGCCCGCGAGGTCACCTAAGCGGGCGATGCTGGAAGGACACCGTGTGAGCCGGATCTCGGTCCGGGGGTTCGCCGTGGCATCTGCCACCGCGGTCACCACCGTTGGCGCCGTCGTAGGCGTTGCATCGGGCAGCACTCCCGCTGTCGACGACAACAACTTCGAGGCGGCCGCAGCCGACACCACGCTGCTCGCAGACATCCCGGCGGGCCAGCAGGCCCAGGTTCAGACCGCTTCGCTGACGCAGCAGGCCGACGCGCAGGCTTCGGCAGCCGATGCGGCGGCCAAGAAGTCCGCCGAGGAAACGGCCCGCATCCAGGCCGCCAAGGACGCCAAGTCGAAGAAGCAGGCGGCCGAGGACAAGCTGGAGGCGCAGCGCGAGGCCAAGAAGAAGGCGGATGCGGCCGAGCGTGCGAGCCGCTCCTCCGTCCGTGACGCCTCCTCGTTCTCGGCGCAGGGCTCCTACAGCGTCGCCGAAGTGCAGGCGATGGCCCGCGCGATGATGCCGTCCGACCAGTTCCAGTGCTTCAGCAACATCGTGGAGCGCGAGTCGGGCTGGAACTACAAGGCCACCAACCCGTCCTCCGGTGCCTACGGCATCATGCAGGCGCTGCCGGGCTCCAAGATGGTCTCGGCGGGTGCGGACTGGCAGACCAACCCGGCCACGCAGATCAAGTGGGGCCTCAGCTACATGAACAGCGACCGCTATGGCAGCCCCTGCGCCGCCTGGTCGTTCTGGCAGGCCAACCACTGGTACTAGGAACGCACGAGGTTCCGCGCCCGGCTCCGGGAAGCCCCGCACCGTCCCAGGTGCGGGGCTTCACGCGTGTACGGTCGACCCCGACAGCTCCCGGGGGCGTGTGGGGAGCGTATGGGGGAAGGGAAAATCCATGTCCAAACTACCGGGGTGGCTCGGTCGGCTGGGCGCCGAACTCACTGAGATCGGGGCGCGTCTGGAAGAACGCCGCGCCGAGGACGAGCGCCGCGCCGACGAGGACGCCGTGAGTGTCTCCTCGTCGACGCTCTCCACGGCCGTCGTCGAACAGGTGCCGCGCCCGCCTGCGTACGCCCCCTCCGTCGCCGCCCGACCCGACCCGGTGGCCGCGGTCCCGTGGGGGATGCGTGTGGCGGCCGAGGCGGGCTGGCGGCTGCTGGTCCTGGCCGGCACGCTCTGGGTACTCATGCGGGTCATCAGCGCCGTCCAGTTGGTCGTCCTCGCCTTCGTCGCCGCCCTGCTGGTGACCGCGATGCTGCAGCCGACCGTCGTACGTCTGAAGCGGCTCGGGCTGCCGCGCGGTCTGGCCACCGCGGTCACGGCGGTGCTCGGCTTCGTTGTCATGGGCCTGGTCGGCTGGTTCGTCGTCTGGCAGGTGATGGACAATCTGGACACCCTCTCGGACCGGGTCCGTGACGGCATCGACGAGCTGAAGCGCTGGCTTCTGGACAGCCCGTTCCATGTCACCGAGTCGCAGATCAACGACATCGCGAAGAACCTCAGCGACACCATCGGCACCAACACCGAGGAGATCACCTCCGCCGGGCTCCAGGGCGTCACGGTGATGGTGGAGGTCCTGACCGGGCTGCTGCTGGCGATGTTCTCGACACTCTTCCTGCTCTACGACGGGAAGCGCATCTGGCAGTGGGTGCTCAAGCTGGTGCCCTCGCAGGCCCGCCCGGGCGTCGCGGGCGCCGGACCCCGCGCCTGGCGGACGCTGACCGCCTATGTGCGGGGCACGGTGATCGTGGCGCTGATCGACGCGATCTTCATCGGGCTCGGGATCTACTTCCTCGATGTGCCGATGGCGGTACCGCTCGCCGTGTTCATCTTCCTGTTCGCCTTCATCCCGCTGGTCGGCGCCGTGGTCTCCGGAGCCCTCGCCGTGGTCGTCGCGCTCGTCACCCATGGCGTGTTCACCGCTCTGATGGTGCTGATCGTGGTGCTCGCCGTGCAACAGATCGAAGGCCACATCCTGCAGCCCTTCATCCTGGGCCGCGCCGTACGCGTCCACCCGCTGGCCGTGGTGCTGTCGGTCGCGGCGGGCGGGATGATCGCCGGCATCGGCGGCGCTGTCGTCGCCGTACCGCTGGTCGCGGTGACCAACACGGTGGTCGGCTATCTCCGCTCGTACGGGCAGAACCCGGGCGTGCTCCAGGGGCCCGGACCGCACGGCGCCACAGCGCTCTCGGCCGTACCACCGACGGAACCGCCCTCCGCCCGGCCGCTTCCGCTTCCCGCGGACGGACCCGGTCCGGACGCGCCGGACGGCCGCGGGGACGGGGCCGGCTCGCCGGACGACCAGAAGCACTGACCGACACGAGTGATCCGGCACGGAGTGCTATGACACCGCGACACCTGGGCGCGATCCACGAGTTCTGCTGGATGGACCTCAAGACCCATGACCCGTCCGGTACCGCGGCGTACTTCTCCGCGGTGCTGGGCTGGGGCTTCGCCGTGGACGAGAACGACTGGCGACGGGCGACCACGATCACTGCCGACGGCCACCGGATAGGCGGTCTCAGCGATCTGACCGGTCCGCTCTACCCGGCAGGGCTCCCCGCACACACCGCCTACTACCTAGCCGTCGAGGACGTGGACGCGGCCACGGACCGGGCCCTGGACGCGGGCGCACACCTGGTGCTCGCTCCTTTCGACGCCGGTGACCGGGGCAGGATCGCGACCCTGCTGGATCCCGTGGGGGCCGCCGTCTCCCTGTGGCAGACGCATGAGTCCCACCGGTGGTCCCCGGCGGCCGGCGGCCCGGAGAGTATGATCCTCGCCTCTCCGGACCCCGGGCGGGCGCGCGACTTCTACGCGGTGATGCTCGGTACCGTCCCGGACCGCGCCCACTTCGTGCCGGCACGCGGCCCGGACGCCTCAGCGCCACGGTGGGAGCTCGCCCTCGGTGTCGACGACGTGGACCTCGTCGCGGCCCTGGCCCTCGCCCACGGTCGGGAGTCGCGCAGGGAGCGTGACCCCGACGGCCGGCCGTGTCTCCGGCTCAGCAGCCCGGAGGGCCTGACCTTCCACGTCAGGCCGCGCTCCCCGGCCCCTGCCACGGCGTGCACATGAAAGAAGGGCCCCGGGGACGGTCGGTCGTCCTCGGGGCCCTTCTCGTACAAGGTACAGCGGGTACTACTGGGCGAGCACGGCCTCGGCTTCGAGGGTCACGCCGACCGCCTGGATCACCGAAGCGATCTTGACGGCTTCCTGAATGGTCTCACGGTCGACACCGGCCTTGCGCAGCACCTGCTCGTGGGAGTCCAGGCACTGGCCGCAGCCGTTGATCGCGGAGACGGCGAGCGACCACAGCTCGAAGTCGACCTTCTCCACGCCCGGCTTGCCGATGACGTTCATCCGCAGGCCCGCACGGAGGTTTCCGTACTCGGGGTCCGACAGCAGGTGCCGGGTGCGGTAGAAGACGTTGTTCATCGCCATGATGGCGGCGGCCGACTTCGCGGCGGTGTACGCCTCGGCGGAGAGGGCGGCCTTGGCCTCCGGCTCCAGCTCGCGCAGCACCTTCGGCGAGCGCGAGGCGATCGCGCAGGCCAGGACGGTGCCCCACAGCTGCTGCTGGGGGAGCTCGCTGTTACCGATGACCGAACCGAGGTTCAGCTTCAGGTCCTTGGCGAAGTCCGGTACCGCGGACTTCAGTTCATCGAGTGCCATGTCGTATCAGCTCACTCGCCCGAGAGGAGCGCGACCGGGTCGAGGGTGGTCTCGCCCTTGGTCCAGTTGCAGGGGCAGAGCTCGTCGGTCTGCAGGGCGTCGAGAACCCGCAGGACCTCCTTGGGGTTACGGCCCACGGAACCGGCGGTCACCATCGTGAACTGGATCTCGTTGTTCTGGTCGACGATGAAGACGGCGCGCTGGGCGAAGCCGTCCTCGCCCTCGATGCCGAGGTCACGCATGAGCTCGTGCTTCGAGTCGGCCAGCATCGGGAAGGGCAGGTCGGTCAGGTCCGGGTGGTCCTTGCGCCAGGCGTGGTGCACGAACTCGGAGTCGCCGGAGAAGCCGAGGACCTGCGCGTCACGGTCGGCGAACTCGTCGTTCAGCTTGCCGAAGGCGGCGATCTCGGTGGGGCACACGAAGGTGAAGTCCTTCGGCCACGCGAAGACGATCTTCCACTGACCCTCGTAGGTCTTGTGGTTGATCTGCTCGAACTCCTTGCCGCTCTCCAGTGACACGCAAGCGGTCAGGTCGAACTCGGGGAACTTGTCACCGACAGTGAGCACGCGCACTCCTTGCTGTGTAGGAAATCCCCTTTTGGGGGCGTTCCTGGGGGTTGGACTGCTCTCACTTTGGCACAGAGTGCATTGATCACGGAAATAGCTACACTCGGTCGGGATGATCGGAGGTGCCTATCAGTGGCGTATGTAAATCAGACCATCAGGGTCAAGCAGCCCAGCCTCTCGCAGCTGCGCGCCTTCGCGGCGGTTGCGGAGCATCTGCACTTCCGGGATGCCGCGGCAGCAATCGGGATGAGTCAGCCGGCGCTCTCCGGTGCGGTGTCCGCGCTGGAGGTGGCACTGGGTGTCCAGCTCATCGAGCGTACGACGCGCAAGGTGCTGCTCTCGCCCGCGGGGGAGCGCCTCGCGGTGCGGAGCCGAGCGGTGCTGGAGGCGGTGGGTGAGCTGATGGAGGAGGCCGAGGCGGTGCGCGCGCCGTTCACCGGGGTACTCAGGCTCGGCGTGATCCCGACCGTCGCGCCGTATCTGCTGCCGGCCGTGCTCAGGCTGGTCCATGAGCGCTACCCGGACCTCGATCTCCAGGTCCATGAGGAGCAGACCTCCTCGCTGCTGGACGGACTGGCGGCCGGCCGGCTGGACCTGTTGCTGCTCGCCGTGCCGCTCGGGGTGCCCGGAGTCACGGAACTGCCGCTGTTCGACGAGGACTTCGTCCTCGTCATGGAGAAGGAACACGACCTCGCCGGGCGCACCGGTCTGTCCCGCGAGACACTGCGCGACCTGCCGTTGCTGCTGCTCGACGAGGGGCACTGCCTGCGCGACCAGGCGCTGGACATCTGCCGGGAGGCGGGGCGCACCCAGGGGGCGCCGGTGACGACGACGGCGGCCGGGCTCTCCACCCTGGTACAGCTCGTCGCGGGCGGGCTCGGGGTGACGCTGCTGCCGCGTACGGCGGTGACGGTGGAGACCGGGCGGGACGAGGCGCTGTCCACCGGGTACTTCACGGACCCGGCGCCCTCGCGGCGGGTGGCGCTGGCCGTGCGGACCGGCTCGGCGCGGCACGAGGAGTTCGAGGAGCTCGCGGCCGCGCTGCGGGGCGCGATGGAGACGCTGCCGGTGCGGGTGCACGCGGAGGGGTGAGCGCGTACGCCGATGGGCTCGCCCCTCGCGTTCTCACTCCGTGCGCAAGCCGCCCGGGCGCGGCCGCCCGGACCCAGGCCGCCCGACCAGCAGGCCGACGGCCATCCGTCGACCCGGATCCGAGCCGTGATCCGAGCGTGGGGAAGGGTGCCCGGGCCGATCGCGCCGGGCGTAGCCATGATGCCCCGGTGCTCCTCGCCGAGCGGATCGAGGCCGGCCCGCGCCGTCCGGGGCGACGTTCCCGGCCGGGGTCACTCCTCCGCTTCGGGTGGCGACTTCGGGGGCCGGCCCCGGCGCGGGATCGGGGACGCGCTCCCCGGGAGGCGGCCGGCCTCCGCCAGCGCCCGCCGCAGCAGGAACTCGATCTGCGCGTTCGCGCTGCGCAGCTCGTCGGAGGCCCACCGGGCCAGCGCGTCATGCACCGCGGGGTCCAGCCGCAGCAGCATCTGCTTGCGCGCGGGCCCGCGCCGGGCCGCCGGCCGGCCCGCGGGAGGCGTGACGTCGTCCGTCACTGGTAGAGCGTGCCCGTGTTCAGGACCGGCTGCGCCGCGCGGTCACCGCACAGCACCACCATCAGGTTGCTCACCATCGCCGCCTTGCGCTCGGAGTCGAGCTCGACGATGTCCTGCTCCGCGATGCGGGTCAGCGCCATCTCGACCATGCCCACCGCGCCCTCGACGATCTGCTGGCGGGCCGCCACGACCGCCCCCGCCTGCTGTCGCTGCAGCATCGCCGAGGCGATCTCCGGGGCGTACGCGAGGTGGCTGAAGCGAGACTCGATGATCCGTACGCCCGCCGCCTGCACCCGCGCGGTGAGCTCGACCGCGAGCTTCTCGGTGATCTCCTCGGCGTTGCCCCGGAGCGAGAGGCCGCCCTCGTCGTGGGCGTCGTACGGGTACTCGATCGCGATGTGCCGCACGGCCGCCTCGGTCTGCGTGGCGACGAACTCCAGGAAGTCGTCGACCTCGAAGAGCGCCTGCGCGGTGTCCTCGACCTTCCAGACGACGATCGCCGCGAGCTCGATCGGGTTGCCGTAGGCGTCGTTGACCTTCAGGACGGCCGTCTCGTGGTTACGGACCCGGGTGGAGATCTTGCGGCTGGACGTCAGCGGGTTGATCCAGCGGAGCCCGTCCGCGCGGATCGTGCCGACGTAGCGGCCGAAGAGCTGGATGACCCGGGCCTCGCCCGGAGCGACCATTTTCACACCGCTCATGCAGAAGAACGAGGCGATGGCCAGGAGCAGGCCCAGGACGAGGAGCGGGACGCCGACGCCCTTGTGTCCGTCGGAGCCGAGAACACCGCCGACGATGGCCAGGGCCACTCCGAGGAACACCCCGAAGACCGTCAGCAGCAGGCCCAGACCGCCGGGGATGGAGTGGGCGGTGGTCTCCCTGACCTGCGGTGTGGGCATCTCCGGCGCGTCCGGCGTCAGGTCGGCGCCGGGGCCGGTGGTGCCGGGACGGTCGTGTGCTGCGGACATGGGTCCCCCGTTTCGTACGGCATAGCGCCGCGCTAGCAATGTGATTACACATTAATCGATGTCGCAACCTTGTGCACCCCTCGGGAGTCGGTTCCATAGGGGCGGGTGCTGATTCTCACGCCCGGAAAAGACCGGATCGCCCGCCATTTGTCCCGGGTTTCAGTGTTAGCTGACAGGTCTGACCGGAGCGGTACGAGCCGAAGAACAGGAGCACCACAGCGATGGGTCGAGCGGATGCGCGGCGAGCCCAGGGGCGGGGAGCGCGCGGGGCCGCCAAGAGCGGCGGCATACGCCGGCTCTTCACCTGGCGGAAGATCCTGGGCACCTTCTTCGGGCTCTGTCTGCTGGTGATGGGCGCCTTCGCGGCGCTGTACGTGTACGTCGACGTGCCTGCGGCCAATGCCCAGGCCGAGAAGCAGAGCAACGTCTACAAGTACAGCGACGGCACCCTCCTGGCCCGGAGCAACTCCGAGGTGAACCGGGAGATAGTCGACCTGGGCGTCGTACCCAAGAAGGTCCAGCACGCCTTCGTCGCCGCCGAGAACAAGTCCTTCTACCGGGACCAGGGCGTCGACCTCAAGGGCACCACCCGCGGTCTGCTCAACACGCTCACCGGCAAGGGCAAGCAGGGTGGTTCCACGATCACCCAGCAGTACGTGAAGAACTACTACCTCACGCAGGACCAGACGGTCACCCGTAAGCTCAAGGAACTGGTGATCTCACTCAAGGTCGACCAGCGCACGAAGAAGGACGACATCCTCGCCGGATACCTCAACACCGTGTACTACGGACGCGGTGCGAGCGGTATCCAGGCGGCGGCGCAGGCCTACTACGGCGTCGACGCCAAGGATCTCGACACGGGCCAGGGCGCCTATCTCGCGGCCCTGCTCCAGGCCCCCAGCCAGTACGACTGGGCGAACGCCACGCCCACCGGTAAGAAGCTCGTCAAGGAGCGCTGGGCCTACACGCTGAACAACATGGTCGACGAGGGCTGGCTCGACCGGGCCGAGCGGGACAAGATGACCTTCCCCGTCCCCGACTCGCCCAAGGCCGCTCACGGCATGGAGGGCCAGGCCGGCTACCTCGTCGAGGCCGCCGACGACGAGATGAAGCGGCAGGGCATCACCGAGGAGATGCTGGACGCCGGCGGCTGGACCATCACCCTCAACGTCGACAAGAAGAAGCAGAAGCAGCTCGAGAAGTCGGTCGACCGCCGGCTGGAGAACCAGCTGGACCGGGAAGGCAACAAGGTCGACGCGTCCGTTCAGGCCGGTGCCACCTCGGTGGATCCGAAGACGGGCAAGGTGCTCGCACTGTACGGCGGTGTCGGCGCCACCGAGCACTACCTGTCCAACGCCACCCGCCAGGACTACCAGCCGGCCTCCACCTTCAAGCCGCTGGTGCTCGCCTCCGCGCTGGAGAACGAGTCGACCACCCAGGACGGCAACCTGATCGGCCTGAACACGGTCTACGACGGCACCAGCAAGCGTCCCGTGGTCGGCAGCGACACCCCGTTCGCCCCGCAGAACGAGGACGACATCAGCTACGACAGCCCCACCGTCCAGACGGCGATGGACAAGTCGATCAACTCCGTCTTCGCGCAGATGGTCGTCGACGTCACCCCGAGCGCCGTGAAGAAGACCGCACTCGACATGGGCGTACCGGACAAGAACTTCCCCGAGCGCCCCGCGATCACGCTCGGCACCATGAACGCTTCGACATGGGACATGGCCGGGGTGTACGCCACGCTCGCCAACCACGGCAAGAAGGTCACCCCGACCATCGTCGAGTCCGCCGAGCACCGCGACCGCACCATGGAGCCCGTCGACGGTGTGGGCGGCCAGGCGATCAGCCGGGCGTCCGCCGACACCGTGACGAAGGCGCTGACCGAGGTCGTCGACGTCGGCTCCGGCCGGGAAGCCAACACCTCCGCGTACGACGCCGCGGGCAAGACGGGTACCTCCGAGGACAACAAGGCGGCCTGGTTCACGGCCTACACCCCGGAGCTCACCACAGCCGTGGCTCTCTTCGGCGAGTCCACCCGGGAGGGCGGCGGCCAGGTCAGCCTCACCGGCACGGCCAACTCCGGCCGTGCCAACGGTGGCGGTTTCCCCGCCAAGATCTGGGCGGACTACACCCTCGGCGCGCTCGGCGGCGGCTCGGACGCCACCTTCGACCTGCAGGGAGTCGAACGCGGTGAGACGCCGGTGACGGAGGCCCCCCCGGCGGCCACTCCGTCCGAGACAGAGGAGCCGTCGGAGACTCCGTCCGAGGAGCCCGAGACGCCCTCCGAGTCGCCGAGCGAGACCCCCTCCGAGGAGTCGCCGCCGGTCGAGACGCCGAGCGAGTCCCCCTCCGTGACGCCGAGCGTGACGCCCAGCGAGACGAAGGACCCCGAGGACGGGGACCAGCCGCCGGGCGAACGGCCGGGCAGCGAAGACATCCTGGGGCAGTAGCGACGAGTGAGGGGCGGGCGCCGGTCGGCACCCGCCCCTCACTCGTGGCCACGTCGTCGGCCTACGGCGTGGCCATCTCGAACCACACCACCTTGCCGGTCGAGAGCCGGGTCGCTCCCCACCGTCTGGCCAGCCGGTTGACCAGGAACAGCCCGCGGCCGCCCTCGTCGGTCTCCCGGGCACGCCGCTGACGGGGCAGCTGCGGGGAGTCGTCGCCGACCTCGCAGCGCAGGGTGTCCGTACGCAGCAGCCGCAGGGTCACCGGCCGCTCCGCGTAGCGCACGGCATTGGTCACCACCTCGCTGACCAGCAGCTCCACCTCGTCCGAGAGGTCGTCCAGACCCCACCGGCTCAGCGCCCTGCGGGCCAGCCTGCGCGCCCGGCCGGGCGCCGCGTCCTCCGGTTCCAGGAACCAGTACGCGACATCGCTCGGCGCGATCCCGTCGAACCGGGCGGCCAGCAGGGCGATGTCGTCGTCCCGGTCACCGGGGCCGAGCATGTCCAGCACGTCGTCGCAGAGCGCTTCCAGCGGCGGAGAATGGTCAGGCCCGGTCAGCTGGGCGGTGGCGGCGAGCCGCTCCCGCAGTATCTCGATGCCCGTCCAGACGTCCCGTATCCGGGACTCCACCAGGCCGTCCGTGTAGAGCAGCAGCGTGGCCCCGGCCGGCGCGTCCAGCTCGACGGCCTCGAAATCGACCCCGCCGACCCCGATCGGCGCGCCCGGCGGCACCCGCAGCACCTCCGCCCGGCCGCCCAGGTGGAGCAGCACGGGCGGCGGGTGCCCGGCGTTGGCGATGGTGATGCGGTGCGCGACGGGGCCGTACACCGCGTACAGGCAGGTCGCCATGCGATCGCTGCCGAGCCGCTGGGCCTGTTCGTCCAGATGGTGCAGGACCTCCTGCGGAGGCAGGTCGAGACCGGCGAGGGTCTGTGCCGTGGTGCGGAGCTGGCCCATGATCGCGGCGGACGTCATGGAGTGCCCCATCACGTCGCCGACGACCAGGGCGACCCTGCTGCCGGGCAGCGGGATCGCGTCGTACCAGTCCCCGCCGACCCGGGCCGTCTCGGCGGCCGGGAGATAGCGCGAGGCCAGGCGTACGCCCGTGGGCTGGGGCAGCGAGTCGGGCAGCATGGTGCGCTGGAGCTCGTCGGCGATGTACGCCTCGCGGCCGTACAGCACGGCCTTGTCGATACCGAGCGCGGTGTGCGTGGCCAGCTGGGCGGCGACCAGGAGGTCGTTGGCCTCGAAGGGCGGGCGGTCCGTGCCGCGCAGGAAGACGGCGGCACCGATCACCCGGCGACGGCCACGCAGCGGAGCCAGGATCGCGCGGTGACCGGTCGGCACGGTGCGGCCGGCCCCCAGCAGTTCGGGCAGGGCGACGCGGGCCGCGGCGGCGTCCCCGAAGACGGGACGCACCCCGCGCAGGACCTCGTCGAGTGCGCCGCCCGCCTGGATCTCGCACAGGTCGGCGGCGGGCAGCAGTCCGGCCTGCGGGTCGCTGACGGACAGCCGCAGCCGCTCGCCCTCCGGCCCGCTGTCGCTCTCCTCGTCGCCGAGCCGCAGCCTGTCGGTGCGCCGCAGCCGCAGCAGGAAGGGGTTGACGGGCCGCTCGTCGCCCACCGGGAGCGGGTCACGGAGGTAGACGAGTATGGCGTCGGAGAACGTGGGTACGCTCGCCCGGCACAGGCCCAGCACGATTTCGTCCAGGTCTATGCCGCGTGCGATCCGGCGGGTCGCCGCGCCGACGAAACGCAGCCGGTCCCCCTCGCGGCGCGTGACCGTCTGGGTGTCGACGCCGGGTGCGGCGGCGTCCGCGGCCGCTCCGGGCGCCGCATTCTGTACGGCGTTCGGCACCGGGCTCTTCGCCGTGCCCGGCACCGGAGAGGGCCCGGGGATCGCGGCGGTGGCAGCGGCGCCCGGCGGAGCCTCCTGCTGCCGGGGCCGGGCGCGTTCCTGCGGTCGGGCGGCGAGGGGCTGCCGGCCTTCGTGGGAGGTGGGATGCTCCGTCACGCGTGGGATTCCGTCCGTCCGGGCCGGTTGTATGAGGCAATCACCTCGTGGGGCGCCACTGTGCCCCGGCAAGAGCACCGAGAACAACGGCTGTCACCGGATGCCCTCGGAAAAGGGGCTGAAACCGTACGGCCACCAGGGAGGCCGGTATGGGATCTTCCGGCGGCTGGGCAGTGGACAGCGAGCACGTCTCCACCCCCTCGTAGTGGTTCATGCGACCGCACGGCCGTCCGGCCGGGTGGGCCGTGCGGCTCATGCGCTGCTTTCGGTGACTGGTGGTCAGGCCCTGAACCGGTCGTGCCGGTTGTGGTGCGCCTTCCGGCAGAGCGGTTCGCGGAGGGCGATCCTGCGTTTGCCCCCCTGGGGTGCATCAAGGGTCTCACGACGTCGTGGGGGTGGGGGTGCGGTCCCAGTCATCAGGCAGCGAGGGGACCTGCCACCGGGGGTCGGGCCGCCAGTGTTCCCAGCCGTCGCTGAACGGCGCGCCCCAGCTCTGGATCACCTCGACGGCCGCCAGCCCCGCCTCGCGTACGCGCCGGGCGGTGGCCTCGTCCATCAGCCCGACACGCTGCGCCTGCGCGAACTCGTCCTCGTCGAGCCATTCCCAGCTGTGGTCGGGACGCACCGAGATGTCGAGGAAATGGTCCTGCGAATCGACCCCGCCCGCCCAGCGTGAGCGGGGCTCCTCGAGATTGACGTACCAGTTGCGGAAGAGCCAGCCGCGGTCCCAGAACAGCCAGACCGACCAGGGGTCTCTTGGCCGGGCGAGCTTCAGCACCCCCGATCCGAACCACCGGGAGCGCGCCGTCGTGCGGGGACGCGTGTAGCGGGTGGCGAGGGGCTCGGCGTGCACCTGGGTGCCGTCGGCGAGGACCGGCCTCACACACTCGGTGCCGGACGCCATCCACACCGCCAGCAGTTCGTCGGTGTCCTGGACGACGGTGACCGGACGGCAGATGTGTACCGCGTAGCCGCCACCGTCGTCACCGCACCTCTCGTTGGCCCGGTAGCGCCAGAGGATCCGGTCCCCCGGCGACCAGCGCACGCCGTCTCCCGCACCCGCCCCGGTGCCTGCTCCCGTACCCGCTTCCGTCGCTGTCATGACGTGATCTTAGGGACGCGCCCGCCGGTGCGAAGCGTAACGGCCGCACCCGCGGCTGTTACGCGTCAGGGCCGGGTCATCCGCAACACGTCCAGGGCCTCGTCGAGCTGTTCCAGGGTCAGGTCCCCGCGCTCGACGTATCCTCCGGCCAGCACGGTCTCCCGGATAGTCGCGCCGTCGGCCAACGACTTCTTCGCGACCTTCGCCGCCTCCTCGTAGCCGATGTACTTGTTCAGCGGCGTCACGACCGACGGGGAGGACTCGGCGTACTGCCGTGCCCGCTCCACATGGGCCGTGATGCCGTCGACCGTGCGGTCGGCGAGCAGCCGGGAGGCGTTGGTGAGCAGCCGCACCGACTCCAGCAGGTTCTTCGCGATCACCGGAAGCATCACGTTGAGCTCGAAGTTGCCGGCCGCTCCGGCGGCGGCGACCGTGGCGTCGTTGCCCGTCACCTGGGCCGCGACCATCAGTACGGCCTCCGGGATGACCGGATTGACCTTGCCCGGCATGATCGACGACCCGGGCTGCAGGTCCGGCAGGCTGATCTCGGCGAGTCCGGTGCGGGGGCCGGAGGCCATCCAGCGCAGGTCGTTGGAGATCTTGGTGAGCGACACCGCGACCGTGCGGAGCTGGCCCGAGGCCTCGACGAGTCCGTCCCGGGCGCCCTGCGCCTCGAAGTGGTTCCGTGCTTCGGTGAGGGGCAGGCCGGTGGTGCGGGCGACCTCCGCGATGACGGCTGCGGAGAATCCGGGCGGGGTGTTGATCCCGGTACCCACCGCCGTGCCGCCCAGGGGGAGTTCGGCGAGGCGGGGGAGCGAGGCGTGCAGCCGCTCGACGCCGTGGCGGATCTGCGCCGCGTAGCCGCCGAACTCCTGCCCCAGGGTGACGGGGGTGGCGTCCATCAGGTGCGTACGGCCCGACTTCACGACCTCCGAGAATTCGGCCGATTTCCGCTCCAGAGAAGCGGCCAGGTGTTCGAGCGCGGGGATCAGGTCGGCGGTGACCGCCGCGGTCGCCGCGATGTGGATGGACGACGGGAAGACATCGTTCGACGACTGCGAGGCGTTGACGTGGTCGTTGGGGTGGACCTCGCGTCCGAGCCGCTCGGTGGCGAGCGTGGCCACGACCTCGTTGGTGTTCATGTTGGACGACGTACCGGACCCCGTCTGGAACACGTCGACGGGGAAGTGCTCGTCCCAGCGTCCGGCCGCCACCTCGGCGGCGGCCTCCTGGATCGCGTCGGCGATGTCCGGATCCAGTACCTCCAGCCCGGCGTTGACCTTGGCCGCCGCGGCCTTGATCCGGGCCAAAGCCTCGATGTGGGCCCGCTCCAGCCGTTGCCCGGAGATGGGGAAGTTCTCCACCGCCCGCTGCGTCTGGGCGCGCCACTTGGCGTGCGCGGGCACCTTCACCTCGCCCATCGAGTCGTGCTCGACGCGGTACTGCGTGTCCTCGGCCGGTTCGCCCATGGTGTTCTTACCTCCTGCTGGAGCGAGCACGGTCCGCGCCCGCCGTATTCCCCGCTCATCCTGCCCGGGACCGACCGGCGGATCACGTCCCGCCGCGACGATCACACGTCCACCGGCGCCGCACATGCCGAAGGGGCGCACCGGTGGCCGGGTGCGCCCCTTCGGCCGGTGTGCGGTCAGCCGAGGCCGGGGCCGCGGACCGGGATGCTGGTGAAGGTCGGCGCCGGGGCGGGCTCGGTGAAGAAGTCGTTGCCCTTGTCGTCGACCACGACGAACGCGGGGAAGTCCTCGACCTCGATCCGCCAGACCGCCTCCATGCCGAGCTCCTCGTACTCGACGACCTCGACCTTCTTGATGCAGTCCTGCGCGAGGCGCGCGGCGGGGCCGCCGATCGAGCCGAGGTAGAAGCCGCCGTGGTCGTCGCACGCGTCCGTGACCTGCTTGGACCGGTTGCCCTTGGCGAGCATCACCTTGGAGCCGCCCGCAGCCTGGAACTGCGCGACGTAACTGTCCATGCGGCCGGCCGTGGTCGGGCCGAAGGAGCCGGAGGCGTAGCCCTCGGGGGTCTTCGCCGGGCCCGCGTAGTACACGGGGTGGTCCTTGAGGTACTGCGGCATCTCCTCGCCCGCGTCGAGGCGCTCCTTGATCTTGGCGTGCGCGATGTCGCGCGCCACGACCAGCGGGCCGGTCAGCGAGAGCCGGGTCTTGACCGGGTACTTGGTCAGCTCGGCGAGAATGTCGTCCATCGGCTGGTTCAGGTCGATCTTCACCACGTCGGACTCGTCGAGGTGCTCGTCGGTGGTGTCCGGGAGGAAGCGCGCCGGGTCCTTCTCCAGCTGCTCCAGGAACACGCCCTCGGCGGTGATCTTCGCGGTTGCCTGGCGGTCGGCCGAGCAGGACACGGCGATCGCGACGGGCAGCGAGGCGCCGTGCCGGGGGAGGCGGACGACCCGGACGTCGTGGCAGAAGTACTTGCCGCCGAACTGGGCGCCGATGCCGATCTTCTGCGTGAGCTCGAAGACCTTCTGCTCCAGGTCCTTGTCCCGGAAGCCGTGGCCGGCCGGGGAGCCCTCGGCGGGCAGCTCGTCCAGGTAGTGCGCGGAGGCGTACTTCGCGGTCTTCAGCGCGAACTCGGCCGACGTACCGCCGACGACGATCGCCAGGTGGTAAGGCGGGCAGGCCGCCGTACCCAGCGAACGGATCTTCTCCTCCAGGAACTTCATCATGGAGCCCTCGTTGAGGACCGCCTTGGTCTCCTGGTAGAGGAACGACTTGTTGGCCGAGCCGCCGCCCTTCGCCATGAAGAGGAACTTGTAGGCGCCGCCGTCGGTCGCGTACAGCTCGATCTGCGCCGGGAGGTTCGAGCCGGTGTTCTTCTCGTCCCACATGGTCAGCGGGGCCATCTGCGAGTAGCGCAGATTGAGCTCGGTGTACGCGTCGAAGATGCCGTGCGACAGGGCCTCCTCGTCACCGCCCTGGGTGAGCACGTTCTGGCCGCGCTTGCCCATGACGATCGCGGTACCGGTGTCCTGGCACATCGGCAGGACACCCGCGGCGGCGATGTTCGCGTTCTTCAGGAGGTCCAGCGCGACGAACTTGTCGTTGGAGGAGGCCTCGGGGTCGTCCACGATGCGGCGCAGCTGCGCGAGGTGGGCGGGCCGCAGGTAGTGCGAGATGTCGTGCATGGCCTCGGCCGCGAGGGTGCGCAGGGCCTCCGGAGCCACCTTGAGGAACGTACGGCCGTCGGCCTCGAAGGTCGAGACGCCCTCGGCGGTCACCAGCCGGTACGGCGTGGTGTCCTCTCCCAGCGGGAGCAGATCGGAGTACGCAAACTCTGGCATTACGGCCATTCCTTACTCGGTGACAGCGGCTGGCCACCCTTGGACAGCGCATCCACCAGGGTAGAACCCTGCGGGCGGGCCGGACCTGTGAGGTAGGGCTCACCCGTACGGAGTGCGGCGGGGGCCCGGATTCCCGGCAAAGGCCGGTGAGGCACTGGTCGCGATCTATCGCGTTTCGGTACGCTGTCGCGGTGGACCTCGAGAAGCAGCCTCAGCAGCCCGTCGCTCCGGCCGGTCCCGCGCCTGCCGGAATCCGAGCCTCCGACGCGGACCGCGACCGGATCGCGGACATCCTGCGGGAAGCCGTGGCCGAAGGCCGGCTGACCGCCGAGGAGCACGCCGAGCGCGTCGACCTGGTCTACCGGGCCAAGACCCTCGGCGAACTCGAACCGCTGGTCCAGGACCTCCCGGCCACGGGCGGCACCGCCTCGCAGACCGCCTCGCCCTACGGGTACGGCCCCGAAGCGGCGGCCGGGCCGGTCGAGAATCTGGTGGCGGTCTTCAGCGGCTCGACCCGCAGGGGCCGTTGGCGCGTCGGCGGCCGTACGAACGCTTTCGCGCTTTTCGGCAGCGTCGAGATCGACCTGACCGAGGCGCTCTTCGGTCAGCGTCTGACGGTCATCAACGCGACGTCCATCTTCGGCAGTGTCGAGATCAAGGTTCCCGAGAACATTTCGCTGCGCGGCAGCGGAACGGGTATTTTCGGCAGTTTCGAGGTCGACACACTGGAATCCGCCGACCCGGAAGCACCGGTCGTCGTCGTGAACGGCTATTCCGTGTTCGGGAGCGTCGAGGCAAAGCCCAAGCGTGGCAAGCTCATCGCCAACCTGCACCGGCAGTTGCGCAAACACCTCGGCCACTGAGGTCGGACGGCTGCCGCACCGCGTATTCAGGCCATTTTGGAGCGCGTGCCGCCGCGGAGGGGCGGAAGGCGGCGCCACTCAGTGCATAGGCGTGCGTACAGCGGGTAGGGAGAGCTGCATCGCCTCTCGCTCGCGAAGCCCGAAGCCGTCGTCAGGAGTGGACCGTGCTGCACATGCCGCATCAGCCCCTGCAGGTCGCCGCCGTACCCTCCCAGCGCGCACCCGCGCGGGAGGATCAGGCGGGGCCCTGGCACTCGGAGGCGGTGTGCCGCCGGGATGAAGCCGGGCTGTTCTTCGCCCCGTCGAAGGAGCCGACTGCTGCCCGGCTGTCCCGTGAAGAGGCCGCGAAGCAGGTATGCGCGAGGTGCCCGGTGATGGTGGAGTGCCGGGAGCACGCGCTCATACAGCCCGAGCCCTACGGGGTGTGGGGTGGCCTCACCGCTGCGGAGCGCCGCGTGGTGCTGGCCCGGCGCCGCAGGCGCGACATGGAGCTCAAGGCGGCGTCCTCGGCGGGGCGCATAGCCGCAGCGGGCTGAGCCCCGCGCACACGGATGGGGGGCCGCCCGGCCCGGGCGGCCCCCCATCCGTGTCGCCGGTCCTACTTGGCGCGGTCGAAGTCGATCGCGCTGTAGGCGCGCAGCTTCGAGAGCCGGTGCGTCGAGTCGATCCTGCGGATCGTTCCCGACTTGGACCGCATCACCAGGGACTCCGTGCTGGCGGTCTCCCCGCGGTACCGCACGCCGCGCAGCAGTTCGCCGTCGGTGATCCCGGTGGCGACGAAGAACACGTTGTCCCCGCTGACGAGGTCGTCCGTCGACAGGACCCGGTCCAGGTCGTGACCGGCGTCCAGCGCGCGCTGCCGCTCGGCGTCGTCCTTGGGCCAGAGCTTGCCCTGGATGACACCGCCGAGGCACTTTATGGCGCAGGCGGAGATGATGCCCTCGGGGGTGCCGCCGATGCCCATGAGCAGGTCGACGCCGGTGCCCTCGCGGGCCGCCATGATCGACCCGGCGACATCGCCGTCGGAGATGAATTTGATGCGGGCGCCGGTCTCCCGGATCTCCCTGACGACGCTCTCGTGCCGAGGCCGGTCCAGGATGACGACGGTGACGTCCTCGGGGGCCGATTTCTTGGCCTTCGCGACGCGCCGGATGTTCACGGACGCGGGCGCGTTGATGTCGACGAAGTCGGCGGCCTCGGGGCCGGTGACCAGCTTGTCCATGTAGAAGACGGCGGACGGGTCGAACATCGCGCCGCGGTCCGCGGCGGCCAGTACGGCGATCGCGTTGGGCATGCCCTTGGCGTTGAGCGTGGTGCCGTCGATCGGGTCGACTGCGATGTCCACCTCGGCTCCGGTGCCGTCGCCGACACGCTCGCCGTTGAACAGCATGGGGGCTTCGTCCTTCTCGCCCTCACCGATGACGACGATGCCGTTCATCGACACCGTCGAGACGAGCGTGCGCATGGCTTTCACGGCGGCGCCGTCGGCGCCGATCTTGTCGCCGCGGCCGACCCAGCGCCCGGCGGCCATGGCTGCGGCCTCGGTGACCCGCACCAGCTCCAGGGCGAGGTTGCGGTCGGGGGCCTCCGGGGAGACCTCGAGCTGGGACGGCAGATGATGCTCGGACATCGGAGCGCACCTTTCTGTACGACGACGACCGGAAAAGAGGGTGCTGTGACTCTATCGGTAGGTCGATAAAATGAGCAGAGCGGGTCACGGATGAGCGGACGCGCCCGCTGGTCGGTCGCCCCCTGGCCGGTCGTGCGGAGGTCCATGCCACCATTGAGTCCGTGGCAAGCAAGCGAGGCAAGCAGACCGTCCGGGACATGATCCTGTCGATGCTCGTGATCACCGCAGTGGCGGGCGTCGTCTACATCTTCATCCCGCACGACGACAAGGCCGACCCGATCAAGGCGGTCGACTACCGGGTCGAGCTCGCGACGGCCCGCCGAGCGGCGCCGTACCCGGTGGCGGCCCCGGCCGGGCTGTCGAAGGAGTGGAAGCCGACCTCCGTCTCGTACGCGGGGCAGGACGGTGCCGGTTGGCACCTGGGCTTCCTCGACCCGGACGGCAGGTACGTCGCGGTGGAGCAGTCCACGAGCCCCGCGCGGAAGTACGTGCCCGAGGTGAGCCAGCAGGCCGAGGACACCGGGCGCACCTATGAGGTGGCGGGCCAGGCGTGGCAGCGCTGGGAGGGCCCGAAGTACGACGCCCTCGTGCTGCGTGCCGAGGGCGTGACGACCGTGGTCACCGGCTCGGCCCCGATGGAGAGCCTGGCGCAGATGGCCGCCGCGCTGAAGACCGCCCCTGGCACCACGGTCCCGGCACCCGCTGCCTGAACAGGCCGCCCGCCAGGACCGCGAAGAGCCCCGCGACGCCGAGCGTTGCGGGGCTCTTCTGCTGGTTCCGGGGGGGATCAGACGGTCGTGACGACCTCGTCGTAGGAGAGACGGGGGAGGCGCGGGAACCAGGCGTCCTCGCCCGGCTTGCCGATGTTGACGGCCATGAGCAGCTGGTGGTCGCCGTCCAGGAACTCCTTCTCGATGCCCGCGGCGTCGTAGCCGGTCATCGGGCCGGCGGCCAGGCCGGCGGCGCGGACGCCGATGATGAAGTAGGCGGCCTGCAGGGTGGCGTTCAGTGCGGAGGACTGCTCGCGGACCGGGCGCTCGGAGAAGAACGCGTCCTTGGCCTGCGGGAAGTGCGGCAGGAGTGCCGGGAGTTCGTCGTGGAACTCGTGGTCCGCGACCAGGAGCGCGACCAGCGGGGCGGTGGAGGTCTTCGGCTGGTTGCCCTCGGCCATGTGCTTCACGAGACGCTCGCGGCCCTCCGGTGTGCGGACCAGGACCACGCGCAGCGGCGACTGGTTGAAGGCCGTGGGGCCGTACTTGACCAGGTCGTAGATCGCCTGGACCTGCTCGTCGGTCACCGGCTCGTCGGTGAACGTGTTGGCAGTGCGGGCCTCACGAAAGAGGAGGTCCTGGGCGGCGGGGTCAAGAACGAGGGACATCTGGAGCATTACCTTCCGGGCGGTACGGGTCAAGCGATGGCGTCACCGTAACCGACGGGTAGATTAAAGGTTCAACTAAATCGACCCGGAGTGATCGACCGCACAGACGCACCCGGAGCGCCCGTGTGTACTCCTCAGTCCGTGCCCTCGGCCTCCGAGGGCTCCTCAGGGCGTGCCAGCGCCGCGTCCAGCCGGGCCCGCGCACCTTCCAGCCAGCGCCGGCACACCTTCGCCAGCTCCTCACCGCGCTCCCAGAGGGCCAGCGACTCCTCCAGCGTCGTGCCGCCCGCCTCCAGGCGGCGTACGACCTCGATCAGCTCGTCCCGCGCCTGCTCGTACCCGAGCGTGCCCGTCGCGGCAGCCGTCGTCGTCCCGTCGTCCGTCATGCCGACCACCCTATGCGCGGGGTCCGACAGACCCGGCCCCTCATTCCGCGTCCCGTACGGTTTCCGAGACCCGCACGGTTTCCGAGACCCGCATGGTTTCCGAGACCCGCACGGTGAACTCGCCTTCGAAGACCCGCGCCCGCAACTCCTCGCCCGGCGCCCCGGCATCCGCGGGGGAGCGCACCACATGGCCGTCCGGCCGCTGCAGCACCGCGTATCCCCGCTCCAGCGTCGCCGCGGGCGACAGCGCCACGACCCGGGCCCGGGTGTGCGCGAGCTCCGAGTCGGCGCGGTCCAGCAGATGCCCGAGCACCCTGCGGCTGCGCCCCACCAACGCGTCGATCTCCGCTTCCCGCTCGTCCACCATCCGCTGCGGCCGCTCCATCGAGGACCTGCCCAGCGCGTGCGCCAGCCCCCGCTCCTCCCGGTCGATCAGCCCCCGCACGGTCCGTAGCGCCCGGTCCCTGAGCTGCTGGACGCGGTCGAGCTCCTCGCCCACGTCCGGCACGACCTTCTTCGCCGCGTCCGTCGGCGTCGACGCCCGCAGATCGGCCACCAGGTCGAGCAGCGGCGAGTCCGGCTCGTGCCCGATGGCGGAGACCACCGGCGTACGGCACGCGGCCACCGCGCGGATCAGCGCCTCGTCGGAGAACGGCAGCAGGTCCTCCACACTGCCCCCTCCGCGGGCGACGACGATCACGTCGACCTCCGGCAGCCCGTCCAGCTCCTGGACCGCCTGGACCACCTGATTCACGGCGTGCACGCCCTGCACCGCGGTGTTACGCACCTCGAACCGCACGGCGGGCCAGCGTCGCCGCGCGTTCTCCAGGACATCGCGCTCGGCCGCCGACGCTCGCCCGGAGACCAGGCCGACCAGCTGCGGCAGGAAAGGCAGCGGCTTCTTCCGGTCCAGTGCGAAGAGCCCCTCGGCGGCCAGCGACTTCTTCAGCTGCTCCAGCCGCACCAGCAGCTCGCCGATGCCCACCGGCCTTATCTCCGTGGCCCGCAGGGAAAGCTGCCCGCGCGGCGCGTACCACTCCGGCTTGGCGAGGACGACGACCCGCGCGCCCTCCGACACCACATCGGCGATGCGGTCGAAGACCTGCCGGAAGCAGGTCACGCTCACCGAGATGTCGTGGGACGGGTCGCGCAGCGTCAGAAACACCACCCCGGCACCGGGCCGGCGCGACAGCTGGGTGATCTGCCCCTCGACCCAGACCGCGCCGAGCCGGTCGATCCAGCCGCCGATCAGGCGTGACACGTCGCCGACAGGCAGCGGGGCTTCCGGGGACGTAGTGAGAGCCATACGGGCGAGCGTATCGGCCGGGACCGACAGTCAGGCGGCCCGGCGCCCCCACTGCACCGCGAGCACAACCAGCCCGATCCCCAGCCAGCACAGCGCCACCAGCTGTGCGCTCGCCGTCGCCTCGAGGATCACCGCGACCAGAACGGCGGCGCCCACCACCGGCATCAGCACATGACGCCACCAGCTCGGGGTCCCCTCCATCCGGCGTACGGCGAACCATCCCACCACCGACGCGTGCAGCAGTACGAACGCGGTGAGCGCGCCGAGGTTCACCACCGACACCAGGTGGTCGAGCCCGTCGTCGCGCCGGGCCGCCCACACCGCCGCCACCAGGGTCACCACCGCGGCGCCCGTGATCGCCACGCGCGGCACCCCGGACCTGGCGTCGACCTGGGACAGGAACGACGGAAGGCGCCGCTCGCGGGCCATCGCGAACACCAGCCGCCCGGCCGCCGCCTGCCCGGCCAATGCCGCGAAGGCCGCCCCGACCGCCTTGCTCACGGCCACCAGATCGTGCAGCCAGGTCCCGACCGAGGCATCCACCGCGTCGTAGAAGGCGGAGCCCTGCTTCACCGGATCCGCCGCCAGCTCCGCCGAGGTCACCGGTTCCAGCAGCGCCGCCAGATACGACTGGACCACGAACAGCACCCCGGCCAGCACCAGGCAGAACAGCACGGCCCGCGCCACCCTCGCCGAACCACCCGTCACCTCTTCGGCGAAGGAGGCGATCGCGTCGAAGCCCAGATAAGACAGCACCGCGACGGACACCGCTCCCAGCACCGCGGTCATCGAGAACCCGGAGTCCCCCGTGAGAGGCGTGAGCCAGCCGCGCTGCGCCCCGTCCCCCGCCAGCACCACCACCGCCGACACCACGAACACCAGCAGCACCACGATCTCCAAGGCGAGCACCGCGAAGCCCACCCGGGCCGCCGCCCGCACGCCCCACAGGTTGAGCGCGGTCGTCACGACCACGGCGATCGCCGTCCACACCCACCGCGACACCTCGGGCACCAGCGCGTTCATCGCGATCCCGGAGAAGAGGTAGGCGACCGCCGGGATGAGCAGGTAGTCGAGCATGGCCATCCAGCCGGCGATGAACCCGGACCCTTCCCCCAGCCCCTTGCGGGCGTACGCGAACACCGAACCGGCCAGCGGGGCGACACGCACCATCTGCGCGTAACTGAACGCCGTGAAGGCCATCACGACGGTCGCCACGAGATACACCAGCGCCACGGCCCCGCCGGACTTGGCGTCCAGCGTGCCGAACACGCCGACCGGAGCCATGGGCGCGATGAACAGCAGCCCGTAGACCACCAGGTCCCGGAACCCGAGTGTGCGGTGCAGCCTTCCCTCGTCCGTGCTGCTGCCGGCCATGAACCCTCCGTCGCTGATCGAGTACGCCTCAGTCTCGCGACCCCGTCGATCCGGCGCCTGTTCGGTGCGGCCTTACGATGGGACGCATGACTGCAACTCCTGCCCGCCGTGTCCTGCTCGCCGCACCTCGTGGCTATTGCGCGGGTGTGGACCGCGCCGTGATCGCCGTCGAGAAGGCCCTGGAGCAGTACGGGGCCCCGGTGTACGTCCGCCACGAGATCGTGCACAACAAGTACGTCGTGCAAACGCTCGAGAAGAAGGGCGCGATCTTCGTCGACGTGACCGCGGAGGTGCCCGAGGGCTCCATCGTGATGTTCTCCGCCCACGGAGTCGCGCCGACCGTCCACGCCGAGGCCGCCGAGCGCAAGCTCGCCACGATCGACGCGACCTGCCCGTTGGTCACCAAGGTCCACAAGGAAGCCGTCCGCTACGCCAAGGACGACTACGACATCCTCCTGATCGGCCACGAGGGCCACGAGGAAGTCATCGGTACGAGTGGTGAGGCACCTGACCACATCACGCTGGTCGACGGCCCCGAGGACGTCGCGAACGTCGAGGTCCGCGACGAGTCGAAGGTGGTCTGGCTCTCCCAGACCACGCTCTCCGTCGACGAGACGATGGAGACCGTCGGAGCACTCAAGCAGAAGTTCCCGAACCTCCTCTCCCCGCCGAGCGACGACATCTGCTATGCCACACAGAACCGCCAGGTCGCGGTGAAGAAGCTGGCGGAGGACGCCGAGCTGGTCATCGTCGTCGGCTCGAAGAACTCCTCCAACTCGATCCGTATGGTCGAGGTCGCCCTCGACGCCGGCGCGCCCGCCGCCCACCTGGTCGACTTCGCCGACGAGATCGACGAGGCGTGGCTGGAAGGCGTCACCACGGTCGGCCTCACCTCGGGCGCCTCGGTGCCCGACGTCCTGGTCGACGGCGTGCTGGAGTGGCTGGGCGAGCGGGGTTACGCGGACGTGGAGACGGTGAAGACCGCGGACGAGTCGATCACCTTCTCGCTGCCCAAGGAGCTCCGGCGCGACCTGCGCGCCGAGGCCGCCGCGCTCTCCGCCGGGTAATCCCGAGCGCGGGTTACCCGCCCCTCGGGGGAGTGATCCGCGCCACCTGCCCGTACCGTGGATCACATGGAGATCTTCGGTGTGGATATCGGCGGTTCAGGGATCAAGGGAGCGCCCGTGGACCTGGACCGCGGAGAGCTGGCGCAGGAGCGCCACAAGGTACTGACACCTCACCCGGCCACGCCGGAGAGCGTGGCCGACGGTGTGGTCGAGGTCGTCGGCCACTTCGGCTGGCAGGGGCCGGTAGGCATCACGTTCCCCGGAGTCGTCACAGGCGGCATCACCAGGACCGCGGCCAATGTGGACAAGGGCTGGATAGACACGGACGCGAGGGCGCTGCTCAGTGACCGTATCGGGCAGCCCGTCACGATCCTCAACGACGCCGACGCGGCCGGTGTCGCCGAGATGACTTTCGGCGCGGGCCGTGGCCGCAAGGGCACGGTGATCATGCTGACCCTCGGTACGGGCATCGGCAGCGCGGTCTTCACCGACGGGCGGTTGATCCCCAACACCGAGCTCGGCCACCTGGAACTGCACGGCCACGACGCGGAGAAGCGTGCCTCCACGAAGGCCAAGGAGGACGAGGGCCTGAGCTGGCAGCACTGGGCGCACCGGGTGCAGAAATACCTGGTCCACGTGGAGATGCTGTTCTCGCCCGAACTCTTCATCATCGGCGGGGGCGTCAGCCGCAAGGCGGAGAAGTTCCTGCCGCTCATCGAACACGTACGGGCGGAGATGGTGCCGGCGGAGCTGCAGAACAACGCGGGCATCGTCGGCGCGGCCATGGGCGCATCCGGTAAGTAGCCTCTACGCGCGGGGGCGGCGGGCCGTCCGGTCGGCCCCTTTGGGCCGGTCGGCCCTTTCGGTCCGCTCGGCCCTGAGTACGTGGCGCTGCCGCTCCCGCATCTGCCGGATCTTCCGTACGGTGGCGATGAGCCCCGCGACGAGCGTGCCCCCGTACAGCCAGCCGGCCTGTACGGCCAGCGCGGTCACGACGGCCATCGCCTGTCCGCCGAAGCCGCCCGTGCCCCCCGCGACGGGGATCACGCCGACCGCGAAGGCGATGGGCACGATGATCGGCGCGGTCACCAGGTCGGCGGGCCGCACCCAGAGCGCGGTCAGGGCGCTGACGGGCAGGAACAGCAGGCCGTAGACGATCTCCGAACCGTCGAAGAGCAGCCGGTCCACACAGGCCAGGAGAAACATGGTCAGGGCCGCGAAGAGACCGGCTCCGATGCCGGTCAGCCGGGGGTCGGGGAATCTGCGCAGCGCCGTGACCACCGGCGGAACACCTCCGGGCCGGGAGCCAGGCCCCGGGCCCGTCGCCGGTGCGACCGTCACCGTCACCGGATAGGCGCCCGCGGCCGTGACCTCGCCGAGGCCGCCGGGCGGGGCGGGCTGAACCTGCGAGGGCTGCCTGCGCTGCGGGGTACGTGTCCTGTGCTGCTCCACCCCGACAACCTAGGTCGCCGCGTGCACTCTTTCGGGCCTTGGACACGCGCTTTGGACGACCTTGGGGTTGCGTTCGATCCCACACGGCCGAAACGGGACCGTTCGGCCCCGCACCGGCCCTCGTCCGCGCACCCGTGACGGGCTGCCCGGCCCCGCCCGTAAACTGGAGAATCGGTCCACCCCCGGCCCGCCCGCACAGCCCCTCTCCTCCACTTCAGGAAGTCGCCAAAGTGTCGCTCACGATCGGAATCGTCGGCCTGCCGAATGTCGGCAAGTCGACCCTGTTCAACGCCCTGACCAAGAACGACGTGCTGGCGGCCAACTACCCGTTCGCCACCATCGAGCCGAACGTCGGCGTCGTGGGCGTCCCCGACCCCCGCCTGAACAAGCTCGCCGAGATCTTCAACTCGCAGAAGCTGCTCCCCGCCACCGTCGACTTCGTCGACATCGCGGGCATTGTGCGAGGCGCGAGCGAGGGCGAGGGCCTGGGCAACAAGTTCCTCGCGAACATCCGCGAGTCCGATGCGATCTGCCAGGTCATCCGTGCCTTCAAGGACGAGAACGTCGTACACGTCGACGGCAAGGTCTCGCCCAAGGACGACATCGAGACGATCAACACCGAGCTGATCCTGGCCGACCTCCAGTCCGTCGAGAAGGCCGTCCCGCGCCTGACGAAGGAGGCCCGCCTCCAGAAGGAGAAGGTCGCGGTCCTCGCCGCCGTGGAGGAGGCCCAGAAGATCCTCGAGGCGGGCGACACGCTCTTCTCCCAGGGCATCACGGCCGGCACGGAGAAAGGCCGCCTTCTCCACGAGCTGCACCTGCTCACGACGAAGCCCTTCCTGTACGTCTTCAACGTCGACGAGGACGAGCTGGTCGACGAGGACTTCAAGAACGAGCAGCGCGCCCTGGTCGCCCCGGCGGAAGCCATCTTCCTCAACGCCAAGATCGAGTCGGAGCTGATCGAACTCGACGACGAGGAGGCGCTCGAACTCCTCCAGTCCATGGGCCAGGAAGAGCCCGGCCTGGCCACTCTGGGCCGCGTCGGCTTCGACACCCTCGGCCTCCAGACCTATCTCACGGCAGGCCCGAAGGAAGCCCGCGCCTGGACGATCAAGAAGGGCGCCACGGCTCCGGAGGCGGCCGGTGTGATCCACACCGACTTCCAGAAGGGCTTCATCAAGGCCGAGATCATCTCCTTCGAGGACCTGGTCGAGACGGGCTCGGTCGCCGAGGCCCGCGCCAAGGGCAAGGCGCGCATGGAGGGCAAGGACTACGTGATGCAGGACGGCGATGTGGTGGAATTCAGGTTCAATGTGTAGCGAGTTGGTTACTGTAAGATAGCTCGTCAAGAATGCTGGTCATGGGGGTCGGACTTGGGTGAGTCCGGCCCCTACCGCATTTCCGTGCCGACTTGGTGCTGACTCAGCCGCGGCGGGGCGGAGCGAGCCTCTCCAGGTCGAGGTTGATCTCGAAGGGCACCGGACGGCTGAGCGAGCCCCTGAAGATGCCAACGGGTGCATAGGTGGCGGTTGGCTCGTCAAGTTCGTAGACGTGGACGATGGGTGCTCCGTCCTCGTCCTCCGGGCGTCTCGCTTCGGCCGCCTGACGGCTGTCGCTGAGGGCGTCATCCTGTCGGCGGTCGTACGTTCTCGAGTGTGAACAAGCGCCCCGAGGTGTCCGGTCGGTCTGCAGGCACCGCGAACCGCGAACGTCCGTCGGGTCCTGATCCAAGCGGTGGGAGGGTCTGGGGAGGGCGGGAGAGGCGGGGGGAAGCGAGGCGGGAACTCGACGCCCTCCCGGGCGCCCGACTGCAGGACGTCACCGAAGGGCGGCTGCGGCCGGGCGGCATCGAGAACGAGCGCCCTGCGAGTCATGGCGCTTCATAACCCCGATCGGTGCGACGCGTACCTTCTTACTCGATGGCGCATCAAGTTGCGAGCCGCACCGTCAGCGTAAGGGGCCGGGCCGAAATAGCCGCGCTATATCGGGCGTTGGCCGGTCAGCGCGAAAGAATGCCCCGGCGCTCCGGTCGCGTCATAGGCAAATGCGAGGCCGGCTTGTCGGTGGAGACGGCGGACGGTACCGAGGGCGCCTTCGTGGAAGGGACGTCGGACGCGTCCACAGGCAGGGGCGGTATTGCCGTGGGCGTGGTCGCCGACGGGAGTTCCGGCGCCAGTACGACGGGCCCGATTTCTATCCCCACCGTTCCCGCGCCCGGCGGCTCGTGCGTCCTCGGAGGGTTTCCCGCATCGGGCCGGCGGATGTCATGGCCCGCCCGGTCGGTGCGGTGCGGGGCCGGGGAGGGGTGGGGCGCGTGCGGATGTCCCGGAGCCGGGCGGGGCGCGGGAAGCTCCGTGGCGTGCCGCAGGGCGTCGGTGCCGGCCCTCGGAGGGCGGCCGTCCGGCCGGTCGGGGAGCGTGACGGGCAGGGACAGTCCCACAGCGGCGACCGTCACCGCCGCCGAGGTCGCCACTGCCGACTGGGCGACGCCTGTACGCGGAAATCTGCGCGCGGACATCCATACGGCCATGGCCAGGGCGAGGCTCCCGGCCAGGACGTTACGCAGCGACCGCCTGGCTCTGGCGATCAGCGACTCGGTCGCCCGGTAGCTCAGCCCCATGGCCCGGGCGACCTGTCCGACGTCGAGATCCTGGGACTGGAGCCGCAGCGCCTCTGCCTGGCGGGCGGGCAGCAGTTCCGTGCTGCGGTCGGCCAGCCACCTGGCCTCTGCCCGGTCGCATGCGGCTTCCTCGACGGGGAAGGGCTCGGCCGGAGCGACGGAAAAGCTCGTGCTCAACTCCGAGTCGCGGGCTACCTGGCGGTCACGTTCGGCGCACGCGCGTACGGTCGCGTGCCTGAGCCACGAGCGCACCCGGCCGTACTGGACGCCCTGGTCCTCCACCGCGCGGAGCATCGCTTCCTGGACTGCGTCCTCGGCCTCCTCGGTGCTCGACGACCGGCGGAGCGCGATCTCCAGCAACTCGTCCCGGTGGCTCCAGATGAGCTCCCACCGGTTGCCCGGGCCGAACGGACGGCGAGCCGTGCCTGGGTGGTCCCTCACGTTCGAAGCTCTCTGGTCCGTGGTGTCGGAGTCCGGTGTGCGTCGGTCATGGTGCCCCACGGCCCCTATGCCCCGCGACCTGGAAGGTATCGGGGCATACGGGCTCAGCGTCGGCTCAGGACGAGAGCGTGGCGGCGGAGCCGAGCCCGGCGACACCGAGCGCGTTGCCGCCGACGGCGCCCGAGATGCCCGCGGAGAGCGGCGTCTCGAGGGAGACCTCGCCGGCCAGGCCGGCGAAGACGCCACCGGACACGTTGTCCAGGTCCGCGTCGGAGATTTCCTGGGTCTGTACCTGGGGGGCGGAGCTCATGATGTGAATTCCTTTCACGTTAATTCCGAATGGCCGGGCCGACTCCGTCAGGAAGGAAGGCCCTTGCCGTCGTCACGGTTACGGTTTCCGCGATGTGAAGGATGAAAGCACGTCAGCACGTTGCGAGGCCACCCATCCGGCAAACCTCGGCAATGCTTTTCCATATCGAAAAGCCGGTGCCGTCACATTGGTTCATGGACCGGTACAGCTTCTTCACTCGACCGATCGACGGATCTTCCTTCGGTCGAATTTTTAATCCGCCGCGAAAGGGACATTCTCCGCGACAGGTGTGAGGGGTCCGTTCCGCGCGTGGAGCATCGTCGGAGGTGGCGGGCCACCTGCGTGTGCGGTGTGGAGATCCGCCGCAGACGGCCGGGTGACTGCGGGCTCACGCGGGTGGGATGCCCCGCGCGGCCTGGACGGTCTCGCTCGGCGCGCCCTCCCGTGAGGTGGCGCACCCTCTCGGCGACGGCGACGGCGACGGCGAGGGTGGCGGTGGCGACGGCGACGGCGAGGGTGGCGATCAGGATCAGCCCTCGTGCCGTCTCCGCGTCGGCCGGCACGCCGGTGGCGGAGTCCGAGGGTGTCCGCGGGTGCGGCCGGGGAGGAGGGCGGAGCCGGCCGGACTCGAACCGGCGTCCTCGCGGTTTTGGAGACCGCGCGCGACGACCTCTGCGCTACGGCTCCGCCCGGCCCGAAATACTAGCCCGTGCATGACAGCGTCACGACGCCATCGGCCGCCTCCCTCCCTCGTCGGGCCCGAGCCGGCACCGGAGGCGGTCCGGTCCCGCGAGTCAGCGGGCGGGTCACCTCCGCGATCGCCTATTCACGGGCGATCGCGGTCAGTTCGGTCACTCCCGTCGGCTTCTCCGCGTCCGTGGAGCGAACCGTGAGCCTGATCTGGCGGGCCGTGGCGCCCGGTTCGTACGGACGCCAGATGCGGCCGTCCAGGGAGGTCTCCAGGGTGTGGGAGGCCGGTGCGATGTCCGTCCAGCGGGGCGTGAGCGAGGCGATCCGGGTCGCCTCGCGCAGGGCCACCGTCAGCGTGCCCGTCGCGCCGTCCGGTGACCAGGAGGTCGACGGGCTGCCGTCCACCGCCGCCTCGGCGTACAGGCCGGGCGCCTCGGAGGTGGCCGTCGCCGGGCGGCATCGGGCCGCGTCGGACGTCGGGGTGAGGTCGGGGCGGCGGGTGGGGAGGGTGAGGGTGACGGAGAGCCGGCGCGGGCCCGCCGGGGTGTGGACGGTGAAGGGTTCGCCGTCCGTGAGCCGGACGGTGGTCGTCCGTGGGCCGACGGCGATGTCGTACGTACGGCCCCGGTAGCGCAGCCCCGTCAGCTCGACGCCCTCGCGCAGCTGCGGTGGCAGGAGCGGGTCGAGACGTACGCCGTCCTCGCGCAGCCTGAGCCCGGTCAGTCCGTGCGTGAAGACCTGGAGGAAGCCGCCCTTACCGGTGAGGAAGTCCTCGGCGGGGAAGCCCGAGAGCGGGTCCTCGGCGCCGGACTTCTCGCCCCGCGCCTCGGAGAAGAGGGCGTACGGACCCCGGACGAACGGGCGTACGGCGCGCTGGAGGTACGTGTACGTGGCGCAGCCCGGCTCCCCGATCGCGGCGGCGTCGATCGCGTGCACCGAGTCGGTCATCGCGGGGCCGTCCGGGTCGGTGCGAGCTGCGTAGTAGTCGAGCGTCGCCGCGGCGGCGCCCTCCGCCATCGGCCACTCCAGCGGGTAGACCAGCAGCACCGTGTCGGCCTGCTTGATGGTGGAGCCGTTGTAGCCGGCGTACTGGAGGAAGATCTTGCGCTCGGCGTCGTACGGGATGCGCAGTCCGTCGGCGACCCGGGTCCAGCCGGAGGGCGCCTGGTGGCCGAGGAGCGCGGCGGCGCGGGTGGCGTTGCGCAGGGCGGTGGCCGCGACCGCGTTGGTGAAGACGCCGTCCGTGACCCCGTTGCTGTACTCGTCGGGGCCCGCGACGTTCTGCACCGAGTAGCTGCCGTCGCTGTTGGCGGTGGCGCGGGACTGCCAGAAGTCCGCGACGCCCTTCAGCAGGGGCCAGCCGCGGTCGGCGAGCCAGGTGCGGTCACCGGTGGCGAGGTAGTACTGCCAGGCGGCGAGGGCGATGTCGCCCTGAAGGTGGTTCTGGGTCAGGCAGTGCGGCGGGTCCCAGCTCTGGCACTCGGAGTCCAGGCGCCCCTTGCTCGCGCTCGTCCAGGGATAGAACAGCCCTTCGTAGCCCAGCTTCTCGGCGTTCGCGCGGGCGGCGCCCCGGGTGCGGTAGCGGTACTCCACGACGGAGCGGGCCAGCTCGGGGCGGGTGGCGAGCAGCCCCGGGTACATCCAGGTCTCCGCGTCCCAGAACACCATGCCCGCGTAGTTGTCGCTGGTCAGCCCTGCCGGGGCGATGCTGTCCGAGGAACCGGTCCGGGTGTTGGCGAGCAGCCCGTACTGCGCGGCGCGCAGCCAGGCCTGCAGATCCGGGCTGCCCGGCGCCCTGACATCGGAAGCCCATGCCTGACGCCATGCCCTCGCGTTGCCGGCGAGGACCCCGGACCAGCCACGCCGCTCCGCACGCTTCGCGGCCGCCCGGGCGGCCGCGAGCGGGGTGCGGGAGGTGAGGGCGGTGTCGACGCCGACGTACTTCTCGAAGGTGTACGAGCGGCCTGCCCGGACCCGGGTGGTGCGGGCGCCGTCGGTGCCCCGCTGGGCGATCGCCCCCTTCGTGCCCGTGCCGAGCGTGCGGAACGTGCCGTCGCCGCCGACCGTGACCCGGCGTGCCCCGCGCTCGTCCAGTCGGCCCGTGACCGTCGCGGTGCCGCTCCAGTGCGGGGTCATCCGCAGGCGTACGGCGCCGGTGTGCACGTCGGAGCGGTCGGCCAGCACCTCGTAGGTCAGGTCGGTCGCGCGGCCGTCGGCCGTGGTCCATCGAAGGGAGGTGACCACGACGCCGCAGCGTAGATGGAGGGTCTGGCGGTAGTGCGAGATACGGCCGGCCGGCGTGGCGGGGCCGTACGTCTCGGAACCGACGCGCACGTCGAGCGTGGTCCAGGACGGCAGCGCGGCGATCACCTCGCGGCCCTCGGCGAGGCCCTTGTCGCGGGCGTAGAGTCCGGAGACGAAGGCACCGTCGTACCGTGGGGTGTAGAGGGGCCAGCCGGTCTTCTCGCCGGTGGCGGCGTAACCGGCGCCCGTGGCGGGCACCCGGTGGCCCAGGTAGCCGTTGCCGACATAGGGGTCGTATCCCTCGGCCTCGCCGAAGGTCGTGGAGGCCGGTGCCCACGAGGTGTCGGAGGTTGATTCCGCTCTGCCGCACACGGGGGCCGGGGCCGGCCCGGCGGCGTACGAGAGCGGCGGCACGGGGAGGGTGAGAGCGCCCGCGATCAGGGGCGCGAGAACTGAGATGCGCTTGAGGCTCACCGTACGAAGGTAGGGAAGACCATGCCGCCGGTGCGGTACCGGCGCGCGGGGCGAGCGGACCGGTTCAGGACCGGCGGCAAGGAGAGCGGCATGTCGTATCCGGAACCCGTCTACACGGACGGCGCGGGCGAGATCAATGCGGAGTACCGCCCGGCCGGCACCGCCCCGAATCTGCTGACACGCGGCGGCGGCAGCACGCACTACCTGGCCACGACCGAGTCGACGCACGGCGAATTCGGGCTGTACCGGATCAACATGGGCCCCAGGGCGGGTGGCCCGGCCGAGCACTTCCACCGGTCGATCTCGGAGTCGTTCTTCATCCTCGACGGAACGGTGCGGATCTACAACGGCGAGCGGTGGATCGACGCCACGGCGGGCGACTTCCTGTACGTGCCCCAGGGCGGCCTGCACGCCTTTCGCAACGACTCCGACTATCCCGCTTCGATGCTGCTGCTCTTCACGCCGGGAGCACCCCGCGAGGAGTACTTCGAGAAGGTGGGGCAGGTCTCCGACTGGCCGGAGAAGGAGCGGGCGGAGTTCTTCATCAAGCACGACACGTACTGGACGGACTGACTCCGGGTGCGTGGGACCGTGCGGGGCGTGGTCGCCCCGCACGGTCACATCGGCTGCCGGCTGGCGACGGCGCAGCCCCCGGGCGACCGCGGTCATCAGCTCGCCGTCGTCCGGTCGGGGATGTGCCTGGCGCGCGCTTGGGTCAGGTATGCGCAGGTGGGTGCGGAATCATCACTTCGAGTGAAACTCTGGCCTGCGCTTGCGGTACTCAACCCACGGTTGCGACGCTGTTGCTGTCTGTCAACCTGTTGGGAGTGGCCCGTGGCTTTCGGTGAGCAGCCCGCCTATTTGCGCGTGGCGAGCGATCTCAGGGAGAAGATCGTCAACGGCGCGCTGCCGCCCCATGCCCGCCTGCCGTCGCAAGCGCGCATCCGCGAGGAGTACGGGGTCTCGGACACCGTGGCGCTGGAGGCGCGCAAGGTGCTGATGGCCGAGGGGCTCGTCGAGGGGCGGTCGGGCTCGGGCACCTATGTGCGCGCGCGTCCGGTTCCGCGCCGGATCGAGCGTTCCGGCTACCGGCCGGGAGGGGGAGCCAGCCCGTTCCGGCAGGAGCAAGCGGCGGAAGGGATGCGGGGGACCTGGGAATCCCGCAGCGAGCAGGAGGCGGCGAGCCCCGAGATCGCCGAGCGGCTCGGGATCGAGCCGGGTGACCGGGTGATGCGTACGCGGTACGTCTTCCGGGAGGCGGGCGAGCCGATGATGCTGTCCACGTCCTGGGAGCCCCTGGCCGTCACGGGACGCACTCCGGTGATGCTGCCGGAGGAGGGCCCGCTCGGCGGCTGCGGCGTCGTCGACCGCATGGCGGCGATCGATGTCGTCGTGGACAACGTGGCGGAGGAGGTCGGTGCGCGCCCGGGGCTGGCGGAGGAGCTCCTGGCGCTCGGCGGCGTGCCCGGCCACGTGGTGATCGTGGTCGGGCGGACGTACTACGCGTCGGGGATGGCGGTGGAGACGGCCGACGTGGTCGTCCCCGCCGACCGCTACCGGATGGCCTACCACCTGCCGGTCAAGTGACCGCCCGGACGGCCGGGGCGACAGCCGGGCAACCGTGGCGACGGCGAGGACGGCTGGGATGACCGCTGGGAGCGACGGCCTGTCCGGCGCCCGTGGCGCGGAGTCGACGATCCCGCGCCGTCTTCGTCGCGCTGGACGCGCTCGGCAGGCCGCACGCGCCGGAGTCGATCGCACCGCAGCCGGCTCGAGGTGCTGAAGCCGTGGCTCGGCTCGCTCGCGCTTCCGGCGGCGGCCGTCATCGTGGTCGTGTCCCGGATCAAGATCAATGTGACCGACGCCGACGGCGGCTCGCTGTCCTGGTCGAACCCCTTCTCCCGGATCACGCACAAACCTCCGGGCCGGGACCGGCACATCTTCCTCGACCTCGGCCTCTCCATCGCGCTGCCGCTGATGGAGATGAACATGTCCGCGGCCCTCGGTAAGCTGCCGGGCTCCTGTTCCGACGTGGGCACCGCCTGGATCGCGGACGCTGCGCCGACCCGGTCATCAACAAGGAAATCTGGCTGAGCCCCGCGCTACGTCGAGTTCAGGCGCGTCCACCTCTACGCCGACCGATCTGTTCGCTGTTCGCGGCTGGGCGCGGAATGCGGAGACGTCTGCCGGAAGGAACCCGCGGCCGCCCGGCGCTGACCCCGATGCCAGTGGCGCAGACACCGGCAGGCCGGCCGGAGAGGGCGTCGGTCCGCCGACGAAAGGGGGCGCGTTCGGAGGATGCGCCCCCTCTGGTGTGGCCGGATGCGTATCTCTTTGTGTAAACATGCCTCCGCTGAGTGAAGGTCAGGCGTACGCTCGGGCATATGCGTACTGCGGTTTCCTGGGGATCCTTAGAGGCGTGCACGTCGGTGGGGAGAGGGGCGGGATGCTGGGGAGGAACATCGTGACGGACAGCGGCGCAGTGCTCCCCTGGCTGGTGATCAGGCAGGATGACAACGGCAACAGGTACCGCGTCGGGCGCTACGCGACGCAGGACGAGGCGCAGAAGATCGCGGACGGCCTGGACCGTCATGGGCACGAGCAGCTCTACTGGGTGGAGCGAACGAGCCGGAGCGCGCGCCCGTAGGCAGGGCCCCGACCGGGGAGGGGTCACCGGCTACGCTCCGGCGCATGAGTGATTCCGTAGTGGTGGCCGGTGCCGTCTGCGACGGTGGGCGGCTCCTTGCCGCCCGCCGCAGCGCCCCGCCGGAGCTGGCCGGGCGCTGGGAGTTGCCGGGCGGCAAGCTGGAGCCGGGCGAGAGCGGCGAGCAGGCGCTCGTACGGGAGCTCCGGGAGGAGCTCGGCGTGGAGGCGGAGCCTCTGGAGCGGATCCCGGGGGAGTGGCCGCTGAAACCCGGCTATGTGCTCAGGGTGTGGACGGTCCGGCTGCTGGCGGGTGAGCCCAGCCCGCTGGAGGCCCACGACGAGCTGCGCTGGCTCGCCCCGGAGGAGACGGACACCGTCGACTGGCTGGACCAGGACCGCCCCGCCGTGGCCGAAGCCGTGCGCCGACTGCGGGAGGCCACGCGGACCTGAGCGGCACCGCGAGCGGCCGGCACCGGCTCGGCCGGGGTTCTGCACCCGTACGCCCCGTAGAGCACTGCCGGCGGTAGGTTGCGCTGAAGATCGGGTATGTGCCGATGTGACCCTGTGGACAGGGTGCGCCCCCGCTGCCGGCCCTGGGAAGTGATCGGCGTGACCGATACCGAAGGCGATTGTGCCGAGTGGAGCTTTCCGGCGGTGCCGGGTTCCGTGCGCAGCGCCAGGCATGCGGTCCGTGACGCACTGCACCAGGAGGGGTTCGACGCGGCGGTGGGCGATGTCGCCGTCCTGCTCGTCAGTGAGCTGGTCACCAATTCCCTGCGCTATGCCTCGGGCCCCATCGGCGTCCGGCTGAGGTGGCCGCATGCCAATGGTGAGGGGCCGGACACGCAGTCCGAGGGGCGGGGGCTGCTGGTGGAAGTCTCCGATCCGGTTCCGGATCCGCCCACCGAACGTACTGCCGGACCCGAGGACGAGAGTGGCCGCGGACTGCAGCTCGTTGCTCGTTCCGCGCGTCGTTGGGGGACCCGGCGCGGAAAGAGTGGCAAGACCGTGTGGTTCGAGCTCGCTCTGCCTGGTTAGGAGTGGGAGGGACGAAAGCGATCACCGGAGGTCGGGCAGGATCTGGCTGAAAGGGACTGAGACCGTGCTGTGATCGTGAACGCCGTGCCGGTGAGGCCCGTAGTGCTGAATACTGCGGGCAGGACCGGTCCGGTGTGTGAGCTGGAGGGGACGGTCGCGTGAGCGAGATACCTGGGACGGCGGGCGGCGTCATGTGGCAGAGCAGCCCGCCTGGCTCGATATATGACTACATGCAGGTGGCCTCATTCTCGATCGGGGCCGACGGTCTTATCGAGCAGTGGAGCCGGCGGGCCGCCGGTCTCTTCGGCATGACCTCCGAAGAGGTGGTGGGGAGAGACCCGGTCGAGGCGTTCATGCCCGCCGGCGTGCGTCCCGACGCCCGTCGGGGGATCGGCGAGATCCTGGACGGCAAGGAGTGGACGGGCCTCGTCCCGTTCCGGATCCCGGGCGAGAACGCCGTCCGTGGGCTTGCCGAGATCTATGTCATGCCGAGCGAGACGGAGACCGGTGAACGCGCCGCGCTCTGCATCGTCGTCGACGTCCGGGCGCTGCGGCGCATCGAGACGGACCTTGCTGCCTCACAGGCGATTTTCGGCCAATCCCCTTTCGGTTTCGTCCTCTTCGGCACCGACTTCGCCGTCGTGCGGGCCAACGAGCGGTTCGCCACCGTCTTCGGGGGTGTGGCCGACGACCACCGAGGCCGCACGGTCGCCGACTACCTGGCCCGACCCGAGGCCGAACGTCTCTCCGCCACGCTCAAGCGTGTCCTGGAGACCGGCGACGCCGTCACCGATCTCCAGCTCGTCGGCACCCCCCCGGGCACCACAGGCCGCCGCCACTGGTCCATGAACCTCTACCGGGTGCACAGCGGCTCCGGGCGTCCCATCGGCATCGCCGGACTCGCCACCGACGTCACGCAACGGCACATCGCCGCCCGCGAGGCGGCCAGCGCCCGCCGTAATCTCGCCCTGCTCAACGAGGCCAGCGCGCACATCGGCAACTCCCTCGACCTGGAGACCACCGCCAGGGAACTGCTCGACGTCGCCGTGCCCGGCTTCTGCGACCTCGCCTCCGTCGATCTCTACCAAGGACTGCTCACCGGTGAGGAGGCCTCGCCGGGCAGCTGGGGCAGGCACCACCAGGAAACCGGCACCGGCTCCGCGGAGCTGCGCCGGGTCGCCCACGCCAGCGCCGTGTCCGACGCCCTCCCGGGGATCTCCGCCGGCGGTGGCGCGGAGATCCCCGGGGCCACGGGCCCGCCCGTGCTCGGCTCGGTCCACCGCTACCCGTTCCACTCGCCCTGTGCCGTCGCCCTGCGCACCGGCCGGGTCACGGACGTGCCCGGCGACGGAAGCGGCTTCGTCCACTCCACCCTCGCCGTGCCGATGGTCGCGCACGACGTCGTGGTCGGCCTCGTCCAGTTCTCCCGGGCCAAGGGCAGCGAGCCCTTCGGCGAGCGGGACCGGGCCCTGGCCACCGAGCTCGCGGCCCGCGCCGCCGTCTGCATCGACAACGCCCGCCTCTACCGCCGCGAGCACGAGCGGGCGCTCATCCTCCAGCGCAGCCTGCTCCCGCCGGGCGACCCCGAGGCGGCGGGCCTGGACATCGCCTGCCGCTACCTTCCGGGCAACACGGCCACCGAGGTCGGCGGCGACTGGTTCGACGTGATCGAACTCCCCGGCCACCGCACGGCCCTGGTCGTCGGCGATGTGATGGGCCGTGGACTGCGGGCGGCCGTCGCCATGGGCGAACTGCGGACCGCCGTACGCACGCTGGCGCTCCTGGACCTGGAACCCGCCGAGGTCCTCTCCGCCCTGGACGAGGTCGCCCGCGGCCTCGGCACCCCGGGCGGCGGCGGGCGGAGCGAAGGCTTCGGCGCGGGCGGCGGCGCCCAGTGGCCCTCACGGGCCGCCCACAAGTCACGCGAGGCCGACCTCGCCGAGGTGTATCTGGCGACCTGTGTGTACGCGGTGTACGACCCGGTCACCCGGCGGTGCACCTTCGCCAACGCCGGCCACCTCCCCCCTGTGGTCGCCGAGCCGGGCGAGGCCGCCCTGCTGCTCGACGTACCGCCGGGTATGCCGCTCGGCGTCGGCGGCGAACCCTTCGAGGAGGTCGAGGTGGAGCTCAAGGAGGGCTCGCTCCTCGCCCTCTACACCGACGGGCTCGTCGAGTCCCGCGACCATCCGCTCGACGAAGGCCTCGACGCCTTCCGGCAGGCCCTCACCGAGAGGTCACAGACCCTCGAAGACGTCTGCGACCACGTGCTGACCACCCTCGACACCCGGCACGGCGAGGACGACATCGCCCTGCTGATGGCCCGTATCCAGGGTCTCGCCCCGGACGCGGTGGGTGACTGGCCGCTTCCGCGTGAGCTCCGGTCGGTCGCCCGGGCCCGTGAGCTGACCCGCGCACAGCTCACCGCCTGGGGCCTGGACGACCTGGTGGACACCACCGAACTGCTCGTCAGCGAGCTGGTCACCAACGCGCTGCGTTACGGCGAGGGTGAGATCCAGCTCAGGCTGCTCCGGGACCGCACGCTCGTCTGCGAGGTGTGGGACGCGGGGCTCGTCCAGCCGCGGCGGCGACGCGCACGCGACACCGACGAGGGCGGGCGCGGGCTGCAACTGGTCGGACTACTGAGCGGCGCCTGGGGGTCGCGCCGCACTCCGCGCGGCAAGACGGTGTGGTTCGAGCTGGCGCTGCCCGGCGGAGCGCCCGCCGCCGAACTCTCCGTGGAGCAGCTGCTGAGCATGTACTGACGGGTACAGGCCTGTCATGAGGTGGCCCTCGGTCAGGGAGCGGACTTCAGCGCGGCGAGCCGGGCCTCGATCTCCGCGCTGTCCCCGAGGCCGTCCAGCTGCTCGAACTGGGCGTCCAGGGAGGACGCGGCGAGTTCCTGCCTGCCCACCGCCTTCGCCTCCTCGCGCCGCACCTTGTCGTCGAAGCGGCCGAGCTCGCTCGCCGGGTCCATGACATCGATGCTCTTCACGGCGTCCTTCATCGGGTTCTGCGCCTGCGCGGACGCCGCGCGCGCGAGCAGTTCGTCGCGCTCGGACTTCAGCCGGGTCAGCTTGTTCTTCATACGGTCGAGACCCGACGTGAGCTTGTCCACCACCACGGTCTGCGAGGCGATAACCGGCTCGGTCGTCTTCGCCCCCTGCTCCGACTGGAGCTGCCGTCCCAGCGCCACCTTGGCGAGGTTGTCGAACGTGTCGGCGTCCACGCCCGAGCCCGCGGCCCGCAGCTCGTCGGCCTTCCTGCTGGCGGTGAGCGCCTTCTGGCCCCACTCCCGGGCCGCGTCGACATCCTCCCGGTGGTCCTCCTCCAGCAGCCTGAGGCTGCCGATGGTGGTGGCCACCGCCTGTTCGGCCTCCGCGATGTCGGCGGTGAAGTCGCGGATCAGCTGATCCAGCATCTTCTGCGGATCCTCCGCCTGGTCGATCAGGGCGTTGATGTCGGCCCGCGCCAGCTGGGTGACGCGGCCGAGGACGGTCTGCTTGGTCATGGCACCTCTCCTTGTGCGAGAACTCGTGAAGTCCCGTCGTACGAAAGGGGTGTCCGGCGTGACACGCCCCGCACCCATGTCAGAAGCGGCCTCCGCCGCCCCGCCGGCCACGGGTCCCCCCGCCGCCGAAACTGCCCGGACCACCCCCGAAACCTCCCCCCACGGCCTCGCCCCGCCCGCCGCCGAGCAGCCCGCCGAGGATGATGCCGCCCAGCACGGCGCCGGCTGTCCCGCCGCCGTCGCGCGGACCGCCGAAGCCGTCCTGGTCGCGATAGCCGCGCACGTCCTGCTCGGCCAGGCTCCGCGCCTGTGCGGCCAGCGCGTCCGCCTGCTGTGCCTCGGCCAGGGCGCCCTGAGGGTCGTTCGCCGAGGACAGCTCCCCGGACCCCTCCCACCGCCGCTGGGCCTCCGCGAGCCGGGTGCGTGCCTGACTGCCCACGGCGCCCCGGTTGGTGCTGATGAAATCCTCGGCGGCACCGATCGCCGCCCGCGCGGTGAGCATCGCCTGGTCGAGCAGCGAACGCGTCCGTCGGCTGCCTTGCTCCCGCTCACGGGCTCCGGCCAGCGCCTCGTCCAGCGCCGCGTCGGCCTTCTCCACCCTGCGCAGCGCGTCGACGGGGTCGTACCGGCCGGAGCCGAGCTTCCTCCTCACGTCGCCGACCACCGCCTCGGCGCGGGCCACCCTGCCCTGCAGACCGGCGGTCGGCACACCCTCCGGGGTGCCGTCGAGCAGGCCTCTGGCGTCGGCGAGGTCCGTCTCCGTCACGGTGAGCGCCCCCGGCAGTTGGTCCGCCGCCTCGGCCAGTTCCCCGGCCCGCCGGTCGACCGCGTCCACCAGGGTGGACACCTGCTTGATCGCCCCTTCGGCGGCGCGGAGGTACACCGCGGCCCGGGCGTTGTCACCGCTGTCCACGGACCGGTGCGCGTGGTCGAGGGCGGAGGTGGTGAAGACCAGCCGGTCCTCGGCCTGTTCGACGTCCCCGGCCGCGGGGGCGGCGGCCGACCCGGCGTACCGGTCCCGCATCGCGCCGAGCGCCGTCTCCGAGGCGGAGACGCGTGCGATCAGCTCGCGGAAGGTGGTCTCGGCGGTCGCCACGGCCTGCGGGGCGGTCCGTTCGAGGGCGCGCAGCCGGTCGAAGTCCTCGGACACGGCGTCCAGTCGCCCGTTGGCGTCCGCGCAACGGCTGATGATCTCGTCGAGCATGCGGCGCCGTGTCACGTCGTCTTCGGGGAAGGCGTCGTCCAGCCGCTGCCGCAGCCGGAAGGCCGCCGTCAGTTCGGTCGCGGCGTGCTGGACGGCAGCGGCGAACGGAGCCGCCGACTCCTCGCCGAACTGTGCCGTGGCGAAGCCGAGTTCTTCCTCGCTGGTGCGTATGGCGTCGTCCGTGTCGACCAGATCCCCCTTCGCCCGCGCGTCGAGTTCCGGAAGCGGAACCGGCGGCTCGGCCGTCTCTCCGGCCTCATCGCCCCAGCCGCCGGCCGCCGGCGTCGTCCGGGTCCTCGTACGCCGCCTGCGGCGGACGAAGGCGAAGGCGGCGACCGACCCCGCGACGACGACCACGGTGAGGGGCACGATGAGGTCGGCCGAGGCTCCACTGCCAAGGGCGCTCCCGGGATCCGCCGTGCCGGGGGTGATGGCGGGCGTCAGGACGGGAGCACCGGCGAGCACCGCGGCGTAGCCGTCGGCGGCGCCGATCGCGGCTCCCGCCCGGTCGTTCCGCCGGAGAGCCGGCTCGACGGCGGTGTTCGCCACGTCCTGGAGCTGGGGGTCGGTGAGGAGTGATCCCCGGTCGACGGAGCAGGCGTACTCCCGGTCGTGCGTGGCCCCGGCCGGCAGCACGTCCTCCTGGCCGAAGCCGTTGCGGTTCGTGGTCCCGTCGGCACAGGTCCGCGCGTCGCGGCCGGAGAAGTCGCGGACGGAGAAGTCACGGACGGACACCACGAACAGCTGCACCTGCCGCTCCGCGAACAGACGGTCGAGAGCGGCTTCGGTCTGTGGCTCACGGTCGCCCAGCGCTCCCGCCTCGTCGGTGATCTGCCCGTCACGGGGCAGCGTCACGGGGTCCTCGGCCCGGGAGCCAGGGGTGCCCGGCAGGGCGATCCAGAGCACCGCCGTGAGGGCGGCGAGGAGCATCCTGCCGGGTATCGAAGGCCGGGGCATCCCGGCACGGCTCGCAGGCGGCATCACATGTGGGAGGTTATGTCCGCCCACTTCCGCCCGCGACCCGGCACGTTCCGCTCGGTCGGCGGCCGTTTGCACCGGGTCGGGTGAGGGTCCCCGGGGCCGGGGGACTGGGAACCCTCGGGCGCATGCCGAGCGGAGTGCGACCCGTGCACCGCTCGGCGACGTCGGTGCGCGGCTCACCGCGCCGCTGCTCATGGGCTCCCTGCTCAACCCGGTCACCACCACGATTATTTCCACGGCACCGGTGGCGTCACCGCACCGCACAGGAGCACGGCTACCACGTCACCATCGCCACGGACGCGGTCACCGACCTGGAGCCGACGCCCACCGCAACGGCCTCGAGAAGATCTTCCCGAGGCCCGGCGAGACCGACACCACTGCCGCCGTCGTCGAGCTCCTGCGCCGACCACCGCCGGGCCGGTGACGGAACCGGGGCCGCACGGGTGACTTCTGCGGCCCCACCGGCCACGCCTGCCTCCCCCCGCGCGTGCGGGTGCCTTCAGTGAATCAGCGAGTCAGTCTGATCAACTGCAAATGCCACCAGAACGCATCATCCGGTCCCTTCCGGTACGGGGTGGACCGGGCCGGCCCCGGAGGTATCAGCCATGGCCCACGTCGGCGTCCCACGCGCGACGGCCCGAAAGCGCCGCTCGGTCGCGCTCCTGGCAACAGGTGTGCTCACGATCCCGGTACTGGCGGGCTGCACCTCGGACAGCGAGGGCCCCACCTCCGCGGCCGCCCCGCAGGACATCGCCCCGGCCGCCCGGTACAGGGTGACGGAGGGCTCCTCCCTCACCTGGGCGATCGACGCGGTCCCCGCCACCCTCAACGCCTTCCAGGCCGACGCCGACAGCGCGACCACGCGGATCACCGGCGCCCTGCTGCCCACCCTCTTCCCCATGGACGCGCGGGGAGAACCCAGGCTCAACCCGGACTACCTGGAGTCGGCGAAGGTCATCGAGCGGGAGCCCAAGCAGGTCGTCCTCTACAAGCTCAGCCAACAGGCCGTGTGGAGCGACGGCCGGGAGATCGGCGCCCCCGACTTCGTCGCCCAGTGGCGCGCGCTGAGAGGCGAGGACTCGGCCTTCTGGACCGCGCGCAACGCAGGGTACGAGCGGATCGAGAAGATCGAACGCGGCAAGGACGACCTGCAGGTCCGGGTGACGTTCTCGAAGCCGTACGCCGACTGGCGCTCGCTCTTCTCGCCGCTGTACCCGAAGGAGGTGACCGGGTCTCCGGGCACCTTCAACGACGGCGCCAGGACAGCCCTCAAGAACACCGCCGGACCGTTCGTGCTGAGCAGCGTGAACAAGGACAAGGGAACGGTCGTGCTCGACCGCAACCCGCGCTGGTGGGGCAACAAGGCAAAGCTCGAGTCCCTGGTCTTCCGTGCCGTCGAGCCGACGGACCGCACCGAGGCGCTGGCGGAGGGCATGGTGGACGTCGCCGACATCGACCCGGCGACGGCGAACAGCATCGCCCGTGCCGCCCGCTACAGCGGCGGGAACGGCCAGCCACCCGCCCACGGCCCGGGAGCCGACATCACCCCGGCCGCCGCCCTGCGGTCCTGGGCACTGGCCCACGGTTCGGACGAGGAGGCAGCCGAGACGGCGCAGGCGGCCCGTGCGAAGAACCGGGAAGCGGTCGCGGTGTACGCCGCCGAGCAGAAGTCGCTGCGCGGTTTCGCCGTACGCAAGTCCCTGGAGCCCGCCTACACGCAGCTCGCGCTGAACGGGGAGTCAGGGCCGCTCTCCGACGACCGGGTGCGCCGCGCCATCGCCCGCACCCTGGACCGGCAGGAGCTCGCCGACACCGTGCTGAAGCCGCTCGGCCTGCCCGCGAAGCCGCCCGGCAGCCACCTCGCCCTGGCCGGGCAGCCCGGGTACAGGGACGGCAGCGGAGCGCTCGGCGAGCGGGACACCAAGGAAGCGCGGGCGCTGCTGGCCGATGCGGGATGGACGCCCGGCGGTGCCGTCCGTAAGACCGAGGACACCAAGGCGGGCAGCGAGGCCGCAAAGAAGGCCGCAGAGAAGAAGGCAGCCGAGGACAGAGCCGGCAAGGCGGAAGAGGCCGAGAAGGACGACCACGCCTCGCGCGACGAGGGGACGTACGTCGTCGGCGACGAGAAGCCCGGTGACCGCTCCGCCGATGACGCCGACAGCACCGCTCAGGAGCAGCCCGGCGGTGCCGCGGGCGCCTACGCTCCCGTGGGAACGGCGGCACCGGCCCCCGCCCCGGCCAAGGACCGCCTCGGCAAGGGCGGCAAGCCGTTGACTCTCCGCTTCGTCCTGCCCTCGGGCCCCGGGTCGCAGGCGCTGCGCACCGTAGGGAAGAAGATCGTCGGGATGCTGGACTCGATCGGCATCAGCGCACAGGTCACCAAGGTCGACGACGACAGCTACTTCAGGGACCACATCGCCTCCGGTGACTACGACATGGCGCTGTACTCCTGGCCCGCCACCGCCTACCCGGCGACCGACGGCCGTCCGATCTTCGCCAAGCCGGAGCCCGCCACCGACGGCTCGCTGCTCGTCGAGCAGAACTACACGCGGGTCGGTTCGGACCATGTCGACCAGCTCTTCGACCGGGCGCTCTCCGAACTCGACGCCAACGCGTCGAGGGACCTGCTGAAGCAGGCCGACGCACGGATCTGGGCTGCCGCAGGATCGATTCCGCTGTATCAGAGGCCACAGCTGGTCGCCGTCGACAAGAAGCTGGCGAACGTCGGGGCCTTCGGCTTCGCCGCGCCCCGCTACGAGGACATCGGTTTCACCGGGCGGCAAGCGGCAGGTTCTCCCGCGAATCGGAAGAAGTAGCAGGTCAAAGCCACATGCAAAGCTCAGATGCAGCTCAAGTCCCTTGCCCGCCGGAGCTCCCGGCGGGCAGGCTCGTGTCTGCCCGGACCCTGGCTGCTCGTCTTCTCACACCCCTTGCCGTCCGGCTGCCCAGCGGCTGGACGATGGCGTAATACCAGCTGAATATCGGCTGAATTGTGGCTGTAGCCGTGTCCTGCGGATCGGCCCGGGAAGCCCCGGACCCATCGGGCCCGTACCATTGGACTAGCCGTGGCGTGCCGCCCGGCGGGCGTACGAGGACTCGAGACCGACTGAGACGCCTGATCCCACGATCCGAGAGAAGCGCAAGCCACCCATGCCCACGCGCCACGACATCCGTAACGTAGCCATCGTCGCCCACGTCGACCACGGCAAGACCACGCTGGTCGACGCCATGCTCAAGCAGGCGGGCGCCTTCGCCGCGCACGCCGCCGAGAACCTCGACGAACGCATGATGGACTCGAACGACCTGGAGCGTGAGAAGGGCATCACGATCCTGGCCAAGAACACGGCCGTCAAGTACCACCCGAAGGATGGCGGCGACGTCATCACCATCAACATCATCGACACCCCCGGCCACGCCGACTTCGGTGGTGAGGTCGAGCGCGGCCTGTCGATGGTGGACGCCGTCGTTCTGCTCGTCGACGCGTCCGAGGGCCCGCTCCCGCAGACGCGTTTCGTGCTCCGCAAGGCGCTGACGGCCAGGCTGCCGGTCATCCTCTGCATCAACAAGACGGACCGCCCGGACTCCCGGATCGCCGAGGTCATCGACGAGACGTACGACCTCTTCCTGGACCTGGACGCCGACGAGGACCAGATCGAGTTCCCGATCGTCTACGCCTGTGCCCGGGACGGCGTCGCCTCGCTGACCAAGCCGGAGGACGGCACCGTCCCGCCGGACAGCGACAGCCTGGAGCCGTTCTTCAGCACGATCCTGTCCGCGGTCCCGGCCCCGGAGTACGACGAGGACGCCCCTCTCCAGGCGCACGTCACCAACCTGGACGCCGACAACTTCCTCGGCCGTATCGCGCTGTGCCGTGTCGAGCAGGGCGAGCTCCGCAAGGGCCAGACGGTCACGTGGATCAAGCGCGACGGCACGATGTCCAACGTGCGCATCACCGAGCTGCTGATGACCGAGGCACTCACCCGCAAGCCCGCCGAGAAGGCAGGCCCGGGCGACATCTGTGCCATCGCCGGTATCCCGGACATCATGATCGGCGAGACCCTGGCCGACACCGAGAACCCGATCGCGCTGCCGCTGATCACGGTCGACGAGCCGGCCATCTCGATGACCATCGGTGCGAACACCTCACCGCTCGTCGGTAAGGGAGGCAAGGGCCACAAGGTCACCGCCCGGCAGATCAAGGACCGTCTGGACCGCGAGCTCGTCGGTAACGTCTCGCTCCGCGTCCTGGAGACCGAGCGCCCCGACGCCTGGGAGGTCCAGGGCCGCGGTGAGCTCGCGCTGGCGATCCTCATCGAGACCATGCGCCGCGAGGGCTTCGAACTCACCGTCGGCAAGCCGCAGGTGGTCACCAAGCAGGTCGACGGCAAGACGCACGAGCCGATCGAGCGCATGACCATCGACTCGCCGGAGGAGCACCTCGGCGCCATCACGCAGCTCATGGCGACCCGTAAGGGCCGTATGGAGACGATGACGAACCACGGTTCGGGCTGGGTCCGCATGGAGTGGATCGTCCCGTCCCGCGGCCTCATCGGCTTCCGTACGGAGTTCCTGACCCAGACCCGTGGCACGGGCATCGCGCACTCCCTGTTCGAGGGCCACGAGCCGTGGTTCGGCGATCTGCGTACCCGTCACAACGGCTCGCTGGTCGCGGACCGCGCGGGCGTCGTGACGCCGTTCGCGATGGTCAACCTCCAGGAGCGCGGTGTCATCTTCACCGAGGCCACCACCGAGGTCTACGAAGGCATGATCATCGGCGAGAACTCGCGCGCCGACGACATGGACGTGAACATCACCAAGGAGAAGAAGCTCACCAACATGCGTGCGGCTTCCGCCGACACCACGGAGAACGTGGTGCCCGCCCGCAAGCTGTCGCTGGAGCAGTCGCTGGAGTTCTGCCGCGACGACGAGTGCATCGAGGTGACCCCGGAGACGGTCCGTATCCGCAAGGTCGTCCTGGACCAGAAGCAGCGTGGCCGCTCGGCCTCGCGCGCGAAGAACGGCTGACCTGGCTCCGGCCGACCGACGTCCCGGAGTTGGCCCGAGTGGATGGGATGTGCCCCGTTCCACTCGGGGAGTTGCTGTCGACGTCGACCAGCCGGGTCACGCTTTCTCAGCTCCTCCTGGACACTGGGTCCGGCTCAAGGGCGGACGTATCCGCATAGCGGATCGGATCACCGCCGTGGTGGGGGGTGCGGCCGTGACGGTCGCGCTCGCCGCAGGTGTGGGCTCTCGCTCGCCCCTGACTCGCAGGACGCACCCTTGGCGGCCGCCGAACCCCGGTTCGGCGGCCGCCACGTGCCGTTCCGGGGGGGGGGCCTCATCGAGACGCTCGGCCCTCCGGAAGTCAAGGCGATTTCAGGGGCGGAGTGTCCGGATATCGGGCGTCGCTCTCCGGAACATGTGTTAACGGTCCGTTTCGGGGGTGTCTGTCTGGGATCGCTTTGTCCGGATTTCGGGCAACCAGCCCTCCTCGATGTTGTCAAACCGAGACCCTTTAAGTGTGGTTTACAGCCCGGTGTTACTTAATAGTTGGCTCCATTGAGCTCGGGTCAATGGGTCGTCGCATTGTGGGGAGTGCGGACTCACGAGCACACTCGGGGCACTGAAACAGATCACCGTCAGGGGTGTCGGTCGATCTCTCCAGTGCCCCTCTTGTAGTCAAAAGTGGACTCATGAGGAGGAAACCCATGCGCGGTGCCAAGAGCGCCAAGTGGGTCGCGGGAGCGGCCATCATCGCCCTGGCCGCGACTGCCTGCGGCGGCGGCGACAGCGGCGACGGCGACAAGAGCGCCAAGGGCGCCGTTGACCCCGACGGCATCTTTTCGGTCGAGGTCGGTGAGCCGCAGAACCCGCTGCAGCCGGCCAACACGATGGAGTCGAACGGCAGCATCGTCACCGATGCCGTCTTCTCGCAGCTCGTCGACTACGACCCTGCGGGCAAGCTCGAGATGATCAACGCCGAGTCGGTCGAGACGACCGACTCGAAGCTGTGGACCGTCAAGCTCAAGAAGGACTGGAAGTTCCACGACGGGACCCCCGTCACCGCCGAGTCCTACGTCAAGGCGTGGAACTGGGCCGCGACCATCACCAACGCGCAGACCAACGCCTCGTGGTTCGCCGACATCAAGGGCTACGCCGACGTCCACCCGGAGGACGAGAAGGCGAAGCCGAAGTCGGACACCATGTCCGGCCTGAAGGTTGTTGACGACCACACCTTCACCATCGAGCTCGGCAGCGCGGTGCCCTACTTCGCGTACAAGCTCGGCTACACGGTCTTCTCCCCGCTGCCCGAGTCCTTCTACGCGGACCCGAAGGCCGCCGGTGAGAAGCCGGTCGGCAACGGCGCGTACAAGTTCGTCAGCTGGGACCACAAGAAGGAAATCAAGGTCGTCCGCAACGACGACTACAAGGGTCTCGACAAGGCGAAGAACGGTGGTGTGCTCTTCAAGAACTACACCACCCTCGAGACCGCCTACGAGGACCTCAAGTCCGGCAACGTCGACGTGCTCCGCCAGATCGGCCCGAAGGACCTTCCGGTCTACCGCGCCGACCTCGGTGACCGCGCCGTGGACCAGGCGTACTCCGCCATCCAGACGCTCGGTGTCGCGATGTACACCGACCAGTGGAAGGACACCGACCCGAAGGTCCTCCAGGGTCTGTCGATGGCCATCGACCGGGACACGATCACCAAGACGGTGCTCCAGGGCACCCGCGAGCCGGCCACGGGCTGGGTCGCCAAGGGCGTTCTCGGCTACCAGGAGAACGTCGCCGGTGACGTGACCACGTACGACCCGGCCAAGGCCAAGGCCCTCATCAAGGAGGGCGGCGGTGTTCCCGGCAACGAGATCTTCATCCAGTTCAACGCCGACGGCGGCCACAAGGAATGGGTCGAGGCTGTCTGCAACAGCATCACCCAGGCCACCGGCGTCAAGTGCGCCGGCGACTCGAAGGCCGACTTCCAGGCCGACCTGAACGCCCGTGACGCCAAGCAGGTGAAGTCGTTCTACCGCGGCGCCTGGGTGCTCGACTACCCGGTCAACGCCAACTTCATCAGCGACCTGTTCCGTACCGGCGCCGCCGGTAACAACGGGTTCTTCTCGAACAAGGACCTCGACGCCAAGATCAAGGCCGCGGACTCCGCCCCCTCCCTGGACGAGTCCGTCAAGGGGTACCAGGAGGTCGAGAAGGAGCTGGTCAAGTACATGCCGACCATCCCGCTCTGGTACTACAAGGTCAACGCCGGCTACTCGGAGAACGTCCAGAACGTGAAGTACGCGCAGGACGGCGACCCGATTCTGACCGAGATCCAGGTCACCAAGTAACGACCGACGTAGTCCGTGGGCCGGTGCGGGACCGAAACTGACGTCGGTCCCGCACGAGCCCGCAGCCGTGGCCGGGGGGCCCTTCCACGCCGCTGACAGTCCCTGAGGGGGTGTCGGCGCCGGGGGAGGGCCCGTCGGCTGCCGCTTGCCTATTACATGGAGGCACGATGGGGCGCTATGTCGCACGACGACTGCTCCAGATGATCCCGGTTTTCATCGGGACAACTCTGCTGATCTTCCTGATGGTCTACACACTGCCCGGCGACCCCGTGCGGGGACTCTTCGGGGACAAGGGCGCCGACCCGGCGACCCTCGAGGCCATGCGTCACAAGCTCGGCCTCGACCAGCCGATCCTGGTGCAGTACTGGGAATACATGAAGGGCATCGTCCTTCACTTCGACTTCGGTACCCAGATAGCCAGCGGACGCCCCGTCACCGACGTCCTCGGCGACGCGTTCCCGGTCACGCTGCGGCTCGCCGCCATGGCGTTCGTCCTCGAGATCGTCCTCGGTATCGGTCTGGGCATGGCCGCGGGTCTGCGCGCCGGCCGCCTGACCGACAACGTCGTCCTGATCTTCACGCTGCTGATCATCTCGATCCCGGTCTTCGTCCTCGGATTCATCGTCAAGTCGGTGTTCGCCTTCCAGCTCGACTGGATCGCGCCGAACGTCTCGAACGAGGCGACCTGGGGTGAACTGATAGCCCCGGCCGTGGTGCTCGGGTCGTTGTCGCTCGCATACGTCGCGCGGCTGACCCGTACGACCATGGCGGAGAACCTGCGGGCGGACTACCTGCGCACGGCCGTGGCCAAGGGGCTCCCCAAGCGCCGCATCGTGGGTGTGCACCTGATGCGCAACTCGCTGATCCCGGTCATCACCTTCCTCGGTACCGACCTCGGGGCCCTGATGGGCGGAGCGGTCGTGACCGAAGGCCTGTTCAACGTGAAGGGCGTCGGCGGCACCATCTTCGAGTCGATCGTCCGGCGCGAGGGCACCACCCTCGTCGGACTGGTCACCATCCTGGTGCTCGTCTACCTCTTCATGAGCCTTGTCGTCGACCTGCTGTACGCGGTCCTGGACCCGAGGATCCGGTATGCCTGATGTGACCAAGACCGCTCCCGCGCCCCAGGACGCCAAGGCGCCCCTCGCCGACCCCTCGGCCGCCGTGAAGGCGGAGCAGGCCCGCAGCCTCTGGGGCGACGCATGGCAGGACCTGCGCCGCAACTGGTACTTCCTGGTCTCCGCGGCGCTGATCCTGATCCTGCTCCTCATCACGGCCTTCCCGGGCCTGTTCACCAGTGCCTCACCCACGACGGGTGACCTGGTGCACCACTTCCTGGGCAAGCCGGAGCTGAGCAAGATCGGATCGCCCGAGTGGTTCGGCTACGACGGTCAGGGCCGCAGTGTCTACGCGCGTGTCATCTACGGCACCCGCGCGTCGGTGATCGTCGGCGTCTCGGTGACCCTCGCGGTGACCCTGTTCGGCGGGCTGATCGGCATGCTGGCCGGCTACTTCGGCGGCCGGGTGGACGCGGTGCTCTCCGGATTCACCAACATCTTCCTCGGCCTGCCCTTCCTGCTCGGCGCCATGGTCGTCCTGCAGGCGTTCACCGAGCGGACGATCTGGGTGGTCGTCTTCGCCCTCGCCTTCCTCGGCTGGACCCAGATCGCCCGTGTCACGCGCGGCGCCGTGATCACGGTCAAGCAGGCGGACTTCGTCCAGGCGGCCAGAGCGCTGGGAGCCGGTACGACCCGGATCCTGTTCCGGCACATCCTGCCGAACGTCCTCGCTCCGGTGATCGTCGTCGCGACCATCTCGCTCGGTGTGTACATCTCGGCCGAGGCGACCCTGTCCTACCTGGGTCTCGGCCTGGCCCCGCCGACCGTTTCCTGGGGTATGGACATCTCCGGTGGTTCGAGCCAGATCCGGGTGGCCCAGCACATCCTGATCTACCCGTCGATCATGCTCAGCATCACCGTTCTGGCGTTCATCATGCTCGGCGAAGCCGTCCGTAACGCCCTCGACCCGAAGACGCGATAAGGAGGGCGCACGTGACCACCATCGACAAGACCGCAGAGGTCCCGTCCGCGCGCTCGGGAGACGACCACGTCGGCCCGCTGCTCGAAGTCCGTGACCTGCACGTGGAGTTCCACACCAGGGACGGCGTGGCCAAGGCCGTCAACGGGGTCAACTACAGCGTGGACGCCGGGGAGACGCTCGCCGTCCTCGGCGAGTCCGGCTCGGGCAAGTCCGTGACCGCTCAGGCGATCATGGGCATCCTCGACATGCCGCCCGGCAAGATCCCGAAGGGCGAGATCTTCTTCCGCGGCCAGGACATGCTCAAGATGTCCGCCGAGGAACGCCGTCAGATCCGGGGCCGGAAGATCGCGATGATCTTCCAGGACGCCCTCTCCTCGCTGAACCCGGTGCTCACCGTGGGCTATCAGCTCGGCGAGATGTTCCGGGTGCACCAGGGCATGTCCAAGAAGGACGCCAAGGCCAAGTCCATCGAGCTGATGGACCAGGTCAAGATCCCGGCCGCCGCGGCGCGGGTGTCGGACTACCCGCACCAGTTCTCCGGCGGTATGCGCCAGCGCATCATGATCGCGATGGCGCTTGCCCTGGAACCGGACCTGATCATCGCGGACGAGCCCACCACGGCCCTCGACGTGACCGTCCAGGCCCAGGTGATGGACCTCCTCGCGGAGCTGCAGCGCGAGTACAACATGGGCCTGATCCTGATCACGCACGACCTGGGCGTCGTCGCGGACGTCGCCGACAAGATCGCCGTGATGTACGCGGGCCGGATCGTCGAGACGTCGCCCGTGCACGAGATCTACAAGGCGCCCGCGCACCCGTACACCAAGGGGCTGCTGGCGTCGATCCCGCGCCTGGACCAGAAGGGCCAGGAGCTGTACGCGATCAAGGGGCTGCCGCCCAACCTGCTCCACGTGCCCTCGGGCTGCGCGTTCAACCCGCGCTGCACGATGGCGCAGGACATCTGCCGTACGGACATCCCGGCGCTGCTGCCGGTGACGGGTACGGACGGCACCGAACTGGTCGGCCGCCACAGCGCCTGTCATTTCTGGAAGGAGACGCTCCATGGCTGACATCAGCAAGGAGCCCGCGGACGCCACCCCCAACGTCACCGAGGTGACCGCGGTCGACGCGGCGACCGAGGACGCGGCGGTCGCCGCCATCGACGCGCCGGTCTCGCAGGGCGAGCCCATCCTTCAGGTACGCAACCTGGTCAAGCACTTCCCCCTGACCCAGGGCATCCTGTTCAAGAAGCAGGTCGGTGCGGTCAAGGCCGTGGACGGGATCTCGTTCGACCTGTACGCGGGCGAGACCCTCGGCATCGTGGGCGAGTCCGGCTGTGGCAAGTCCACGGTCGCCAAGCTCCTGATGACGTTGGAGCAGGCCACCGCCGGTGAGGTCTTCTACAAGGGCCAGGACATCACCAAGCTGTCCGGCCGTGCGCTGAAGGCCGTGCGGCGCAACATCCAGATGGTGTTCCAGGACCCGTACACCTCGCTGAACCCGCGTATGACGGTCGGCGACATCATCGGGGAGACCTACGAGATCCACCCCGAGGTGGCCCCGAAGGGCGAGCGTCGCCGCAAGGTCCAGGACCTCCTCGACGTCGTCGGTCTGAACCCGGAGTACATCAACCGCTATCCGCACCAGTTCTCCGGCGGCCAGCGCCAGCGCATCGGGATCGCCCGCGGCCTCGCGCTCAACCCCGAGATCATCATCTGCGACGAGCCGGTCTCCGCGCTCGACGTGTCGGTGCAGGCGCAGGTCATCAACCTGATGGAGAAGCTCCAGGACGAGTTCAACCTCTCCTACCTCTTCATCGCGCACGACCTGTCGATCGTCCGGCACATCTCGGACCGGGTGGGCGTCATGTACCTCGGCAAGATGGCCGAGATCGGTACGGACACGGAGATCTACGACCACCCGACGCACCCGTACACCCAGGCGCTGCTGTCGGCGGTCCCGGTCCCGGACCCCGAGGCCCGTAGCGGCCGCGAGCGGATCATCCTCTCCGGTGACGTCCCGTCGCCGGCGAACCCGCCGTCGGGCTGCCGCTTCCGCACGCGGTGCTGGAAGGCCCAGGACAAGTGCGCCACCGAGATGCCGCTGCTGGCGATTCCCGAGCGCTTCAAGGGCTCGGACACGCCGGCGGCGCATGAGTCGGCGTGCCACTTCGCCGAGGAGAAGGACGTCGTGCACGCGGCGTAGCACCCGATCGGCTCGACCAGGACGCCCGGCCCCTCGCGAGGGGCCGGGCGTCCTCGCGTTGCGGCAGCCCGTACGGCGGACAACGACATGCGACGCAGTGTCAAATGGGGTGATATAAGGCACTGAGCCATATAAGGGAACCCTAGGAGGCACTCCATGCGCGGAGCCACACAGGCCAGGTGGGTCGCATGCGCCGTAGCCGTCGCCCTGGCGGCCACGGCCTGCGGCGGCGGGGACAGCGGTGGCGGCGGTGGGGCCGACGGGATCGTGAGCTCGTCCTGGGGAGACCCGCAGAACCCGTTGGAGCCGGCGAACACCAACGAGGTCCAGGGCGGCAAGGTCCTCGACATGGTCTTCCGCGGGCTCGTGCGCTACGACCCCAAAACCGGCGAGGCCCGGAACGAGATCGCCGAGAAGATCGAGACGAAGGACTCGCAGAACTTCACCGTCACGATCAAGGACAACTGGACCTTCAGCAACGGCGAGAAGGTCACCGCGAAGTCGTTCGTGGACGCCTGGAACTACGGAGCCGCCCTGAAGAACAACCAGAAGAACGCCTACTTCTTCCAGTACATCGACGGCTATGACACGGTGCACCCCGAGTCCGGCACGGCGTCCGCCACCACCCTCTCCGGCCTCAAGGTGGTCAACGGCACGACCTTCACGGTCAAGCTGTCGCAGAAGTTCTCGCTCTGGCCCGACACTCTCGGCTACAACGCCTTCGTGCCGCTGCCCGAGGTCTTCTACACCGACCACGACGCCTGGCTCTCCAAGCCCGTCGGCAACGGTCCCTACACCGTCGACCAGTACGCCAAGGGCTCGTCGATGAACCTGCGCCGGTGGGACGGTTACCCGGGCGGGGACAAGGCGCAGAACGGCGGCATCGACCTCAAGGTCTACACCGACAACACCACCGCCTACACCGACCTGACCGCGGGCAACCTCGACCTCGTCGACGACGTACCCGCCTCGCAGCTCAAGAACGTCGAGGCGGACCTGGGCGACCGGTACATCAACACCCCGGCCGGCATCATCCAGACGCTGGGCTTCCCGTTCTACGAGAAGGCATGGAACACCCCGGGTGCGACCAAGGTCCGTCAGGGGCTCTCGATGGCGATCAACCGTGAACAGATCACCGACCAGATCTTCCGGAAGACCCGTACCCCCGCCTCCGACTGGACCTCACCGGTCCTCGGCGACGAGGGCGGTTTCAAGAAGGGCCTGTGCGGCCCCGCGTGCGAGTACGACAAGGCGGAGGCCAAGAAGCTGATCGAGGAGGGCGGCGGCATCCCCGGCGGCCGGCTCAAGATCTCGTACAACGCCGACACCGGCTCCCACAAGGAGTGGGTCGACGCCGTGTGCAACAGCATCAACAACGTCATGGGGAACAACAAGGCGTGCGTGGGCGGACCCGTCGGTACGTTCGCCGACTTCCGAAGCCAGGTCTCCACCCAGAAGCTGACCGGCGCCTGGCGGGCCGGCTGGCAGATGGACTACCCGCTGATCCAGAACTTCCTCCAGCCGCTCTACTACACCAACGCCCCGTCCAACGACGGCAAGTGGAGCGACCAGAAGTTCGACGACCTGGTCGACGAGGCCAACGCGGAGAGCGACAAGGCCAAGGCGGTCAGCACCTTCCAGGACGCGGAGAAGGTCCTGGTCGAGCAGATGCCCGTCATCCCGCTCTGGTACCAGAACGGCAGCGCGGGCTACTCGGACAGGGTCGAGAACGTCTCGTTGAACCCCTTCAGCGTCCCGGTGTACGACCAGATCAAGGTCAAGTGACCCCCTGAAGCCGGTGGCCGGTGCGGCATACCGCACCGGCCGCGCGGTTTTCCGGTCCATCCGCCCGTTCGCCCCGACCCCCGGAGCCCTTCATGGGACGTTATGTGATCCGGCGGCTGCTGCAGATGATCCCGGTCTTCTTCGGCACCACGCTGCTGATCTTCCTCATGGTGAACGTGATGGGCGACCCCATCGCGGGCCTCTGCGGCGACCGTCAGTGCGACCCCGCGACCGCCGCCCAGCTGCGCACCGAATTCGGGCTCGACAAGCCGGTCTGGCAGCAATACCTGACCTACATGGGCAACATCTTCACCGGTGACTTCGGCACGGCCTTCAACGGGCAGAAGGTCACGGAACTGATGGGTACAGCCTTCCCCATCACCATCCGGCTCACCATCGTCGCGATCGTGTTCGAGATCGTCATCGGCATCAGCCTCGGCGTCGTCACCGGACTGCGCCGCGGGCGACCCGTCGACACCGTGGTGCTGATCCTGACCCTGGTCGTCATCGCCGTACCGACGTTCGTCACCGGCCTGCTGCTCCAGCTCCTGCTCGGGGTGGAGTGGGGCATCATCAAGCCGTCCGTCTCCTCCGAGGCGCCGGTGGACGAACTCATCGTGCCCGGGCTCGTCCTGGCGTCCGTCTCGCTGGCCTACGTCACCCGGCTCACGCGGACCTCGATCGCCGAGAACTTCCGTGCCGACTACGTCCGTACCGCCGTGGCCAAGGGCCTCCCCAGGCGCCGGGTGGTCGTGCGGCACCTGCTGCGCAACTCCCTCATCCCCGTCGTCACCTTCATCGGTACGGACGTGGGCGCCCTGATGGGCGGCGCGATCGTCACCGAGCGGATCTTCAACATCCACGGCGTCGGCTACCAGCTCTACCAGGGCATCCTCCGCCAGAACTCCCAGACCGTCGTCGGGTTCGTCACGGTGCTGGTCCTCGTCTTCCTGGCGGCGAACCTGATCGTCGACCTCCTGTACGCCGTACTCGACCCGAGGATCCGCTATGCCTGAGCAGAAACCGTGGGACGAAGGGACGGGCGGCGGAGCGATCTCGGGGGCCGGCGCGGGCGGGGCGATGGACCTCGCGATGGACGAGGGCACCACGCTGGAGAAGACGCCCGGCGGCCCTGAAGGCACCGGGCCGACGGGCAAGCCGCGCAGCCTCTGGTCCGACGCCTGGCGCGATCTGCGCCGTAATCCGGTCTTCATCATCTCCGGGCTGGTCATCCTGTTCCTGGTGATCATCTCGATCTGGCCGTCGCTGATCGCGGACCAGGACCCCCTCGACTGCGACCTCTCCAAGGCGCAGGAGGGCTCCCAGCCCGGGCATCCCTTCGGCTTCGACGGCCAGGGCTGTGACGTCTACACCCGCACCGTCTACGGCGCCCGGACCTCGGTGACCGTCGGCGTCCTCTCCACCCTCGGCGTCTCCCTGCTCGGGGGCGTGCTGGGCGGCCTCGCGGGCTTCTTCGGCGGGGCGTGGGACGCCGTGCTCTCCCGCATCACGGACGTCTTCTTCGGCATCCCGGTGGTCCTCGGCGGACTGGTCTTCCTGTCCGTCGTCACCAGCTCCACCGTGTGGCCCGTGATCGGCTTCATCGTGCTGCTGGGCTGGCCCCAGATCGCCCGTATCGCGCGCGGCTCCGTCATCACCGTCAAACAGAACGACTACGTCCAGGCGGCCCGGGCGCTGGGCTCCTCGAACTCACGGCTGATGCTGCGCCACATCATGCCCAACGCCATCGCCCCCGTCATCGTCGTCGCGACCATCGCCCTGGGGACGTACATCTCGCTGGAAGCGACCCTGTCGTACCTCGGTGTCGGACTGAAGCCGCCTGCCGTCTCCTGGGGCATCGACATCTCCGCCGCCTCCCAGTACGTCCGCAACGCGCCGCACATGCTGCTCTGGCCCGCAGGGGCGCTGGCCGTCACCGTGCTCGCCTTCATCATGCTCGGCGACGCGGTGCGCGACGCCCTCGACCCCAAGCTGCGCTGAGGAGTCGCTGCCATGTTGCTCGAAGTGCGCGATCTGCACGTGGAGTTCCACACCAGAGACGGCGTGGCCAAGGCCGTCAACGGGGTCGACTACAGCGTGGACGCCGGGGAGACGCTCGCCGTCCTCGGCGAGTCCGGCTCGGGCAAGTCGGTCACCGCTCAGGCGGTCATGGGCATCCTCGACATGCCGCCCGGGAAGATCAGCGGGGGCGAGATCCTCTTCAAGGACCACGACCTGCTGAAGCTCAAGCCCGAGGCGCGCCGCAGGATCCGGGGCCAGGAGATGGCCATGATCTTCCAGGACGCGCTGTCCTCGCTGAACCCGGTGCTGAGCGTCGGGCAGCAGCTCGGCGAGATGTTCGTCGTGCACCGAGGGATGTCCCGTGGAGACGCCAAGGCCAAGGCCATCGAGCTGATGGACCGGGTGCGCATCCCCGCCGCCCGCCAGCGGGTCGGTGACTTCCCGCACCAGTTCTCCGGCGGCATGCGCCAGCGCATCATGATCGCCATGGCGATGGCGCTGGAACCCTCTCTGATCATCGCCGACGAACCCACCACCGCCCTCGACGTGACCGTCCAGGCCCAGGTCATGGAGCTCCTCGCGGAGCTCCAGCGCGAGCTCAACATGGGGCTCATCCTCATCACCCACGACCTCGGCGTGGTCGCCGACGTCGCCGACAAGATCGCCGTGATGTACGCGGGCCGGATCGTCGAGACATCACCCGTGCACGAGATCTACGAAGCGCCCGCCCACCCGTACACCAAGGGCCTGTTGCGGTCGATCCCGCGCCTGGACCAGAAGGGCCGGGAGCTGTACGCGATCAAGGGGCTGCCGCCCAACCTGATGCACATCCCGCCCGGCTGCGCCTTCCACCCGCGCTGCCCCATGGCCCAGGCCGTGTGCCGTACGGACGTGCCGCCGCTCTACGCCGTGGACGAGGAACGCCGGAGCGCCTGCCACTTCTGGAAGGAGACGCTCGATGCACGCTGACGACACCGGCCGAGGGGGCGGCGGTTCCGTGCTCCAGGCAGGGGCACGGGGAGCCGGTGAGGACCGCTGGTACGCGGAGGGCGAGCCGATCCTTCAGGTGCGCGGCCTGGTCAAGCACTACCCGCTGACCCAGGGCGTCCTCTTCAAGAAACAGGTCGGCGCGGTCAGGGCCGTGGACGGCGTGGACTTCGACCTGGAGGCGGGCGAGACGCTCGGCATCGTGGGGGAGTCCGGCTGCGGGAAGTCGACCGTCGCCAGGATGATGGTGCACCTGGAGCCGCCGACCGGGGGCGCGATCCGTTACAAGGGCGAGGACATCACCCGGCTGTCCGGCCGTGCGCTGAAGGCCGTGCGGCGCAACATCCAGATGGTGTTCCAGGACCCGTACACCTCGCTGAACCCACGGATGACGGTCGGCGACATCATCGGGGAGCCGTACGAGATCCACCCCGAGGTGGCGCCCAAGGGGAGCCGTCGGCAGAGGGTGCAGGACCTGCTCGACGTCGTCGGCCTCAACCCGGAGTACGTCAACCGCTATCCGCACCAGTTCTCCGGCGGCCAGCGCCAGCGCATCGGGATCGCCCGCGGCCTCGCGCTCAACCCCGAGATCATCGTCGCCGACGAACCGGTCTCCGCGCTCGACGTGTCGGTCCAGGCCCAGGTCGTCAACCTGCTGGACCGGCTGCAGGCCGAATTCCACCTGAGCTTCGTCTTCATCGCGCACGACCTGTCGATCGTCCGGCACATCTCCGACCGGGTCGGCGTCATGTACCTGGGCCGGATCGTCGAGATCGGCACGGACGAGGAGATCTACGAACACCCCACGCATCCCTACACCCAGGCGCTGCTGTCCGCCGTCCCGGTGCCGGACCCGACGGCCCGTGAGCATCGCGAGCGGATCATCCTGCACGGTGATGTGCCCTCCCCGGCGAACATCCCGTCCGGCTGCCGCTTCCGTACCCGGTGCTGGAAGGCCCAGGAGCGGTGCGAGCTGGAAGTGCCGCTGCTGGCGGTTCCGGCGGTCTTCCGGGAATCGGGGACACCCGCCCGGCACGACTCCGCGTGCCACTTCGCCGAGGAGAAACAGGTGGTGCCGCAGGAAGATCTGCGGGAGACGCCCGGGGGCGGCGGGGGCGACGGATATGACGGGGACGACCGGTATGACAAAGAATGACAAACGAGCCTCATATCCGTTAACACAGAGGCAACTTGACCGCCGTCACACCGATATACGAACCTCGCACCATAGAGAGCGTACGGCCGTGCGGGTGCCGTGAACCGGCCGGGGCGTTCATCACGTCGCCCCGGCCGGTTACCCGTGTCCGCCCTTCCCCGCAGGGCCACCGCCGCCCGCCTCCCCGCCGCCCGGCTGGTGACAGCCGCTGCTACGCCCGGGGCAGCCCCAGCGACCTCCTGAGGAAGTCCACCTGGAGCAGCAGCAGATTCTCGGCGACCTGCTCCTGTGGGGTCATGTGCGTCACCCCGCTCAGCGGCAGCACCTCGTGCGGGCGTCCGGCGGACAGCAGCGCCGAGGAGAGCCGCAGCGCGTGGGCGACCACCACGTTGTCGTCGGCCAGGCCGTGGACGATCATCATCGGCCGCACCTCCTCGGCCGGCTCGGAGAGGCCCTCGTCGGTCACCAGGGAGTTGCGGGCGTACACCTCGGGCTGCTTCGCGGGGTCGCCGAGATAGCGCTCGGTGTAGTGGGTGTCGTACAGCCGCCAGTCCGTCACCGGTGCGCCGACGACGGCCGCGTGGAAGACGTCGGGGCGCCGCAGCACCGCGAGCGCCGAGAGATAGCCGCCGTACGACCAGCCGCGCATGGCCACCTTCGAAAGGTCCAGCGGGAAGCGCCCGGCCAGGGCGTGCAGCGCCTCGACCTGGTCGTCGAGGGTGAGGGTGAGATCGTCCCTGACCGCCTTCTCCCAGCCGGGCGAGCGGCCCGGTGCGCCCCGGCCGTCCGCGACGATCACGGCGAACCCGTGGTCCGCGAACCACTGGGACGTGAGGTGCGGATTGTGAGCGGCGACCACCCGGCGGCCGTGCGGGCCGCCGTACGGATCCATCAGGACCGGAAGCGGACCATCCGATTCCTTGTATCCGGTGGGGAGCAGCACGGCGCACGGGATCCGCCGTGCGCCCCCCTCCGTCAGCCGGACCCTCGCGGACAGGACCGGCTCCTGGGCGAGGTTCGCCACGGTGGCGATCCGCTTGCCGTCACGCAGCACCTGTACGGCCGTTCCCGGGCGCTCCGGAGAGGCCGACACCAGCACCGTCACGCCGCCGCCGCGCACTGCGGAGTGCACCCCGACGCCCTCGCTGACGCGCTCCACGCCCAGCTCGTTGACCCGGTACACATGGCTCTGTCCCGTCTCCGGGTCGGCGGCGTCCTCGCCCGCGGCCGCCTGCACCAGGATGTCCGACTCCCCGATGTCCAGCACCGCCTGGAGGTGCAACTGGCCTCCCGTCAGCGGCCGGTCCCCGACCGAGAGCACCCGCGCGCCCCCTTCGTCGGCGACCCGCACGAGCCGCCCCCCGGGCGCCCAGGCCGGCACCCCGGCGAAAAGATCAAGCCAGATTCCATCCTCGTCGACATGCACCGTGCGGGTCGAGCCGCTCTCCGTGTCCACGGCCAGATGCAGCTGGCTGCGCTGGTCGCGGGCCTGCACCAGCAGCAGCGGGGCGCCGTGCGAGGACCAGTGCACCCGCGCCAGATAGGGAAAGCGGGACCGGTCCCAGACGACCTCGGTGCGGGTACCGTCCAGGCCCATCACGAAGAGCCGCACCTCCGCGTTGGCCGTCCCCGCCGCCGGATAGCCCACCTCGGCGGGCTTGCTCCCGGGGTGCGCGGGATCGGCGATCCACCACCGCTGTACGGCGCTGTCGTCGACCCGGGCGACCAGCAGGCGGTCCGATTCCGGCGACCACCAGAAACCGCGGTAGCGGCTCATCTCCTCGGCCGCGACGAACTCCGCGAGGCCGTACGAGGTGTGCGCGTCCTCCGGCTCGGCGACCGGCCGGTCCCCGTCGCCCTGCGCCCCCACGACGCGCAGCGCGCCCCGCGCGGCGTAGGCGATGTGCCGGCCGTCGGGGGAGGGGCGCGGGTCGATCACCGGCCCCGGTACAGGCAGGGCGCGCGCCGTACCCGCCCTCAACTCGGCGACGTACACCTTGCCGGAGAGCGCGAAGGCCGCCAACTCGGCCGCGTCGTCCACCGCGTAGCCCACGATGCCCGCCGATCCCTCCCTGGTCCGCTCGCGCCGCGCCCTCTCCTGCGGCGACAGCTTCTCCGCCGAACCGCCCAGCAGGGCATCGGGATCGGCGGCGATCCGCTCCTCTCCCGTCGCGGTGTCCAGCACCAGGAGCCGGTTCGTCCGGTCGGTGCCGGAGGAGGACCGGAGGAAGAGCACCCGCGTCCCATCCGGTGAGACGGTGAAGGCCCGGGGTGCGCCGAGAGTGAACCGCTGGGTCCGCGCGTGCTGGCGGGGAAAAGACAGCTTCTTCGAGGTCATGGCTCCGAACCTAGTCCGCGACGGCCGGTCCGTGCGCCCCTCGTGCTGCTGTGCCCCGATAAATGCGGCGGCACGGATAGTTATGATCCGTAGCGCTCGGTGGGTAGGAACCCGCTGGCTCCATGTGTGCTGCCTGTCCCGACCGTACTGATGGAGGTGAACCGCCGTGGCACTCTCGATTTCGGCGGTGGTGCTGCTGGCGATCGTCGTCTTCCTGCTGATCCGGAAATCCGGACTGAAGGGCGGACACGCGGTGGTCTGCATGTTGCTCGGCTTCTACATGGCGAGCTCGTCGATCGCCCCGACCATCTCGGAGGTGACGTCGAACGTGGCAGGCATGATCGGGGGAATCAAGTTCTGACGGGTGCGCCGCCGGGCGCCCCGGACACCGTGGGCGTTCGGCCCGGAGGGCGGCCTGCTCGTAGGGTGGTCCCATGAAGGACCTTCCCGCCCGCCGTCTGCTCCTGGTGCACGCGCACCCCGATGACGAGTCGATCAACAACGGCGCCACCATGGCCAGGTATGCGGCCGAGGGCGCCCACGTCGCCCTGGTGACGTGCACCCTCGGCGAGGAGGGCGAGGTCATCCCACCGGACCTCGCGCACCTCGCCGCTGACCGGGACGGCGGCCTGGGCGACCACCGCATCGGCGAACTCGCCGCCGCGATGCGGGAGCTCGGGGTCGCCGACCACCGGTTCCTGGGCGGCCCCGGCCGGTTCCGGGACTCCGGGATGATGGGAACCGAGCAGAACCACAGGCCCGATGCCTTCTGGGCCGCAGGACTCGACGACGCGGCCGGCCACCTCGTCCGGGTGATCCGCTCCCTGCGCCCCCAGGTCCTGATCACCTACGACCCCGACGGCGGCTACGGCCACCCCGACCACATCCAGGCGCACCGCGTCGCGATGCGCGCGGTGGACCTGGCCGCAGATCCCGCGTACGACGCCGGAGCAGGGTCCCCGCACACCGTCGCCAAGGTCTACTGGAACCGGGTGCCCCGTTCCGTGGCCGAGGAGGCCTTCGCGCGGCTGCGGGGTACCGCCCCCGACGCCTTCCCGGGCATCGCCGCGATCGACGACGTCCCCGGTGTGGTGGACGACGCGGAGGTCACGGCGGAGATCGACGGATCGGCGTACGCCGCGGCGAAGACCGCCGCGATGCGGGCGCATGCCACCCAGATCGCGGTGGACGGGCCGTTCTTCGCTCTTTCGAACGACCTGGGGCAGCCCGTTCTCACCACCGAGTACTACGAGTTGGTGCGCGGCGTACCCGGCGGCGAGGATGGTGTCCGCGAGCACGACCTCTTCGCGGGCGTGCCGGACGCGGCCCCCGCACCAGGAGCACTGACATGAGCAGCAGGCAGAGGCGGCGTGCCTCGTCGCAGTCGCCGCGTACCCACGCCCCGCCCAGGAGCCCCGTGCCCACCGGTCTCGCCGCGCCCCTCAAATCCGCACGGATTCCCCTGTACGTGGGCCTCGCGGTGCTGGGCGCGGCCGTCGGGCTGGCGGGGACCCTCCTCCAGGCGGCCCTGTTCCCGGGCGGGTTGCTGCTCGCGCTCGCCGCGTCGGCGGGGCTGTTCCACGGCGGCCGGGTGGTGACCGGAACCCAGCTCGGCGCGCTGGCACCGGCGGTGGGGTGGCTCATCGCCGTCATCGTCCTCCTCGGCGGGCGGCCCGAGGGCGACTACGTCTTCGGTGAGGAGCTCGGCCTCGCGCTCTTCATGCTCGGAGGGATGGCTGTCGCTGTGATGTGCGCCACGATGCCGCGGCTGCCTTATCCGGCCAAGGACACCGGCCGATCCGGCTCGTGATGTGGTATGTCCGCTCCCCGATTGCCCTTCCGCGCGGCAGTGGGTGCATCCTTGTCTCCCCCGGGCGCGGAGAGTCTTACGGCGGCGGCCAGTATGGTGGTGCGCGCGCCGAGCCGTCCCCTGGCCTGCGGCACGGGGGAAGTACGGGCGGCGGAGCCGATCGGGAGAACCTGCTTTGAGTCGTGAAACTGACAGTTCGTCCTCCGGGCCCCAGGGGCGCGGCGGAGCCGCGTACCCCTCGGGTACGCCGCCGTACGGATCACGCCAGTATCCGTCGCTGCACCCGTCCCAGGACGGGCCGGAGGACACTCCGGAGCCTGTGGACCCGCCTCGGCCCGAGGAGCCCAGAACAGAGACGACGCTGACGACGCGTATCCGGATCAACATCCCGGGCTCGCGGCCGATCCCGCCTGTCGTCATGCGTACGCCGATGAGCGACACGGACCCGTCCGGCGTGCGTCCACATGCCGAGCGAACCGGCAGCACCCTGGGGCCCGGCGCACCCGCGCCGTCATCCGGTGGGGCACCCGGCGCGGGCCCGGACGCGCGTGACGGCGGCCCGGCCGAGAAGCCGGCCAGGGAGAAGAGCGGCAGCGACTGGTTCGCCCCGCGCAAGGCGCCGGCCCCCGTGCCCGGTACGGGCGCGGCACCCGCCGCCTCCGCCTCCGGAGCACCCGGTCAGGGCCCCGGCTCCGGTGGCGCCCCATCCGGCGGTCCTGCCGACGAGGGTCGTGGCCCAGGCCCGACACTGCCCCGCCCGGACTCGCCCTCCTTCCCGGGCGGCGCTCCCCGTCCCGGACGCAGCGCCCTCGACAGCCTCGACGACCTCGACGCCGGTCCCCTTCCCACGCCGGACCCCGGCCTGCGGCCTCCGGTCGGCCCGGGTCCCTCCGGTCCCACCACCGGTCCGGCTACCGGGAGTTCGTCGCTGACGCCGAACCTCGGCCCGTTTCCCGGTGCGGCCGGCGCGGCGGCTCCTGGCGGCCCGTCCGGCCCCCGGCCGGGCGGCCCCGGCGGCGTACCTCCGCGCATGTCGGACGACACCGCGATCCTGACGCCGCAGGCTCCCGCGCCGGGCCCCGGGTCCGGCTCCGGCGGCAATGTCTCGGGCGACACGCTCACCAGCGGTATCCCGGTCATCCCTTCGGAGCCCCGCTCGGTGTTCCCGGGCGGGCCCGGCGGGATCCGGCCGGCCGAAGGCCCCTTGGGCGGCGGACCGGCGGACACGGGAGTCCGGGCGTCCGCCCCCGCTCCGAAGGCCACGCCGCCTGCCAAGAAGGGCCGCTCCAAGCTGGTCCTCCTGGGCGTGGCCGTCGTCGTGCTGTCCGGCGTGGCCTACGGCGCCGGCCTGCTGATGAACCACTCAGAGGTTCCCAAGGGCACCACCGTGCTCGGCGTCGACATCGGCGGCGGCACGAAGGAAGAAGCGGTCACCAAGCTCGAGGCCGCCCTCGGCGAGCGGGCCCGGTCCCCTCTCCAGCTGTCCGTGGACGGCAAGGAGGAGAAGCTCGCTCCTGAGAAGGCCGGTCTCACCCTGGACAGCCAGGAGACCGTCCGTGGCGCTGCGGGCAGCGACTACAACCCGGTCTCCGTGATCGGTTCTCTGTTCGGCGGAGCACGCCCCGCCGACCCGGTGATCCCGGTCGACGAGGAGAAGCTCGGAGTCGCGCTGACCGACCTGGCGGGCATCTCCGGCGCCGCCAACGACGGCACGATCAAGTTCGAGCCGAACAAGGCCGTGGCCGTCCCCGGCAAGTCCGGGAAGGCGCTGGACGTCAACCGGTCGATGATCTTCGTACGCGATGCCTACCGCACGCAGGTCCAGACCGGTGAACCGGCCGATGTCCAACTGCCGGTGGCCGCCACCGAGCCCACCATCACCAAGGCCGAACTGGACCGGGCGATGAAGGAGTTCGCCGAGCCGGCGATGTCCGGTCTGGTCACCATCAAGGCAGGGCCCAAGCAGATCGACTTCGGCCCCGCGAGGTCTCTGCCGCAGATCCTTTCCATGAAGCCGGTCGACGGCAAGCTGGTCCCCGCCTACGACAGGGAAGCGATCGACACCCTGCTGGACGGGGTCTTCGACGGCATCATGATCACCAAGGGCGACGGGAAGCAGCACCAGGTCAGTGCCACCGACGTGGCCCAGGCCATGCAGAGCGCGCTGCTCGGCAGGACCCCCGCCGAGCGCACCGTCGCGATCGACCTGACCGGCGCGGGCTGACCGGCTCCGCCACACCCGTACGACGCCGCCCCCGCCCGGAGTTCCGGGCAGGGGCGGCGTCGTACGGCCTCATCGGAAGGGGACGGTTCCGTGTCCACCCCATGGAGCTTGACGATCGACTGCGCGCACCCGAAGGCGCTGGCGGCCTTCTGGGCGCAGGCGCTCGGGTACGTGGCAAAGCCACCGCCTGCCGGGTTCGGCAGCTGGGAGGAGTGGTTCAGCCATCACGACGTCCCGGAGGAGGAGTGGGACGACGGTGCCTATCTCTCCGACCCGGACGGTGCGGGCCCCAGCCTGTCCTTCCTGAAGGTCCCGGAGCCGAAGACGGCGAAGAACCGGCTGCACCTCGATGTGCGGGCGGGCGGTGGCCGGGAGACCCCGTGGGAGATCCGGTGGCCCCGGGTGGCCGAGGCGGTGGAGCGGCTGACGGCCGCCGGTGGCACGGTGATCCGGGTGCACGAGCTGCAGGGGCGGCCCGACCATGTGGAGATGGCGGACCCGGAGGGCCATGAGTTCTGCGTGGTCTGAACGGGGCGGGGACCGGCCGCGCTCGCGGCCGGTCCCCGCCCCGCCCGGCTCTACGGGAAGGACACCACCTGTGACGGGACGGTGGTGTCACCGGATGTGGGGGATCCGGTGTCGTTGATGACGTGTTCGTACTGTCCCTTGCCCCCGAGGGACACGACGAGCAGGTCGTGGAACTTCACTCCGGGTTTCACCGGCGCCTGGAACCCGTGTTGCTGACGGATGGTCGGGTCGACGTTGAAGAAGCAGTAGCTGCCCATGCCCCAGCCCTCGTGGGTGGTGACGGAGTCGTCGACCTTGTAGCCGGCGTAGCCCTTGATGTCGCCGTTCTGGATGGCGGCCTGGTCGGGGGCGTCGTACGCCTTCTCGTTCTGGAAGAAGATCGTCTTTCCGTTCTCGCCGGACCACTGGACGTCGTACTTGTTGAAGTGCTCGACGAACAGGCCCGTGGCCAGCACATCGTCGCCCTTCACGTGGACGCCGTAGTCGGCCCGGTTGGTCTCCCAGCCGACTCCGTCGCCGTGGTCGGCGCGCCAGACCCATGTGTGGTCGATGATCGTGTCGTTGCTGTTGACGACGATGCTGGTGGTCGCCTTTCCGGGGCCCGCTCCACCGATACGGACGAACACGTCCTGCAGCGAGGTCGGGTTGGCCGAGTGATCACCCGAGGCGCCGTCGGGGCCCACCTCGATGAGCGTCTCGGAGTTGACCGGTCCCGCGTCCACCAGGAGTCCGGCGAGCTTGACGCCGTCGACGTCGCCGACCTTGATCGCCGTCACGCCGTTGTCCGGAATGATCGTCGCGAGGCCCAGACCGAGGGCGACGGTGTCCGCGCGGTCGATCTCGATCGTCTCGTCGATGTGGTAGACGCCCGGGGTGAACAGCAGATGCAGGCCCTGGTCCACGGCCGCGTTGATGGTCTGCGCGGTCGCGCCCGGCTTGACCACGTAGAACTGGTCGAGGGGGATGGACTCGCCCTCCGGGGTGCCGTCGGCCCAGGTCGTGCCACGTGCGTCGGTCCGCTTGGCGGGGACGAAGACCTTGTAGTCGTCGCCGTCGAGGTGGAGGAAGGGCTTCTCGCGGGAGACGGGGGTGGTGTCCAGGGTGGTGTACGGGGGTTCGGGGAAGCTCTGGGCGGGGGCGCCCTCGACGCCGGAGAACGTCATGTTCCAGACGCCGTTGCCCCAGCTGCCGATGGAGCTGTCGCGGGTGTACCACTGCTGCTGGGAGTAGGGGCCGACCTGGCCGTCGATCTTGCTGTCGGCGATGTAGCCGCCGCTGGCCCAGCCGTAGCCGTTCGGCGCGAGGTTCAGGCCGCCCTTGACGTGCATACGGCGAAAGGGTGCGGCCTGGGAGACCGCCCAGCGGTTGGTCCCGTTGACGGGGTTGAGGGCCAGGTTCTCGGCCGAGCGCCAGAAGTTCTGGGTGGCGTTGCCGTCGAACCAGCCGGCGTCGACGGTGACATCACCGTTGAAGGTGGTGTCGTCGGGGTTCAGTCCGAGCCCGGCGATGGAGGTGTAGAAGCCGATCTGGGCGTTGATGTCGTCGTACGTGCCCGGCTTGAACATCAGCGCGTAGCGGTCGCTGCCGAACTGCGCCGACTCCTGCTTCTTGAAGATCTCGTCGACCTTGCCCTGGATGTCAGGGGTCGAAGGGTCGAAGACCAGCACGTTGGGGCCGAGGTCGCCCCCGCCGGGCACCTTCTGGGCCTCGTTGCCGAACGCTGCCTGGGCTGTGGGGAAGGCCATGAGCAGCGAAACGGCGAGCGCGGCGAAACCGAGCGTCTTGGACCTGCGGTGTCGGCGGGGGGTGGTGGGGGGTGCGGAGTTCGTGGGGGGAACGTGCATGGGTGACGTCTCCTGGGTCGTGGTACGGAGGCACGACGGAACCTTGAGAGCGATGAGAGAGCGCTCTCTCTTGTGGGCGATGTAACCGGTGTCGCCCTGGACACGTCAAGAGGTGTGCGTCTGGAGCCTCGTTCGATTGCCGCCCGGTCAATAAATGACGGCGGGCGTACGGCAATTGCGATGCTTTGCTCTCAGATCACACCCCGGGTGAGTTCACAGGATGGCCGCCCGGCCACCCGCTCCGGCGTTCTGGGCGCTGTGGTTCGCGTAGCGGACTCGCATGATGCGCCACGCGAACCGATGGTGCGGAGCGGGAAGGTGCGTCCACCCGGCGGAGCCGGGTCCCCCGGTGTTCCCGAGTTCGGCACGCCGGGGTGCCGGCCGAGAACACTCACCGTCCGGGGCGACGAGCCGAAGGCCGTTACCGGAGGCCCGCCCGCTGTCGGGTCCGCGCTAATTGAGCAGCGCCCTGGCGGCCTGGGCGCGGTGGCGGATGGCCTCGGCGGCCGTCGGCTCGATGCCGTCGACGATCTCGGCGTACTCGTCCATCTCCGCCGCCCCGCGCAGGAACTCCCCGCGCTGCACGAGGAGCAGGGCCCGCTCGTAGCGGAGTCTGGCCGGGTGCGAGGGCAGCAGCAGGGAGAGGTCCAGCGCCCACAGCGCCACGTCCGTACGCTCGGGCCGCGCCGACGCCCAGGCGCGGATGTTGTTCAGCATCCGCAGCACCGTCTCCAGCGGCCTGGCCGGCACCGGCGTCGACGCCGTCGGCGGTGTTCCGGTCGCCCCCGTCACCAGCAGCTCCGCGTCCTCGCCGCTCAACGGGGCGCCGCCGGCGGAGGGGTCGGCCAGCACCCGCTCGGCCGGGTCGCCGAAACCGACCACGTAGTGGCCCGGCAGAGCCACCCCGTACACGGGTGCCCCTGCCCTCCGGGCGACCTCGATCCAGACCACGGACAGCAGGATGGGCAGTCCTCGGCGGCGTCGCAGCACCTGCTGGAGCACCGACGAGTCCAGCCGCTGGTAGTCCTGGGACGAACCCGCGAAACCGCAGCGCCCACCGAGCAGTCCGGCGAGCGCGGACGCCCAGGCGCGGGCGCTGCGGGCTCCGTACGGGAGCAGTCCGGCCAGCCGGTCCAACTCGATCTGTGCCGCGTCGATGCCGTACGGATCGGCGTCCTCGGACGACGGCGGGGAGGCCTCCGCACCCAGAAGCAGGCAGAGCAGCGCGAGGTCGGGCCGTTCGGCGCGCGCCTCCTCGGCGAACCGCTGCCGTCGTCCGGCCGTGCCGGGATCCTCAGCGCTCATGTGTGACCCGTGTCCCTGCTGCTGTCACCGCTACGCGGCCCGGAAGTGGTGGTAGCGGTGGTGGGTGGCGAAGCCCATGCCGTCGTACAGCGCACGGGCACCTTCATTGTCCGCCTCCACCTGGAGCCACGCTGCCGAGGCGCCCTCGTCCAGGGCCGTGCGGGCCAGGGCGGTCATCACCGCGGTGGCGAGACCGCGGCGTCGGTACTCCGGGCCCACCTCGACGGCCATGAAGCCCGCCCAGCGGCCGTCCACCACACAGCGTCCGATCGCGGCCGGCACCCCCGCCGGATCGTCGCCCGGCACGGAGGCGAACCACACCGAGGGCCCGCTGCCCAGCACCTTCAGCGCATCGGGCCCCGGGGTCTTCGAGCGTTGGTACCGGGAGAGCCACCCGTCGTCCGTCTCCGGCGCCGTACGTACGGCGGAGACGTCCGCGTCCAGGTCGCCGACCGGTGCCAGCGCCGCGATCCGCACCTCGGCCGTGACCTCGCGCAGCCAGCCGTGCTCCTCCAGGGCCGCGCAGAGCCGCTCCTGCGTGCCCTCCGCGCCCGTGGCCGTCTGGATGTAGGCGGGCAGGCCCCGTTCCCCGTACCAGCGCTGGACGTGCGCGAGCGCCTCGCCGAGCGGGAGGCCCGGATCGCCGAGCGGCAGCACGGAGTTGGCGCGGCGGGTGAATCCGCCGGCCGCGCGCAGCCGCCAGTCGCCCAGGGGCTCGCTCTCCACGGGTTGCCAGGCGCGTGCGGTGGCCAGGGCGAGTTCCTCGAAGGAGGCGGCGGGTCCACGACGGCGTGCCGGGGCCGGGGGCACCACCTTGCCCGCCACCAGCCTGGACTCCGCGATGTGGACCCTTTCGCCGCTCCTCGTTGTGACGGAGAGCACTTCACTGTCCCACGATGTGAGAACTCCGACCGTGTCGGTGAACTTCGCGCCCTCGCCCGGGGCACCGACGACGCGCCGTACGGATACCCGTTTGCCCACGTCAGCGGGCGTCATGCGAACCTCGAGCCGTCCGCCGATGGTGAATTCCACAGCTCTGTTTGCCCCTCCTGTTCGGATCGTGCCCCGGAACGGAGATACTAGGGGCGGGCATCGACGACGCCGCGCTCCCGCGCGAGAGCCAACGCCCTACCGAGGAGGAACGACAGCGTGACCTACGTCATCGCGCAGCCTTGTGTCGACGTGAAGGACAAGGCCTGCATCGAAGAGTGCCCCGTCGACTGCATCTACGAGGGCTCCCGGTCCTTGTACATTCATCCGGACGAGTGTGTCGACTGCGGAGCCTGTGAGCCGGTCTGCCCGGTCGAGGCCATCTTCTACGAGGACGACACCCCGGAGGAGTGGAAGGACTACTACAAGGCGAACGTCGAGTTCTTCGACGACCTCGGCTCGCCGGGTGGCGCTTCCAAGCTGGGTCTCATCGAGCGCGACCACGCGTTCATCGCCGCGCTGCCGCCGCAGAACCAGTAACGGCCTCACCCGCGACAGTCGCGGGCGAGGTCGTAAGCGGCCGCACGAGCGCCGCCCGGTCCCGTACGGCTCGTCACCGTGCGGGGCCGAGGTGTTTTCCGGCCGCCACGCCCCCGTACGAGAAAGCAGAGTTCCGTGTCCGCAGCAGTTCCCGTCTCCTCCCGTCTCCCGGTCTTCCCCTGGGACAAGCTCGCGCCCTACAAGGCGACGGCCGTGGCCCATCCGGACGGCATCGTGGACCTGTCGGTCGGTACGCCCGTCGACCCGGTGCCCGAGCTGATCCAGCAGGCGCTGATCGCCGCCGCGGACAGCCCCGGCTATCCGACGGTGTGGGGGACCGAGGCGCTGCGTGACGCCCTCACCGGCTGGGCGGAGCGCAGGCTCGGCGCGGCCGGCGTGACGCACGGGAACGTGCTGCCGGTCGTCGGCTCCAAGGAACTGGTCGCCTGGCTGCCGACCCAGCTCGGCCTCGGCGCGGGCGACAAGGTCGCCTACCCGCGGCTCGCGTACCCGACGTACGAGGTCGGCGCGCGGCTCTGCGGCGCTGAGCCCGTCGTCTACGACGACCCGACGGAGCTGGACCCGGAGGGTCTGAAGCTGCTCTGGCTCAACTCCCCGTCCAACCCGACGGGCCGCGTCCTGCCGAAGGACGAGCTGACCCGGATCGTGGCCTGGGCGCGCGAGCACGGTGTGCTGGTCTTCAGCGACGAGTGCTACCTGGAGCTCGGCTGGGAGGCCGAACCCGTCTCCGTGCTCCACGCGGACGTCTGCGGCGGTACGTACGAGGGCGTCGTCGCCGTTCACTCGCTCTCCAAGCGCTCCAACCTCGCCGGTTACCGCGCGGCCTTCGTGGCGGGTGACGCGGCCGTCCTCGGCGAGCTGCTCCAGATCCGCAAGCACGGCGGGATGATGACCCCGGCCCCGGTCCAGGCGGCGACGGTCGCGGCGCTGGGCGACGACACGCATGTGGCGAAGCAGCGGACGCGCTACGCCCGGCGGCGCACGGTGCTGCGGGCGGCGCTGGAGGCCCATGGCTTCCGGATCGAGCACAGCGAGGCGAGCCTCTACCTCTGGGCCACGCGCGACGAGCCGTGCTGGGAGACCGTGGCGCATCTGGCGGAGCTCGGCGTCCTCGTGGCACCGGGCGACTTCTACGGGCCGGCCGGGGACCGCTTCGTGCGGGTGGCGCTGACGGCCTCGGACGAGCGCGTGGACGCTGCGGTCGAGCGGCTGTCGTAGGGGCTGCCCAGAGGGGCTTCGCGAAGCGGACCCCGTATGCGCCGAGGGGCCTCGGGAGTGCGCACTCCCGAGGCCCCTCGGCGCGCCCTGTGCGGCGCACTTCCGGCTGATCAGCCGAGCGGCAGGCCCTTGGTCGGGAGGGTGTTCTCCGTCAGCTTGCCGTCCGCCACGGTGCCGGCCTTCCGGAGGGTCTTGCCCGCGGCGGGGAGGGTCGTGCCGACCAGCTTGCCGCCGGTCTCGTTCGTCGCCTTGGAACCCTGCTTCGAGGTGGAGTCCAGCGTGCTGCCGAGTCCGGCACCGTCGAGCGAGGTGAGGCCGCCGAGTGCGGGGGTCTGCGGGAGCCCCGCGGCACCCGCGGCACCGGCCGCGCCGACCACGGGGGCCGCGCCTGCGGCGATCAGCAGCGCGGCACGGGCGATCCTGCGGGTCAGGGGGAGGGACATGATGCTCCTTCGACGGGACGTCACGGGTTCACGGCGGATGTGGAATCCGCCTGTCCGGTGATCGGACGCACTGAACAACCGGTCCGGGGGCGGGGAAGGTTGCGGGGCACCGAGGTAAAGACTGGGTAACGCATCGGATAATCCGCAACGGGGGGACCCGGGGGCGTGACGCATCCGGCGAGCACCTGCTGAACCGTCACTCCCCCCTGCGGCCAGGAGAATCCGCTTCGACGGCGGGGGTGCGGAAACGATGGCGGGAGCGTGGGCGGGTGAACGCCCGGCGACCCGTACGGAGGACGGGTCGCACTACTGAGCGAGCCGCATCCGGACCGTGGTGGTGCCCGATTCCTTACGTTCCGTCCGCCACCCCGTGTCGGCGCTCCAGATCCGGCCGGCGTACGAGACCTCTTCGATCCGCAGGGTGCCGGCCCGCGCGACCGCCCAGTGGGCGAGTTCCCAGCCGCGCTGGGACGTGGCCTCGTCCCCGGCCCGTACGGGCACGGACACCGTGCCCGCCGCGGAGGCGCCGGCGGACCCGGCGGAGGGCAGGACGTCCTTGCCGAAGGCGCGCACCAGATCGGACCGCACCTCGGCCGCGTCCCCGGGGCCCCCGTCGGCAGCCGTCGGCAGTGAGCAGGTCAGGGAGGCGGGGGCGCGTCCGGTCAGTGCGGCGGACAGCAGGGCGGCATCCGGCTCGTGCTTGGCGTACGCCTGCGGGAATCCGCTCTTCTGCACACGCTGGGCGGCGACCGTCAGCGGCAGCCGCGAATAGCCCGGGACCTCGGCGAGGTGCTCGTAGAACTTCCCGGCCGAGTAGACCGGGTCCATGATCTGCGCGGGCGTTCCCCACCCCTGCGAGGGGCGCTGCTGGAAGAGCCCGAGCGAGTCCCGGTCGCCGTGGTCGATGTTGCGCAGCGCGGACTCCTGCAGCGCGGTCGCCAGCGCGATGGTCACCGCGCGTTCCGGCAGCCCGCGCGTGGTGCCCGCGGCGGAGATCGTGGCGGCGTTGGCGGCCCGGTCGGGGCTCAGCTCGTACGTGCGCCCCTCGCCCCCGTCGGCGGGCCCCACGGTGCATCGGGGCGCGCCACTGTGGCTGGTGACGTACTGCACGGCCAGATAACCGGCCAGAGCCACGAGCACGGCGAAGGCGGCCGTGACGCGGAAGAGACGGCTGCGGCGGGGAGAGGAGCTGGTCCGGGGCACGCGGCCCACCGTACTGGAGGGCACGGCCGGGGCCGCGACCGAAGTCCCTTAGGGTCGTGACCATGGATGGACACACGCTTGACCTCGCCCTGGACGGTCCGGAGCTCACCGCCCGGCTGGTCGACTTCCCCTCGGTCAGCGGGCAGGAGAAGGACCTCGCCGACGCCATCGAGGCGGCCCTGCGCCCGCTGCCGCACCTGACCGTCGACCGCCACGGCAACAACATCGTGGCCAGGACGCGGCTGGGCCGTGCCGAGCGCGTCGTGCTGGCGGGGCACATCGACACCGTCCCGATCGCGGACAACGTGCCGTCCAGGCTCGACGACGACGGCGTGCTGTGGGGCTGCGGGACCTCCGACATGAAGTCGGGCGTCGCCGTCCAGCTGCGGATCGCGGCGACGGTGCCGGAGCCCAACCGCGACCTCACGTTCATCTTCTACGACAACGAAGAGGTCGCCGCCCACCTCAACGGCCTCGGGCACGTGGCCGCGGCGCACCCGGAGTGGCTCGAAGCGGACTTCGCGGTCCTCCTGGAGGGCTCCGACGCCGAGGTCGAGGGAGGCTGCCAGGGCACGCTGCGGGTCCATCTGCGCTTCGAGGGCGAGCGGGCCCACTCCGCACGCGGCTGGATGGGGTCCAACGCGATCCACGCCGCGGCCCCGGCGCTGGCCCGGCTCGCCGCGTACGAACCGCGCCGGCCGGTCATCGACGGCTTGGAGTACCGCGAAGGCCTCAACGCCGTCCGTATCGAGGGCGGCGTGGCCAACAACGTCATCCCCGACGCCTGCACCGTGGTCGTCAACTACCGGTACGCGCCGGACCTCACGGCCGAGCAGGCCGTGGCGCACGTCCAGGAGGTCTTCGCGGGCTGCGGCGTCGCCGAGTTCGTCGTCGACGACCACTCCGGAGCGGCGATGCCCGGCCTCTCGCACCCGGCGGCCAAGGCGTTCATGGACGCGGTCGGCGGCACGGCCCTGCCCAAGTTCGGCTGGACCGACGTGTCCCGTTTCGGCTCCCTGGGCATCCCCGCGGTGAATTACGGCCCCGGGGACCCCCTGTTCGCCCACAAGCGGGACGAGCACGTGCGGATCGAGAGGATCACGCACTGCGAGGAGCGTCTCCGCTCCTGGCTCACCAGCTGACTCACGGCATTCCCCCGTGCGTAACCTCCCTCGATCTACGCTGAAGCGACACACGCACATCGCAGGTCGGCGGAGGGAGCAGGTCATGGGCAACCCGGAGGACGCACGGATCCCCGAGGGCGCGCAGATTCCTGAGGGCGCGGTGAAGCCGGAGGAACAACGACTGGGTCCGGTACTGCGCCGCAGGGAACAGGTCCAGCCGGGCACGACCGATCAGCGGCTGCTGGATTCCGAGGGCGACTCCGAGTGGGTCCACACCGACCCCTGGCGGGTCATGCGGATCCAGTCGGAGTTCGTGGAGGGCTTCGGCGCGCTGGCGGAACTGCCCAGTGCCATCAGCGTCTTCGGCTCCGCCCGCACCCCGGCCGGCGGGCCGGACTACGAGGCGGGCGTACGGATCGGCAAGGCGCTCGTGGAGGCGGGATTCGCCGTCATCACCGGTGGCGGCCCCGGGGCGATGGAGGCGGCGAACAAGGGGGCCCGGGAGGCGAAGGGCATCTCCGTGGGGCTCGGCATCGAACTGCCGTTCGAGTCCGGCCTGAATCCACATGTCGACATCGGCGTCAACTTCCGCTACTTCTTCGTCCGCAAGACGATGTTCGTGAAGTACGCGCAGGGCTTCGTCGTCCTGCCCGGCGGCCTGGGCACCCTGGACGAGCTCTTCGAGGCGCTGACCCTGGTGCAGACGGGCAAGGTGACGCGCTTCCCGATCGTCCTGTTCGGTACCGCGTACTGGGGCGGCCTGGTGGACTGGCTGCGGGACACGGTGGTCGCGGGCGGCAAGGCGTCCGAGCGGGACCTGATGCTGTTCCACGTCACGGACGACGTGGACGAGGCGGTCCGGCTGGTGACGAAGGAGGTCGGCCGCTAGGCCTCTCGTTCGGATCAGGCCGGGCCCCGGGCGGCCTCCGGGCCACCCGGGGCGGGGAGGGCGGTGGGCCTACGCAAGACCCCGGCGTGCGACCGCCGGTGGGCGGTGGCCCGCGATGGACGCCACCATGTCCAGGACCTGCCGGGTCTCGGCCACCTCGTGCACCCGGTACACCTGTGCCCCCAGCCACGCCGACACGGCTGTCGTCGCGAGCGTACCGATCACGCGTTCCTTGACCGGCCGGTCGAGCGTCTCCCCGACGAAGTCCTTGTTGGAGAGGGAGACCAGCACCGGCCAGCCCGTGGCCGTCATCTCGTCCAGCCGGCGCGTCGCCTCCAGCGAGTGCCGGGTGTTCTTCCCGAAGTCGTGCCCCGGGTCGATCATGATCCCGTCCGGCCTGACCCCGAGCTCCACGGCCCGCTCGGCGAGACCCAGGGTCACCCGCAGGATGTCCGCCATCACGTCGTCGTAGACGGTACGGTGCGGTCGCGTACGGGGCTCCGCGCCGCCCGCGTGCGTGCACACGAGCCCCGCTCCGTACCGCGCGGCCACCTCCGCCAGCTTCGGGTCCACGCCGCCCCACGCATCGTTCAGCAGGTCCGCTCCGGCCTCGCAGACGGCCTCACCCACATCGTGCCGCCAGGTGTCCACGCTGATCACCACGTCCGGGTGGCGGCGGCGTACCTCGGCGACGAAACCGACCGTGCGGCGCGCCTCCTCCTGGGCCGTCACCTCCTCGCCGGGGCCGGCCTTCACGCCGCCGATGTCGATGATCGCGGCGCCTTCCGCCACGGCCTGCTCGACCCGGGAGAGCGCGGGTTCGTCGTGGAACGTCGCCCCCTGGTCGTAGAAGGAGTCGGGCGTCCGGTTCACGATCGCCATGATCACCGGCTCGCGCGGCCCGAACTCCCGCCGCCCCAGCCTGAGCGCCCCGCTTCGCATTCCTGGTTCCTCCCTGTAGCTCGCCTGCGACCCTAGGGCCTCTCGTGCACCGGACCCCGCTCCCTGATCCGGCCTGATCCAAATGAATGACCCTAACTGTCAGTGGCGCATGGCACGATTTGACTCGGACAGGTAATCCGCTCCCTGGGAGATGCACGTGTTCTGGTTCTTGCTGCTCACGATGGCCGTGGTCGTGGCCGCGGTCACCCTGGCGGTGGTCGGTGGAGGCGGAAGCGCGGTGCTGCAGGACGTCGAGCCCGAGCGGCTCACCGACCCGCTGCCCGCGAACCGCCCGGTCGGCCGTGCCGATGTCGAGGCCATGCGGCTTCCCATGGCCGTGCGCGGCTACCGCATGACGGACGTGGACGAGGCCCTCGGCAGGCTGGGAGCCGAACTCGCCGAGCGGGACGCCCACATCGCCGAGCTGGAGTCCGCGCTCGCCGGTGCTCAGGCGACCGCGGTGAACGGCCCCGACCTGTTCAAGCGGCCGGGCGACCCGCCGGCCGCTGAGGACGGCCCGCAGGACGAGGAGGCCGGCGGGCGGTGAGCGGCACCGAACCGGCGGCGGACGGGCGCCCGCGCTGCCCGTGGGGCCTGTCCACGCAGGACTATCTCGCCTATCACGACACGGAGTGGGGCCGCCCGGTCCACGGCGACGACGCCCTCTTCGAGAGGCTCTGCCTGGAGGCGTTCCAGTCAGGGCTCTCGTGGCTGACGATCCTGCGCCGCCGCGAAGGCTTCCGCAGCGCGTTCGCCGGATTCAAGATCCCCGCAGTGGCGGAGTTCACCGACGCCGACAAGGAACGACTCCTCGCCGACGCCGGAATCATCCGCAACCGCGCGAAGATCGACGCCACGCTCGCCAACGCCAAGGTGCTGGCCAGCTGGGGCGAGGGCGAGCTGGACGCCCTCATCTGGTCCTACGCACCCGACCCGGCCACGTCGCCGGCCCCCCGCACCCTCGCTGACGTCCCGGCGGTCACCCCGGAGTCCACAGCATTGGCCAAGGACCTGAAGAAACGCTCCATCCGCTTCGTCGGCCCCACCACCGCGTACGCACTGATGCAGGCGTGTGGCCTCGTCGACGACCACCTGGCCGACTGCGTGGCCCGGGGCGGCGGCCGGTAGCCCTACCTGCCGAGATACTTCGCCGTCTGCTTCGCGAGGAACGCCTCGACCGCGATCGTGTGGTCCTGCGACGCACCCGCCTTCGTCTGGAGTTCGTCCTCCTTCTCCAGCGTCTCGGCGAGCGTGTGCCCGGCGCCGTATGCCACCGAGGCCTTCAGGGCCGCATACGCCAGCGTCGGACCGTCCGCGAGGGCGCGGGCCACCGCGTGCGCCTCCTTCGCCAGGTCGGCGGCCGGCACCACCTTGTTCGCGATGCCCAGCTCATAGGCGTCCTGGGCGGAGATGGAGCGGGGGAAGAGCAGCAGGTCGGCGGCGCGGCTCGCGCCGATCAGCCGGGGCAGGGTCCAGGACATGCCCGAGTCGGCGGTCAGCGCGACGCCCGCGAAGGACGTGTTGAAGGTGGCGGTGTCGGCGACCACGCGGTAGTCGGCGGCGAGCGCGAATCCGAAGCCCGCCCCCGCTGCGACCCCGTTGACGCCCGCGACCACGGGCTTCTCCATCTCGGTGAGGGTGCGCACGATGGGGTTGTAGTGCTCCCGCACCGTGCTCAGCGCGTTGCCGCCGGCCGACTCGCGGGCCTCGGCGAGCTTGGCGACGTGCTCCCTGAGGTCCTGGCCGACGCAGAAGGCGCGCCCGGTGGCGGTGAGGAGAACGGCCCGCACGGCGGGGTCGTCCGCGACTGCCCGAAGAGCGTCGCGGAGCGAGACCTTGGCGGAGGTGTTCATGGCGTTCATCGCGCCGGGGCGGTTGATCGTGATCGTCGCGAGCCCGTCGCTCACGTTCGTGAGCACCGTGTCAGCCGTGGTGTCGGCCATGTCGGCCATTGCTGGGTCTCCTTACGGGGCCGGCTTCGTGCCTGTCGAGGCAAGCATGGCGGACTTCGGGTGACCCGCACATGTGACCTGCGTCTAACGATTGGACCTCGGCTGAGGGCCGACGGCGGCGCAGTATCGCAGCCGGATCGCCGAATTAGGTGGTTTTGGGAGAGCGCGTTGCGCAAGCGATGCCGACCGATGTTGGTCATCGGGGTCCCTGATGCGGGATAATGCGGAGGAAGCATTGTGTTCGACGCCGGTGAGGCAGCGCCTGTCATGGGGCCGCCGGCTGCGATGAGCTGGTTTCAGGAAGGGGAACGAGCATGGCGGCCATGAAGCCGCGGACGGGCGACGGCCCGCTCGAGGTGACAAAGGAGGGGCGGGGCATCGTCATGCGCGTTCCGCTCGAAGGCGGCGGTCGGCTTGTCGTCGAGCTGACTCCGGACGAGGCCGACGCACTCGGTGACGCGCTGAAGAAGGTCGTCGGCTGAGGCAGAGGCGCCCACACTTCACTACTGCCCCGGACGGATTCCGTGCCGGGGCAGTAGTGCGTCCGTGGCCGAACCCGGCGGAGGTGTCAGGGGGCCGTACGGTCAGCCGCGCCGCACCGCGCACAGCAGCCCGTCGCCCACCGGCAGCAGTGTCGCCATGAGCTCCTGGCTCTCGCGCACGGCCCGCAGCAGTTCGCGCAGGCGCAGTACCTCGGCCGGCTGTGCGGCCGAGTCGATCGTGCGGCCGTCCGCGAAGACGCCCTCGAAGCAGACCAGGCCGCCCGGCCGGAGCAGGCGCAACGATTCGGCGAGGCAGTCCAGGCTCTCGAGCCGGTCGCCGTCGCAGAAGACGAGGTCGTATCCGCCGTCCGCGAGCCGCGGAAGTACGTCGAGGGCGCGCCCCGGGATGAAGCGGGCCCGGTTCGTGGCGAAGCCTGCCGCGCGGAACGCCTCACGGGCGAACTGCTGCCGCTCGGGCTCCGGGTCGACGGTGGTCAGTACGCCGTCCGGGCGCATGCCCTGCAGCAGATAGATACCGGACACACCGGTTCCGGTGCCGATCTCGGCCACCGCTTTGGCGTCCGCGGTGGCAGCGAGCAGGCGCAACGCCGCACCGGTGCCTGACGACACCGGGCGGAGCCCTGTCTCCTGAGCCCGGTCCCGGGCCCAGAGCAGAGCTTCCTCCTCGGCGACAAAGGCGTCGGCGAATGCCCAGCTCGTCTGCCGGTTGGCGGTAATGACGCTCTCCTGTCCCCGTAGTTGGCGCAACCGTGACTGTATCCGCTGGACCCGGGAACCCGCAGATGGGACCGGGCGTTGGGAAAGGGCAGAGGGGAACACACGGGCCGGCCCCTGCGGCCGGGCCCGGAATGTGCCTCTTGCTCCCGGGGACACCGGGCACCAGCAGGTAAAAGGCTTATCCGGAGCTAACGGGCGAGGTGGCTATGGTAGGGGCTCCACTGGACACCACCAGAGCCGATAGGGGAGGTGCGGCTGCGCCTGTGGATCGGAGAGGTGCGCTGCGGCGTTTTCTCAGGTCGGCGGGTGAGCCGAAATCCGTGACCAACATTGCTGACCGTTCTTCCAACGATTCCGCACCGACCGCGACCTTCGCCTCCGATGCGGATTCCCAGGCGTGGACCCCGCCCTCATGGGAAGAGATCGTCAGCACGCACAGTGCCCGGGTGTACCGCCTCGCCTACCGGCTGACGGGAAACCAGCATGACGCCGAGGACCTGACCCAGGAAGTCTTCGTCCGCGTCTTCCGGTCGCTGTCGACCTACACGCCCGGCACTTTCGAGGGCTGGCTGCACAGGATCACGACGAATCTCTTCCTTGACATGGTCCGCCGCAAGCAGCGGATCCGCTTCGACTCCCTCGGCGATGACGCGGCCGAGCGGCTGCCGAGCCGTGAGCCGTCCCCGCAGCAGGTCTTCAACGACACGCACTTCGACGCGGACGTCCAGCAGGCGCTGGACACACTCGCGCCCGAATTCCGTGCCGCGGTCGTGCTCTGCGACATCGAGGGACTCTCGTACGAGGAGATCGCCGCCACACTCGGCGTCAAGCTCGGTACGGTGCGCAGCCGCATCCACCGCGGCCGGTCGCACCTGCGCAAGGCGCTCCAGCACCGTTCGCCAGAGGCGCGTGCCGAGCAGCGTTCCCTCGCGGACGCGGTCCTTGCAGGGGAGGGCGGAACGGCGTGAGCGGCACAGGTCCGACCCCCGCGGAACAGCATCTGGGGGACCGGCTCGCCGCCCTGGTCGACGGCGAGCTCAAACACGACGCCCGGGAGCGGGTCCTGGCCCATCTGGCGACCTGCGCCAGATGCAAGGCCGAGGCCGACGCCCAGCGGCGGCTGAAGAACGCCTTCGCGACGTCCGCCGCCCCTTCGCCGTCCGAGGGGTTCCTCGCCCGCCTGCAGGGTCTCCCCGGGGGCCCCAGTGAGAGCGCCGACGGCCCGGGCGACGGCATGAACGGCAGCAGGCGCTTCGGGGACGGGATCTTCCCCGCGCTGCAGCCCGGCGCGCCTGCGGAACCGGGGCGCTCGCCGTTGGACGGCATCGGATATCTCCCCACCGCCCACGGCTCGACCGCCGTACTGCCGGGCGGCTCGTCCGGTTCCGGCTTCCGCATCCATGACGTGGGCCGGGACGCCGACCGTTCACCCTGGCGAGCCCGACGCTTCGCGTTCGTCGCGGCCAGCGCGGTCTCGCTCGCGGCCATCGCGCTGGGCGGCTCCCTCCCGCTCGACTACGGCCCCGACGCGCCGGTCAGCGCCGAGGGCGCGGGCAGCAACGCGACTCCGCTCGGCGCCGGGGAACGGACCGGCGGGGCCGGCGTCGCGGCCAGCCGCAGTGGTGGCGGGGCTCTCGCCGTCGGCGCGGACCAGGGTGCCCGGCCGGGCCCGTCGCTGTCTCCGCCCGCCCGGCCCGTGCTCGCCTCCGCGCTCTCGTCGCTGAGCGCTTCGGCCCTCACGGGCGGCACGTTCGCCTGCCCGGTACTGAACGTGACCGTGCCGCCGCTGATAGGCCCGACCGAGGCCACCCCGCTGCACCCGGCCGCATTCGACGACCGGTTCGGCGGCGGAGCGCACTCGGAGCCGTCCGTACCGCCCGCACCGTCCGCGACGGCTTCCGCGCCACCGCCGCACGACCACGCGATGCCGTTTTCCCCGCTGCGCTGACCGGGGCCCTGCGCGCGGATTCGCAAACCTGGTTGAATTCCGGGAGGGACGCCCCTGTGGGGGCGTGCAAGGGCCAGTTGCGGGGAGAACATGGACGACGGGAAGCCCAGCGGGCCGAAGACGAAGTGGTGGAGCCGTCCTTCTACGGAACGGAATCATCCGGATGAGCCGGAGGACGTGGCGGCCGCCACCGACTCGGGTACGACAGCATCCGCGCCCACGGCGGCGGCCGCGGATGAGGCCGCCGCGGCCGGAGAGCCGCCCAGCCCTCATGCCCCGGACGGCGATTTCCGCCCCGCCCCACCGGCCGCTCCCGCACCGCCCACCGCCGAGCCGCACGGGGCGACCCCCGCGTCGGCGGCATCCGCCCCGGCCCTATGCGCACCGCCCGCCGCCGAGCCGCTCGGGCGCCGTACGCAGCCGCTGCACGCGCCCGATGAGTACAGCACCCCGCCTTACGGCGGTCCGGGGCCGTGGGCGCCCGCGCCGCCCGTGCAGCGCCCGGTGCCGACTCCGGCCCACGGGACCCCCGTACCACCCGTACCGCCGCCGTACGCGGGGACGAACGGCCACAGCGTGGCCGCGCCCCTCCGCGTCCCCGCCCCTGCTCCGGCACCGGGCGGTCAGGGGCACACCGAGGCCTGGGCGCCCCCACCCGCGCCGCACACCGTGCCGCAGCAGCACACGGCGCCCCAGCCCTCCCCGCCCGCCGCACCGGCCCCGCAGACCCAGCAGCAGCCCTCGCAGTGGCTGCGGTACGACCCGTGGGGCGCGCCCCAGCAGCCGCTGAGCCACCCGGGCCCCGGCCAGGGCCCGGAGACCCGGCCACGCAAGGGGCGCCGGGGGGCGGTCCTGGTCGGAGCCGCGCTGCTCGCCCTCGTCGCCGGAGGGATAGGCGGCGGCGTCGGTGCCTACGTCGAGCGCAACGGCGGCCTGACCACGGTGGAGCTGCCCCAGTCCGGCCGGGCCGACGGCGGCCGGGCACCCGACAGCATCGCCGGTATCGCCGCCAGCGCGCTGCCCAGCGTGGTCACCCTGCACGTCAACGGTTCCGCCGAGTCCGGCACCGGTACCGGCTTCGTCCTGGACGGCAAGGGCCACATTCTCACCAACAACCATGTGGTCGCCCCCGCGGGCTCCACCGGGGACATCACCGTGACGTTCAGCGGCGGCGAGAGCGCGTCGGCCGAGATCGTCGGCAAGGACAGCGGCTACGACCTGGCCGTCGTCAAGGTGACCGGTGTCTCGGGCCTCAAACCGCTCCCTCTCGGGAACTCCGACAACGTGCAGGTGGGCGATCCCGTCGTGGCCATCGGCGCACCCTTCGACCTGTCCAACACGGTCACCTCCGGCATCATCAGCGCCAAGCAGCGGCCCATCACCGCGGGCGGCGAGAAGGGCGACGGCACCGACGTCAGCTACGTCGACGCCCTGCAGACCGATGCCCCGATCAACCCGGGCAACTCCGGCGGCCCCCTGGTCGACGCCGACGCCCGGGTCATCGGCATCAACAGCGCCATCCGCGGCGCCGACAGCGGATCCGGTCTCGACGGCGGCCAGTCCGGCTCAATCGGTCTCGGTTTCGCCATACCGATCAACCAGGGCAAGCGCGTCGCCGAGGAACTGATCAGCACCGGGAAGGCCACCCACCCGGTGATCGGCGTCACGCTGGACATGGAGTTCACCGGTGACGGAGCCAAGGTCGGGGGCGGGACGGCCGACGGCAAAGCGGCGGTGACCGAAGGCGGCCCGGCCGACAGAGCGGGCATCCGGCAGGGCGACGTCATCACCGAGGTGGAGGGCCGGCGGGTGCACAGCGGCGAGGAACTGATCGTCAAGATCCGCGCCCACCGGCCCGGTGACCGGCTCGGTCTCGTCCTGACCCGCGGTGGCAAAGACCTGTCCATGACTTTGACACTGGGTTCGGCGAGCGGCACCTGACGGCCACCGGCAGGTACCGCGCGGACAGCTTCGCCGGGTACCGTGGAGCGGCCCGGGCCCCTGATGACCTGGTGGCGGTGAACACGCGGAGACCACGCAGAGAACACGAGGAGCAGCAAGGTGTTCAATGACATAGGCGCACTCGAGCTGCTGACGCTCGTGGTTCTCGCCGTGCTCGTTTTCGGCCCGGAGAAGCTGCCGAAGGTCATCCAGGACGTCACGCGCACCATCCGCAAGATCCGGGAGTTCTCGGACAGCGCCAAGGAAGACATCCGCTCGGAGCTCGGACCGCAGTTCAAGGACTTCGAGTTCGAGGACCTCAACCCCAAGACGTTCGTCCGCAAGCAGCTCATGGACGGCGACGACGACCTGGGGCTCAAGGACATCCGCGAGAGCTTCGACCTGCGCAAGGAGATGGCCGAGGTCACCGACGCGGTGAACAGCCGCGAGAGCGACTCGTCCGCCGGCACCGCCGCCGCGGCGACGTCCGGCACGGCCGCGGCCTCCGGTGCCGCCGCCACGCCCGACCTCCTCAGGAAGCCCGCGCAGCCGGCCAAGGACGAGCGTCCGCCCTTCGACGCAGACGCCACCTGAGACCGGTCAATCCCGACTCGTCCGGACGGTATCGCTATTCTCCATCTGTCCGGTAGCGAGGTTGCCCATGCCCACGGGGGGAGGGCCGCGCCGGATCAGTGAATGATCGAGGAGGCGGCCGGGCAGATGGAGACGACGAGTCGGGCAGGGGCGGACGGTGCGTCCAGCGCAGTCACCGCAGAGGGGGTGCCGGCGACCCGGCGTACTGTCGACGGCTATCTCAAGGCGCCGTTCCCCTGGTACGGACTGGACGAGGCCTTCGCAGGTCCGCGCTGGCTGATGCACGTCACCGCCGCGGCGGACGAGACCGTGCAGCACGGTTCCACCGGGCACGGGGAGGAGCCCGTCGTGCGGGCCGAGGCGGGGGCGGAGAAGGCGCGTTTCGCGGTGGTCGTGACCGTGGGCAGCAGCCCCGTACGGCACAGCGACGACGGTACGGGGGTGCTGGACGCCACCACGGTCTCGTCGGCGGCCTGGCTGGCGGGCTCAGGCCTGCTGGACTGCACCTGGCCCCCGCAGATGGACCACACGCTGCGTGGCGAATGGCTGAAGCAGCAGACGGAGACAGCGTTCGAGCTCGCGGACGATCTGGGCAGGGCGCCCTGGTCGACCCTGTCCCTTCCGGTGGACGGCGTGCCGGTGGACTTCCACTACCGCGAGTCGGAGTTCGGCTGGGTGCTCGCGGGCTCGGCCCCCGACGGGGTGCACATCGGCGCCTACGGGCGCGGCATGAGCGCCTACGGCCTGGGTTTCGCGGTGATCGGCGACATCGCGTCGTACGAGAACTGAAGCCGCACGCGAACGGGTGGGGGCGGTCTCCTGGGAGTCCGCCCCCACCCGTCTCACGGTCAGAACTTGTTGCGCGGGGTGAGACCCAACGACATGCCGGACAGACCGCGCTGACGGCCGCTCAGCTTCTCCGCGATGGAGCGCAGCGCGGAGCCCGCGGGGGAGTCCGGGTCGGACAGGACCACGGGCTTGCCCTCGTCGCCGCCCTCACGCAGCCGTACGTCGATGGGGATGGAGCCGAGCACCGGCACCTCGGCGCCGACCGTCTTCGTCAGCCCCTCGGCGACCCGCTGTCCACCGCCGGAACCGAACACGTCGACCACCTCGTCGCAGTGCGGGCACGGCATGCCCGACATGTTCTCGACGACACCGACGATCTTCTGGTGGGTCTGCACGGCGATGGAACCGGCCCGCTCGGCCACCTCGGCAGCGGCCTGCTGCGGGGTCGTGACGACCAGGATCTCGGCGTTGGGCACGAGCTGTGCCACGGAGATCGCGATGTCACCGGTGCCCGGCGGCAGGTCGAGGAGCAGGATGTCCAGGTCGCCCCAGTACACATCGGCGAGGAACTGCTGCAGCGCGCGGTGCAGCATGGGACCGCGCCACACCACCGGGGCGTTGCCCGGGGTGAACATGCCGATCGAGATCACCTTCACGCCGTGCGCGGACGGCGGCATGATCATGTTCTCGACCTGGGTGGGCTTGCCGTCCGCACCGAGCATCCGGGGCACGCTGTGCCCGTAGATGTCCGCGTCGACCACGCCGACCTTGAGCCCGTCGGCCGCCATCGCCGCCGCGAGGTTCACCGTCACCGAGGACTTGCCGACGCCTCCCTTGCCGGACGCGACCGCGTAGACCCGGGTCAGCGAGCCGGGCTTCGCGAACGGCACCTCGCGCTCCGCCGTGCCGCCGCGCAGCGACGAGGCGAGCTCCTTGCGCTGTTCGTCGCTCATCACGTCGAGCGTGACCTCGACCCGTGACACGCCCTCGACGCGGGCCACCGCGTCGGTCACGTTCTTGGTGATCGTCTCGCGCATCGGGCAGCCGGAAACCGTGAGATACACGGTGACAGCGACTACACCGTCAGGATCGATCTCGACCGACTTCACCATGCCCAGCTCGGTGATCGGTCGGTGGATCTCCGGGTCGTTCACTGTCGCCAGTGCTTCGCGCACCGCGTCTTCCGTAGCCATACGGACGATGGTACGGCGCCGGGGGCTACGCGTGGGTAGCCACTCAGCGGTCGCCTTCGTCACTCTCGGCCTGCGAGAGGATCCGGCGCTCCTCCATGTCCTTCATCATGGCCTCCAGCTCGGAGCGGATCCAGTCCCGGGTGGCGACCTCCCCGAGGCCCATACGGAGCGAGGCGATCTCCCGGCTGAGGTATTCGGTGTCCGCGATCGAGCGCTCGTTCTGCTTGCGGTCCTGTTCGTGGGTGACGCGGTCGCGGTCGTCCTGGCGGTTCTGCGCGAGCAGGATCAGCGGAGCGGCGTAGGAGGCCTGGAGGGACAGCATCAGCGTCAGGAAGATGAACGGGTACTGGTCGAACCGCAGTTCCTCCGGCGCGAAGATGTTCCACACCACCCACAGGATGATGATCAGCGTCATCCAGACGATGAACCGCCCGGTCCCCAGGAAGCGGGCGATGCGCTCGGAGAACCGGCCGAACGCCTCGGGGTCGTACACGGGCAGCAGCCGCCGCCGTGGTGCCTTCGGCTGGTCGAGCCGGGGCCGCGGCGGGCGCACGATGCCCGAAGCACCCGTCGCCACGGCCCTCGCACGGTCCTCAGCGGCCATCGGCGATCTCCTCCTCGCCCTGGAAGTCGGTCTCGCGCCAGTCCTCGGGGAGCAGGTGGTCCAGCACGTCGTCGACGGTCACCGCGCCCAGCAGCGATCCGCTCTCGTCCACCACGGGCACCGAGACCATGTTGTACGCGGCGAGATAGCTGGTCACGGCGGGCAACGGCGTGTCCGGCGTCAGGGGAACGAGATCACTGTCGACGATCGAACTCACCAAGGTGAACGGTGGATCCCGCAGCAGCCGCTGGAAATGCACGGTGCCCAGGTATCTGCCGGTGGGAGTCTCGTCCGGCGACCGGCAGACGTACACCTGGGCGGCCAGGGCGGGGGACAGGTCCTGCTGGCGCACCCTGGCCAGCGCGTCCGCGACCGTCGCGTCGGGCCGCAGGATGATCGGCTCGGTCGTCATCAGCCCGCCCGCGGTCCGCTCCTCGTACGCGAGCAGGCGCCGCACGTCGGCGGCGTCGTCCGGCCGCATCAGGGCCAGCAGCCGTTCCTTGTCCGCCTCCGGCAGTTCCGAGAGCAGGTCGGCCGCGTCGTCCGGGTCCATCGCCTCCAGGACGTCCGCGGCGCGGCCCTCCTCCAGCTTGCCGAGGATCTCCACCTGGTCGTCACCGGGGAGCTCCTCCAGGACGTCGGCGAGCCGGTCGTCGTCCAGGGCCGCGGCGACCTCGGCCCGGCGCTTGGGCGTCAGATGGTGCAGGGCGTTGGCGACATCGGTGGGGCGCAGCCGTTCGAAGGTCGCCACCAGGCTCTCGGCGCCCTGCCCGTGCTCCTCCAGGGAGAAGCCGCTGATGGCCGACCACTCCACGGTCAGCGTCTCCCCCTTGCGGCGCAGGGCTCCGCCCCGCCCCTTGCGTACGAAGAACTTGTCGATCTCCCAGTCGCGGCGGGCCGGGAGCTGCTGGATGGCGACGTCGAGGACGGTCACCTCCTCGTCCGTCTCCACGAGGCGCACCCGCCGGTCAAGGAATTCGCCGAGGACGAGTCGCTCGGTCGGGCGCTGCTCGAAGCGCCGCATGTTGACCACACCGGTGGTGATGACCTGGCCCGACTCGACCCCCGTCACCCGGGTGATCGGGAGGAAGATGCGCCGCCGGCTCACGACCTCGACGACCATGCCGAGCAGGCGCGGCGGCCTGCCGCCGACCCGGAGCATCGCCACCAGGTCCCGCACCCGGCCGACCTGATCGCCATTCGGGTCGAACACCGGTACGCCGGAGAGGTGTGAGACGAAAACCCTGGGAGTGCCTGCCGCCATTCTGTGCGCCTCCCTCAGCCCCTCACGTCCTCCTTTGCCGTGATCAGGCTAGCCCGTGCCGGTCCGTGACGCCTTGGCGGACCGCCCGTACGGCGCTCTGCCGAACGGCGTACGCGGCACGGGTACGCTGCCGTCTGCCATCCCCCGACACACAGATGAGAGGCAGTGCGCCAGTGACCTCTTCCGCCCCTGCCGTCCCGGCTCGCCGCCGGACCGTTTCCGCCGTGGTGCTCTGCGCGGGACTGACCATCGCGCTCACGGCCTGCGCAGGAGAGGACCCGGACAAGGGGACCAACGGCGTCGGCAAGCTGACAGCCGCGCAGATCGACAAGAAGGCACGGACCGCCGCCGCCGCCGCGGACGCGGTGCGGCTCACGGGCAAGCTGGTCAGCAAGGGCGGGACCTACACCCTGAACATGCAGCTCAGCAGCAAGGGCGGCATGGGATCGGTCATCTCGGAGCGGAACACCTTCGAACTGCTGCGCATCGGTGACGAGCTCTATCTCAAGGCCGACGCGGGCTTCTGGAAGGACGACGAGGCCGACGACGAGAGTGACTCGGCCGCCGACAAGCTCCAGAACAAGTACGTCAGGGTCCCCGAGGACGACCCCACCTACCAGCAGATGCGCGGCTTCACGGAGAAGGAGACGCTCCTCGGCGGCGTGCTCGCACTGCACGGAAAGATCAACAAGGGCGACCGGGACACGATCGGCGGGGTGCGCACCGTGCAGATCATGGGCGGAAAGGGTGAGGGGGGCGCACTGGACGTCTCCCTGGAAAGCACTCCGTACCCCCTGCGGGTGGCCCGCGGCGGGGGCGGCGGCACCGTCGCCCTCGCCGACTGGGGCGTGGCCTTCCCGCTGGAGGAGCCGGCCGAGGACGACACCGTCGACTACGGCGGAGAGCTGCCCAGGTCCTCCGGCTGACGGAACCGGGGGGCTGCCCGGGTCCTCCGGCCGGTGGAGCCGGTCAGCGCTTCCCGCGGCGCTTCAGCAGCAGCCGGGGGAGCGCGGCGGGTGCCGTCCGCCGTGTGGTCGCCCCGGTGGGCAACGGCCGCGCGGCCAGCGAGCTGTCCGGCAAGTCGGTGCGGGTGGCGCCGGGCGTCAGCCGGACGACCCGGCATTCACGCGCCCAGCGCTCCGTCAGCTGTTCGGCGTCCGGGGCGTTCAGCCGCTTGCCCTTGAGCTCGCCGACCGCCGCCTCCCACTCCTCGGAGAGCGGCTCCAGCACCGTGACGGCGGCGGTCCAGGCCACGAGCCTGCCGCCCTTGTCCTTGCTGCGTACGGTCACCTCCGCGGCGGCACCGGCGTCCAGTCCGGAGGGGAGCGGCTGCTCCCCGGGGCCGTCCCCGACAAGCACGGCCGCACCCTCGTGCCACACGTGCCACAGCGCCCGGGAGGGGCCGGTGCCCCGCACCCAGATGAGGCCGGACTTCTTGGTGGCCTCCTCGACGAGAGCCCGGGCAAGCAACACGTCAGCAGCAGTCATGCCCGAACTCTATGGGAAACGACGTCAGAGCCAGCCGTTGCGCTTGAGGGTGCGGTGGATGGAGAAGCAGACGGCGCCGATGAGCGCGAGCACCATCGGATAGCCGTACGTCCACCGCAGTTCGGGCATGTGCTTGAAGTTCATGCCGTAGACGCCGCAGATCATCGTGGGTACGGCGATGATGGCCGCCCAGGACGTGATCTTGCGCATGTCCTCGTTCTGCGTGACGGTCGCCTGTGCCAGGTTGGCCTGGAGGATCGAGTTGAGCAGCTCGTCGAAGCCGATGACCTCTTCGTGCACCCGGGCCAGGTGGTCGGCCACGTCGCGGAAGTACTTCTGGATGTCGGGGTCGATCAGTCGCATCGGGCGTTCGCTCAGCAGCTGCATAGGCCGCAGCAGCGGCGACACGGCGCGCTTGAACTCCAGCACCTCGCGCTTCAGCTGGTAGATCCGGCCCGCGTCCGATCCGCGCGGGCTCCCCTTGGCGGGGGTGGAGAACACATCGATCTCCACTTCGTCGATGTCGTCCTGCACCGAGGCCGCCACCGCGATGTAGCCGTCGACGACATGGTCGGCGATGGAGTGCAGCACGGCGGAGGGGCCCTTGGCGAGCAGCTCGGGATCCTGCTGGAGGCGGTGGCGCAGGGCGCGCAGCGAACCCTGCCCGCCGTGCCGCACGGTGATCACGAAGTCCCGGCCGGTGAAGCACATGACCTCGCCGGTCTCGACGACCTCGCTGGTGGCGGTCAGTTCGGCGTGCTCGACGTAGTGGATCGTCTTGAAGACGGTGAAGAGCGTGTCGTCGTACCGCTCCAGCTTGGGCCGCTGGTGGGCGTGGACCGCGTCCTCGACGGCGAGCGGGTGGAGGCCGAACTCCCGGGCGATACCGGCGAATTCCTCCTCCGTCGGCTCGTGCAGGCCGATCCAGGCGAAGCCGCCCTCCTCCCGCACCCGCAGCATCGCCTCGCGCGGTGTCTGACAGGAGGCTGCGGTGACCCGGCGTCCGTCCCGGTAGACCGCGCAGTCGACGACGGCGCTGGAGGCGGACGGGTCACGGGTGGCGTCGTAGCTGTTGTACGGGGTGATGCTCTTGCGCTGGGACGGGCGCACGGCGGCGCGCAGGTCACGGATCATCGACATGGCTGGCTCCTCTTCGCGGAGGGCCGTCGGCGGGCACGTGGAACAGCCCGGAATGGGGACGTGCGCTCACGTCCGCAAAGCGGGCGGCACCGCGCGGGCACGATGGCGGCGTTCGCTACAGACAGGCAAAAACGAGGTGCTCTTCCGGTGCGCGAACTGCCGTGGTGACGTCCGGGAAGGGCGTCAGATCACAGAAGGAAGGCGTTGTGCGGAAGGGCGGTTGGTACTGCACGGTCGACTTGGATCCACCGCAGCCCCACCTCCTCCGGCCGGTCCCCCGTGGGGGATCACGTGGTGTCAGGACTGAGAGCAACGCTTCTGCGTGCTGTCCCGACCGACGCCCCAGACTATCAGCCAGGCGAGGAGTCAATCCCTTTCTCTGCCCGTTCACTACGCGTTCTATGCTCGCGACATGGGAGAAATTCTTGATCTGGTCGAGGCGCGGCTCCGTACGGCGCTGGGGCAGCCGGACGCACGCGCCGATGTGACGTTTCTCGGCACCGACCGCGTCGAGGTGCTCCGTTTCGTCGACGGCGATGTGGTGCGCTACGCCACGCTCGGCATGTCCGCGCAGCCGATGGCCGACCCGACGTCGCCCCTCGCCGACCCGGTGCGGGGCCCGCGCGCCGAACTGGTCCTGTCCGTACGGGTGGGGCTCGCCGCCACCGACCAGGTGCTGCGGCCCCTCGCGGTCCTGGCAGCCTCGCCGCAGGTCGAGGGGCTGATCGTGGCCCCCGGGGCGTCGCTGGACCTCGGGCAGCCCCTGTGGACCGGGGCCCCCTTCAGCTCCGTCCTGGTCGCCGAGCCGGGCGGCCTGGTCGAGGATCTGGAGCTGGACGCCCCGATGGACCCGGTGCGCTTCCTGCCGCTGCTGCCGATGACGCACAACGAGGCCGCGTGGAAGCGGGTCAAGGGTGCGCAGGAACTCCAGGAGCGCTGGCTTTCGCAGGGCACGGACCTGCGGGATCCACTGCGCGCGTCCGCCCTGCTCGACTGAGGCGCGCACAGGAGGGAAGCCCCGCGCGCGGCCAGGAGGGGAGGGGGCAGGGCCGGTACGGGAGACCGTCAGGTCTCAGCCGGCGAAGACGGTGACACCGTCCTCCGTGGCGTCGCGTGGCGCGGTTCCAGTTCCTCTGCCTCGTGGGTCAGTGCCGCACGCCGAACCCGTACGACCACTGCGCCGACCAGGGCGGCGACGGCGGCGACGACGAACGGCATGTGGATGTCGCTCCACTCCTCGATCTTCGGGGCGAGGTAGGGCGCGGCGGCCGCCGCGAACCAGCGGACGAAGTTGTATCCGGCGCTCGCCACCGGACGAGGCGCGTCCGACACACCGAGGGCGAGTTCGGTGTAGACGGTGTTGTTCATGCCGATGAACGCGCCCGAGACGACGGTGCAGACGACGGCCGTCGTGTGGTTGCCGTATCCGAGGACGACCAGGTCCGCGGCGAGCAGCACCAGGGAGCCGCCGACCACCTTCAGCGAGCCGAAGCGCCGCTGCAGGCGCGGTGCGACGAGTACCGAGAAGACGGCGAGCAGCAGGCCCCAGGCGAAGAACACCGCACCCGACCTGTACGGAGACATGTTCAGGACGAACGGCGTGAAGGCCAGGACCGTGAAGAACGCGTAGTTGTAGAAGAACGCCGATGCGGCGACCGAGGCCAGCCCGCCGTGGCCGAGCGCCTTGACCGGGTCGAGCAGCGAGGTCTTCCGGGCCGGCTTCGGCTGCTCCTCGAGGAACGCGGTGATGCAGAGGAACCCGATGGCCATCAGCGCGGCGGTGCCGAAGAACGGGTAACGCCAGCTGGCGTCACCGAGCAGGGCGCCGACCAGCGGCCCGCACGCCATGCCGAGCCCGAGCGCCGACTCGTACAGCAGGATCGCCGCGGCGCTGCCGCCGGCGGCAGCGCCGACGATCACCGCGAGCGCGGTGGACACGAACAGGGCATTGCCCAGGCCCCAGCCTGCCCGGAAGCCGACCAGCTCACCTACGGACGAGGACGTGCCGGAGAGCGCGGCGAAGACCACGACCAGAGCGAGGCCCGCCAGCAGGGTCTTGCGTCCGCCGATACGGCTGGAGACGAAACCGGTCACGAGCATCGCGATCGCGGTGATCAGGAAGTACGAGGTGAACAGCAGGGACACCTGGCTGGGCGTGGCCTGGAGTCCCTCGGCGATGGACGGCAGGATCGGGTCCACCAGACCGATCCCCATGAAGGCCACGACCGAGGCGCCCGCCGTGGCCCAGACGGCCTTCGGCTGACGCAGGATGCTGGTCGTCCCTTCGTCGAACGGGTCCTCTCCCCGCATGGGATTTCTCGCTCTCCACTAGATCGTTGCGTTATGCACAGAATAAGTTAGACACGCTAACAAGTGCAAGTTACATTCATCTTTGCCGGTCGGAGCCGCACCGCGGTCGGGTGATCGTCCTTGACGCGGGGACGGCCGGGGAGGACCGTTGAGCGCTATGAGGGGCGAACCCAGTTGCCCGAAGTGCGGTGGCCGGGTCAGGGCGCCCGGTCTCTTCGTCGATGCCTGGCAGTGCTCCACGCACGGCCAGGTGAGTCCGATGCAGCCGGTGGTCCCGCCCAGCGTCGAGGCACTGGGGGTGGTGGTGCACCGGGCCCGGGTGCCGGTGTGGATGCCCTGGCCGCTCCCCGTGGGCTGGCTGTTCACGGGCGCGGCGTACGCGGGTGACGACCGCAGCGGCGGCCGGGCGACCGTCGTCGCGTGCTCGGGCCCCGGACCGCTCGGGGGCATGGGTGAACTGCTGCTCGTCGCCGAGGAGCTCGGCGTCGGGCTCGGTGCGCGCTACGCCGGCATCGACGGTCCCGACCCCGGCTCCGGTCTGCGTGTCGACGCGGCGCCGGACGCCAAGGTGCTCGCGGCGGGACGCCCCACCGCGCTCTGGCACGTCAAGGACGCCCCCGCCGACCGGGCGGTCTTCGTGGGTGAGGCGCGTGGCCTGTGGCTCTGGGCGATCGCCTGGCCCGAGCAGTCCGGACTCCTGATGTACGACGAACTCGTGCTGACCGATCTGCACGACGCAGGCGGGGAAGTGGACCTGCTGCCGTGCGGAGCGCTGACCCCCCGGCTGCTCACGCCGCCCTGACCCGTCCCGGCGCCTGGACGGAGGGCCGGAAGGGTGATGCCCGGCGGCTATCCTTGGACGTCCCCTGTCCGTCGGCCCCAATGGAGTACGCGTCGTGCGCATCGACCTGCACACTCACTCCACGGCTTCGGACGGTACGGACACTCCCGCCGAGCTGGTGGCCAACGCCGCCGCGGCGGGCCTCGATGTCGTCGCCCTGACCGACCACGACACGGTCGGGGGCCACGCCGAGGCGGCAGCCGCCCTCCCCGAGGGCCTCACTCTCGTCACCGGCGCCGAGCTCTCCTGCCGCGTCGACGGCATCGGCCTGCACATGCTGGCCTACCTCTTCGACCCCGCCGAGCCCGAACTGGCCCGTGAGCGTGAGCTCGTCCGGGACGACCGGGTACCGCGTGCACGGGCCATGGTGCGCAAGCTCCAGGAGCTGGGCGTGCCGGTCACCTGGGAGCAGGTCGCGCGGATTGCCGGGGACGGCTCGGTCGGCCGCCCGCACGTCGCCACCGCCCTCATGGAACTCGGCGTCGTCGCCTCGGTGTCGGACGCCTTCACCCCGGACTGGCTCGGCAACGGCGGACGCGCGTACGCCGACAAGCACGAACTCGACCCGTTCGACGCGGTCCGACTGGTCAAGGCCGCCGGCGGCGTCACCGTCTTCGCCCACCCGCTCGCCGTCAAGCGCGGCGAGGTGGTCCCCGAAGCCGTGATCGCGCGGCTGGCCGCCGCCGGGCTCGACGGCATCGAGGTCGACCACATGGACCACGACGAGCCCGCCAGGGCGCGGCTGCGGGGGCTCGCCGCCGGGCTGGGGCTGCTGCCCACCGGGTCCAGTGACTACCACGGCACCCGCAAGACCGTCCGGCTCGGGGAGTACACCACCGACCCCGAGATCTACGGCGAGATCACCCGGCGCGCCACGGGAGCGTTCCCCGTGCCGGGCGCCGGTGGACCGCTCCCCGCGTAACGGGCTCTCTCTTTTCCTCCTCCGTCGCGTCCCCGTGCGCCCGGGCGGCCTCATGGCGTGCCGGCGCGCACATCCTCCTGTTCGGCCCGCTCTTCTCTCGCAAGGCTCACCGTGTTCGACATCGCTGTCTTCGGATCCCTCTTTCTCACCCTCTTCGTGATTATGGATCCGCCCGGAATCACCCCGATCTTCCTGGCCCTCACCGCGGGCCGCCCGGCCAAGGTGCAGCGCAGGATGGCCTTCCAGGCCGTCGCCGTAGCCTTCGGCGTGATCGCCGTCTTCGGCCTGCTCGGTCAGCAGATCCTCGACTATCTGCACGTCTCCGTACCCGCGCTGATGATCGCGGGCGGGCTTCTCCTGCTGCTCATCGCACTGGACCTGCTCACCGGCAAGACGGACGAGCCGACCCAGACCAAGGACGTCAACGTCGCCCTCGTGCCGCTGGGCATGCCGCTGCTGGCCGGGCCCGGCGCGATCGTCTCGGTGATCCTCGCGGTGCAGGACACCGACGGCGCCGGCGGGCAGATCTCCGTCTGGTCGGCGATCGTCGCGATGCACCTCGTGCTCTGGCTGGCCATGCGGTACTCGCTGCTGATCATCCGTGTGATCAAGGACGGCGGAGTGGTCCTGGTGACCCGGCTCGCCGGAATGATGCTCTCGGCCATCGCCGTACAGCAGATCATCAACGGCGTCACCCAGGTCATCCAGAACTCCTGAGGGTTACTCGCCCGGACACCACAGCACCCCCGCACGGAGCTTCCGTGCGGGGGTGCTTCGTCTTCAGCTCGTCATGCGCTCGTGTTCAGCGACGCGAAGCAGTGCAAGGTGTCATGAAGCCGAGGTGTCGGCCGGCCGGATGTAGATGCGCTGGCCCATGGCTGCGGCCTGCTGCACGATCCGGTTGACGGAGGCGGCGTCCACGACGGTGCTGTCCACGGCGGTACCGTCGACATCGTCGAGTCGCATGATCTCGAAGCGCATACGGCTTCCCTTCGTCTGATCCTCCTGCTGGAGAACTACTGGTCGGACGGGCTGGCCGTCCGCAAGGATGGGGAGCGCGAGGCGTCTGCCGTCTCGTGCTCCTCGAGGGGTACAACGGCTTGCCTACGGCAAACATTCCCTACGCTAAGGAAATTTTTCGGATGTCTAAGTACCCTTCGGTAATCAGTCATGCGCGGACAATGAGGTCCGTATGAATCAAGCGGACACGCGGACGGACGCAGGGCCGGGAATCCGCGAGCAGCTGGACCGCACCAACGAACTGCTCCTGCGCGTACTCGCCGAGGTGTCGAAGACTCCCTCGACCCATGCGATCTTCGTGGACGCGGGGTATGTCTACGCGGCGGCCGGACTGCTCGTCACCGGTACCGAGGACCGCCGGTCCTTCGACCTGGACGCGGAGGGGCTGATCGAGGCCTTCATCGACAAGGCCCGCACGATCTTCGCCGACAGCAGGCTGCTGCGCGTGTACTGGTACGACGGTGCCAGACGCCGGATCCACACCGTCGAGCAGCAGTCGATCGCCGAACTCCCCGACGTCAAGGTCAGGCTCGGCAATCTGAACGCCAACAACCAGCAGAAGGGCGTCGACTCACTCATCCGCACGGACCTGGAGTCGCTCGCCCGGCACCGCGCCATCAGCGACGCGGCCCTCGTAGGCGGCGACGAGGACCTGGTCTCGGCCGTCGAGGCCGCCCAGGGCTACGGCGCCCGGGTCCACCTCTGGGGCATCGAGGCGGGCGAAGGCCGCAACCAGGCCGAGCCGCTGCTCTGGGAGGTCGACAGTCAGCGCACCTTCGACCTCGACTTCTGCCGCCCCTACGTGACCCGGCGCTCCGTCACGATGTACGAGGACGACAGTCCGGCACCCGCGCGCGAGGACGTCCGCTTCGTCGGGGCGCAGATCGCCGCCGGCTGGCTCTCCTCGCGCGGCCGGGAGGCCCTCGCCGACCTGTTGCCCGGACACCCTTACCTGCCGGGCTCGGTCGACCAGGACCTGCTCGTCGAGGCCGAACGGCTCCTTCAGCACTCGCTGCGCGGCCACGCCCATCTGCGCCGCGCGCTGCGCGACGGCTTCTGGCAGCACCTGCAGGCGCAGTACTGACCGAGGCGGGGGTCATCGCCCAGGGGCTGAGGGCCGGACATCGTTCCAGAACGCGACGAGGGCTGTCGCGGTCTCCGCCGGCCGGGCCGTGTTGGGGGAGTGCTCGGCGCCCTCGATCACGGTGCGGCGGGCGCCCAGCCGCCGGGCCATCCGGTCGAGCAGCGGCACCGGCCAGACGTCGTCGCGCTCGCCCGAGACGACATGCACGGGCAGGGACAGTGCGGCGAGCTCGGCCACCCGGTCCGGCTCGGACGACAGCTGCGCGCCGGTGGCGATCAGCTGCGCCGGGTCGTGCAGCATCCAGCGGTGGCGCAGGTCCTCGCCGTCGCCCGTGTCCGCGTCCTCGGGCGGGTCCATCGCGCGCATCATCTGCCAGACCTCGGCCATGCTCCAGCGGGTGAGCGCGTCGCTGAGCAGGCGCGCCTTCTTCTGCTGGGCCGGGTCGATCTCCGCGGGGCCGGACGACATCAGCGTCAGCGAACAAAAGGGCTCGGCATCCAGGAGCACCGCCGCGCGGGCGATCTGGCCGCCCAGCGAGTGCCCTAGCAGATGGATGCCGCCGGAGGCTGCGATGCCGTCCACGGCGGCGGCCTGCGCCAGCACGTCGCGGGCCAACTCAGCCTGGGAGTACGGGTCTTGACGGTCCGTCGGCTCTGTCTCGTACTGCCCTCGGCCGTCGACGGACAGCACGCGGAATCCGGCGTCGGCGAGGGGTTGCAGCAGCGCGACGAAGTCCTCCTTGCTGCCGGTGTACCCGGGCAGCAGGAGGGCGGTGGAGTGCGCGCCGGCAGGCGGAGCGGCGTCCAGCACTGCGAAGTCCCCGCGCTCGGTACACAGCACGCGGGCGCGGGCACAGGGGGGCGGGACGAAGGTGGGCGGCCGGCTCATGGGGCCGAGGGTATCGCCGCCGGCCCGACCGCGCCCGGGCAGTCGTACGGCCCCGGCCCCGCAGTGCGGGAACCGGGGCCGTACGAAGGTGGCTGCGTCCGGGGATCAGCCTTCGGTCGTCTCGGCGGCGGCGGCGGCCGCCGCGCGGGAACGGCGCCTGCGTGGCTTCGCGGGTGCTGCCTCGCCGTCCGTCACGGCCTCGGTCACCGTGGCGGTCTCCGCCTTCTCCGCGGCCGCGGCGCGCGGCCGACGGCGGCGCGGCTTGGTCTCCGCGGCGTCCTCGGCCGTGGCCGTGGTGGCCGCCGCCTCGGTCTTCGGCTTGGCGGCGGCACGGGTACGGCGGCGGGGCCTGGTGTCGCTCACGGGCTCGGAGGCCGGAGCGATCTGGAAGTCGACCTCGTCGGCCGGCTTCACGACCCGGGTGCGGCGGCGCGGCTTGGTGGCCACGGGCTCCGCCACCGGTGCGGCGACGGCCACGGTCTGGAAGTCGACCACGGGCTCGGCGGCGGGGGCCGGCGCGACGGCCACCGTGACAGCGGGCTTCGTGGCCGTGGCACGCGCACGGCGACGGCGCGGCTTCGCCTCCGCGGCCGGCTCGGCCTCGGGGACGGGGGCGGGCTCGACGACCGGAGCCACGACCACCGGCGTCTCGACGGCCGGCGCCTCAGCCACGGCCACTGCGGCCTCCGCCGCAACGGCCTCGGAAACGGCGGCGCGAGTACGGCGCCGGCGGCGAGGGGTGCGCGGCTCCGGAGTTTCGTCACCGGTCGTCTCTGCGGCGGGTGCCGGCACGGTGACGGCGCCCTCGTCTGGGGTGCTGCCGCCCCGCGTGCGACGACGCTGACGCGGCGTGCGCGGCGGGCGCTCCTCGCTGGTAGCCGGCGCGGAGGCGGAGGGGGCGGACTTGCGGCCGCGGCCGCCTGTCTCGCCGAGGTCCTCGAGCTCCTCCGCACGCAGACCGGCACGGGTCCGCTCGGTGCGCGGCAGGACACCCTTGGTGCCGGCCGGGATGCTGAGCTCCTCGTACAGGTGCGGGGACGTGGAGTACGTCTCCGGCGGGTCCGGGAACTTCAGGTCCAGGGCCTTGTTGATCAGCTGCCAGCGCGGAATGTCGTCCCAGTCGACCAGGGTGATCGCGATGCCCTTGGCGCCCGCGCGGCCGGTACGGCCGATGCGGTGGAGGTACGTCTTCTCGTCCTCGGGCGACTGGTAGTTGATGACATGGGTCACACCCTCGACGTCGATGCCACGCGCGGCGACGTCGGTGCAGACGAGGACGTCCACCTTGCCGTTGCGGAACGCGCGCAGCGCCTGCTCGCGAGCTCCCTGGCCGAGGTCGCCGTGGACCGCGCCGGACGCGAAGCCGCGCTTCTCCAGCTGCTCGGCGATGTCGGCGGCGGTCCGCTTCGTACGGCAGAAGATCATCGCCAGCCCGCGGCCATCGGCCTGCAGGATGCGGGAGACCATCTCGGGCTTGTCCATCGAGTGGGCGCGGTAGACGTACTGCGCCGTGTTCTTGACGGTCGTGCCCTCGTCGTCGGGCGACGTGGCGTTGATGTGTGTGGGCTGCGACATGTAGCGGCGCGCGAGGCTGATGACGGCACCGGGCATGGTGGCCGAGAACAGCATCGTCTGGCGCTTCGGCGGCAGCATGGTGATGATGCGCTCGACATCGGGCAGAAAGCCCAGGTCGAGCATCTCGTCGGCCTCGTCCAGGACGAGGACGCGGATGTGTGAAAGGTCGAGCTTGCGCTGGCCCGCCAGGTCGAGCAGCCGTCCCGGGGTGCCGACGACCACGTCGACGCCCTTCTTGAGGGCTTCGACCTGGGGCTCGTACGCCCGGCCACCGTAGATCGCGAGAACGCGGACGTTTCGGACCTTGCCGGCGGTCAGCAGGTCGTTGGTGACCTGCTGGCACAGTTCGCGGGTGGGGACGACGATCAGGGCCTGCGGCGCGTCCGTCAGCTTCTCGGGAGCGGCCCGGCCCGCCTCGACGTCGGCGGGGACGGTCACGCGCTCCAGGAGCGGAAGACCGAAGCCGAGCGTCTTGCCGGTGCCGGTCTTGGCCTGGCCGATGACGTCGGAGCCGGAGAGCGCTACGGGGAGCGTCATCTCCTGGATGGGGAAGGGGGACATGATGCCGACCGCCTCGAGGGCTTCGGCCGTCTCGGTAAGGATTCCGAGGTCGCGGAACGTAGTCAGGGTGCTGCCTCTTCTGTGAGACGCGGCCCGAGGCGAACGCTGGGGGTCGTACCGTGCCGGGGTTGGTCATCCGGCCGTGGATGGGCCGGGTGGCGCGGGACCACTGCCGTCGCTCGAGCGCTCGTGCCGCTGAGGGGGCCCCTCATCTGCGGTCGTACATGGAGTACGCCCCGCGTGGAGGGCTGTCGGGTCGGAGCCGATCGGGCCACCGACCGGGCATCCTCATTCAAGGTCGCGCTCCTGGCACAACAAAATGCTCAGTAAGCGCAATACCACTGTACCCCGGATCAGCGCATGTGTGTTGGGCGAATTCATCGGAACGGTGTGATGTCACCTGCTGACCAGGCCCTTCCGCCCTCGGCGGAGCGGGCTATTCTGCGCTCCATGGAGACGCCTGACAACGCCACTGAAGCATCCGACGAAGCGCTCGCCCCGACCGGGATCGCCGCCCAGGACTGGGCCACCGCCTCCGCCGATCCGCAGTACCGCGCCGCGGTCGTGGATCTGCTCGGCGCGCTCGCCTACGGAGAACTCGCGGCCTTCGAGCGGCTCGCCGAGGATGCCAAACTCGCGCCGACACTCGGTGACAAGGCGGCACTGGCAAAGATGGCGTCCGCCGAATTCCATCATTTCGAGCAGCTGACCGACCGGCTCACGGCCGTCGAGGAGTCGCCGACCGAGGCCATGGAGCCGTTCGCGAAGGCGTTGGACGATTTCCACCGCCAGACGGCCCCGTCGGACTGGCTGGAAGGCCTGGTCAAGGCGTACGTCGGCGACTCGATCGCCAGTGACTTCTACCGGGAGATCGCCGCCCGCCTGGACAAGGACACCCGCTCCCTCGTTCTCTCCGTGCTCGACGACACGGGGCACGGGAACTTCGCGGTCGAGAAGGTCCGCGCCGCCATCGAGGCGGAGCCCCGGGTCGGGGGCAGGCTCGCTCTGTGGGCGCGCAGGCTGATGGGAGAGGCCCTCTCGCAGGCGCAGCGGGTGGTCGCGGACCGTGACGCCCTGTCCACGATGCTCGTGGGCGGAGTGGCGGACGGCTTCGATCTGGCCGAGGTCGGCCGGATGTTCTCCCGGATCACCGAGGCGCACACCAAGCGCATGGCCGCGCTCGGTCTGGCCGCCTGACCGGGGCCCTACTGGGCCGCCGCCGACCGCACCGGCCTGCTTCCGCGCGGGCGGATCAGCAGGGACAGGGTCACCGCCGCGACCAGCACGGCGCCGGCGGGCGTCGCCAGGACGTGGCCGGAGCCCAGGGTCGAATGCGTCAGATACGCACCGAACAGGGCACCCAGCCCACCCGTGACGAACACCACGCGGGAGGCCGGGAGCCGGCCGGGCAGGGAGCGGAGCGCGACCCAGGACAGGGCGATTCCGAGCACGACGGAGCTGATGGGTTCCCAGAGCACAGAGGGGTCACCTCGCTTGATCTGCGCGACGTTCGGTCGGTCGTAGGCGGTCTTACCCGGGGCCCGCTGAATACAACCCTCCTCGGGCCCCTGTGAACCCCACGGAGGGAAGAACCCGGAGCGGATCCGGAGAAGAAAAGGTGGAGGCCCGGCGGATGATTCCGCCGGGCCTCCACCTCTGCTGCCGCGTCGCGCGGGCTACAGCGCCCCGAATCCCACCCGCCGGGTGCTGGGCTCGCCGATCTCCACGTACGCGATCCTGTCGGCCGGCACCAGGACCTTGCGGCCCTTGTCGTCCGTGAGGCTGAGCAGCTGCGCCTTGCCGTTGAGCGCCTCGCCGACCGCGCTCTCGACCTCTTCGGCGGAAAGTCCGCTCTCCAGAACGATCTCGCGGGGCGTGTGCTGCACCCCGATCTTGACCTCCACGGCTATGTCCCTCCGACGGTCCGTCTCTGCGCGGTGAACCGCGCCGTACGCAGCACACATTAGCCCGGTGACGGGACGGACCACGGGTCGACCGGCAACGCCCGCAGCGAACAGAGGCCCTAGTGCTGATCGACGCCGTGCAGCGGGAATCCCGCGATGCCCCGCCAGGCGAGCGACGTGAGCAGCTGCACGGCCGTGTCACGCGGAATGCCGGAGGGGCTGGACAGCCAGTAGCGCGCCACGACCTGGGAGACGCCGCCGAGGCCGACGGCGAGCAGCATCGATTCGTCCTTGGACAGGCCCGTGTCACCCGCGATGACGTCGGAGATGGCCTCCGCGCACTGCAGCGAGACCCGGTCCACCCGCTCGCGGACCGCCGGCTCGTTGGTCAGGTCGGACTCGAAGACCAGACGGAAGGCGCCGCCCTCGTCCTCCACGTACGCGAAATAGGCGTCCATCGTCGCCTCGACGCGCAGCTTGTTGTCCGTGGTCGAGGCGAGCGCCGTACGGACCGCCTGCAGCAGTGACTCGCAGTGCTGGTCGAGCAGGGCGAGGTAGAGCTCCAGCTTGCCGGGGAAGTGCTGGTAGAGCACCGGCTTGCTGACGCCGGCCCGCTCGGCGATGTCGTCCATCGCCGCGGCGTGGTAACCCTGGGCGACGAAGACCTCCTGTGCGGCGCCCAGCAGCTGGTTGCGTCGGGCACGGCGGGGAAGCCGGGTGCCCCGCGGGCGCGCCGCCTCTGTCTGCTCGATGGCTGTCACGCCGCCTCCCAAATTTCGTGGTCGAACACAGTCGTACGTGCACGCTGCGCCGTGGTGCCATCGTACTTTTGGGTAACCCGGGTGTGCGCGGCGCGGACGCAGAATTTCACGGACCGGACTACTGCGGTAGCCACAGATACGACGACTCATGCCGCAAAGCGGTGTGTTCTACCGGTAATCATCCTCATCCTGGGTGACGACACGAGCCTGCTCCGCCGCATCCGCCTCGTTCGCGGTGTCGCGGTCGATGGCGGTGAGCGGTTCGTCGCGCTCCGGCCGGACGGCGGCCTGCTGCTCGGCGGTGTCGGCTTCGGGGGCCTCGGGGTCCGCTTCGTCCGGCTGTGGATCCTCGAAGGTCTCCGGGTCGCTCGGGTCGACCGTCATGGTGGCCCCCTTTCCTCCCTTGAAGCCTAGGAGCAACCCTCCGGACGCGCTATGCGGCCTGTGACCGCGAACACACGAACCATCGTGTGATCGTCTCGTAACATTGGCGCATGTCTTCGACCGAGCTGCCCGGTATCAACGCCGCCGCTGCCGCGGTGGCACCCACGGTCAGTGCCGTCCGGGTCGCGGAGGGGGAGGAGTTGCGCTCCGTCGCCCTGCCCGGGCTCTCGCTGACCGTCCGCTCCCGCCCGGCGCAGGCGACGGCATCTGCCCCGGCCCTCTTCGTGCACGGCCTGGGCGGGTCCTCCCAGAACTGGTCGGCCCTGATGCCGCTGCTCGCGGACTCGCTCGACAGCGAGGCGGTCGATCTGCCCGGCTTCGGGGACTCCCCGCCGCCGGACGACGGCAACTACTCCGTCACCGGACACGCCCGGGCGGTGATACGGCTGCTGGACGCGGGCGGGCGTGGGCCCGTTCACCTTTTCGGTAACTCTTTGGGGGGCGCTGTCGCCACCCGCGTCGCGGCCGTCCGGCCCGACCTGGTGCGCACGCTGACGCTGATCTCCCCGGCACTGCCCGAGATCCGGGTCCAGCGGCCCGCCGTGCCGACCGCCCTGCTCGCACTCCCGGGCGTCGCATCCCTGTTCGTCCGGCTCACCCGGGACTGGACCGCGGAGCAGCGCACCCGTGGCGCCATGGCACTCTGTTACGGCGATCCGGCACGGATCTCCGACGAAGCCTTCCGCCACGCGGTGGCCGAGATGGAGCGCCGGCTGGAACTGCCGTACTTCTGGGATGCCATGACGCGCTCGGCACGGGGCATCGTCGATGCCTACACGCTGGGAGGACAACACGGGCTGTGGCGCCAGGCCGAGCGGGTGCTCGCACCGACCCTGCTGGTGTACGGCGGACGGGACCAGTTGGTCTCGCACCGGATGGCAGGCAGGGCGTCCGCGGCCTTCCGCGACTCGCGTCTGCTGACACTGCCCGACGCCGGGCATGTGGCGATGATGGAGTACCCGGAGGCGGTCGCCCAGGCCTTCCGGGAACTGATCGACGAACGTGGCGGGAGCTGATACGGGGCGTGGGACGACACAGCCGGAAAGGCGGCCCCGAGGCCACCCGGCGCGAAACCGCCGGAACCTCCGCCGGTGCCGAGCGCGGCACCGGCCGGCGTGGGCGGGACCCCGCCACGCCCCCGCCGCAGGAGGGCCACGGCCCGTTCCGGGACGCTCAGCAGGTGCGCGGCGGACACCCCGAACAGCGGGAGCCGGGCGGTGGCTGGGGAACCGAGCCGCAGCCGCAGTACGACCCCCGGCGCGATCCGGCGGCGCCGGGCGGCCAGGACGTCTTCCTGGCCAGGCAGGCCGCCACGGCGCGGCAGCAGGCGGCGCAACAGGCAGGGCAGCAGGCGGCCGGGCGGCGCACGGCTGGGCCGCAGACCGGCAGTGCCGCACTGATACCGGGTCCGCGCAGGGAGTTCCTGGAGGCGTTCGACACCGCACCGTGGCGTCCCGCACCGACGGATCCGCCCGAGGACACGGCCCGGACCTCCGCGGGGCCCGACCCCGAGAACGCCGAGAACGCCGAGAACGCCGAGAACGCCGAGAACGCCGAGAACGCCGGGGGTCCCGAGGGCCCCGAGGACGGCCGGGTGCCGAAGGGCGGCATAGGCCGTACGTTCACGGGGATCGCGGCCGCCGCCGTGACCACGGTGCTCGCGTTCGTGGTGGCCGGGCAGGTGGCACAGGGCCCCGGGAGGCCGGCGGACGGTCCGCGGACCGCGGGCGTCGACCGGCGGGACTCCGAAGGCCCCTCCGGCGCCGTGGACCAGTCGGTCCCCGAGGTGCAGCGGCATGAGGCCGAGCCCCTGACGTACGCGCAGAAGATGGCCACCGCCTTTCCGCTGGCGCCGGACCTGAAGGCGTCCGGGGCGTTCGAGGCGGTGGCGGGACTGGCGAAGGCTCCGGGCAAGGGGACCAAGTACCGGTACAGGATCGACGTCGAGAAGGGCCTCGGTCTCGATGCCGGGCTTTTCGCCGAAGCCGTGCAGAGGACGTTGAACGACGACCGCAGTTGGGCGCACAACGGTGCCATGACCTTCGAGCGGATCTCCTCCGGAGAACCTGATTTCGTGATCACCCTCGCGAGTCCGGGCACCACGGCGGACTGGTGCGAGAAGTCGGGTCTGGACACCACCGAGGACAACGTGTCCTGCGACTCCGCCGCCACCGACCGCGTGATGATCAACGCCTACCGCTGGGCACAGGGCGCCGCGACCTTCGGGCCGGACAAGCTTCTGCCCTACCGTCAGATGCTGATCAACCACGAGGTCGGCCACCGGCTGGGGCACAACCATGTGAGCTGCCGCACCGCTGGCGCCCTGGCGCCCGTGATGCAGCAGCAGACCAAGACCCTGGATCTGGACGGCATCAAGTGCCGCCCCAACCCCTGGGTGTATCCGGGAAGTTGAGCCGCCCGGAAAGACCGATGTCCGCATGGTGGGACCGATGTCTCATCATGCGATGACGTCGGGCTACGGACTCCTGGCGGCGGTTGCCGCGCTCGGCCCCGCACGCGCCGCGGCACGCCGCGCGATCCGGTCGGATCTGGCCGCAGCCTGCCCCTGTGTCACCGGGCTCCCGCATATCGCAACAGAACGCGACTGGGGTGGGAAAGTTACGCCGATTCACCCCTTTCGGTGGCGCGACGGACAACCGTCCGTCGCGCCACCTGTCTGTCCGCATACGGTCGTCCCGCTGCGAGTCGCCGGGCAACGGCGGCTGACCACAAGGGAGATCGGGGGTGTGCTCGTGCGGATCGGACTCCTCACGGACGGTGGTTATCCGTATGCGACCGGTGAGTCCAGACTCTGGTGCGACCGCCTGGTGCGCGGTCTTCCCCAGCACGAGTTCGACCTCTTCGCGCTCAGCCGCTCCGCCGACCAGGAACAACAGGGCTGGGTCAGGCTCCCCGACCGGGTCGGGCGGGTGCGGACGGCGCCGATGCGGACGCACGATGTGGACGCCCGGCACGCCGGCCCGTCCAGAAGCCTGACGGGCAGGCTCGCCACCGGCCTGGGGCGCTCGTACGGGCGGCGGGACCGACGGCGCTTCACGGCGCATGTGACGTCGCTCGTCGGCGCGGTGTGCGCAGGTACGGAAACCGGGCCGGGCCCCGGAGGCGCGGCCGCGGAGGCGGCGGCCGGACGCTTCACGAACGGCCTCCACGGCCTCGCGGAACTGGCCCGGGAACGCGGTGGACTGCACCACGCTCTGCGCTCCGAGACGACCGTACGCGTCGTGGAGTCGGCCTGCCGTGCCCCGGGCACCGGGCGGACCGTCCACGCCGCCACCGTCCCCGACGACCTCTGGGCCATCGGTGCGAAGGGTGTGCGAGCGGGCGTACAAGGAGCGGGGGACGTCGATGCGTGACGACACGAGCGACGACGGCCACAGAGGAGTCCCGATGGGCGGGCCGGTCGACACCCCGTCCCTGGACGCCCTCTGTGCGTCGGCCGGCGAGGCTCCGGCGGCGGGCCGTTCCGCGGTCCGGGCGCCCGAGGTCGCCTGCCACCCCGCCCGCAGATCCGCGGTCCGGCGCGGACCCGCGGACCCGGTGAAGGCGCTCATGCACCGGCACCGGGACCTCTGCGAGCGCGCCGTCGCCCCCCTGGAGATCGCCGCGGGCCTGGAGGCGCACGGGCTCACCGACCGGACCGCTGCGTGCTACCGGCACCGCGACGTCTTCTCGCTCGCGGAGGAGCTCTACGCCCGCGTCCCCGGCGCGGACGGGCACACCCCCCGCGCACCCCGGCCGAAGCCGGATCCCGGCAAGGACGAGGGCGCGCGGGCGGGATGGACACTGCAGGCGCTGCTGCCCGGCGCCGCCTGCCTCGCGACCGCAGGGGCGCTCGAACTTACTGAAGGGGCCCTCGGCGGCGAAGCCCGGTTCGCGGTGACCGCCGTCGGAGCACTGCTCGCCCTCCTCGGGCTCCGGCTCTGTCTGGGCGGCGGTCCGCTGCGCGCCGCGGGCGGCACCGGCGGCGTCACGTTGTACGTCTGCTGGCTCCTCGGCTACGTCGTGTACGGCGACGACCTGCTCGCCCAGGTCGTCAGCGGCGGCCCCGACGGCGACTGGACCGCCGCGCCCGCCCCTCTGCTCGGGCTGGTTCTGGCCCTGGCGCCCGCAGCCTGGTGCGCCCACCTGTTCGCCGTACTGGTTCGCCGCCGTCTGGCAAGGTCCCACGGCCTGTCGGAGTTCGGCGCCGGAGTGCGCCCCCTGCTGTTCGGTGTCGTCGCGCTCTTCCTGTGCACGCTGACCGCGCTGCTGTTCCTGGCCGGCCTCGGCCGGCCCGGCGCGGGCGGCAGCCTCGTGGGCCCGGCCGCCCTCGGTTCCCTCCTCTTCCTGGCCCGCCTGCTGGCCGTCCACGGCTTCCCGGAGCCCGCCGCCACCGGGCTCGCCGCCGCCTTCGCCGTCGAAGTGGCGGCCCCCTTCCTGGTTCTCGCCGGCCGGCTGCCCGGCCTCGGCGACCTCGCCCGGCCCGTCGACGCCGTCGTCGTCGCGGCCGGCCCCAGCGGTGTTCCCGCCCTCGCCTGCGGCATCGCCGCGTTCGGGCTGCTGGTCCACGCCTCGGTCACCCTCACCCGGGCATCCGCCCACGCCTAGGGCCTGCCCCACCCCCGCGGAGCCGACGCCGCGGGTCTTCCGTACCGCGCACACACTTTCCTCAAGGAGACGCCAGACATGACCCCCCAATCCCCCGCACCGGCAGCACGCCGTCGGCACCGAGGGAGCGCGCGATGAGGGTTCTGCTGCTCGGAGCGAACGGATTCCTCGGGCGCTTCGTCGCCGACCGCCTGCTCGCCGACCCGGCCGTGCACCTCACGGCACTCGGCCGGGGCGACGACGCCGATGTGCGCTTCGACCTCGCGGGCGGCAGTCCCGGAGCGCTCACCCGCTTCCTCGACGCCGTCCACCCGGGGGTCGTGGTCAACTGTGCCGGCGCCACCCGCGGCGGTGCCAGGGACCTGACCCGCCACAACACAGTCGCCGTGGCGACCGTCTGCGAAGCCATGCGACGCAGCGGCTGCAGCGCACGGCTCGTCCAGGTCGGCTGTGCCTCCGAGTACGGGCCCTCGCAGCCCGGCTCGTCCACCGCCGAGGACGCGGTGCCCCGGCCGGGAGGCCCGTACGGCGTCAGCAAGCTCGCCGCCACCGAGCTGGTCCTCGGCTCCGGTCTGGACGCGGTCGTGCTGCGCGTCTTCTCCCCGGTGGGGCCCGGCACACCGGCCGGCTCCCCGCTCGGCAGGCTCGCCGAGACCATGCGCCGTGCCATGCAGACCGGCGACCCCGAGCTCAAGCTCAGCGGCCTCGGGGTGCAGCGCGACTTCGTCGACGTGCGCGATGTGGCGCGCGCCGTGCACGCCGCCTCGCTCTCCGCCGCCCAGGGCGTCGTCAACATCGGCACCGGCCGGGCTGTGCGACTGCGCGACGCGGCCTCGGTCCTCGCCAGGGTCGCCGGATACGCGGGCGCGCTCCACGAGCTCGACACGCCTCCCGCCCGGCTCCCCATCCACGCCCCCCGTGCCTCAGCGGAGTCGGTCTTGGAGCACCTCGCGGCAACCCCGTCCCCATACCCCGACGGCTGCGGTGCCTGGCAGCAGGCCGATGTCCGCACAGCCCGGGACCGGCTCGGCTGGCGTCCCCGTATCAATCTGGAGGAGTCTCTCGCGGACATTTGGATGGAGGCGGCATGCCGCATCTGACCCGCACCGGCTCCACCGTCCCCGACATCGACGACGGGCCGGGTGCCCGGCCCGCACTGCCTGGAGGTCACGGGGGCCCGCGCACGCACCTGGAGGGAGCCATGCGCATCGCCCGCCGGCAGGGTGCGGGCACGATCTTCTCCACGGACCGAGACGACGCGAACAGGCAAACCGGCTCATTCGCGGCACTGCCCAGCTACTGGGACGAATTCGTCTCGCAGATCGGACCGGGTATCTCGGAATGAGGAGGGGCGTGGCAGTGTTACGGGAGAACAACCGTACGTAGATGAAGTACGTAGAAACCGACCACCTGCATTGTTGAGGTTCCTGTGTCGCTGCCACCCTTGGTCGAGCCAGCTGCTGAGCTCACCGTCGATGAGGTCCGCAGGTACTCCCGCCACCTGATCATCCCGGATGTCGGGATGGACGGGCAGAAGCGGCTGAAGAACGCGAAGGTGCTCTGTGTCGGCGCCGGTGGCCTCGGCTCGCCGGCTCTGATGTACATGGCCGCGGCCGGCGTCGGCACGCTCGGCATCGTCGAGTTCGACGAGGTCGACGAGTCGAACCTGCAGCGTCAGGTCATCCACAGCCAGGCCGACATCGGCAAGTCCAAGGCCCAGTCGGCCAAGGAGACCGTGCAGGGGATCAACCCCCTGGTGAACGTGGTCCTTCACGAAGAGCGGCTCGAAGCCGAGAACGTGATGGACATCTTCGCCCAGTACGACCTGATCGTGGACGGCACGGACAACTTCGCCACCCGCTATCTCGTCAACGACGCCGCGGTCCTGCTGAACAAGCCGTACGTCTGGGGCTCGATCTACCGCTTCGACGGCCAGGCGTCCGTCTTCTGGTCCGAGCACGGTCCCTGCTACCGCTGCCTCTACCCGGAGCCGCCGCCCCCCGGCATGGTCCCCTCCTGCGCCGAGGGCGGTGTCCTGGGTGTGCTCTGCGCGTCCATCGGCTCCATCCAGGTCAACGAGGCCATCAAGCTGCTCGCCGGTATCGGTGACCCGCTGGTCGGCCGCCTGGTGATCTACGACGCGCTGGAGATGCAGTACCGCCAGGTCAAGGTCCGCAAGGACCCCGACTGCGCGGTCTGCGGCGAGAACCCCACCGTCACCGAGCTCATCGACTACGAGGCCTTCTGCGGCGTCGTGTCCGAGGAGGCCCAGGAGGCGGCGGCCGGTTCCACGATCACTCCCAAGCAGCTCAAGGAGTGGATCGACGGCGACGAGAAGATCGAGATCATCGACGTCCGCGAGCCGAACGAGTACGAGATCGTCTCGATCCCGGGCTCCCGGCTGGTCCCGAAGAACGAGTTCCTGATGGGCAGCGCCCTCCAGGACCTCCCGCAGGACAAGCGCATCGTCCTGAACTGCAAGACCGGTGTCCGCAGTGCCGAGGTCCTCGCGGTCCTCAAGTCGGCGGGCTTCGCCGACGCGGTGCACGTCGGCGGTGGCGTCATCGGCTGGGTGCACCAGGTCGAGCCCGAGAAGCCGGTCTACTAGGACCGCGCCGGTACACACGTGAAGGGGCCGAACGGAGCGGGCCCCTTCACGTGTGTACGTCGACGGCGCCCGCCGGCCGGGGCCGGACGCGGCGCCGCCGATGTCGGGTCGTCCCACGCGTGGTCACCGGCAGACCGTTCCCGGCTCCGGGACCTCCCCTTGGAGCAGATAGCCGTCCACGGCCCTCTGCACGCAGGTACTCCCGCCGTTGTACGCCCCGTGGCCCTCGCCCTTGTACGTGAGCTCGATCCCGACTCCCTTGCCGAGTGCGGCGGCCATTGCACTCGCGCCGGCATACGGCGTCGCCGGGTCCCCCGTGTTGCCGATCACCAGGATCGGGGCCGAACCCGGCGCCCCGACGTCCGGGGTGTCCCACGCGCCCGCGACGGGCCAGCCGGTGCAGGACATCAGACCCCAGCCCAGGTAGTCGCCGAACACGGGGGATGCCTGGCGGAACTCGGGGAGCACCTTCCTGGTCTTTTCCAGGGTGAACCGCTGCTCGGAGTCCGCGCAGTTGACGGCCGCGTTGGCCGCGTTCGAGTTGTCGTAGTGCCCGTCCTCGGAGCGGCCGTTCAGCGAGTCGGCGAGCGCGAGCAGCAGTCCGCCGTTGTTGCCGTCGGCCTCGTCGAGGCCCTGTTCGAGCAGCGGCCAGGTCTCCTTGGAGTAGAGAGCGGACGCGATGCCGGTGGTGGCCTGGGTTTCGGTCAGCTCCCGTTCGCCCAGCCCCGGGACGGGCTTCTTCTCCAGCCGGCCGAGCAGGTCGGCGATCCCGTCCTGGACCTCCTTCGACGTGGCCCCTGGGAGCTTGCAGTCGTCGCGTCCGGCGCAGTCGGCGGTGAAGTTGTCCAGGGCGAGCTGGAAGCCCTTGGCCTGGCCGAGCGAGGACTGCAAGGAGTCCTCCGTCGGGTCGACGACCGCGTCCAGGACGGCCCGGCCGACCTTCTCGGGATAGAGGTGGGCGTAGACACCGCCCAGTTCGGTGCCGTAGGAGATTCCGAAGTAGTACAGCTTGTCGTCACCGAGTACCTGGCGCATCAGATCCATGTCCCGGGCCGCGTTCGTGGTGCCGACGTAGGGCAGTTCTTTCCCCGAGTTCTTCTCGCAGTCCGCGATGTAGGACTTCTGGTCGGCGACGAACGCCTTCTCCTCCTCGGCGTCGTCGGGGGTGGCGTCCTGTTCGTAACGGGCGTCGAGCGTCTCGTTGTCCGAGCACTCGATCCCCTCGCTGCGGCCGACCCCGCGCGGGTCGAAGCTCACCAGGTCGTAGCGGGTGCGAAGGGTGTCGTACGCGGTGCCGAAGGACGGCAGCGTGGCGACGCCTGAGGCGCCCGGCCCTCCGAAGTTGAAGATCAGCGAGCCGATGCGCCGGTCCTTCTTCCTGGCCGCGGCGCGGATGAGTGCCAGTTCGATGGTCCGGCCCTCCGGGTCCGCGTAGTCGAGGGGGACGTCCATGAAGGAGCACTCCCAGGACCCCCCGCCCGGCAGCGGCGAGGGGGCCGCGCCGCTGCCCTGGGCCTGGCTGGGGGCCGGGCAGGGCTGCCAGTCGAGCTTCTGGGAGGACAGCTCCTCCGCCGTCGCCGTGGGGGACGCCGTCGAGGCCACCGATGGCGTCGACCTCTCCGTACCTCCGTCGTCGCCGTCGTCCGAACAGGCGGCCAGCGGCAGCAGCACGGTGGCGGTGGCGGTGAGGGCGGCGGCACGCAGTGCGGGAGAGGTCCTCATGACCCCATCGTGCGGCGGGGCGAGGTGGAACGCGCGGGGCGCGGTCCATGTGAGTGGTCCCGTCCCCGCGCGCGTGTTCTAGAGCTCTCCCTTACGGGTCAGCTGGTTGAAACAGATCCAGCCGGGAAGCACGGGCAGCCACAGGGTCATCACCCGGTACAGCAGCACGGCCGGCGCCGCGACCTCCTTCGGCAGGCCCACCGCGATCAGCCCCAGGGTCAGCGCGCCCTCGACGGCGCCCATGCCGCCCGGAGTGGGCGCCGCGGAGCCGAGGGCGTTGCCCGCGAGGAAGACCACCGCGATGCTGGCGTAGCTGAGCTGGGGGACATCGGGGCCGCTGAACGCGCGGATCGACGCGTCGAGGCACAGCACGAACAGGCCCGTCAGCAGCAGCATGCCGCCGATGCCGGTGACCAGCTTCTGCGGACGCTGCGCCACGTCGAGCATGCGGGGTACGACACCGGCGAACAGCGACCGCACCCGGGTAACGACGAACTTCCGCATGAACGGGATCGCCGTCACCACCAGCACGAGAACGGCGACCGTGAGCAGGCCCGCGATGACCGTCCTCGACGGGGTGAGCGAGTCCGGGGTCTTCTCCGTTCCGGTCAGATACCCGAACAGGGCGAGCAGCAGGATGTGGCAGCCGAGACCGAACAGCTGGGACGCGCCCACGCTCGCGACGGCGAGCCCGGGGCGCACCCCGGCGCGTTGCAGGAAGCGCGTGTTGAGCGCCACCCCACCGACCGCCGCCGGTGCCACGATCTTCACGAACGACCCGGCCACCTGCGCCAGCACGGTCTTCCCGAAGGCCACCCGCTCCGGCACGAAGCCGAGCAGGCTCATGGCCGCGGCGACGTAGCTCAGGGCCGAGAAACCTAGCGCGGCCGCGACCCAGCCCCACTCCGCCTGCTCCACGACCGTGCCGAAGTCGGCCTCGGTGACCTGTGAGATCAGGAAGTAGGCGGCAATGGAACCCGCGATGAAGCTGAAGAGGGTGCGCGGCTTGATGCGTTCCAGCCGGACCGGCTCGACCGGTGCCTGTGGCCTGATCAGCAGCACCTGGCGGCGGATCTGGGCCAGCATGTCCTCCTCGCGGGCCTCTTCCAGGGCATCGTCTATCGCCCGCTTCTCGGCCTGCTTCTCCGTGCGCAGCGACTTTCGGACCGCCTTGCGGTCGCCGGCCTCCGAGCCCTGCTCCTCCTTGGTCTGCTTCGCAGCCTGCGAGGCCTCCAGCACCGCCTCACGCTCGCGCTGTGAACGCTCCCGGGCGAGTCTGCGGAGTGTCGCCCGGGTGGAGCGGCTCAGAGCGATCGGCTGGAGCAGCGGCAGACAGTCGGCGACGGCGTCGGGCCCGAGCACGGCGAGTGCCCCGGCGACGGCTCGTTCGGCGCCCACGCGCAGCCCGGTGGTGGTGAGCAGCTGGGCGACGTCCATGCGCAGGATGAGGTCACCGGCCGCGATCTCACCGCCCCGCAGATCGGTGACGAACACCGTGCCGGAACGATCCACCAGGAGGGCGTCCCCGGTGAGCCTGCGGTGCGCGATCCGCCGCGACTGGAGCGCTTTCACCTGCCGCCAGGCGCCCCGCACCAGGTCGTCGGTGATCTCCTCGTCCTCCATCGCGTCCAGCGAGCGCCCGCCGATGTGCTGGTACACGAGCATCACGGCGTCGGGCCCCAGCTCGGACGTGGCGATCAGCCTGGGTGCGTTGGCCCCGGCGGCGATCGCCGCGTACGCGAGGAGCGCCTCCTGCTCCAGGGCCTGGCGCAGCGACTGGATGGAGCGGCGCTGGGTGATGCTGCGCAGGGTGAGCCTGCGCCACACCCGGTAGAAAAAGCCCTGGGCCTGCTGTTCACGGTCGACGACCGTCACATCCAGCGGTGGGCCGTCCTCCAGGGTGACCAGATAGCGGCGCCCCCGGTCGCTCTGATCGACGTTGTCGGGGGCGTCCTCGGTGCGCATCGCGGCGACCGGACGGAAGCCGACGTGGCGCAGACCGGCCATCAGGTGCTGGCCGGTCGGACGGACGTTCGGCGAGCCGACCGTGTACAGCGTGCCGTACGCCACGGTCCAGCCGATCAGCACGGTGAGGACGATCGAGAACGGGGTGGTGTAGCCGCCGACCAGCATCGCGAAGGCGTCCAGGAGCAGCACCACCCACAGCACGACCCGCCAGCGCGGTCTGCGGGCCATGCCGACCGCCGTCATATAGGCGATGACGGGTGCGAGATATCCGTGCACGGGATCGGTGAGCGCGTCCCCGGGCTGCGGCTGCGTCAGAGCCTCCCGGATCGTCCCGGGGGCCGACCGGGCGACCCAGAGATCGGTGGCCAGGGTCACCCCGTGGGCCAGCACGGCGGCGAGCACTCCGTCCGCGATCCGCAGTCCGTCTCGTTTCACCAGCCGCTCGATCGCGAAGGCGACCGGCACGAGGAGCACGGCGATGCTGGACACCAGGCCCGCGAGCTTGATCAGCAGATCGGGGGCCTGGTCGGTGCCCTTGGAGATGTCGTCCTCGAGACCGGTGGTGGTCCCCTGGGCGAAGGCGGCGACGGAGAACAGCAGGGCGATCGCGAGGACCCCGATGAGGAGCCGCAGCAGATCCGAGGGGCGGTGCACCCGGGCGGGCAGCAGGGGCTCGTCGCCCGAGACACGGTCGGTCAGACCGGTGTCGGCCGAAGCGAGCGTCGAGCCCGAGACGTGTTCCGGGGGCGTCCCGGGGGTCTCCCCGGCATTCGGAGTACCGGGCGCGTCCGGGCGCGGCTCCGCATCAGAGGCGTCCGCCGCCTTCGGTGGCTGCACGCCCTGCTCCTTAGCCTCTGATGAATCTTCGTGTTCTCGTATCACCGGTCACCGCCCGCACGATGGTGGCACGGCCTGCAGACAGAGGGGGGCATCAGGGTGCATTGCGCGGGTGCGATGCGCAACATACGCTGCTCCGCCAGCCCGTCACGGAGTGTGATCAGGGCGCCACCGGGCGGGCCCGGTTGTCGGTGGCGTACGGCATGATGGGACGGATGAGCGAAGACCGGACGAGCGGCAGCCGGGCAGAGGCCGTGCCCGCCGGCGCCGTGAACACCGAGCTGCCCCTCTACGCCGAGCGGGTGCTGGACGTGGCGGATCTCATCCCGCCCGGCCGCGTCTTGACGTACGGCGATGTCGCGGAGTGGCTCGGGGACGGCGGGCCCAGACAGGTCGGCCGGGTGATGGCGCTGTACGGCTCCGCGACGTCCTGGTGGCGTGTGGTGCGCGCCGACGGGGTGCTGCTGCCGGGCCACGAGCTGCGGGCGCTCGGCCACTACCGCGAGGAGGGCACACCGCTGCGGGCGGCCCCGCGCGACGCGGACGGGCACGTTCCGCGCCTTGACATGAGGAGCGCCCGATGGGACGGCGTGACCGGTGGTCCGGGCGGCGAAACTCACATCTGACAGCTTCCGCCGTCGTGGCCCGCCGGGGCGGGCGCCGGGCCGGTGGACCGGACGCTCCGGCGCGTCGGCGGCCTCCACGTGTGACGGGGGACGCGGCCCGGAGCCCGATGTCCGCCTCGCCGCTGGCGTAGCGTCGTCCACACGCGGCACGCTCCACTCCCTCTTCCGTCTCCGTCACGACCGGGCCTCGCGTACCCGGCGCTTCAGCACCGTCCGTCACCGGCAGCCGACACCGGCAGCCGTCGATCCCCGGGCCGTCCCCCCATGGCCGGCCACCGCGCAGACCGAGTACACCCACCAGGACCGGCGATCCACGTGAGCTCCCCCTTCACCACCCGGAACAGCCCGCACCGTCAGGCACGGCGGCGGGCCCCGGGCGCGTACCGGCTGGTGCGCACACCGCCGGGCCCCGTGGACCTCCCTCTTCTGGACGCACCGCAGCGCGCGGTGGTTGACCATCGCGACGGCCCGCTGCTGGTCCTCGCAGGGCCCGGCACCGGCAAGACCACGACGCTGGTCGAGGCGGTCGCCCAGCGCGTGGCCCGGGGGACCGATCCCGCCCGCATCCTGGTCCTCACCTTCAGCCGCAAGGCGGCGGTCGAACTGCGCGACCGTATGGCGGCCCGGCTCGGCGGCACCCGGGGGCCGCAGGCCACCACCTTCCACTCGTACTGCTACGCCCTGGTCCGTGCCCACCAGGACGCCGACCTCTTCGCCGATCCGCTGCGCCTGCTCTCCGGGCCCGAGCAGGACGTCACCGTCCGCGAACTCCTGACCGGCCAGCTCGGCCTGGAGCAGGCAGGGCTGGCCCATGTCCGCTGGCCCGACGAGCTGAGGGCCTGTCTGACCACGCGTGGCTTCGCCGACGAGGTGCGGGCGGTGCTGGCCCGCAGCCGTGAGCTGGGCCTCGGACCGGACGCGCTGGCCGCCTTCGCCCGCCGCACCGGGCGCCCGGACTGGAGCGCCGCCGCCCAGTTCCTCGCCGAGTACCTGGACGTCCTCGACGCCCAAGGGGTCCTCGACTACGCGGAACTGGTCCACCGGGCGGTCCTGCTCGCCGAACGGCCGGAGGTGGCGGCGGCGCTGGCCGGGAGCTACGACGCGGTACTCGTCGACGAATACCAGGACACGGATCCCGCCCAGGTACGGCTGCTGCACGCCCTGGCCGGGAACCAAGGGAGTTCCGCGCCGGGAACAGGCGGCGGCCGGACGCTGATCGCCTTCGGCGACCCCGATCAGTCGATCTACGCCTTCCGGGGCGCCGATGTGAACGGCATCCTCGACTTCCCCGACACCTTCCGCCGTGCCGACGGCGCGCCCGCCCCCGTCGGAGTCCTCACCACCTCACGCCGCTCCGGCACGCACCTGCTCGAGGCGACCCGGCTGCTCACCCGCCGGATGCCGCTCACCCGCCTGCCCTCGGACAAGGTCCGCGCCCACCGCGAGCTGTCCGCCGTGCGCCCGGGCGGCCGCGTCGAGACGTACACCTATCCGACGCCCTCCACCGAGCTGGACAACATCGCCGATCTGCTCCGGCGCGCGCACCTGGAAGAGGGCGTGCCCTGGCGGGACATGGCGGTTCTCGTGCGCGCCGGCGGCCGCTCGATCCCAGCTGTGCGCCGGGCGCTCACCTCCGCCGGAGTCCCTCTGGAGATCGACGGAGACGATCTCCCACTGCGCCACGAACCGGCGGTCACCCCGCTCCTGACCGCCCTGCGCACCGTCGCCACGGCGGCGCTGCACACTGCCGCGCCCGACGAACCCGAGGAGGAGGCCCTCACGTCCTCCGGCCCCCAGGAACCGGAGGAGGAGACCGGCGCCGGGAGCGACAAGGACGCACCCGGCCGGCTCGACACCGAGACCGCCCTCGCCCTGCTCACCTCCCCCCTCGGCTCCATGGATGCAGCCGATCTGCGCCGTCTGGGGCGGGCACTGCGCGACGAGGAACGGGCCGCGGGGAACCGCGTACCGCCGCCGTCCGGGGAGCTGCTGGCCCGGGCGCTGTCCGAGCCGGAGCGCCTGGTCACGCACGACCCGGCATACGCCCGCGGAGCCCAGCGGCTCGGCGCGCTCCTGCGCGACGCCCGAGAACTCCTGGAGGGCGGGGGGACCGCCGAAGAGGCCCTGTGGGCCCTGTGGAGGGGCACCCCCTGGCCCGGCCGGCTGGAACGGGCGGCACTGCGTGGCGGCGCGGCCGGCCGGAACGCCGACCGGGACCTCGACGCCGTATGCGCCCTCTTCGACAGTGCGGCACGGGCCGAGGACCGCACCGGGGGACGCGGCGCCCTCAACTTCCTGGAGGAGGTCGACGCCCAGGACATCGCCGCCGACACCCTGTCCCGTCGTGCCGTACGCCCCGACGCCGTACGCCTGATGACCGCGCACCGCTCCAAGGGCCTGGAATGGCGCCTGGTGGTCGTCGCCGGGGTGCAGGAGGGGCTCTGGCCCGACCTGCGACGCCGGGGATCGCTCCTGGAGGCGGACCGGATCGGGCGCGACGGCCTGGCGGAACCGCTCACCCCGGGGGCACTCCTGGCCGAGGAACGCCGCCTGTTCTACGTCGCCGCGACCCGGGCCCGTGAACGTCTCGTCGTCACCGCCGTCAAGGCCCCCGCCGACGACGGCGACCAGCCCTCCCGCTTCCTCGCCGAGCTCGGTGCCGAGCCCCGGGACGTCACCGGACGCCCCCGCCGCCCGCTCGCGGTGGCCTCGCTCGTCGCCGAGCTCCGGGCGACAACCGTCGACCCCGCCGCCTCGGAAGCGCTGCGCGACGCCGCCGCACACCGGCTCGCCCGGCTCGCGGCGCTCACCGACGACGAGGGCCAGCCGCTCGTGCCCGCCGCGCACCCGTACCGCTGGTGGGGGCTGAACGAGCCGACCCGCTCCGAGATCCCGCTGCGTGACCGGGACCACCCCGTCGCGCTCTCCGGGAGCGCGCTCGACCAGCTCGCCAACACCTGCGCCCTTCAGTGGTTCCTCGGCCGCGAGGTGAAGGCCGACGCCCCGGCGACGGCGGCCCAGGGCTTCGGCAACGTGATCCACGTGCTCGCCGACGAGGTGGCCTCCGGGCGTACCGCCGCCGACCTGGACGTCCTGATGGAACGCCTCGACTCCGTATGGGACGGCCTCGTCTTCGACGCCCCCTGGAAATCGAAGCAGGAGAAGGACCAGGCACGCGCCGCCCTTGAGCGCTTCCTGCGCTGGCACGTCATGGACCGCGCCGGCCGCACCCCCACCGCCAGCGAGCACGACTTCGACGTCACCCTCGAAGCCGGCGAGTACGCGGTACGCATCCGGGGCTCCATGGACCGCGTGGAACAGGACACCGAGGGCCGGGCGTACGTCGTCGACTTCAAGACCGGCAAGGGAGCGCCCACCAAGGACGAGGTGGCCTCCCACCCCCAGCTCGCCGTGTACCAGCTGGCGGTCAGTGAGGGAGCCGTCGATGAGGTCTTCGGCGGCCACCGCCCGGAACCGGGAGGCGCCGAACTCGTACAGCTGCGCCAGCCCGCCCCGAAGAAGGAGGGCGGCGACGCCCTGCCCAAGGTGCAGGCACAGGAACCCCTCACCGGGGAATGGGTCTCCGACCTGCTGGCCACGGCGGCCGGCCGGGTCCTGGACGAACGGTTCACCCCCACGACCGGCCAGCACTGCACCCACTGCGCCTTCAAGGCATCGTGCAGCGCGCAGCCCGAAGGCCGTCAGATCATCGAATGACCGCCCGGACGGAATCCGCGCGGGGCCGCGTTGTCGGTGCGTCCGGTTAGCCTCTCTGGAGTGTCCCCCCGTATCAGCGATCCCGAGCAGCTCAAGGAGCTCCTCGGGATTCCGTTCACCCCGGAGCAGACGGCCTGCATCACCGCGCCGCCCGCCCCGCAGGTGATCGTGGCCGGAGCCGGTTCGGGAAAGACCACCGTGATGGCCGCCCGGGTGGTGTGGCTGGTCGGGACCGGACAGGTCGCCCCGGAGCAGGTACTCGGCCTGACCTTCACGAACAAGGCCGCTGGTGAGCTCGCCGAGCGGGTCCGCAAGGCCCTGGTCGCGGCCGGGGTCACCGACCCGGACGTCATCGACCCGGACAACCCTCCGGGCGAGCCCAGCATCTCCACCTACCACGCCTTCGCCGGCCGGCTTCTCACCGACCACGGACTGCGGATCGGCCTCGAACCCACCACCCGGCTGCTCGCGGACGCCACCCGCTACCAGCTCGCCGCCCGGGTGCTGCGTGAGGCGCCCGGCCCCTACCCGGCGCTGACCAGGTCCTTCCCCACCCTCGTCAGCGACCTGCTGGCCCTGGACGCCGAGCTAGCCGAACACCTCGTACGGCCCGAACAGCTCGCGGAGCACGACACCGAGCTGCTCCACACCCTGGAGACGGCCAGGCTCACCAACGCCGAGCTGCGCAAGCTCCCCGAGACCGCGGAGGCCCGCCGCGAGCTCCTCGAGCTGACCCGGCGCTACCGGGCGGCCAAGCGCAGCCGCGATCTCCTCGACTTCGGCGACCAGATCGCCCTCTCCGCCGAGCTGGCACTCACCCGGCCCGAGGTCGGCGCCATCCTGCGCGACGAGTACCGGGTCGTCCTGCTCGACGAGTACCAGGACACCTCCGTGGCCCAGCGGCTGCTCCTTGCCGCGCTGTTCGGCGGGGGAGACGGGAGCGGCGCGGCAGGCGGCAGCGGCACGGCGGGCCACGCCGTCACCGCCGTCGGTGACCCCTGCCAGGCGATCTACGGCTGGCGTGGCGCCTCCGTGGCCAACCTCGACGACTTCCCGCACCACTTCCCGCACGCCGACGGCACCCCGGCCACCCGCTACTCCCTCAGCGAGAACCGCCGCAGCGGTGGCCGCCTCCTCCACCTCGCCAACGGCTTGGCCGAACCCCTGCGCGCCATGCACGAGGGAGTCGAGGCGCTGCGTCCCGCACCCGGGGCCGAGAGGGACGGCACGGTCCGGTGTGCCCTCCTGAACACCCATGCCGAGGAGATCGACTGGCTCGGCGACTCGCTCGCCCACCTCGTACGGACCGGCACAGCACCTGGGGAGATCGCCGTCCTGTGCCGGACCGCAGGAGACTTTCCCCGTATCCAGGCCGCCCTCGTCGCCCGGGACATCCCGGTCGAGGTCGTCGGCCTGTCCGGCCTGCTGCACCTCCCGGAGGTCGCCGACCTCGTCGCCGTCTGCGCGGTCCTCCAGGACCCCGGGGCCAACGCCTCCCTGGTCCGGCTGCTCACCGGACCGCGCTGGCGCATCGGCCCCCGGGACCTCGCCCTCCTGGGACGACGAGCCCGCCTGCTCGTCCACCGCTCCGCGCCCGGCGTCGACGACGCCGAGCCGGACCAGCGTCTGGCCGAAGCGGTCGAGGGCATCGACCCCGCCGAGGTGATCTCGCTCGCAGACGCCCTCGACACCTTCTTGGAGTCCGGCGGGTCGGAGGACGACCAGCTGCCGTTCTCCGCGGAGGCACGCGTCCGCTTCGCCCGCCTCGCCACCGAGCTCCGCGACCTCCGCCGCTCGCTGGCCGACCCCCTCATGGACGTACTGCACCGTGTCCTCGCGACCACCGGCCTCGAGGTGGAACTCTCCGCGTCGCCGCACGCCCTGGCCGCACGCCGCCGCGAGACCCTCGCCAACTTCCTGGACGTCGCGGCCGGCTTCGCCACGGTGGACGGGGAGGCGACCCTGCTCGCCTTCCTCGGTTTCCTGCGCACCGCCGCGCAGTACGAGAAGGGCCTGGACAACGCCCTGCCCGGTGGCGAGAACACGGTGAAGGTCCTCACCGCACACAAGTCCAAAGGCCTGGAATGGGACGTCGTCGCCGTTCCGGGCCTTGTCGGCGGCCAGTTCCCCAGCACGCAGTCCCGGGACGCGTGGACCTCGCAGTCCCAGGTCCTCCCGCATGCCCTGCGCGGCGACGCGGTCACGCTTCCAGCCCTCCACTCCTTCGACGCCAAGGGCCTCAAAGCGTTCAAGGAGGAGATGAAGGGGCATCAGCACACCGAGGAGCTCCGCCTCGGCTACGTCACCTTCACCCGCCCCCGCAGCCTGCTGCTCGGCTCCGGCCACTGGTGGGGCCCGTCCCAGAAGAAGCCCCGCGGCCCTTCCGCCTTCCTGGACGCGCTGTACGAGCACTGCGCGGCCGGGTACGGCGAGATCGAGGTATGGGAGGACCAGCCCGGGGAGGACCAGGAGAACCCGGCACTCCGGGAGAACGACGCCGACCAGGCCTGGCCCCTCCCGCTCGACGACACCGCCATGGCCCGCCGCCGCGCCGCCCGGGACACGGTGCTGGCCCACCTGGAGGCCCTGGCGGCCACGCCTGTGCCCGATGTGTACGAGGAGCCCGCGCACGCTCCGGAGCCGCCCGGCGAGGAGCCTCCGTACGAGGACGAGCCGCCGTACGGCGACGAGCCCGTTGAGCCCGAGGAGCCGTCCTGTACGGAGGCCGGCGCCCCGTACGACGATCCGTTCCCGGACAGCGAGCCCGGTCCGCACGCCGGACCGGCCCCCGGGCCGGCCGCCCCCGCCCCGCACGTGCCCGCAGCCCGCGCCCCGGCGGACGCGGACCTCACCCCGGCGGACACGGACCTCACTCCGGAGGAGTCCCGCACTCTCGCCTCCTGGGATCGTGATCTCGACGCCCTCGCCGGTGAGCTGCGCCGCGCCCGCGCCACCGTGCGGGACGTCGTCGTACCCGCCACGCTCTCCGCCACACAGCTGCTGCACCTCGCCGACGACCCGGAGGGCTTCGCGCGGGAGCTCGCCCGTCCCATGCCCCGCCCCCCGCAGCCCGCCGCCCGCCGGGGAACCCGCTTCCACGCCTGGGTGGAGTCCCGGTTCGAAGAACTGCCGCTGCCCATGCTCGGCCCCGACGAACTTCCCGGGGGCGACGAGAGCGACGCGGAGATCGCCGACGAACGCGACCTCGCCGAGCTCAAGGAGGCCTTCGAACGCACCGCGTACGCCCGGCGCACTCCGTACCGCGTCGAGACACCGTTCCAGATCACGCTCGGAGGCCGGGTGATCCGCGGCCGGATCGACGCGGTCTACCGCACGGGGGACACGTACGAGATCGTCGACTGGAAAACCGGCCGGCACCGCACTGCCGACCCGCTCCAGCTCGCCGTCTACCGCCTGGCCTGGGCCGAACTGCACGGGCTGCCGCTGGAAGCGGTCACCGCGACCTTCCTCTACGTACGTTCCGGGGAGACGTCCCGTCCCACCGGGCTGCCGGGCCGGGAGGAACTGGAGAAGCTCCTGCTGGACGATCCACCTCCGCAGGGCCGATAGGCTCATAAGCATGAGCGACACCCCGGACAGTGCCGTCCGTACGTACACCGAGCAGCACCGCGCGGCCTTCCTCGACGACCTCGCCGAGTGGCTGCGCATCCCGTCCGTCTCCGCCCAGCCGGAGCATGACGGAGACGTACGGCGCAGCGCCGCATGGCTGTCCGGCAAGCTGACCGAGACCGGATTCCCCGTCACCGAGATCTGGGAGACCCCCGGCGCCCCCGCAGTCTTCGCCGAGTGGCCGTCGGACGATCCGGACGCACCCGTCGTCCTCGTCTACGGCCACCACGACGTGCAGCCCGCCGCCCGCGAGGACGGCTGGACCACCGACCCGTTCGAACCGGTGATCCGCGACGGCAGGATGTACGGACGGGGCGCTGCCGACGACAAGGGGCAGGTGTTCTTCCACACACTCGGCGTCCGCGCCCACCTCGCCGCGACCGGTCGCACGACACCCGCGGTACACCTCAAGCTCCTGGTCGAGGGCGAGGAGGAGTCCGGATCACCGCACTTCCGCGCGCTGGCGGAGGAACGGGCCGCCCGCCTCGCGGCCGATGTCGTGATCGTCTCCGACACCGGCATGTGGGACGAGAACACCCCCACCGTCTGCACCGGCATGCGTGGCCTCGCCGAATGCGAGATCGAGCTGCACGGCCCCGCCCAGGACATCCATTCCGGGTCTTTCGGCGGCGCCGTCCCCAACCCCGCGACCGCCCTCGCCCGCCTCGTCGCCGCCCTCCACGACACGGACGGCAGGGTCGCGGTCCCCGGCTTCTACGACGGAGTCACCGAACTCACCGAAACCGAACGGGCCCTCTTCGCCGAACTGCCCTTCGACGAGGACACCTGGCTGCGCACGGCGGCCTCGCAGGCCACCGCGGGGGAGGCCGGGTACTCCACCCTGGAGCGTGTCTGGGCCCGCCCCACCGCCGAGGTCAACGGCATCGGCAGCGGCTACCAGGGCGCGGGCAGCAAGACCGTCATCCCCTCGTCCGCCCTGGTGAAGCTGAGCTTCCGGCTGGTCGCGGGCCAGGACCCGGAGCGGATCCAGGAAGCGGTCCGCAGCTGGGCCGAGGCCCGGATCCCGGCCGGTGTGCGCCACCGGATCACCTTCGCGCCTGCCACCCGCCCCTGCCTGACGCCTCTGGACCATCCCGCCCTCCAGGCGGTGGCCCGCGCCATGGGACGGGCCTTCGGAACGAAGATCCTCTTCACCCGCGAGGGAGGCTCGGGCCCCGCTGCCGACCTGCAGGATGTGCTCGGCGCACCTGTCCTCTTCCTGGGTATCTCCGTACCGTCCGACGGCTGGCACGGTCCCGACGAGAAGGTCGAGCTCGGCCTTCTCCTCAAGGGCGTGGAGACCACCGCCCACCTGTGGGGCGAGCTGGCCGACGCACTCCGCTGAATCTCTCTGAACGCCCGATCCACCCCCGGGGGAGTAGGAAGCACCTGTGAGCACCTTCGACAACGCCACCGCAGACCGCCCGATCGGTCTCACCGCGCCCAGCGGCATCGACCGCGCCGCGCACCACCGGCTCGACGAGGCCTGGCTCGCCGCGGCCTGGAGTCACCCGACGACCAGAGTCTTCGTCGTCTCCGGGGGCCAGGCGCTCATCGACGACACCCCCGACGGCGGCACCGAGCTCGTCATGACGCCCGCCTTCGAGGCGCCGGTCACCGAGACCCATCGCTATTTCCTGGGCACCGACGAGGACGGCGTACGCTACTTCGCGCTCCAGAAGGATTCTCTTCCGGGCCGCATGGACCAGTCCGCACGGCCCGCCGGCCTGCGTGAGGCCGGGATGCTCCTCGGCCCGCGGGACGCCGGTCTGATGGTGCACGCGGTGGCCCTGGAGAACTGGCAGCGGCTGCACCGCTTCTGCTCACGCTGCGGCGAACGCACCGTCATCGCGGCGGCGGGACACATCCGCCGCTGCCAGGCCTGCGGGGCGGAGCACTACCCACGGACCGACCCCGCGGTGATCATGCTGGTCACGGACGACCAGGACCGTGCCCTGCTGGGACGCCAGGTCCACTGGCCCGAGGGCCGCTTCTCGACCCTCGCCGGCTTCGTCGAGCCGGGGGAGTCGATCGAGCAGTCCGTGGCCCGCGAGGTGTTCGAGGAGGCGGGTGTCACCGTCGGCGAGGTCGAGTACATCGCCAGCCAGCCCTGGCCGTTCCCGTCGAGCCTGATGCTCGGCTTCGTGGCGCGCGCCACGTCCTCCGAGATCAACGTGGACGGCGAAGAGATCGAGGAAGCCCGCTGGTTCTCCCGCGAGGACCTGACGGCCGCCTTCGATTCGGGCGAGGTGCTGCCACCGTTCGGCGTCTCGATCGCGGCGCGCCTCATCGAGCTCTGGTACGGCAAGCCGCTCCCGAGGCCGGGCAACGCCGGCTGACGGGGGCGGTGGCGGCCCGGGCAGGGCGACAGCGACACCCTGGTCACCGGGAGGCCGGGACACCTCGGTAGAGTCCGCGGCCATGTCCGAATCGAGCGTCCGCCACGACGCGATCACCAACGCCGTCATGGCCGACGCCGGCCGCTCGCCACTGGCCTTCGAGCAGGCGAACGCGGGCCGCGGGCACGGAACGGCCTCCTGGTTCAACGACTTGGTCGAGTCCACGCCCGACTCCGAGGTCATCAGGCAGTACCTCGTGACGGCGGCTGAGGTGACGCGTGACGACCTGGGCGAGTTCACGCTGCGACCCGAGCTGTGCGAACCCGTGATGAGCGCGGAGAAGCTCGTCGTGACGGGACTTCGCCGACGGGTGGACCGTCCTCGGTGACCTGGGCGTCGCCGTGATGCCCACTGCCGGGCTGCATGCCCACGGCGCGCGCAAGGGATGGACCTGGGCGACCGACGAGATCACCGACGGACAAGGAGGGGGGCCGAAGGCCCCCAAGGGAGCCAGCGCCTTCGTCTTTCTGCAGGGGGCCGCTCACGCGGCCCACTTGGCTGCTTGCGCGCTTCGTCTTCGCCCTGGTCGGCCCTCTGTCGGAGGCCGCTCTTCGCCTACCGGCTTGCTACTCCTACCGCCGTCGCGGTTGAAGGTATGTAGGTTGTATGGCTCCTCACCCAGATGCCAGACTTTCCAGTACGGGAGAGTCGCACACTTGGCGTCCGGCGTCGATGTGGTCCCGGTAATCCTCGGCAGGTGAGGGGGATTCGCGGCGCGGGCACGTCAGTCCAGCAGCGCGACAGTGAACGTCTCGCGGTGGTCGGTCAGCCAGTCCTGCACGCGGTCCCAGCGTTCCCATCCGCCACGGTGGGCCAGCGCTTGGAGGTAGACAGGATCACCGTCAGCCACGCGGCGGGCGACGAAGGCCCGGCAGATCTCCGTGGCCTGTTCGATCGCGCCGGGCAATTGGGCGCGCTCTCCCGGCGAGAGGCCGTAGCTGTCGGCGAGGATCCGCAGCCGTGCAGGCGCGTCCAATCCGGCGGGATACAGGGCAGCCGCGGATAGCGGATCAAGCAGGGGTACCCAGTAGCGCGCAGCCATGGCGACGTCCCAGAGAGGACAGCCCGGAGCAGCGAGGTCGAAATCGATCAAGGCGGCGGCACGACCGTCGCGGAAGACGACGTTGTCTGGGCACACGTCGTTGTGGCACAACATCGTTCCTCCCTCCGGGTCGGCGAGGTCCTGGGGCCACTCGACGTCTTTGTCGACCGGGATGGTCGCGCTGGCCTCATGCAGGCGGCGCAGCAGGATTCCCACCGATTCGAGCGCGGTTGTCGTGAGCACCCAGGGTGGGAACGGTGGCAGAGCCACGTCGCCGGGAATGAAGGTCAACTGCTCACGACCGTCAGAGTTGAGTCCCACGGGAGTCGGAGCCGCGTCGAAGCCGTGCTCTTTCAGCGCGAGGAGGTGGGCGTGGAGGGCGTGTGCGTTGTGCGGTGCCGGGCGTTCCACCGACGCACCCCGGCGGAAGACCGCCCCCGCGTTCACCATGCCTCCGACCAGCGCCTCGCAGTCCGCGTCGCCCTCGGTCGTCATGTCGATCACGCTACCGCCAAGCCGCCTCGTACGGGCCGGGCGTCAAAACCCCCGATCCGGCGCCAGGCCGGTCGGGGGCCGTGTGCGTCATGTGGGTCAGACGCCAAGCGCCTGCTTCACCTGGGCAAGGCTCGGGTTCGTCATCACGACCTCGGCACCACCATTGGAGGGAACTACCTGAACAGTGGGAACCGTCTGGTTTCCGCCATTGGCCTTCTCGACGAAAGCTGCCGAGTCCGGGTCGTGCTCGATGTTGACCTCGGTGTACGCGATGCCCTCGCGGTCCATCTGCCCTTTGAGCCGGCGGCAGTAGCCGCACCACGTGGTGCTGTACATCGTCACAGTGCCCGGCATGTCGTCGGTGCTCCTTCGTCTTGTCCGTCTCGCTGACGCGGGGCCGCACGCATGGGCATGCTCCCGCATGGAAGGAACGTACGAGAGCTGACCACCATTCCCCGCGGTCTCAGCGCCGGTATGACGAACGGCACCCCCTGTGGACAACCACCGCGGAGGGTCCTCGCAACCTGGCAGCATGGCAGGGTGACAGCAGCAACGCATTCCACCCTCTTCCCACAGGTCCCCGAGTCCGCGGACGCCGTGCTCGCCGGGCTCGACCCGGAGCAGCGCGAGGTCGCGCTGGCCCTCGGCGGACCCGTGTGCGTGCTGGCAGGAGCGGGTACGGGCAAGACGCGAGCGATCACGCATCGCATCGCCTACGGTGTGCGTGCCGGGATCCTCCAGCCGACGACCGTGCTCGCCGTCACGTTCACGAACCGGGCGGCCGGGGAGATGCGGGGGCGCCTCCGTCAGCTCGGCGCGACTGGTGTCCAGGCCCGGACCTTCCACTCCGCGGCCCTGCGCCAGCTCCAGTATTTCTGGCCGAAAGCGGTCGGCGGTGAGCTGCCGCGTCTGGTGGAGCGCAAGGTCCAGCTGGTCGCGGAGGCCGCGGCCCGCTGCGGCATCCGGCTCGACCGCAACGAGCTGCGGGACGCCACCAGCGAGATCGAATGGGCCAAGGTCACCCAGACTGTGCCCGCCGACTACCCGGCCGCGGTCGTGAAGACCCAGCGGGACGCGCCGCGCGACCCGGCCGAGCTCTCGCAGATCTACGCGATGTACGAGCAGCTGAAGCGCGACAGAGCGGTGATCGACTTCGAGGACGTGCTGCTGCTCACCGTCGGTATCCTCCAGGACCGGCACGACATCGCCGACCATGTACGCCGTCAGTACCAGCACTTCGTCGTCGACGAGTACCAGGACGTAAGCCCGCTCCAGCAGCGGCTCCTTGATCTCTGGCTCGGCGACCGGGACGATCTCTGTGTCGTCGGCGACGCCGGTCAGACGATCTACTCCTTCACGGGTGCTACCCCCGACCACCTGCTCAATTTCCGCACCCGTCACCCGGGTGCGACGGTGGTCAAACTGGTGCGGGACTACCGCTCGACACCCCAGGTCGTCCATCTGGCCAACGGTCTGCTGAGTCAGGCCCGGGGCAAGGCGGCCGAACACCGGCTCGAGCTGGTCTCGCAGCGGGACAAGGGCCCCGATCCCGTCTACACGGAGTACCCGGACGAGCCCGCGGAGGCCGAGGGGACCGCACGGAGGATCCGTGACCTGATCGCCGCCGGGGTCCCGGCCGGTGAGATCGCTGTGCTGTACCGGGTGAACTCGCAGTCCGAGGTCTACGAGCAGGCACTCGCGGACGCGGGCGTGCCCTACCAGCTGCGCGGTGCCGAGCGCTTCTTCGACCGGCCCGAGGTGCGGGAAGCGGGCGTCGCCCTGCGCGGCGCCGCTCGCGCCGGAGGCAACGACTCGCTGCTCGACGGCGCCGACGACCTTCCCTCGGAGGTGCGGGCGGTGCTCTCCACGAAGGGATGGAGCTCCAAGCCGCCGGCCGGCTCAGGAGCGGTGCGGGACCGCTGGGAGTCACTCGCCGCGCTGGTGCGACTGGCCGAGGACTTCGAACAGGCCAGGCCGGGCGCCACGCTTTCCGACCTCGTGGCTGAGCTCGACGAGCGGGCCGCGGCGCAGCACGCCCCCACGGTTCAGGGCGTCACCCTTGCGTCACTGCATTCGGCGAAGGGGCTGGAGTGGGATGCCACGTTCCTCGTCGGTCTCACCGAGGGCATGATGCCGATCGCCTACGCCAAGACGGACGAACAGGTCGAGGAGGAACGCCGGCTGCTGTACGTCGGCGTAACCAGGGCCCGCTTCCACCTCTCGCTGTCCTGGGCTCTGTCCCGGTCGCCGGGCGGCCGAGGGAACCGCCGGGCGACCCGCTTCCTGAACGGACTGCGTCCCGGCTCGGCCGCGCTCGGCACACGTGGCGGCACCGGAGGCGGCGGAGGCATCGACCGTGGCTCCCGTGTGGGTACGGGCAGCGCCGTCTTGGCGAGGCCCGCCCGGCCGGCCCGGAGGGGCCCGGTGCTGTGCCGGGTCTGCGGCAAGACACTCACCGAAGCCGGTGAGATGAAACTGATGCGCTGCGAGGACTGTCCCTCGGACATGGACGAGGGGCTGTACGAGCGGCTGCGCGAGTGGCGCGCGGATCGGGCGAAGGAGATCGGCCAGCCCGCCTACTGCGTTTTCACGGACAAGACTCTGATGGCGATCGCCGAGGCGGCGCCGGGCAGTGAGGGGGAGCTCGTCGTCATTTCCGGTGTCGGCAACCGGAAGCTGACCCGGTTCGGGACCGACGTGCTGGCCATCTGTGCAGGCCGGGCGGTGGGTCAGGAGCCGGAAGAGGGCTACGGCGACGTGTGAGGAGAACTTGTCGAAAAAATAGTTTGCGCGCGCAGCAGCAAGCACCATAGGTTCTTAACCACGGGAACAGCGACTTCTCTGAAGCCCTGACTCCGTGCTGTACTTATCCGAATACCGCAGGATCGGCCCCGGCCGGTCCCTTGAGACGCCGAGAGGAGGCGATTGTCGTGATCAGCATCATCAACACCGTCAAAATGACCGATCCGTCGATCGTCTCCACCTGCTCGCTCGGCCTCACACGCTCTTCGGAGCTCTCGCTTCGTGGCACCGGTGTGTCCGGTATCTCCGGGGTCAGCCCTCTGTCCCTGGCGAGCCTGCCCGTCCGGGAGCGTAATGAGCGACCGACCGAGGCACCGGAAGCAGCAGTAGTGAAGGGACAGGCCTCGGCCTATGCCTTTGCGGCAGCCGGTGCCGGAGCCAAGAAGCAGACGACGCAGCACCACACGATGTGGGCCTTCCGTGGGCCTGAACCCTGGAGTGATCCAGCCTGATACGAATCAGGCCGGCGCCTTCAGGGCCGCGGAACCCCACTCGGGATCCGCGGCCCTTTTGTTTTGTCCGAACGGATGAGACGAGACGAGGGAGCCTCGGGACAGCAGGACCTGGTACCAGCCGCCAACCGGCCAACAGGCCGGCACGACCAGACGAGGACAACGCCACCGTGCAACTCGAGACGCACGCCCCGTCCGTACCGCCTTCCGACACGATCTCCCCGCCCGGCCTCACGGAGGACTCCACCTTGATCCCCCTCACCGCGCTCACCGCGCTCGACGACGCCATCGAGAACCTCGGCGTACCCGTTCCCTGCCGTTCCTACGACCCGGAGGTCTTCTTCGCCGAGTCGCCGGCCGATGTCGAGTACGCCAAGTCCCTCTGTCGGACCTGCCCGCTGGTCGAGGCTTGCCTCGCCGGAGCCAATGAGCGTCGCGAGCCGTGGGGCGTCTGGGGCGGCGAGCTCTTCGTCCAGGGCGTCGTCGTGGCCCGCAAGCGGCCGCGTGGGCGTCCGCGCAAGAACCCGGTCGCGGCGTGACCGCCGGCCTGGGGGTCTTGTCCCCCACACGAACGAAGCGCATCGGAACCATCGACCGTCCCCAGACCCATGACCCCCGGAATCAGGCACCAATGACCACCACCACGAGGGAGCCCGTCGGCTCCGCGACCCCGGACGTCACCATCATCGGCGCGAACGACTCGCGTCAGAACAGGACCCGCGAGATGCAACTCATCCCAGAAGCCCTGGCTCGTGCGCATATGCACGACCGTCTGAGGGAGGCCGAGGAGGGACGCCAGGCAGTGCGCCTGGTGGCCGCCCGGCGGGTGCAGCGCCGTGCGGAGCGTGCCTCGATGCGCGCCCGCCGTGCCCTCGCCATGGCCGTCATGTACTGACAGCCCACCAGTGGTGCGGCGCACCACGGCTGCCGGGCCGCCGCTCGGCCTCGCAGGCAGCCACTTTCCCCTTTCGCAGGGCCGGCCCGAACGGGCCGGCCCTGCGGCGCGTGGTGCGGCGCGAGGCCCACACCCCAGGAGTCATCGTCGCCCCACATGCGACGTGGCTCCGGTCCCGCGTGGGGCCGACCCCTACACCTCGACCGCCTCGCCCTCCTCGGCGCTGTCCTCGGCGTTCGCTGCGGCGTCGTCCTCGTCAGGTTCGTACTCCAGCAGGAAGCCCGGCAGCCAGGAGTCCAGTTCGTCCCGTAGACGGACGGTCGCGCCCAACTGGCACAGCACTCCGATCGTGCTGAGCGTCACGCGGTGTATCAGCAGGTAGGACGGGGGTAGATTCAGCTGCTTGCCCAACTGATGTGCCGGGGAGCGCGGATCGGCGATCCTGGCTGCCTGACTGCGCAGCCAGGAGCGGGTGAAGGTGAACTCGTCCACCTGCGCCGGTTCGATGATGGGAAGCAGATAGCCGAGCACGGCGTCCGGTTCGAGATCGATCGACTCCTTGACGAAGCCGGCCTCGCGCAGCATGGCGTAGACCGCGTCGGCGTCCCCGTCCAATGTCATCCGCAGCGCGTCTCCGATGGTCTGCGGCAGACCGCCCGGAAGGCGGTCCACTGTGCCGAAGTCCAGAACTGCCAAGCGCCACGGGCCGTCGTCGCCGTCCGGCTCGACCACGTCCCCACCGGTCACATCTGCCGGGGGGAGCAGCCGGAAGTTCCCCGGATGGGGGTCCGCGTGCAGCAGTCCGGTGCGCGCGGGCCCCGAGAAGAGGAAGCGTGCCAGTAGCTGGCCGGCCCGGTCCCGCTGCTCCGTCGTACCGTCAGCGATCACCTCCGACAGCGGAATTCCCTCGATCCACTCCGTCACCAGCACCTGCTCGGACTGATGCACCACTGCCGGGATCACGATATCCGCATCGTCCTCGAATTCCGCCGCGTGCTCCTCCTGAGCCCGGGCCTCGAGTTCGTAGTCCAGCTCCTCGGACACCCGGTCGCGTAGTTCCGTGATGAGGGGCTTGATGTCCATCCCCGGGACCAGCGGACCGAGCAGCCGGGCGAAGCGGCTGAGCTGGGTGAGGTCCGAAAGCAACGCCTCACCGGCGCCCGGGTACTGAACCTTCACGGCGACGTGGCGTCCGTCATGCCATACGGCGCGATGGACCTGTCCGATCGAGGCCGCCGCGGCGGGCCGGTCGTCGAACTCCGTGAACAGATCACGCCAGTCCTCGCCCATCCGCTCCGCCAGCACCCCGTGGACCGTGCGGGTCGGCATGGGCGGCGCGGCCTCCTGCAACTTGGTCAGCGCTGCCCTGTAGGGACCGGCGACATCTTCGGGCAGTGCGGATTCGAAGACGGACAGCGCCTGTCCGAGCTTCATCGCGCCGCCCTTCAACTCGCCCAGTACCTTGAAGAGCTGATCCGCCGTGCGCTGCTGGACCTCACGGGCCACCAGCTCGGCGGACTTCCCGCCGATCCGCTTACCCAGGCCCCAGGTGGCACGCCCGGCGAAGCCGAGCGGCAGAGCTGCCAGCTTCGCGGTACGGGTGACCGCCTTCCGGGGAAGATCAGACATGTGCCCCTCCAGTTCCCAGACTGCCGTGTCGCGTGTGTATCCGGCTGCGCTCCGTCGGCGGCGGTCACCCGGCCATTGTGTCCTGCGTGACGCCGGCCGCGGAGGTGAGCTCCACCTCAGTGTGCCCGGCGGCCCCGCAGACGCAGTCGGGGTGTGGGGCCAGCCGCTCCGACCGCCAGTCCAGCATCGGCATGGCGGCCTCCCACCGTGCTCCCGTGCTGGCGGGGAGCTCCCCGTCGAGAAAGGACAAGGCGTGGGCCGAGGCGAGGCCGGCCACAGCTGTCGCCAGGCCGAGATCGCAGGCCTGGACGTATGCGCGCCGTCCGGACCTCCACTGTGCGAGCATCCGCAGCCACTGAGGGTCGGCCTCCGCGCGGTGCAGTGCCAGGCAGCCCGCGCAGCCGGTGCCCCCGGGCAGTACCAGCGGCCCGACCACTCCCGTGGCTTCGATCACCCCCGCGTATAGATGCGGGGTACCCGAAGCGATCCACGGTGCGGCGGTGTCCGGTTCGGGCGCGTAGACGGAGAGGCCGTCCCTGGGAGCCACCACGATCAGGGACAGCGCCGGTTCGCCGCTCGCCGGAGCTGCGCCGGGCCCGCCCGATCGTGGAGGCCCGCTCACCGCGGACCTGCGTACCAGCTGCCGGGCCGCCGTGTCCCGGCGCTCCCCGACCGACGACGCCGGAATGCCGCCGGGCGCCACGTCCCAGGGTTCGGCGCGGCCGCCGTCGAGCACCTCGACGTGGCCCACTCCTGATCCGGACAGCACCGCGGCGATCGCCGCGCCGACCCTGCCGGCGCCGCGCACCTGCACCCGCATCGCCCGCCGGGCCGCGAGTCTGCGCAGCCCACTGCCGGGCTCCGGGTGGACCACGGAGAGGGCTGCCGCGTCGGGGCGCTGCCGCTCGAGGGTCTCGGCCCGACGGCGTAAGGCGTCTGCCTCCGGGCCGCCCGCATCCGGGTCGTCCAGCAGGCCGGCTTCCGAGAGGCGCGATACGAGAATGTCCACGTGACGGTCCGACAGGTCCAGGGCTCTTGCCTCTTCGCGGAGCAGAGGAAGTCCGCGTGTTCCGTCGAGCAGTTCCAGAAAGCTGCCGGTGGCGATATCCATCGGCCCCAGCGTTACCGCGTGTGCGGGTGTCACACCGAATTGCACGGTGTTCCGTCCACGCCAGGCACGGCGGAGTGCGGGCTTCAGCATCGGATGCATGACTTCTCCCAGGTCGGTGTCGGGATCCGTTGCCAGAATGCAACGTGGCGGCGAAGCGGGCCGAAAGTTATCCACAGGCTGGGGCATTAGTCGTTCAAATGGTGCAAGCCGAGAAGTGGATCAACACCGATCCGTCGAGGAGGCGGGACTTCCCGCGCCGTCAGCGGGTAACGTCGTGGCGTGCCCGCCGACTCCTCTCCCGGTCTCGCCGGGGAGACCCCCGCGCGCAGCGCCGGACGCCAGCAGCGCAGCGCAGCCACCCAGCAGCCCCGCTCATCGGTGACGAGCGCGGTCGAGGTCCGCAGGAGTACCCGGCGCAGCAGAACGGTCTCCGCGTACCGGGAGGGCGATCGCACCATCGTGCTCATCCCGGCCCGGATGTCGGAGGCCGAAGAGCAGCGCTGGATCGGCGTGATGCTCGACAAGCTCGCCGCGCAGGAGAGCAAGCGCGTCATCGGAGACAGCGAGCTCGCCGATCGAGCCGAGCGGCTCTCCGGTCAGTACCTCGGGGGCCGGGCGCAGCCCGCCTCCGTGCGGTGGGTGACCAATCAGAACACCCGCTGGGGTTCCTGCACCCCGGCCGAGGGCAGCATCCGTCTTTCGCACCGGCTGCAGGGCATGCCGGAGTACGTAGTCGACTACGTCCTCCTCCACGAGCTGGCCCATCTGCTGGTCCCGGGTCACGGGCCGCGTTTCTGGCGGCTCCTTGAGGAGTACCCCCGTACCGAGCGTGCGCGTGGCTATCTCGAAGGAGTCGTGGCGGCCGACCGGCTTCCGCATCTTCCTGGCGCCCGCGAGGAGTGACGTCGCCGATTCTGTACCGGGTCTGTACCGGCTTGGCTCGTTGTCGTGGTTTGCGGCTAGCCTGACGCGACGCATTCACCTTCGGGATGGGGGACGGTCGTTACGCATGGCCAGGGAATTTCAACGCGGCCACAAGGCCAAGGTCAGTGATCTCACGTCAGGGACGGATCTGTACGTAGGTGTGCAGATCGCGGGCCCCGGCTTGACGTTCGACATCAGCTGCTTCGGTCTCGATGCCCATGAGCAGCTCTCCGACGACCGGTATTTCATCTTTTTCAATCAGCCGAAATCGCCTGAGGAGTCCATTCAGCTTCTCGGCGCCCAAGCCGGTGACACCGAGTCGTTCCGCGTCACCCTCGACCGCATTCCGGCCAACATCCACAAGCTGTCCTTCACGGCGACTCTCGACGGTGCCGGTCAGATGTCCCAGGTCGGTCCCGGATACATCCGGATCGTCGCGGGCGGTGAGGAAGTGGTGAAATACGCCTTCACCGGTTCGGAGTTCACCACGGAACGCGCAGTCATGCTAGGCGACTTCTATCTGAAGGACGTCTGGCGGTTCGCCGCGGTCGGCCAGGGTTTCGACGGCGGCCTCGACGCGCTGCTCAAGAACTTCGGCGGGGAGGTCGCCGAGGAAGCTCCCCAGGGGGCCGCTCCCTCGTTCGCACCCCCCGCCCAGTCCTCCGCCCCTCCTGCCTTCGGTGCTCCGGCCGCCCCTCCGGCTCCCCAGCCCGCACCGGCATTCGGCGCACCGGCAGCGCAGGCTCCCGCGCCGCAGCAGCAGCCGATGCACGCCGCGCCGACCATCGCGGCGCCTGTGGCCGCCGCGCCTCAGGCGCCCGCTCCGTACGGGCAGCCGCCCCAGCAGCCGCAGTTCGGGCAGGTCCCGGGACAGGGCGCCCCGTCTGCCGCCCCGCCGTACGGACAGCAGCCGTCTGCCGCCCCGCCGTACGGACAGCAGCCCCCCGCCACCCCGTTGTTCGGCCAGCACCCTCCGGGCACGCAGCCAGGTATGCCGCAGGGCGTACCCCAGGGTGTCCCGGCCGGCGGCGCAGGCCTGCAGGCCGCCCTGCAGCCCTACAAGGAGGCGCCCACCGGGCAGCGCTGGACGTCGCAGAACCAGCAGCTCATGCGCGTCGACCTGTCGATGGGCGGCACCCCGGTGCTCGCCCGCCAGGGCAGCATGGTGATGTATCAGGGCAAGGTCGACTTCGGCTACAAGGGCGCAGGCTTCGCGGGCCGCATGGTCGGCAACGCGACGGGCCAGGAAATGCAGCTGATGCGCTGTACCGGCCGCGGGCAGGTCTTCCTCGCCGAGGAAGGGTCGCATCTGCATCCCATCGAGCTGCAGGGCGACGGTATCTGTGTGTCCGCGGAGAGTGTCCTCGCCTTCGACGAGTCCCTGCAGTACGAGGTCCGCAGGATCGAGGGGCACGGGATCCCCGGCGGCGCCCTGTTCACCATGCAGTTCCAAGGCACCGGCACCGTCGTCGTCAAGACCCACGGCGTCCCGGTCGTCCTGCCGGTCACCCCGACCACCTTCGCGGACTGCAACGCCGTGGTGGCCTGGTCGTCCGCGTCCCAGGTGATCCTCTCCAGCCAGGTCCGGCTGCGCCGCAACGCGTACCCGGGGCACAGCGGGGAGACGGTGAACCTCCAGTTCCGGGGAGCCGCCGGGAACTTCATAGTCGTCCAGCCCTACGAGGTATGAGGGAGCCCGTCATGAATCAGCAACTCGCGGGCTTCGCCCCGACCCCCGTCACGGCCCGCATGGAGAACCACGGCCGCACGATGCTCAAGGTCGCCATGGCCACCGGCCAGGACCTCTACGCGCGCACCGGCTCGATGGTGGCCTACGAGGGCTTCATCCAGTACGAGCCCAACCCGCCCGCCGTCCGGCAGATCGCCTCCCAGTGGATCTCCGGTGAGGGCGCGCCCCTGATGAAGTGCGCCGGCGACGGTCTGCTCTACCTCGCCGACTACGGCGCCGACGTGGTCGTCATCAATCTCGACAACGACTCGCTCTCGGTCAACGGCACCAACCTCCTGGCCTTCGACGGTCACCTCGCCTGGGGTGTGGAGCGGGTCAAGGGGCTGGCCAAATTCGCAGGCCAGGGCCTGTGGAACGTCGGTATCCAGGGCACGGGATGGGTCGCCATCACCTCGCGCGGTACACCGATCGTCGTCGACTGCGGCCGGGGCGAGGACGAGACGTACGTCGACCCCGACGCTCTCGTCGCGTGGTCCCCGAACCTCAAGGTGAAGGGCAAGCGCAGCTTCAAGGCGAGCTCGCTCATCGGGCGGGGCAGCGGCGAGGCGTACCAGATGGCCTTCTCGGGCCAGGGCATCGTCGTGGTGCAGCCGAGCGAGGACAGTACCGACCGCCTGCGGGCCCGGAACTGAGCCGGGGGAGAAACACATCATGCAGAGTCCGATTTTCAGCCACACCGAACAGCAGTCGCAGGACCGCTACACCGTCCAGAACCCGCAGCTCCTGCGGGTCTCGCTGACCGGCCACGACGACGTCCTCGCCCGAAAGGGTGCCATGGTCGCCTACCAGGGGCTCATGGAGTTCGACGGGGAGTACCAGTCGCACGGCCAGCGCCGCGCCCGCCGGAACACGGGCGAGGGCCTCGACCTCATGCGCTGCTCGGGTCAGGGCACGGTCTATCTGGCCAACCTTGCCCAGTACATCCACATGGTCGACGTCGACCACGAGGGCATGACGGTCGACAGCGCCTACGTCCTCGCGCTGGACTCCTCGCTGCACACCGAGGTCATCGCGGTGGACAGCCAGTACGGGATCTCCGGAACCGGCAAGTACCAGCTCAACATCTCGGGGAACGGCAAGGTCGCGTTGATGACCTCCGGCCAGCCCCTGTTGATGCAGGTCACCCCCGACAAGTACGTCAATGCCGACGCCGACGCGATCGTCGCCTGGTCGAGCGGGCTGAGGGTGCAGATGCAGGCCCAGACCCACTCCTCGGGCGTCATCCGACGCCGTGGCAACACGGGGGAGGGCTGGGAGCTGAGCTTCCTCGGACAGGGCTTCGCGCTCGTCCAGCCCAGTGAGGTGCTGCCGCCGCAGAGCGCCCAGATCGGCCAGGGGGCCGCAGCCCAGCTCGGCGTGGGTCAGCAGGGTTCCCGTGGCCAGAACCAGAACAACGCCTGGAACTGAGCCGTCCGCGCAGCAATGAGGGGCGGTCTCCCGCAGGAGACCGCCCCTCAGCAGGTCCTAGCCGTTCTGCTCCAGCCGTGACCGGGTGCTCTCCAGGAGTTGCCTGACCGAGGCGTCCGCCACCCCCGCCACCTCGTCGTAGGGGAACCAGCGCAGATCCAGGGACTCGTCGCTGATCTGCTCCACCGCTCCGGCCGAGGCCGTCGCCGCATACTGCACGTCGAGGTGCCAATGGCACGGCGCCGGGATGGGGTGCCGGTCCAGCCGTACGGGCCCGCCGGGCAGCAGGGTGAGTCCGGCGATCCCCGATTCCTCCGTGGCCTCGCGGAGGGCCGCCGCCGCCAGGGTGGTGTCCTGGGGTTCGCAGTGCCCGCCCATCTGCAGCCACATGCGCAGCTTCCGGTGCAGCGTCAGCAGGACCCTGCCGCGCTTCGGGTCGATCACCAGCGCGCTGGCCGTCAGATGCCCGGCTCCGCACGACTTCCATATGCCGTCGGGGTGCCCGGTCAGGTGGTCCAGGTACAGCGAGCGCAGCTCCGACTGCTGCGCGTCGCCCCCGTCGTAGCTCTTGAGTACCGAAACCGCGTCGTCATGCAGGCTCACTTGCCGGTGTCGTCCTTGCCGTCGCTCTTCGGGTCGCCCCCGGGCTCATCATCGCCCTGGTCCTCGGCGGCGGGCTTCTGCGGGCCCTTCGCCGCCTCGCCGAGCATCTTGTCCAGCTCGGAGAAGTCCAGCTGCTCGTGGTGGACGAAGCCGTCCGGGTCGTCCAGGTCCTGGGCCGTCGGCAGCATGTCCGGGTGCTCCCACAGGCCGTCACGGCCGTCCACGCCCCGGGCGTCCGTGAGCGAGGCCCACAGCCGCGACGCGTCCCGCAGTCGGCGTGGCCGCAGCTGGAGACCGATGAGCGTGGCGAAGGTCTGCTCGGCGGGACCGCCGGAGGCCCGACGCCTGCGCATCGTCTCGCGCAGCGCGTCCGCCGAGGTCAGCCGGGACTTCGCGGCCTCGTGCACCACCGCGTCCACCCAGCCCTCGACAAGAGCGAGGGCGGTCTCCAGGCGGGCCAGCGACGCCTTCTGCTCCGGGGTGTCCTCCGGCTGGAACATGCCCTGCTGAAGAGCGTCCTGCAGCTGCTCGGGCTGCGAGGGGTCGAACTGACCGACGACATCCTCGAGCTTGCTGGTGTCTACCTTGATACCACGCGCATAGGCCTCGACCGCGCCGAAGAGATGCGAGCGCAGCCACGGAACATGCGCGAAGAGCCGCTGGTGGGCCGCCTCCCGCAGAGCCAGGTACAACCGCACCTCGTCCTGCGTCACGCTCAGGTCCTTGCCGAACCGCTCGACGTTCAGCGGTAGCAGTGCGGCCTTGCCGGCCGGCGCCAGCGGAAGGCCGATGTCGGTCGAGCCGACGACCTCGCCGGCGAGCACGCCCACGGCCTGCCCGATCTGCTGGCCGAACATGGCACCACCCATGGACCGCATCATGCCGATCAGCGGGCCGGCCATGGCCTGCATCTCCTCCGGCAGGACGTCGCCCATGGCCAGGCCGACACGCTCGGCCACCGGGTCGACCAGTTGCTGCCAGGCGGGCAGCGAGGCCTCGACCCACTCGGCGCGGCTCCACGCCACCGTCGAGACGGAACCCGAGGGGAGCGATGTCACGCCGTCCAGCCAGAGGTCGGCGAGACGCAGCGCCTCGTCGACGGACGCCCGCTCCGCGGGGCCGACGCTCGCGTCCTTGCTGCCGTCCGTGGTGCCCTGCGACACCGTCTGGCGGGCGATCTGCTTGGCCATGTCCCAGTTGACCGGACCGCCCTCGTAGCTCAGCATCTGGCCGAGCTGCTGGAAGGCGGCACCCAGGTCGTTCGGGTTCATCGAGCCGAACATCGCGGCGAACGGGTTGTCCCCGCCCGCTCCCGGCCCGAAACCGAACGGGTTCGCCGGCCCGCCCGAGCCCTGCCCACCACCGGTGGGGTCCTTCTTCTTGCCTTCGTCGCCGTCTTCCGGCTCCTCCGGCGGAAAGCCGAATCCGAATGGGGTGTCACTCACGGGTTTCCTCGGCTCGTAGGGCCGCCGGCTCGAACCGACGGCGACTGCCCGACATCACCATCCAGCGTAGACACCGAAGACCGCATGGGGCCTCAGTGCTTCGCCGGCTCCCGGCCTGCGGCAGGATGGACGCCACCTGGTACGTACGCGTCATTCGGGTACGTACTGAAGACAACCGCTGGAGACGCCCGGTGAGTTCCCCAGATCCGCAGGTTCGCGCAGCGCGAAACCTGGCCGACCCTTCGCCCGAAAGCAAGCCCACGAAAAAATCTTCCCGAAGCCGCGGCCCCGTCGTCGCGGTCACCGGTGCCGCGACCGGCGTCGGTGCGCTGCTCACCGCCCATCTCGCCGCATCCGACGAGATCAAGCAGGTCATCGCCATCGACGAGCGCCGGGGGGACGTCTCCGAGGCCACGTGGCACATCCTGGACGTGCGGGACCCCGCCATCGCCGAGAAGCTTCGGGGCGCGGATGTCGTCGTGCACATGGCCCTCGACCTCGACCTGGAGACCGATCCCGCCGCCCGTACTGCGTACAACGTGCGCGGCACCCAGACCGTGCTGACGGCGGCGGCGGCCGTGGGTGTCCACCGGGTCGTGCTGTGCACCTCGGCGATGGTCTACGGCGCTCTGCCCGACAACGACATCCCGCTCTCCGAGGACGCGGAACTGCGGGCCACCGCGGAGGCCACCGGCGTCGGCGACCTGCTGGAGATCGAACGGCTCGGCCGCCGCGCACCCCGCGCCCACCCCGGCCTCAACGTCACGGTGGTGCGTCCCACGGTCCTGGTCGGCGGTACGGACACGGCGCTCACCCGGTACTTCGAGTCCCCGAGGCTCCTCGTCGTCGCCGGCTCGCGCCCGGCCTGGCAGTTCTGCCACGTCGACGACCTGGTGAGCGCACTGGAGTACGCGGCTCTCGAAAAGATCGAGGGAGAGTTCGCGGTCGGCTGCGACGGCTGGCTCGAACAGGAAGAGGTGGAGGAACTTTCCGGAGTACGCCGCATGGAGCTGCCGTCCGCCGTCGCTCTCGGCGCGGCGGCCCGGTTGCATCGGATCGGTCTCACACCGTCACCGGCGGGTGATCTCGCCTACACCATGCATCCCTGGGTGGTCAGTGTGAGTCGGCTCCACGACGCGGGATGGCGCCCCCGGTGGACCAACGAAAAGGTTCTGGCCGCGCTCCTGGAAGAGGTAGAAGGGCGCCACACGGTCGCCGGCCGGCGGCTCGGCCGCAAGGACGCCACCGCCGCGGGTGCCGCTGGGGCGACCGTCGCGCTGCTCGGCACGGCGGCGCTGGTGCGGCGGGCCCGCAAGGCGCGCCGTCGTTTCTAGGCGGACGCCGGCCCGGTCTTCCCCGCCTGGTAGGAGGCTCCGAGCGGGCCGGCCCGCCACCGGTCGAACACGCTGTTCCGGGATGTCGGTGCCGTGCGGCACGATGGTCCCATGGCACGCACTCACGACCACCCCGGCGAGCAGGCTGCCCAGGACCCCATCCGGCTTCTGGACATCCGTGACGCACCGCTCTCCGTCGACGAGATCTTCCGCGCGGTCGGGGACGACGCCGCGGGAGGCATGGCGCTCTTCGTCGGCACCGTGCGCAATCACGACGAGGGGCAGGACGTCGGCGCCCTCGGATACTCCTGCCATCCGACGGCCGTCGACGAGCTCCGCAGGGTGGCTGAGAAGGTGGTGGCGGACTTCCCGGTACGGGCGCTGGCCGCCGTCCACCGGGTGGGTGAACTGGGTGTCGGCGATCTGGCGGTGGTCGTCGCCGTCTCCTGCGCCCATCGAGGTGAGGCCTTCGACGCCTGCCGCAAGCTGATCGACGACCTCAAGCATGAGGTCCCGATCTGGAAGCACCAGCGTTTCTCCGACGGTACGGAGGAGTGGGTCGGAGCCTGCTGAGCGCAAACCGCCCCTGGGGGCATCAGCCCCGATTTGCGTAACCGCACCCCTGCCATGAGCGTTGCTCCTACAGGTGGATAATCTTCTGATCGTCAGTTGCGGTCGCTCATGGGGTAGGGAGGTCGTGATGGCAGCACTCGCTTGGCTGTTGATTCCACTTATAGCTGCTCTTGGCGCAGCGATATGGGGAGGGTGGGCAGCCCGCAATCGAACGACCGGCGATGTCACCGAACTCGCCGACTACGCCAGGTTCCGTGAAGCGATGGAGAAATCGCACTCCGGTTCCGAGGCCGTCTGAAAGTCCGCAGCTGTACGCAGGCGCCAGGACGCACCGTACCGCCTCCTGTGCTGACCGGCCCCGACACTGCGCCGACAGGCCGTTCCCGTACTGTCGTTCCATGCCACGCCGCACCGCGACGATGCTCGCCTCCACCCTCATCCTCATCGCGCTGCTCTGCGCAGGCGTGCTGATTCGCGTGCCGTATTCGGAGATGTCTCCCGGGCCGACGGTGAACACGCTCGGTGATGCCCGTGGCGAGCCGGTTCTGCACATCAGCGGTCACAAAACCTATCCGACCTCCGGCCACCTCAACATGACGACGGTTCGTGTCACCGGCGCGGACTACGACATGAACATCGTCGAGGCCGTCTACGGCTGGCTGGCCCATGACAGCGTGGTCGTGCCCCACGACACCCTCTACCCGGACGGCAAGACCGAGCAGGAGTCGACGCAGGAGAACGCCGAGGAGTTCAGCCAGTCCCAGGAGAGCGCCAAGGTCGCCGCCCTGGAGGAGCTGAAGATCCCCGTCACCTCCCGTGTGGTGGTCTCCACGGTCGTCAAGGACAGTGCCGCCGAGGGTGTGCTGCACGCGGGTGATGTGATCAAGGCCGTCGACGGCACGGCGGTCAGGGAGCCGGAGGACGTCGCGAAGCTCGTCACGAAGCACGAGCCCGGCGAGGATGTCGTCTTCACGGTCATCCCCGCCAAGACCGCGGCCGCCGCCGAGAAGGCGGGGAAGGAGCCCAAGGGCTCCCAGGACGTCACCCTCACCACGCGGAAGGCGCCCGAGGACCCTTCGAATCCCTCGGAGGACCGGGCGATCGTCGGGATCCAGGCAGGGACGGACCACACGTTCCCGTTCGAGATCGACATCAAGCTGGCCGATGTCGGCGGTCCGAGCGCCGGACTGATGTTCTCTCTCGGCATCATCGACAAGCTGACGCCCGGAAAGCTGACGGGCGGCGAGTTCGTCGCAGGCACCGGCACCATCGACGACGACGGCAAGGTCGGCCCCATCGGCGGGATCAACATGAAGCTGGTCGGCGCACGCGATGAGGGCGCAGACTACTTCCTGACCCCGGACGACAACTGCGCCGCCGCGGCCTCCGACACCCCGGGCGGCCTCACCCTGGTGAGGGTGAAGACCCTCGACGACGCCAAGAAGTCCCTGGAGAAGATCCGGGCGGGGGACACGGCCGGCCTGCCGAGCTGCTCGACGAGCTGAGGCCGGCCCCCGCCGGAGGGGTCGGAGTGATCAGGACTCGAAGGTCGCCGCGAGTGCCTCGGCCAGCCCCGGGACCAGTCCCGCACCGGTGAGGACCTCGGTCGGGGAATCCTTCTCCCGCAGTCGCACGGCGGAGTCCCGCGCTCCGTCCCGCAGCACCGCCACGGTCATGCGCACCTCCTGCCGGTCCGGGTGCTCGGCGACCCACTTGGTCAGCTGGGCATCGGTCAGGCCGTCCGGCACGGACGCCTCCGCGGACGGCGGCAGCATCATCCGCTCCACGGTCATGGCGCAACCGACCACGGCGTCGGGCCAGGCGATCGTGGCGAGGAACTCGTCCAGCGCGGTGCCGTCGGGGAGCTCCTCCTGCTCGACGGGAGTGAGAGTGGCGGTCGTGGAAGCGGTGTCGTCGAGGCCGAGCTGGGCGGCGAGGCCCGGCTCGTGGGCACGGAGCCGGGCGGTGTCGACCAGAGCGAACAGCCTTGCGGGCTGGTCCCAGCCGAGACCTGCGGCATAGGCGTCGATTTCGAGGACGGCGACGGTGAGTGGACTCGCGGCCATCGGAGGGCCTGAGGGGGAAACGTTGGGCATGCTCAATATCCTGCCTCCTTATGCCCCGGGAACGGGAACTAGGTAAAGCCTCAGTAAGTTGCATAGGTGGGCTCTACGATCGCTGGGCCTGCTTCACACGACCGCGAACTTCGAGGTGCGCACGTTGGCTTTCCAGATGCCGGACCGCGGCGGAGGCCCGACCGGGCCACGGATCAGAGTCGGCCGCCCGTCCCGGCGCGTCCGTACCCTGCTCATGACATTGGGCGTCCTGGCGGTTCTCGCCATGGCCTTCGTCATGTTCGCCGGGTTCTGGACGGACTGGCTCTGGTACAGGTCGGTCGCGTTTTCGTCTGTCTTCACCACCACTCTGTGGACCAAGATCGGACTGTTCCTCGTCTTCGGACTACTGATGGCCGTCGCCATCGGTGTGAACATCTGGCTCGCGCACCGGCTCCGGCCGCCGCTGAGCGCGATGTCGCTGGAGCAGCAGAGCCTGGACCGCTACCGGATGAGCGTCGCCCCTTACAAGAAGTGGGTGCTGCTCGCGGTCACCGCGCTCGTCGGGCTGATCGCAGGCGCCTCAGCGTCGGGCCAGTGGCGTACCTGGCTGATGTACGTCAACGGCGTGCCGTTCGGGCAGAAGGACCCCCAGTTCAAGCTGGACGTCTCCTTCTACGCCTTCGACCTGCCGTGGTACCGCTTCCTGCTCGGATTCGGCTTCGCCGCGGTGGTGCTGTCGCTGATCGCGGCGGCGCTGACCCATTACCTCTACGGCGGACTGCGGATCACGAGTCCCGGCGCGCGGGCGACCGGCGCGGCCACCGGTCATCTCTCCGTGCTGCTAGGCATCTTCGTCGCGCTGAAAGCCGTGGCGTACTGGCTCGACCGGTACGGCCTGGCCGTGAAGTCCAGTGACTTCAAGGCCACGGACAACTGGACCGGCCTGCGGTACGTCGACGCCAACGCCTACCTGCCTGCGAAGACGATTCTGTTCTGCATCGCCGTGATCTGCGCGGTGCTCTTCTTCGCGACGCTTTGGCGTCGTACCTGGCAGCTGCCGGTGATCGGCTTCGGCCTGATGGTGCTGTCGGCCATCCTGATCGGCGGCCTCTATCCGGCGATCGTGCAGAAGTTCCAGGTCCAGCCCAACGAGCAGGCCAAGGAAGCGCCGTTCATCCGGAAGAACATCGACGCGACACGTGATGCCTACGACATCGACGACGCGAAGGTGGACGACTACTCGGGCAAGAGCACGACCACGGACGACGCCAAGCTCCGAGCCGGCGCGGACGCGGCTGCCAGTTACCGGGTGATGGACCCCAACGTCGTCTCCCCGGCCTTCCAGCAGCTCCAGCAGAAGAGGAACTACTACCAGTTCCCCAAGACGCTGGACGTCGACCGCTACAAGGGCGAGGACGGCAAGGAGCAGGACACCGTCATCGGCCTGCGCGAGCTGAACATCGATGGTCTCCCCAAACGGAACTGGATCAACGACCACTTCACGTACACCCACGGCTACGGCGCCATCGCGGCCCGGGGCACCACGACAGGCACCAACCCGGTGGGCTCCCCGGACTTCACGGAGTCGGGCCTGCCGACCTCCGGCGAGTTGCCGAAGTACGAGCAGCGGATCTACTACGGCGAGAAGACCGAGCAGTACTCCATCGTCGGCGGGCCCCAGAAGGAGCTCGACTACGAGGAGGACGGCGAGAAGACCACCAGCTACAAGGGCGACAGCGGGATCAGTCTCTCCAACGCCTTCAACCGCGCGGCCTACGCCGTGTCGTTCAGCGAGCCGCAGATACTGTATTCGGGAGCCATCGGCGACGGTTCACGGATTCTGTACAACCGCACCCCCAAGGAGCGGGTCGAGGCGGTGGCGCCCTGGCTCACGATCGACGGTGACGCCTATCCGGCGGTCGTGGACGGGCGGATCAAGTGGGTCGTCGACGCCTACACCACGACCAACGGGTATCCGTACGCCTCGCGCACGACGCTCGGGGACACCACGGCCGACTCGCTGACGACCAATCAGCGCGCGGTTGTCGCCCAGCAGAACCAGGTCAACTACATCCGCAACTCGGTGAAGGCCACCGTCGACGCGTACGACGGCAAGGTGAAGCTCTACGAGTGGGACACCGAGGACCCGGTGCTCAAGACGTGGCGCAAGGCCTTCCCCGGGACGGTGAAGGCCAAGGACGACATCCCGCAGGAGCTGATGGACCACCTGCGCTACCCGCAGGACCTGTTCAAGGTCCAGCGTGAGCTGCTCACGCGGTACCACGTGCAGGATCCCGCACAGTTCTACAGCGGCAGTGACGCCTGGCAGGTGCCGGACGACCCCACCAACAAGGAGCCCGGGGCCGTTCCGCCGTACTACCTGAGCATGAAGATGCCGGGCCAGGACGAGCAGAAGTTCTCGCTCACCACGACGTTCACACCGAAGGGACGGCCCGACCTTGGGGCGTTCATGGCGGTGGACGCGGACGCGGCCAGCAAGGACTACGGCACGATAAGACTGCTGAGAGTCACCACCACCGTGAAGGGCCCGGGCCAGGTACAGAGTGAGCTCAACGGCAACGACGACGTCGCCGAGTTCGTGAGAAACCTTAAGGGCACCGACTCGGACATCGAGTACGGCAATCTGCTGACCGTGCCGCTCGACGGAGGTTTCCTCTACATCGAACCGGTCTACACGCGCGGTGGCACGCAGAACTATCCGCTGCTGCGCAAGGTCGCCGCCTCGTTCGGGTCGAAGATCGTCTTCGAGAACAGTCTCGGGGAGGCGCTCAACGCGGTCTTCGGAGTCGAGGGCGATACGACCACGCCGCCGACTGAGCCGACCGAGCCGCCGGGCGACACGACGGAGCCCCCGGCCACCGGGGAGGCGGCTCTGAAGAAGGCCATCGCGGACGCCCAGAAGGCATACACGGCGGGAGAGGCGGCTCTCAAGGAGCAGGACTGGGAGGCCTACGGAAAGGCCCAGTCCGACCTTCAGGAGGCGCTCGAGCGGGCCGCGGCGGCGCAGCCCAAGGGGGCCGGCGGCGCCTCGGGTGCCGCGGGCGCCACGAAGCCGGAGGGCGACGACCAGGGCAGCTGAGAAAGGTCCGCCCCGCGTCGTGGTACGGTTTGAACACAACGACGCGGGGTGGAGCAGCTCGGTAGCTCGCTGGGCTCATAACCCAGAGGTCGCAGGTTCAAATCCTGTCCCCGCTACTGAAAGGTGAAGGCCCGGATCCTTTGGGATCCGGGCCTTTGTCATGCCATGAGACATTTTTTCAAGTTGTCGGAGTGAAGTGCGGTTCGCGGGGCACCAGTTGGTCTCGATCATGTTTCACTTGTCTCTCTGTGGGCATGTCGACAAAACGCTGAAGTGACCTCACTGGTCGCGGTATACCAGGTGTACGCGGGTTGCGGGTGGTGCGACGATGGTATTTATGGGGGACAGGGCAACTCTGTTGGAGACAGGGCGGTTTGTGCAGCGACGCGGCCGGACGGCGGGAAACGTGGCAGATGAGGCATTCGCCGCTGCCCCGGCCGGGGCCGCTGGCCCCGCCGACGGCGCCCATGAGGCGGCAGTCCTGGCCGTGGATGTCACCGGTATTGCGGGTACGGACGCCGCCAGGAGCACGGACACCACGGAGACCGCGGACCACGTCGACGAGACCGAGGCGCGGCACCGGCGTGCCGCGGAAGCCGGTGACCCGGCGTCGATGAGCGTCCTGGGCGCACTCCTGCTGCGCCGCGGCGACCTGGACGGAGCCGAGACCCACCTGCGCGCGGCTACCGCCGAGGGTGACCGGGCCGCGGCCAACAACCTCGGCGTGCTCCTCCACCAGAGGGGTTACGCGGACGAGGCGGCCGGGTGGTGGCGCATCGCCGCAGTCGCCGGCTCCGCCGCCGCCGCGCACGCCCTCGGGCGCCACTTCCGTGAGCGTGGGGACGAGCCCGGCGCCGAGTACTGGCTGCGTCAGTCTGCGGAGCAGGGCCACGCATTGGGCGCGTACGCACTGGCCGACCTGCTGGAGCACCGCGGTGACGGCGGCGCCGAGCGCTGGCTGCGGGCCGCCGCGGAACAGGGGCATCGGGAGGCCGCGTACCGCTTGGCGCGGACGATCGAGCGCAACGCCGTGGGCGACGCGCACGATGCCTTCGGCCTGGGACGCGTCGTGGGCGAAGGTCGTCGGGGGCTGGGCCCCCGTATGCCCGCGAAGCGTGACAGCCCTGTCGCGGGGCCCGATGCCGGACGGGTGGGCGAGGCCGAGCAGTGGTACCGCCAGGCTGCGGCGCGCGGTCACCGCCGTGCAGCCCTGCACCTCGGAGCCATCCTCGAGCAGCGCGGCGAGCTGAAGGACGCGGGCCGCTGGTATCTCACCGCCGCCAAGGAGGGCGAGCCCCGGGCGGCCTGCGCCCTCGGTTTCCTGCTGCGTGACGCGGGGGACGAGGAGAGCGCGGCCGTGTGGTGGCTGCGTGCCGCCCAGGACGGCGACGGCAACGCCGCCAACGCGCTGGGTGCACTGCACGCGGCCAGGGGCGAGCAGCAGACCGCCGAACGCTGGTACCGCGCCGCCATGGACGCCGGTGACGTCAATGGCGCGTACAACCTCGGCCTGCTCTGCGCCGCTCAGGACCGGATCCCGCAGGCCGAGCAGTGGTACCGCCGGGCCGCCTATGCCGGGCACCGTGAGGCGGCGAACGCGCTGGCCGTGCTGCTGCTTCAGGCGGGAGACGCGAGCGGGGCCGAGCCCTGGTTCTCCAAGGCCGCGGAGGCGGGCAGCGTGGACGCCGCCTTCAATCTCGGCATCCTGCACGCCGGACGGGACGAGGACCGCACGGCGCTCGGCTGGTACCAGCGGGCGGCGGCGGCCGGGCACACCGATGCCGCGCTCCAGGTCGGTATGGCTCTGTTGCGGGACGGTGACGAGCGGGAGGCCGAGCGCCATCTGCGCTGCGCCGCGGGCGGCGGCAGCGCCGAGGCAGCTTTCCGGCTGGCCGGTGTCCTCGACCTGCGTCAGCCGGTTCCCGGACCTCCCGGGCTGGGAGAGCCGATGCCGGAGAAGACCGAGTGCGAGGAGTGGTACGAGAGGGCCGCCGAGCAGGGCCATCGCCGCGCCCAGGTCAGGGCCGGAATGCTCGCCGCCGCGCGCGGCGACATGGCGAGCGCTGCGCGCTGGTACCGCGAGGCCGCCGAGTCGGGCAGCCGCAACGGCGCCTTCAACCTCGGCCTGCTGCTCGCCCGGGAGGGCAGTGAGCGCGAAGCGGCCTTTTGGTGGAGTCGCGCCGCCAATGACGGGCACGGCCGGGCCGCCCTGCGCCTCGCGCTGCTCGCCGCCCGCCGCGGCGAGCTCACCGAGGCGCAGCGCTGGTGTGCCCGCGCGGTCGAGCTGGGGCCGGCGGAGGTGGCCGAGCGTGCCGCAAGGCTGCTCGAGGCGCTGCACCAGGAGCTCACCGCGTGACCGCGGGCCGTCGGGGTGATCACTGCGTGCGGGTGGCCGGGGAATGAGTTTGCGCTGGTCGACGGGGTCCCGTAGAGTTGCAATCACAACGACGCGGGGTGGAGCAGCTCGGTAGCTCGCTGGGCTCATAACCCAGAGGTCGCAGGTTCAAATCCTGTCCCCGCTACTGTAAGACAGAGGCCCGGATCCTTCCAAGGATCCGGGCCTCTGTCGTATGCCGGTGCAAAGGAGCCGTCCGCACCAGGTGCGTGACGGAGCAGGCGGCTCCCGGCGCGGTGGGGCGCCCCCTCAAGCCGTGGCGGCGCAGTTCGGGCAGATGCCGCGGTAGGTCACCTCGACATCGGAGACCGTGAAGCCGAAGCGCTCGTCGTCCGGCAGGTCCGCCAGCGGATTGCCGGACGGGTGCACGTCCCGGATGGCTCCGCAGCGTCCGCACACCAGGTGGTGGTGGGGGCGGTGGGCGTTGGGGTCGTACCGCTTGGCCCGGCGGTCGGTGGAGACCTCGATGACCTCCCCGAGGGACACCATCTCGCCCAGTGTGTTGTAGACCGTGGCGCGGGAGATCTCGGGCAGCCGGTCCACGGCCCTCGCGTGGACCTCGTCCGCCGTCAGATGTACATGGTCCCCTTCGAGAACCTCGGCTACCACGCGCCGCTGTGCCGTCATGCGCCAGCCGCGTCCACGGAGTCGTTCCAGGAGGTCACTCATGGGGACCAGCCTAACAGTGGGGAGGTCGAGTTCCTCGTAGGTGTGACTTTAGATGATTACTTGACTTAGACAAAGTCCATTGTAGGATCGGTGATGTATCGGCCAAGGGCAGGCTGCGGCCGAGAACGGGCTGTACAGGGAACGACGCTGTACAGGGAACGACGCTGTGCAGGACATTGACGCAGGAGGCACGCGTGATTCAGGGACCGCTCACCACGGAGGCCGGCGCTCCGGTAGCCGACAATCAGAACAGCGAGACCGCTGGCCCGGGTGGACCGGTTCTCGTCCAGGATCAGGCGCTTCTCGAGAAGCTCGCCCACTTCAACCGCGAGCGCATCCCCGAGCGCGTCGTACACGCCCGCGGTGCCGGTGCGTACGGCACGTTCACGCTGACCCGGGACGTCTCGCAGTGGACCCGGGCGGCGTTCCTCTCGGAGGTCGGCAAACAGACCGAGACCTTCCTGCGCTTCTCCACCGTGGCGGGCAATCTCGGCTCCGCCGACGCGGCCCGTGATCCCCGCGGCTGGGCTCTGAAGTTCTACACCGAAGAGGGCAACTACGACCTGGTCGGCAACAACACCCCGGTCTTCTTCATCAGGGACGCCATCAAGTTCCCCGACTTCATCCACACCCAGAAGCGCGACCCGTACACGGGCTCGCAGGAGGCGGACAACGTCTGGGACTTCTGGGGTCTGTCGCCCGAGTCCACGCACCAGGTGACCTGGCTCTTCGGTGACCGGGGCATTCCCGCCTCGTACCGGCACATGGACGGCTTCGGCTCGCACACGTTCCAGTGGAACAACGAGGCCGGTGAGGTCTTCTGGGTCAAGTACCACTTCAAGACCGACCAGGGCATCAAGAACCTCACTGCCGAGGAGGCCGTGCGCCTCTCCGGCGTGGACCCGGACAGCCACCAGCGAGACCTGCGTGAGTCCATCGAGCGGGGCGACTTCCCGAGCTGGACCGTGCAGGTCCAGGTCATGCCGGCGGTCGAGGCCGCGACCTACCGCTTCAACCCGTTCGACCTCACCAAGGTGTGGCCGCACGCGGACTACCCGCCGATCGAAATCGGCAAGCTGGAGCTCAACCGCAACCCGGAGAACGTCTTCGCCGAGGTCGAGCAGTCGATCTTCAGCCCGGCGCACTTCGTGCCCGGTATCGGCCCGTCCCCCGACAAGATGCTTCAGGGGCGCCTCTTCGCGTACGGCGACGCCCACCGCTACCGCGTCGGCATCAATGCCGACCACCTGCCGGTGAACCGCCCGCACGCCACCGAGGCGCGCACCAACAGCCGTGACGGCTACCTCTACGACGGCCGTCACAAGGGGGCGAAGAACTACGAGCCGAACAGCTTCGGCGGCCCGGCCCAGACGGGCCGGCCGCTCTGGCAGCCCGTTCCCGTCACGGGCGGCACGGGCAACCACGAGACGCCGGTCCACTCCGAGGACAACGACTTCGTGCAGGCCGGCAACCTCTACCGGCTGATGTCTGAGGACGAGAAGGCGCGGCTGATCGACAACCTCTCCGGATTCATCTCCCAGGTCTCGCGCGACGACATCGCCGAGCGCGCGATCAGCAACTTCCGTCAGGCCGACGGAGATTTCGGTAAGCGGCTGGAAGCCGCGGTCCGGGCCCTGCGCGGCCAGTAGCCCTTGCCGCCGGCGGCGGGCCGGATTCCCCGGATCGTTCCGGGGGTCCGGCCCGCTGGTCGTTCGCAGGGGCCGGAAAGGTAGGGGCCGGGAGGGAAGGGCCGGGAAGAGGCAGGGCCGGGAAGAGGCGGGGGTCAGGCGGTCAGGGCGGCGGCATGCCTTCTGGCCGGGGCCCAGCACCTGATGATGTCGCGCACCGAGACGATGCCGACGGGGCCGTGACCGTCCAGCACGATCAGATGCCGGAAGCCGCCGTGTGTCATGGCTTCCGCGGCCTCATCGAGGGTCCAGTCGGGAGAAGCGAAGACCACGTCGGTGGTGGTATGGGTGGACGCCGTCTCGAGATCGGGACTCAGCCCGGCGCCGACCGCGTCGAGAATGTCGCGCTCTGTGATGATACCCAGACCGCAGGTGTCCGGGTCGTGGACGACAGCCGCTCCGATGCGGCGGGCCGACATCAGCCGGGCCGCCTGGCGCAGCGTATGGGCCGGGCCGATGGTGAGGACCAGGGTGCTCATGGCGTCACGGACAAGCATGTTGAGGAGCCACCTCCTTCGGGAAGTGACCTGCGAAGTGGCCTTCGTGAGGCAGTTCACAAGTTCACAAGTGGGGGGATTCCCAGAGTCGCACCCAAGTCGGGACCCAACAAGGGGGCGGGCGCCCGCCTTCGACGTATCTCTGCCCCGGACGCCTAGTAGCGCTGGTTGAGGTAGCCGAGCAGCTCGTGGTGCAGCAGCCCGTTGGACGCCGCCGCGTTGCCGCCGCCCGGGCCGGAGACCCCGTCCAGGCTGGTGAACTGCCCGCCCGCCTCCTGGACGATGATCGCGTTCGCCGCCATGTCCCAGAGGGAGAGCTCCGGTTCCGCACAGATGTCCACCGAACCCTCGGCGACCATCATGTACGGCCAGAAGTCCCCGTAACCCCGCGTACGCCAGCAGGCCCGCGTCAGATCCATGAAGCCGTCGAGCCGGCCCTGCTCCTCCCAGCCGGTCATCGAGGCGTAAGCGAACGACGAATCCGCGATCCGCTCGACCTTCGACACGTGCAGCCGCGTCGCAGACGTCAGGCTGCGGCCGGAGAAGGCACCCGCGCCCTTCGCGGCCCACCACCGGCGGTTCAGCGCGGGGGCCGACACCACGCCGACCACCGGTTGGAAGCCGTCTTCGCCTGCCTCCATCAACGAGATCAGCGTCGCCCAGACGGGGACGCCCCGGACGTAGTTCTTGGTGCCGTCGATCGGGTCGACGACCCAGCGCCGCGGGCCGGTGCCCTCGATCCCGTACTCCTCGCCCAGGATCGCGTCGCGTGGCCGCGCCCGATGCAGGTGCCCGCGGATCAGCTCCTCCGCGTTCTTGTCGGCCTCGCTCACCGGGGTCATGTCCGGCTTGGTCTCGACCTTGAGGTCCAGAGCCTTGAACCGGTCCATCGTCGCCGCGTCGGCGGCGTCCGCCAGTACGTGGGCCAGGCGCAGATCATCGTGGTAGTCGGGCATGCTGTCACAGTATCCACCGCCACCCGCCCGGGCTACACGGCCCCGTGCGGGGCGGACAGCTCCCTGGCCGTGCCCGCGGACCCTTGACAGTGCACGGGCGTCCGGGAGTTCACCTACCCGGACCGGGGGGCTCTTCCGGCGGGTCCGGCTCCTGAGCCGACCTGCGAGATCGCGCTCCGGCTCGCCCTCTCCCACGTGCTGGTGCCCGCGGACCCCGTGCCGGGTCCCGGGCTCAGTGCGCCGAACCGGACAACTGCAGACCGATCACGCCGATGATCACCAGCGAGATCGACACCAGCTTGAGCGCGGAGACCACGTCGTCGAGGAAGATCATCCCGTAGATCGCCGTTCCCGCAGCTCCGATGCCCGTCCACACCGCGTACGCCGGACCGACGTCGAGTTTCTTGAGCGCCAGCGTGAGCAGACCGAAACTGCCGAGGGCGAACGCGCAGAAGGCGATCGTCGGCCAGAGACGGGTGAATCCGTGCGAAAGCTTCAGACACACGGCGAAGCCGGTCTCCAGCAGTCCAGCGACCACGACCAGCAACCACGCCATCGTCCGGTGCCTCCCACGTAGGTGACGCTTCGTTCCGCTTGCGCGATTATGCCCTTACCAACCGTGGGAGCCCGCAAACGTGCGCGAGTCGGGCAGTGGGGCGTCCACTGCCGCTCCTCAGTCGCCCTCCCGCCGCTCCCGGGTCGCGAGAAGCCTCCGCAGCGAATCGAGCCGCGCCGGATCGGCGTGGCCCTCAGAGACCCACACGTCCAGGGCGCACTCCGGCTCCTGGCCGTCATGGGTGCAGCCGCGCGGGCAGTTCTCCGTACCCGGCTGAAGATCGGGAAAGGCGTTGATGACCCGGGAGGGGTCGACGTGATGCAGCCCGAACGACCGCACGCCCGGGGTGTCGACCACCCAGCCGCGGCCGTCCGGCAGCGGCAGGGCGAGCGCCGAGGTGGTGGTGTGCCGGCCGCGTCCCGTGACGGCGTTGACCACCCCGGTGGTCCGCCTTCGGTCCTTCGGCACCAGGGCGTTGACCAGCGTCGTCTTACCGACCCCGGAGTGCCCGACGAAGGCGGTCACCCGGTCGTTCAGGAGTTCCCGCACCCGGTCGGCGGCGCCGCCGTTCTCCAGCTCCTCGCGGCTGGTCACGACGTAGGGGACACCCAGCGGGGTGTACGCCTCCAGGAGCTTGTCCGCCGAGGCCAGATCGGACTTGGTCAGCACCAGGAGAGGGGTGAGCCCGCCGTCGTACGCCGCGACCAGACAGCGGTCGATCATGCGCGGGCGGGGTTCGGGATCGGCCAGGGCGGTGACGATGGCCAGCTGGTCGGCGTTGGCGACGACCACCCGCTCGAACGGATCGTCGTCGTCCGCCGTGCGGCGGAGCACCGAGGTGCGCGCGCCGATCCGCACGATGCGCGCAAGGGTGTCCTTGGCGCCGGAGAGGTCACCCACCAGGGAGACCCGGTCGCCCACCACGGCGGCCTTGCGGCCCAGTTCGCGGGCCTTCATGGCCATCACCGTGCGGTCGCCGACCAGGCAGGTCAGCCTGCCCCGGTCGACGGTGAGGACCATGCCGTCCTCGGCGTCCTCGTGCTTGGGACGTGTGTGTGTGCGGGGACGGTTGCCCTTGGGGTTGGGGCGGACGCGGATGTCGTCCTCGTCGGGGTTCTTCCCGTAGCGGCGCATGTCCTCAGACCCCGCGCCTCACCGGTGCGGCACCGAGCGCCCCGGGGATGACGCCGACGGCGCCGGAAGGTTCCCCGAGCATGCCGGTCCACATGTCCGGGAAGTCCGGCAGGGTCTTGGCCGTCGTACCGACGTTCTCGATCTCCACCCCTGCCACGGCGAGGCCGATGATCGCGCCCGCGGTCGCCATCCGGTGGTCGTCGTAGGTGTGGAAGGTGCCGCCGTGCAGCGGGCGGGGATTGATCCGCAGGCCGTCGGCGGTCTCCGTGACGTCGCCGCCGAGACCGTTGATCTCCTTGGTGAGCGCCGCCAGCCGGTCCGTCTCGTGCAGCCGCAGATGGGCGACGCCGCTCAGGGTGGACGGGGAGTCCGCGAGGGCGGCGAGGGCCGCGATGCCCGGCGTCAGCTCACCGACCTCGCCGAGGTCGACGACGATGCCGTGGATCGTGCCGGAGCCTGTGAAGGTGAGACCCCGCTCGGTCAGCTCGCACGAGCCACCCATTGCGGTGAAGATCTCGCGCAGCGCGTCACCCGGCTGGGTGGTCCGCAGGGGCCAGTCGGGCACGGTGACCCGGCCGCCGGTCACCAGCGCGGCGGCCAGGAACGGCTGCGCGTTGGAGAGGTCGGGCTCGACCGTCAGATCGCGGCCGAGCAGAGCGGAGGGGGAGACCCGCCAGACATCGGGCTCGCCGCCCGACTCCGGCTCGTCGACCTGGGCGCCGACCGAGCGGAGCATGTCGACGGTCATCCTGATGTGGGGCATGGAGGGCAGGGCCGAGCCGGTGTGCCGCACTTCCACGCCCTGGTTGAACCGGGGTGCGGACAGCAGAAGCGCGGAGACGAACTGGGAGGACGAGGAGGCGTCGATGGACACCGGGCCACCGTCCAGCGCCCCCGCGCCGTGCACGGTCAGCGGCAGAGTCCCCCGTCCGTCGTCGTCGATCCGGGCTCCCAGGGATTTCAGCGCGTCGATCACGCCGTGCAGGGGGCGTTCGTAGGACCGAGAGTCCCCGTCGAAGTGCACGGGGCCGTCGGCGAGGCAGGCCACGGGCGGCAGGAAGCGCATCACCGTGCCCGCGTTGCCGACGTCCACCTGGGCGGGGCCGTGCAGACCTGCGGGGATGACCCGCCAGGCCTCGCCCGAGCCGTCAGGGCCCACGCCCTCCTCGATGCCGACGCCCATCGCGCGGAGCGCCTGGGCCATCAGGAGGGTGTCGCGGGAGCGCAGCGGGCGGCGCAGCCAGCCCGGCTCGGAGGACAGTGAGGCAAGGACGAGGGCGCGATTGGTGACCGACTTCGATCCGGGCACGGTGACGGTCGCGTCGACGGCCCCGGTCGCTCGGGGGGCGGGCCAGAGGGCAGGGTGCACGGAACTATCGGTCATGCCCCTCACTTTAGTGGCTCAGCACAAACCCGGATCCTCCACAAATTGGCTGAAATCAGGGCGTAATGCAAGGGTGGTACGGGCGGGCTCACAGTCCGAGCAGCCAGCGTCCGCCGCCGATCAGTGAGGAGAGCGACACCGCGTGGAAGAGGAAGAGCCAGACCGCGGCCGGCGCGTGCGTCAGCCTGGCGAGCTGGTCGGCGTCGGAGTCGGGCGCACCGCCGTACCTGCGCTTGGACTGCAGCTCGAACGCCGGACGTACGCCGCCGAGCAGCAGGAACCAGACCACGGTGTACGCGAACGCCGACTGGACGTCCGCCGAGGTCAGCCAGGACACCAGAAGGAAGGTCGTCCCCGTGAGGATGACGGTCAGTGCCCCGTACAGATTGCGGATCATCACCAGCATCACCGCCAGGAGCGCGGTCGCCAGCCACAGGAGCAGCGTGATCCGGCCGTTGGTCAGCAGCCAGGCACCGCCCAGACCGAGCAGCGGTGGCGCGGTGTAGCCGGCCGCCGCGGTGAGGATCATGCCGATACCGGTGGGCTTGCCGCGGCTGACGGTGAGGCCGCTGGTGTCCGAGTGCAGGCGGATGCCGGAGAGCTGCCGCCCGGTGAGCAGGGCGATCAGTCCGTGACCGCCCTCGTGCGCGATGGTGATCGCGTTGCGGGAGAGCCGCCATATGAGGTTCGGCACCACCGCGACGAGCGCCGCCGTGGCCGTGACGACCACCAGCCACTGCTCGGGAGCGGGCTGGGTGCCGAAGACGCGATCCCACAGATCGCCCAGTTCGGTGCTGTCCATGGTGCGGGCTGCTCCTTGGGGTGCTCGAGGTGCTCGAGGGATCGGGGTCCACTCCACCGGCGTGTCGTGGCAGTCTGGCACTTATGTGCGGACGGTATGCGGCGAGTCGGCGGCCAGAGGACCTGACCGGGCTCTTCGGCGTGGAGAAGTGGGAACCCACGGAGACCTTGGAGCCCGACTGGAACGTCGCGCCGACCAAGGAGGTCTACGCGGTTCTGGACCGTCCTGTGAAGGACGCAGACGACCGGCGTCCGGTTCGCCAGCTGCGTGCGCTGAAGTGGGGACTCGTGCCGTCCTGGTCGAAGTCGCCGGAGGGCGGCGCCCGCATGATCAACGCGCGCGCGGAGACCGTCCACGAGAAGCCGTCCTTCCGCCGCCCCTTCGTGTCGAGGCGGTGCATCCTGCCCGCCGACGGCTACTACGAGTGGGTCACCGGGGCCGACGAGCGGCAGTTGGAGGAGAAGGGGAAGAAGAAGCGGGCCCGGAAACAGCCGTACTTCGTGACCCCCGCGGACGGCTCCGTCTTCGCGATGGCCGGCCTGTACGAGTTCTGGCGCGACCGGACGCTGCCCGACGACCATCCGCAGGCCTGGTGGGTGACCTGTTCGGTGATCACCACCGAGGCGGAGACGGCCCCGCTCGCGGTGGCGCCCGCCGAGGGGCCCGCGTCGCTGTCCGACATCCACCCCCGGATGCCGCTGATGCTGACCCCGGACCGCTGGGACGCATGGCTCGACCCGTCGCGCACCGACGTCGACGAGCTGAAGCCGCTGCTCGAGCCCCCGCCCGGCGGACTGATGCGGGCCTATCCGGTGGCGACCGCCGTCAGCAACGTCCGCAACAACGGCCCGGAACTCCTGGAGGAGCTGGCGGCGCCGGAGGTGAGCACGCTCTTCTGACCCGGTACCCGGCAGGATGGGAGTGTGAGCCGTACTACAGCGACAGCGCGGAAGACCGGGAGCATCGGCACGGACGCCGGGGAGGCCAGGATCACCTGGATCCCCGCGAAGAGGGCCCGTCTGGTGCTCGCCGTCAGCCATGGAGCGGGCGGCGGCATCGAGGCCCGTGACCTCCAGGCCCTGGCCGCCGTGCTCCCGGGCCGCCGGGTGACCGTGGCCCTGGTGGAGCAGCCGTGGCGGGTAGCCGGAAAAAAGCTGGCGCCCGCGCCCCGGACCCTGGACACCGGCTGGCGGGGCCTGTGGCCGGCGCTGACGACCCCGGGGCTCCCCGTCGTCGCAGGGGGACGCAGCGCGGGGGCCCGGGTGGCCTGCCGTACGGCGGCGGAGCTCAGCGCCCGCGCGGTTCTCGCCCTGAGCTTCCCGCTGCACCCCCCGGGCAGGCCGGAAAAGTCCCGCGCGGACGAACTGCTCGGCGCGGGCGGCCCCATCCTCGTGGTGCAGGGAGGCCGAGACCCGTTCGGGCGGCCGGAGGAGTTTCCCCCGGGGGAGCACGGGCTCGTCGAGGTGCCGTACGCGGACCATGGCTTCGTCGTACCGAAGAAGGCCCCGCTGACCCAGGATCAGGCGATGGACCTGCTCACCGACGCGGTGGCCGAGTGGCTGGACGGGCTCTCCTGACCACCGGCCATGGAGCGGCCCTCGCGATCCCGGCACCCGCGAAAGCATTGGGAATGCGCCGTGCGGGGCGGCTGTTGTGGCTGATGTCGGTACAACAACGTCGTACGTGGAGAGGGAGTCCGTCGCATGGGTTCGACCATCTGCCCGAGCCGCTCGAACGCCGCTGAACTGGAGTGGACGGTCCTTCACGCGGCCACGAGCACTCCGGCGCGCGCCCCGGGCGGAACCGATCGACAGCCCGCGCAGAGGCAAGGTCGACTATTCTCCGATGCTAGCGGGTCCGGTTTCGGCTCCGCCACATCGTTGGAGGAGGTGGGTCCGGTCACTGGGACCGACACAGGGACCGACGACGGCCGTGCGCAGGAGACGACTGCCGAGCGCAACGCGCGCTTCGAGCGGGACGCCCTCGGATACCTGGACCAGATGTACTCGGCCGCGCTGCGCATGACGCGCAACCCCGCGGATGCCGAGGATCTGGTGCAGGAGACGTATGCCAAGGCGTACGGCTCCTTCCATCAGTTCCGTGAGGGCACGAACCTCAAGGCGTGGATGTACCGCATTCTCACCAACACCTTCATCAACTCGTACCGCAAGAAGCAGCGCGAACCCCAGCGGAGTGCCGCCGAGGAGATCGAGGACTGGCAGCTGGCGCGTGCGGAGTCGCACATGTCGACCGGTCTGCGCTCGGCGGAGTCCCAGGCACTCGACCATCTCCCGGACTCCGATGTGAAGTCCGCCCTGCAGTCGATCCCCGAAGAGTTTCGCATCGCCGTGTACCTCGCCGATGTGGAGGGCTTTGCCTACAAGGAGATCGCGGACATCATGGGGACACCCATCGGTACGGTGATGTCCCGGCTGCACCGGGGACGCCGTCAGCTGCGCGGCATGCTGGAGGACTACGCGCGTGAGCGCGGGCTCGTCCCGGCCGGAGCCGGTGAGTCGGACGACAGGAAAGGCTCGGCCTCATGAGCTGCGGAGAGCCGCACGAGACGGACTGCTCAGAGGTTCTCGATCATCTCTACGAGTTTCTCGACCATGAGATGCCCGAGGGCGACTGCACCAAGTTCGAGGTGCATTTCGAGGAGTGCTCCCCGTGCCTGGAGAAGTACGGCTTGGAGCAAGCCGTGAAGAAACTGGTCAAGCGCTGCTGCGGGCAGGACGACGTCCCCGCCGACCTGCGCTCGAAGGTGATGGGACGGATCGACCTGATCCGTTCGGGCCAGGCCGTGCCCGAACAGGACGTGGCCATGGGCGGCGTCGACCGTCCGGCCGCCGCCGAGTGAAGGCCGACCACCCGGGCGCCGAGCGCTGACCCCCGGTCGTGTCACCCGAACGTGCTAATCCAGCCCGTTCGAGACCTGATGAACCCCCAACTCGCTAGCCTGGCGCCTCCATCGACCAGGCTGGGGGCGGGTGGTACGGGTGAGGGGCACACCGGGGGCGGCACGCGCCCATATCCTGTGCACGGCGGTCTGCGCCGCACTCTGCGCCCTGCCCGCACTGTCGCCCGGTGCCGCCACGCCCTGGGGCACCCTCGGCCTCCTGGCCACGCTCTACCTGGCCTGTGAACTCCCCGGCCGCTGCCGCGTCCTCGGCGGCTCCGTGCCGGTCAGTGCCGGATCGTTCTTCCCCCTGCTGCTCGCCGCGGCATTTCTGCTGCCGCCGTCCACCGCCGTGCTCGTCGCCGTACCCGGTGCGCTCGCCGGCCGCGTGGAGCGCCCGCCCGCCACGGCCCGCCGCGTCTGGAGGGCCGCCCAGCTCGCCCTGACCGTGGGGGCGGCCTCATGGACGTACGCGTTTCTCGGCGGCCCGGCAACGCTCGGAGGAGCCTCGGGGGGCGCCGTGCCAGACCTTCCGTACGCCCTCCTCCCCGCCTGCGCGACGGCGCTCGTCTTCAGCCTCGTACTGGCCGCGCTGGACGGCGGCATCCTCGTCACGGCCGAGCGCGTGGCCGTCGGACACGCCTGGCGCGGGCTGCCGGCCCGCTCCGTGGGGCCGCACATGGTGCACACGCTGGCGGGGCTGATGATGGCCGTCCTGTGGCGCAGCTCCTACGGGCCCTTGTCCGCTCTGGTCGTCCTGCTGCCGATGTACATCTCCTGCTGGGTCTTCGCGCAGTACCACCGCCAGCACGCCGCCCACCGCGCCACCATCAGGGCGCTCGTGCAGGCGGTCGACATCAAGGACGGGTACACCCGTGGACACAGCGAGAGGGTGGGCCGCGCCTCCGAGCTGATCGCGCGCGAACTCGGCATGAAGGAGAGCCGGACGGAAGCTCTCCGCTTCGCCGGCATCCTGCACGACGTCGGCAAGCTCGGCGTCCCGACGCGGGTCCTGCGCAAGGACGGGCCGCTCACCTCCGAGGAGCGCCGCGTCATCGAACTGCATCCGGAGTACGGCCACGAGATCGTCCGGGGCATCGGCTTCCTGGACGAGGCGCGTGCCGCGATCCTGCACCACCACGAGCGGCTCGACGGCAGCGGCTATCCGTACGGCCTCGCCGGTGACAGCATCCCCGAGTTCGCCCGGGTCGTCGCCGTGGCGGACGCCTTCGACGCGATGACCTCGACGCGCTCCTACCGGCGTGGGCGGCCCGTTCCCGCGGCCGTGGAGGAGCTGAGGCGCTGCGCCGGGAGCCAGTTCGACCCCCGGATGGTGTGCGCTCTGGCCCAGGCCCTGGACCGCCACGGCTGGTCCGCCGCGGCCAACACGGTCACCTCGGACGAGGAGCCGCCCGGGCTGCCGCACCAGCGGGCGGGGTCATGACCGTCCGCCACCGGGTCCCCGGGCCGGCCGGGACAGCAGGGGTGACCCCGGTCCGCCCGTCTCCGCCCGTCCTCGCGGTCCGTGGCGCCGCCCTCGTCCTCGCGGTCGTCGCGCTCGGGCACACCCTGTGGAACGGCGTCGTCGAGCCCGGCCACGCCCTTGCCTTCGGAGTCCTGGTCACCGTCGGTGAGCTGGCCCGCTGGGGTGCCCTGCCCGGGGAGCGGGAGCCCGCGCCTCTGGGGGCGGCGGGAGCACTCGCGTACGCACTGCTCGGGCGCAGCGGTGGACAGGGCACGGCGCACGGTGTCCTCCAAGTGGTCACCGTCGTTGTCGCGGCGCAGCTGCTCGCCTCCGTGCCCCATATGGCGCGCGGCAGCGGCCCCGGGCCCGACCAGGCCGCCCGGCGCGTACTGGCGGTGGCATTCGCCGCCGTGTGCTTTCAGCCGCTCCACCATTCGGGCCGGTCGGAACGCTTGTTCGGCGAGGGCCCGTACTTCGCCCTCTTCCTGCTGGTGCTGCTGATCCTCACCGCCCTGTGCGACGCCGTCCTCGCGGCCCTCACGGCGGGGACGCCCCGTCCGTACGGGCCGCAGCTCCGTGACGAACTCCACGCGCTCAGCGGCATCGGCTCGGCGGTCTGCGCGACCGGTGCCGTGATGGCGCTCGGGGTCGCCGTCGCTGGGCTGTGGGCCCTGCCCGTCCTGTGCGTACCGCTGCTGCTCACCCAGGTGTCGTTCCGCCGGTACGCGGCCGTCCGCACGACGTACCGGCAGACCATCGCCTCGCTGGCCCGGTCCACGGAGATCGCGGGCTACACCCCGCACGGGCACGCCCGCCGGGTGGCCGAACTCTCGACGGCCGTCGGGAGGGAGCTGGGGCTCGCAGGCCCGGAGCTGACCGTGCTGGAGTACGCGGCGCTGATGCACGACATCGGTCAGCTCTCGCTCGTCGACCCGGTGGCCGATGGCGCGACCGCGGTCCTCCCGGCTGCCGAGCAGCGCCGGATCGCCCTGCTCGGAGGGGCGGTGGTCCGCCAGACCGGAGTGGATCCGGCGGTCGCCGTCGTGGTGGAGCAGCAGGCCGATCCGTACCGGGAACAGCAGACCGCCGCCAGGATCGTCCGTGCCGTCAACGCGTACGACGACCTGTGCGGGGAAGGCGTCAAAGGGCCCTTGGGGGCGCTGGAGCAGCTGAGGCTCGGCACCGGCCATGACTACCAGCCGCAGGTGGTGGAAGCGCTGGCCAGAGTTCTGGCACGGGGCGGTCTGACCCCGGTCCGGGCTGGGTAACCCATGGGTAATGAGCGAGCGTCCGGCCGGGCGTGGTTGGATGCGAAGGAGAGCGTTAAAGAGGGTGTCCAGTCGGGACAGGCGGGAATCGTGAGGATCTTCGGGAAGGTACGGCATAGGCCGTCCGCCTCTTGGCGGCAGGCCACGGACCGCGCGTTCACGCTGATCGGCGACGGCCGGTACGAGGACGCGGGGGCGCTGCTGACGCGCGCGGCGGACCTGGAGCCCTGGCTCTCCGAGTCCTGGTTCAATCTCGCGCTGCTGCACAAATTCCGGCACGACTGGGAGCAGGCGAGGGCCGCCGGCCTGCGCGCCGTCGCCCTGCTCGACCGGGGGGCGGGAGCCCCGGACTGGTGGAACGTCGGGATCGCCGCCACCGCCCTGCAGGACTGGCCGCTGGCGCGCCGGGCCTGGCAGGCCTACGGGCTGAGGGTGCCCGGCAGCGGTCAGCACAACGCCGCGGCCAACAGCGAGCCCACGGGCATGGAGCTGGGCAGCGCGGCCGTGCGGCTCTCCCCCGAAGGCGAGGCCGAGGTCGTCTGGGGCCGGAGGCTGGACCCGGCACGGATGGAAGTGCTGTCGATCCCGCTGCCGTCCTCGGGGCGGCGCTGGGGCGAGGTCGTCCTGCACGACGGGGTGCCGAACGGCGAGCGGGTCACGGCGGCCGGGCCGTCGTACCCGGTCTTCGACGAGATCGAGCTGTGGGCACCCTCTCCCGTCCCCACCTGGGTGGTGCTCCTCGAGGCCGCCACCGAGGCCGACCGGGACGCACTGGAGCAGCTCGCCTCCGATGCCGGATTCGCCGCCGAGGACTGGTCGTCGTCCGTGCGGCTGCTCTGCCGCGCGTGTTCGGAGAGCCGGATGGAGAGCGATGAGGGCTACGGCGAGCACCTGGACCCGCACGACCACAGCGAGCCGGGGCACCCCGGGCCCCTGGGCCACCGGACCGCCGGCGACCTGTGGGTGCCGGAGCGAGAATGCGGCATAGCCGCCCCCGCCGGGCTGGTGCGGGGGTTGCTGGACGGCTGGGTGGCGGACAGCCCGGACAGCCGCGAGTGGCGGGATCTCGAAGAAGTCTGCTGAGTGGTGCCCGCAGGTGCCCGTAGGCTGTACAGGCACCGATTCCGGTGCGGGTAATCACGGGTTTCAGGTTTGCAGGAAGGCGTACGGCGGACATGTCGCAGCAGGAGACGGACGAGCAGACCGGTGTGGACGACGAGGGATTCCTCGTGGACACCGAGGACTGCGAGGCGCGTGAGGCGGCGCACCGGGAGCGCGGCACCTCCCGCCCGGTCACGGTGGTCGGCAACCCGGTTCTGCACAAGGAGTGCAGAGACGTCACGGAGTTCGACGACGAGCTCGCGCAGCTGATCGACGACATGTTCGCCAGCCAGCGGACGGCCGAGGGCGTGGGCCTGGCCGCCAACCAGATCGGTGTGGACCGCAAGGTCTTCGTCTACGACTGCCCGGACGACGACGGGGTGCGGCACGTCGGCGCGATCTGCAACCCGGTGCTGGAGGATCTCGCACCGGACCGGCGCAACCTCGACGACTCGAACGAGGGCTGCCTCTCCGTGCCCACGGCGTACGCCTCGCTCGCGCGCCCCGACTACGCGGTCGTGCGCGGCCAGGACGCCCAGGGCAACGCGGTGAAGGTACGGGGCAGCGGCTACTTCGCGCGCTGCCTCCAGCACGAGACGGACCACCTGTACGGCTACCTGTACATCGACCGGCTCTCGAAGCGGGACCGCAAGGACGCACTGAAGCAGATGGCGGAGGGTACCCCGCGCTACGAAGTCGTCCCGAACGACTGACTTCCGTACGGAGAGGCGCCTCGCCGCGCGCGGGGCCCTCTCCGCCCCGGTGATGCGGGAGAGCGAAGGGCTTCGTCAACCAGTGTTCTCCGAGGTGTAGTTGACGCACGTCGGCCTGTCCGCCACGCTCGTCCCCACGCCTATCCAGGCCTCACCTCGCAGGGAGACCCATGCTCAGACGTACCGCACATCTGCTGCTCGCCCTTGTCATGGCCATGGCTTTTGCTGTCGGTGGTGCCGTTGTCACCGCCGGCACCGCGCACGCCGACGGCTGTTACACCTGGACCCGCACCCTGTCGCCCGGCGCCACCGGCAATGACGTCACCCAGCTCCAGATCCGGGTGGCCGGCTATCCGGGATACAACTCCGTGCTGGCCGTCGACGGCTCGTACGGCCCCGCCACCACCGCCGCCGTCAAGCGCTTCCAGTCCGCGTACGGCCTCGCCGCGGACGGGATCGCCGGACCGGCTACGCAGTCCAAGCTCTACGCGCTCCAGGACGACGACTGCACCCCCGTCAACTTCACCTACCCCGAGCTCAACACGTGCAACAGCACCTGGGCGGGTGGAGCGGTCGCCGCAGGCACGGCCAGGGCCAACGCTCTGAGCAGCATGTGGAAGCTGCAGGCCCTGCGGCACGCGCTGGGTGACCAGCCCCTCCGGGTCACCAGTGGCTTCCGGTCCACCTCCTGCAACGCGGCGGTCGGCGGAGCCGCGAACAGCCGCCATCTCTACGGTGACGCCGTCGACCTGGGCTCCGGGCCGCACTCGCTGTGCACCATCGCCAAGCAGGCACGTAACCACGGGTTCAACGGGATCCTCGGCCCGGGTTACGCCGGCCACAGCGACCACATCCACGTGAACCAGGGGCCCGGTCACTTCTGGTCGGCCTCCGCCTGCGGTATCTGACGGCACTCCGGGGTCCGCCCGGTCGCGCGGCCTCGGTCACGCGGCCTCGGTCATGTCCGCCGGCCCCCGGAAGGTGCGGCGGTAGGCGTTCGGGGTCGTGCCCAGCGAACGTACGAACTGATGGCGCAGCGCCGCCGCGTTCCCGAAGCCGGTCTGCCCCGCGATCGTGTCCATGGTCGCGTCCGAGGTCTCCAGCAAATGCTGTGCCAGCAGCACCCGCTGCCGGAGCAGCCAGCGGTACGGAGTGGTGCCGGTCTCCTGCTGGAAACGGCGGGCGAAGGTCCGGGGCGACATATGGGTCTGAGCGGCCAGCTGTTCGACGGTCATCTCCTGGTCGAGGTGGTGCTCCATCCAGGCGAGGGTGTCGCCGACCGTGTCGCACCGGGTGCGAGGCAGCGGACGCTTGACGTACTGAGCCTGGCCCCCGTCCCGGTGCGGGGGGACCACCATGCGGCGTGCGATGGCGTTCGCGACGGCGGGGCCGTGCGCCTGGCGGACCAGGTGCAGTGCGGCGTCTATGCCCGCGGCCGTGCCCGCCGACGTGATGACCGCACCCTCGTCCACGTAGAGCACGTCCGGCTCCACGACGGCCTTCGGGAAGCGGCGCGCCAGCTCGTCGGAGTGCCTCCAGTGGGTGGTGCAGCGGCGGCCGTCCAGCAGCCCGGCCGCGCCGAGGACGAAGGCGCCGGAGCAGACGCTCAGCACCCGCGCGCCGCGCTCGACTGCCCGGCGCAGGGCGTCGAGGGCCTCCTCGGGGTACTCCCGGTCGATGTAGTGGCTCCCCGCGGGTACGGCGATGAGATCGGCCTCCTCCAGGCGGTCCAGCCCGTAGGGGGTGCTGATGGTGAACCCGGCGTGTGTCCGCAGGACCGGTCCTTCCGCCGACACCACCGCGAAGTCGTGGACCGGCAGCCCGTCCTCGGATCGGTCAAGCCCGAACACCTCGCATACGACGCCGAGTTCGAAGGGATGGACTTCGTCGAGCAGCAGGGCGGCGACATTCTTCAGCATGACGTCAGTGTGGCAGCAATTCGATGGTGTGTGACAGTCCTGCCACTGCCTGAATCCGGGCGCACGGACGACAGTGGAGCCATGAACGTATTCCAGAGCTACCTATTCATAGCGGCACTTTTCGCCCTCGTCCTGCTGCCCGCGCTCGTCGGGTTGGCGCGGGAGCGCCGTATCGACCGTGCGCTGCGGGAGGCACAACGCAGCCGGGCACAGCCCCCGGAAAGGACGGACGCCGCGCAACCGGTCACGGCCACGCGGCGCCCGTACCTCCGGTCCTGGGCGAGGGTCTAGAAGTCGTCGTCGAAGCCGACGGACCCCTCCACCGCCACCTGGTACGCGGAGGGGCGGCGCTCGAAGAAGTTCGTCAGCTCCTGCACCCCCTGGAGCTCCATGAACGAGAACGGGTTCTCGGAACCGTAGAGCGCGGGGAAGCCGAGCCGGGCGAGCCGCTGGTCGGCGACGCACTCCAGGTACTGACGCATCGACTCGGTGTTCATCCCCGGCAGGCCCTCGCCGCACAGATCGCTGCCGAACCGCAGTTCCGCCTCGACGGCCTCCTTCAGCATGTCGGTGACCTGCTGTTCGAGTGCGTCGTCGAAGAGGTCGGGCTCCTCTTTGCGGACGGTGTCGACGACCTCGAAGGCGAAGTTCATGTGCATCGTCTCGTCACGGAAAACCCAGTTGGTGCCCGTGGCGAGACCGTGCAGCAGACCACGCGAGCGGAACCAGTAGACGTACGCGAACGCGCCGTAGAAGAACAGGCCTTCGATGCACGCGGCGAAGCAGATCAGGTTGAGCAGGAAGCGCCGGCGGTCGGCCTTCGTCTCCAGCCTCTCGATCTTTTCGACCGAGTCCATCCACCGGAAGCAGAACTGCGCCTTCTCACGGATCGACGGGATCTCCTCGACCGCGTCGAAGGCCGCCGCGCGGTCCTCCGGGTCCGGAAGATAGGTGTCGAGCAGCGTCAGGTAGAACTGGACGTGCACGGCCTCCTCGAACAGCTGACGTGACAGATACAGCCGCGCCTCGGGCGAGTTGATGTGCTTGTAGAGCGTCAGGACCAGGTTGTTGGAGACGATGGAGTCGCCCGTCGCGAAGAACGCGACCAGCCGGCCGATCATGTGCTGCTCACCGGGTGAGAGCTTGGCGAGGTCGGAGACATCGGAGTGGAGGTCGACCTCCTCCACCGTCCAGGTGTTCTTGATCGCGTCCCGGTAGCGTTCGTAGAAGTCCGGGTAGCGCATGGGACGCAGGGTCAGTTCGAAGCCCGGGTCGAGCAGGTTCTTGTTCTCGTCGGGACTCATTACTGGCAGGCCTCGCAGGACTCGGGGTTTTCGAGGGAGCAGGCGATCGCGTCCGCGTCGGGAGCGGAAGCCTGCTGTACGGGGATCGGGGCAGCGGTGGCGGCCGTCCCGGACGCCGCGCGGGCGATGCGGGTGGCCGGGCGCGAACGCAGGTAGTACGTCGTCTTCAGCCCTCGCTTCCAGGCGTACGCGTACATCGAGGAGAGTTTGCCGATCGTCGGCGTCTCCAGGAACAGATTCAGCGACTGGCTCTGGTCGAGGAACGGCGTACGGGCCGCCGCCATGTCGATCAGACCGCGCTGCGGGATCTCCCACGCCGTGCGGTACAGCGCCCGTACGTCCTCAGGGATCCAGGCGAAGCCCTGCACGGAGCCGCTCGCCTCGCGCAGCGCCTCCCGGGTCCGCGCGTCCCAGACGCCGAGCTTCTTCAGCTCGTCCACCAGGTAGGCGTTGACCTGGAGGAACTCCCCGCTGAGCGTCTCGCGCTTGAAGAGGTTCGAGACCTGCGGTTCGATGCATTCGTACACGCCGGCGATGGAGGCGATGGTCGCCGTCGGCGCGATGGCCAGGAGCAGGGAGTTGCGCATCCCGCTCTTCGTGATCCGGGCGCGCAGCGCGTCCCAGCGCTCAGGCCAGTTCAACGCGGTGTCGTAGTGGTCCGGGTGCAGCACGCCCCGGGCGGCGCGGGTCTCGGACCAGGCGGGCAGCGGGCCCGACCTCTCGGCGAGGTCGCAGGACGCCTCGTAGGCGGCGAGCATGATCCGCTCGGAGATCCTCGTGGACAGCGCGCGGGCCTCGGGGGAGTCGAACGGCAGGCGCAGCTGGAAGAAGACGTCCTGCAGGCCCATCGCACCCAGACCCACCGGGCGCCAGCGGGCGTTGGACCGGCCGGCCTGTTCGGTCGGGTAGAAATTGATGTCCACCACCCGGTCGAGGAAGGTCACCGCGGTACGGACGGTGGCGTCCAGCCGCTCCCAGTCGATGGTGCCGTCGGCGACGAACGCGCCGAGGTTGACCGACCCCAGGTTGCAGACGGCCGTCTCGCCGTCGTCGGTGACCTCCAGGATCTCGGTGCAGAGGTTCGAGGAGTGCACGACGCGGCCCGGCTCGGCGGTCTGGTTCGCGGTCCGGTTGGAGGCGTCCTTGAACGTCATCCAGCCCTGCCCGGTCTGCGCGAGCGTCCGCATCATCCGCCCGTACAGCTCACGGGCCGGCATGGTCCTGCGGGCCAGCCCCTTGGCCTCGGCGGCGCGATAGGCGGCGTCGAACTCCTCGCCCCACAGGTCCACCAGTTCGGGAGCGTCCGCCGGGGAGAACAGCGACCACTCGGTGTCCGCGTCGACGCGGCGCATGAACTCGTCCGGGATCCAGTGCGCCAGATTGAGGTTGTGCGTACGCCGCTGGTCCTCGCCGGTGTTGTCGCGCAGCTCCAGGAACTCCTCGATGTCCGCGTGCCAGGTCTCCAGGTAGACGGCGGCGGCGCCCTTGCGCCGGCCGCCCTGGTTGACCGCGGCGACCGAGGCGTCGAGCGTCTTGAGGAACGGCACGATGCCGTTGGAGTGCCCGTTGGTGCCCCGGATGAGTGAACCCCGGGCGCGGATGCGGGAGTACGAGAGACCGATGCCGCCCGCGTGCTTGGAGAGGCGGGCCACCTGGCGGTAGCGGTCGTAGATGGAGTCCAGCTCGTCCAGCGGCGAGTCCAGCAGGTAGCAGGACGACATCTGCGGGTGGCGCGTGCCGGAGTTGAAGAGGGTGGGGGAGGAGGGCAGGTAGTCGAGCCGGCTCATCAGGCCGTACAGCGCGGCCACTTCCTCCAAGGCGCGCTCGGAGGTGTCCTCGGCGAGGCCGGCGGCGACACGCAGCAAGAAGTGCTGCGGGGTCTCCACGACCTCACGGGTGAGCGGGTGGCGCAGCAGATAGCGGCTGTGCAGCGTCCGCAGCCCGAAGTAGCCGAAGCGGTCGTCGGCGCCGTCGGCGAGCGCATGGTCGACCAGCGCGTCGAGCGCGGCGGCGTGCAGCGTGACGAACTCGGCCGTACGGTCCGCGATCAGGCCCTCGCGATGCCCGACAGCGACCGATGCCGAGAAGGAGACAGCGCCCTGACCGGCCGCCTCGTCCGCGACGGCCCGGGTGAGGAGCCGGGCGGCGAGCCGGGAGTAGGCCGGGTCCTCGGAGATCAGGCCCGCGGCCGCCTCGGTGGCCAGCGAGCGCAGCTCGGCCTCGTCCGACCGCGCGTTGCGGCCGCGCAGCGCGGCGGCGGCCACCCGGCCTGGGTCGGTGTCGGGCAGATCGGCGGTGAGGTCGGTCAGGGTCCGCAGCAGAGCGGTCCCGGGTGCTTCGGCCGTGCGGCCTTCGGGTTCCGCGGCTGAAACCGGATCGGCGGGCGCGATGGTCACTGGGGGCTATCCCTCGCTCGGCTCAGGGCCTGCGGGGAGCGGGGCAGCCGGGCACGGCGGCGCCCGGGGGAGGGGGCGGCACGGCGCACGGCGTCCACCGGCCCTCCGCGGGGCCCGGACGTCTCGGCGTCCGGTTCGGTCGAGCCGGACGCACTGTCGACAGGTCTTCGGACTTCGGGATGCGCGAAAGCATACCGATCACACCGTTGCGGGACAGTTCCGGATTCACACCGGATTCCCCTGCGGCGACAGCGAGGTCGAGCATACATGTGGGGGCTGCCTATCGAAGCAGCCCCCACATGTTGTGTCGTGGTGGGTCAGAGCTCCAGCCGGAACGTCAGGAGCGGTAGGTCCGGCAGAGGGCACCAGTCCCGCTCCGGGGTTCGTACGAAGCCGAGGCGCCGGTATATCCGGTGGGCCCCCAGCATGGACTGCTGCGTCGACAGGACGACCCCATGGAGCCCTCCGGCAGCTCGTGCCCGGTCGATACAGGCCCGTACGAGCGCCTCGCCCGCACCACGTCCACGTGCCTCCGGCGAGACCGCCAGCATCCGGAACTCGGCCTCGTCCTCCCCGGCGATGTCCGCCCAGGGGCTGCCGGGCGCGACGTAGGTGACGCCTCCCAGCAGGCGGCCGCCCGCGTCCTCGGCGACCAGCACCTCGGCCTCGGCCGCCCGCCGCTCCACCGCGCGGAGCTGCTCCAGGTAGGGGTCCTCGGCGCCGAAGTCCAGCAGCCCGTCCCCGAGATACGCCTGCGCGGTGATCTCGCCGAGCTCCTCGAACTGAGCCGGCCGGACCGGTCCGATCGATACGTCCATGGGCGCAGTCTGCCGCAGCCGAGATGTGCGCGCCCCCGATTTCCGGCCCGCCGCCGCATGGAACGGCACCGCATGGAACGGCACCGCATGGAACGGCACCGCATGGAACGACGCCGTCCCGGCAGGGCGGACCCTGCCGGGACGGACGTCGCGCGTGAGGACTGCTGTGGGGTCAGTGACCGCCCGGGGAGCCCACCGTGGCGGGCGGGAGCTCGACCTTGACTCCGGGGTCGCCCGCGTCCGCCGTGTAGTCGGACGGCGAGGTCTCGTCCACACCGGCCGGGGCCTTCACCGCGTTGAGGACGAAGGTCAGTACGACCACGACGACGAGGTTCAGCACGAACGCGGTGAGACCGATGTAGCCGATCTCGCCGATGCCCGGAATCTCCTTCGAGGACCCGCCGAAGTGCTTCTGCGTCGGGCTGGCGACGCCGTACGCGGCCACCGTGCCGTAGATCATGCCGACCGCCCAGCCCGCGATCAGGGCCCAGCGGTGGAACCACCGGGTGAACAGGCCGCCCACGAGGGCCGGCATCGTCTGGAGGATCCAGATGCCGCCCAGCAGCTGGAAGTTGATCGCGACCGTCTTGTCCATCGTGAGGACGAAGGCGAGCGCGCCGAACTTGACCAGCAGCGAGACCAGCTTGGAGACCTTGGTCTCCTGTGCCGGGGTCGCGTCGGGCTTGATGAAGTCCTTGTAGATGTTGCGCGTGAAGAGGTTCGCCGCGGCGATCGACATGATCGCGGCCGGCACCAGGGCACCGATCCCGATCGCGGCGAAGGCCACGCCGGCGAACCAGTCGGGGAACATGTTCTCGAACAGCTGGGGGATCGCGAGCTGGCCGTTGTCCACCTTGATCCCGGCGGCGATCGCCATGAAACCGAGCAGGGCCAGCAGACCCAGCATCAGCGAATACAGCGGCAGGATCGTGGTGTTACGCCGGATCACCTCACGGCTGCGGCTGGAGAGCGTCGCCGTGATCGAGTGCGGGTACATGAAGAGGGCCAGTGCCGAGCCCAGAGCCAGCGTGGCGTAGCCCCACTGGCCGGAGACGCCGGGTGTGAGTCCGGCCACCGGTTTGCCGGCCGTCTCGTTCGCGGCGGAGAACTTCTCGCCGGCCGCGGCGAAGATGCTGTCGAACCCGCCCAGCTTTATCGGGATGTAGATGATCGCCACCACGATGACGAGGTAGATCAGTCCGTCCTTGACGAACGCGATGAGCGCCGGCGCGCGCAGCCCCGAGGAGTAGGTGTACGCGGCGAGTACGGCGAAGGCGATCAGCAGCGGCAGGTCTTTGATGAACCAGTGCGTGGTCTCGCCGCCGCCGACGCCCATGACGTCCAGCACGGCCTGGATGCCGACCAGCTGGAGCGCGATGTACGGCATCGTCGCGAGGATGCCGGTGAGGGCGACCGCCAGCGAGAGCCCCTTCGAGCCGAACCGGCCACGGACGAAGTCCGACGTGGTGACGTAGCCGTGCTTGTGCGAGACCGACCACAGGCGCGGCAGGAAGGTGAAGATCAGCGGGTAGACGAGGATCGTGTACGGGACGGCGAAGAAGCCGGCCGCCCCCGCCGCGTAGACGGCCGCGGGCACCGCGACGAAGGTGTACGCCGTGTAGAGGTCGCCGCCGAGCAGGAACCAGGTGACCCAGGTGCCGAACGACCGTCCGCCCAGCCCCCATTCGTCGAGGCTGGCCTCGTTCTCGGCCTTGCGCCAGCGCGCGGCCATGAATCCGATGACCGTGACGGCCACGAAGAAGAAGATGAATACGGCGAGTGCGACGCCGTTCACGCCGTCCTTCATGCGGAGGCACCCCCCTTGCGGGCGCGCTGGTCACGCTGCCACAGCTTGTACGCGATCATGGTGAGAGCGGTCGAGATCAGTACCCAGAGCATCTGGTACCAGTAGAAGAACGGGATGCCGATGAAGGTCGGCTCGACCTTCGCGTACGAGCTGACCCAGAGCATCGCCACGAACGGGGCGATCAGGCAGAGCGCGATGATCCCCCTGGTGGGTGTCACTGTCGGTGGTTTCGCATCGTTTTCTTTTGGCATGTGGCGACTCCGTCCCCTCGCTGATCACCTGGAGCAATGCGCAGGAAATCTAAGCGAGAGTTCCGGCCACCGTCACCCCCTGTCCGCATTGCGGTCCTGCAACGGTCCGGTGTCGCCCGAAAGGACTGATCCCCCTGCGTGGACAGGGGGATCAGAGGCACCAGGAGTCCGAACCCGTCTCAGTCGGTGGGACGCTTCAGGCGGGCCACGAACTTGTACCGGTCACCCCGGTACACCGAGCGCACCCACTCCACCGGTTCGGCGTCGCCGTCGATCGAATGCCGGGACAGCATGAGCATCGGAAGGCCCACGTCCGTGCCGAGCAGCCCCGCCTCGCGCGGGGTGGCGAGCGAGGTCTCGATGGTCTCCTCGGCCTCGGCGAGCCGGACGTCGTACACCTCGGCCAGAGCGGTGTAGAGCGAGGTGTACTTCACCAGCGAACGGCGCAGCGCCGGAAAGCGCTTGGCCGAGAGGTGGGTGGTCTCGATGGCCATCGGTTCACCGCTGGCGAGCCGCAGCCGCTCGATCCGCAGCACCCGCCCACCCGTCGTGATGTCCAGCAGCCCGGCGAGCGTGTCGTCCGCCGTGACGTAGCCGATGTCCAGCAGTTGAGAGGTGGGTTCCAGGCCTTGGGCGCGCATGTCCTCGGTGTACGAGGTGAGTTGCAGGGCCTGGGAGACCTTCGGCTTGGCGACGAAGGTGCCCTTGCCCTGGATGCGCTCCAGCCGGCCCTCGACCACCAGCTCCTGCAGGGCCTGGCGCACCGTGGTGCGCGAGGTGTCGAACTCCGCGGCCAGGGTCCGCTCGGGCGGCACCGGGGTGCCGGGCGGCATGGTGTCCGTCATGTCGAGGAGATGGCGCTTGAGCCGGTAGTACTTCGGGACGCGGGCCGTACGCGCTCCCGCGCCGGCGCCGGTCTCGCTCGTACCGCTGCCCCCGTCGGCACCCATGGCCCGCCTTCCCGACTGCTGCGTTGCTGCCGTCACCGGCTCCTCCGTCTGTCGCGGCTCACATGGTGGCACGGTCCGGTCACGGGTCGTCGCCCTCCCTCAGGTGTCGGTCCGATAACGGACGCGAGTGCACTTCTTATACACCCTTGACACCCCTATAGGTCTAGGCCAAGCTCCCGGTACTGGTCTAAACCATTAAAGACCAGGTCCCAGCCCCAGCAGTACTACTCGTCGGTGTCTTCGCGGTGGGCGGGGGGTTGCAGCACCCTGAGGAGGGTTTGGCGTGAAGCGCAAGCTCATCGCGGCGATCGGCGTCGCGGGCATGATGGTCAGCATGGCAGCGTGTGGCTCCGACGACGGCGGCGACAGCGGCAAGAAGTCCGGCCCGGACAGCTACAAGGGCGAGACCCTGACCGTCTGGGCCATGGACGGTTCCACGCCCGAGCAGTGGCAGAAGGACCTGTCCGCCGAGTTCGAGAAGAAGACCGGCGCCAAGGTCAAGTTCGAGGTGCAGGTCTGGAACGGTATCCAGCAGAAGCTGACGACCGCCCTCTCCGAGGAGAACCCGCCCGACGTCTTCGAGATCGGCAACACCCAGACCGCCGCCTACGCCAAGACCGGTGGCCTCGCGGACCTGGGTGACCTCAAGTCGGAGATCGGCGGCGACTGGGCCGCCAACCTGAACGAGGCCGCGGTGGTCGACGGCAAGCAGTACGCCGCCCCGTGGTACTTCGCCAACCGCGTGGTGATCTACAACAAGTCGGTCTTCGCGGAGGCCGGCGTCACCGACACCCCCAAGACCCGCGACGAGTTCTTCGCCGCCCTGGACAAGATCAAGGCCAAGGGCAAGGCCGAGCCGCTCTACCTGCCCGGCCAGAACTGGTACTTCTTTGACGGTCTCACCATCGGTCAGGACGCGGACCTCATCAAGAAGGACGGGGACAAGTGGGTCTCCAACCTCGCCGACCCGAAGATCGGCGCGGCGATGGACCTCTACAAGAAGTACCAGGGCTACTCCAAGGCGCCCAAGGACAAGGACGAGGCCACCCCGCAGCAGGCCGACATCTTCGCCAAGGGCAAGACGGGCGCCTTCATAGGCATGGGCTGGGAAGCCGGTACGGCGATCAAGGCCAACCCGGCCATCGAGAAGGAGATCGGCTACTTCACCATCCCGGGTGAGACCGCCGAGAAGCCCGAGGGCGTCTTCCTCGGCGGCTCCAACCTCGCCGTCGCCGAGGGCAGCGCGAAACAGGACCTCGCCAAGGAGTTCCTGAAGCTCGCGCTCTCCGACAAGTACGAGGGTCAGCTCGCCAAGCTGAACGGCATCATCCCCAACAAGGAGTCGCTGAACTCCAACCTGGTCGGCAACCCGGTCGCCGAGGCCGCCGCCCCGTCCGCCAAGTTCGGCGGCACCACGCCGCTGATCCCCGAGTGGGCCGCGGTCGAGAACGCTCCTAACCCGATCAAGACCTTCATGACGGCGGTCCTGAACGGCAAGTCGAACGCCGAGGCCGCCAAGCAGGTCGAGGAAGAGTTCAACGAGCGCCTCGCGCAGAAGCAGTAAGGCCGAAACGCCGGGGGCGGACTCCTGTGACGGAGTCCGGCCCCGGCCGTGTCCCATGGTGCCGAGAAAGAGATGGCGAGCATGACCGTGCAGACCGAACGGCCGCCCTCCGGGCCGACGGAGGTTACGAAGCGGCCCGACTCCGGGCCGGACAAGCCCCGGGGAGCCGAAAGACGGGCCGTGTCGGCCCCGTATCTGCTGCTGCTTCCCCCCGTGGCCGTGACCCTGGTGTTCCTCGGCTGGCCCGTGGTCAAGAACACCCTGCTGTCGTTCCAGAACCTCAACATGAGGCAGCTGATCCAGCACCTCACCGAGTGGAACGGGATCGACAACTACACGGACATCCTCGGCAGCGAGGAGTTCTGGAACGTCACCGGCCGGTCGATCGTCTTTGCCGGCACCAACGTCGTCCTGATCATGCTGTTCGGCACCCTGATCGGCCTCCTGCTGGCCCGGCTGGGCAAGCGCATGCGCGTCACCCTGCTCGTCGGACTGGTCCTCGCCTGGGCCATGCCGGTCATCGCCGCGACCACCGTCTACCAGTGGCTCTTCGCCTCACGCTTCGGTGTCGTCAACTGGGTGCTGGACGCCATCGGCTTCCACTCCATGGCGGAGTTCAACTGGACCGGCAGCCAGTTCTCCACCTTCTTCGTGATCACGGTCCTCATCGTGTGGCAGTCGATCCCGTTCGTGGCGATCAACCTGTACGCCGCGACGACGACGATCCCCAAGGAGCTCTACGAGGCCGCCTCGCTGGACGGCGCGGGCCCCTGGAAGAGCTTCACCTCGGTCACCATGCCCTTCCTCAAGCCGTTCCTCCTCGCGACCACGTTCCTCGAGGTCATATGGGTCTTCAAGGCCTTCGCCCAGGTGTTCGCGATCAACGAGGGCGGCCCGGACCGGCTCACCGAGATCCTCCCCGTCTACGCGTACATCGAGGGCATCGGCAACCAGCACTACGGCATGGGCTCGGCGATCGCGCTGCTCACCATCGTGATCCTGCTCCTCCTCACCTCGTACTACCTCAGGATCGTCTCCAAGCAAGAGGAGGACGAGCTGTGAAGCGCTCGGCTTCGTCCCGGTTCAGCCGTATCTGGCCCAACGTCACGGCGGTCCTGCTGGTCATCGGCTTCGTCTTCCCCGTGTACTGGATGTTCGCGACGGCCTTCAAGCCGACGCCGGACATCGTCTCCGAGGACCCGGTCTGGTTCCCGACCGACATCACGTTCCAGCACTTCCGGACGGCCGTCGACGCCGAGAACTTCTGGACGATGGTCCGGAACTCGCTCACCGTCACCGTGCTCGCCGTGGCCTTCTCCCTCATCCTGGCGCTCGCGGGATCGTTCGCCCTCGCCCGGATGCGCTTCAAGGGCCGGCGGGGGTTCATCATCGGCTTCATGGTCGCCCAGATGGCGCCCTGGGAAGTCATGGTCATCGCGATCTACTTCATCGTGCGCGACACGGACATGCTCAACAGTTTGATCCCGCTGACGCTCTTCTACATGGTCATGGTCCTGCCCTTCACCCTCCTGACGCTGCGGGGCTTCGTCGCCGCCGTGCCCAGGGAGTTGGAGGAGTCGGCCATGGTCGACGGCTGCACCCGGCCCCAGGCCTTCGTGAAGGTGATCCTGCCGCTGCTGGCCCCCGGGCTGATGTCCACCTCGCTGTTCGGCTTCATCACCGCGTGGAACGAATTCCCGCTGGTCCTGGTGCTCAACAAGCAGGCCGAGGCGCAGACCCTGCCCCTGTGGCTCTCCCAGTTCCAGAGCCAGTTCGGCGACGACTGGGGCGCCACGATGGCCGCGTCCTCCATCTTCGCCATCCCGATCCTCGTCCTCTTCGTCTTCCTGCAGCGCAAGGCCGTCAGCGGTCTGACCGATGGCGCAGTGAAGGGATAACACGGCTGCCATGACCACGCTCGTATCCACCACGGACACCGTCACCCGCGACGCGCTCGCCGTCCTCCAGCCGGGCTTCACCGGCACGAGCGCCCCGGACTGGCTCCTTCGCAGGGTCGGCGAAGGCCTCACCTCCGTCGGGCTGTTCGGCCGGAACATCCACTCACCCGAGCAGCTCGCCGCGCTCACGGCCCGCCTCCGGGCCGAGCGGGACGACGTACTCGTCGCGATCGACGAGGAGGGCGGCGACGTCACCCGGCTGGAGGTCCGCAGCGGCTCCTCCTTCCCCGGCAACCTCGCCCTCGGCGCCGTCGACGACGTGGACCTGACCAGGGCCGTCGCCCGGGAGCTCGGCCGCAGGCTGGCCGAGTGCGGGGTCAACCTCAACTGGGCACCCTCCGCGGACGTCAACTCCAATCCCGGCAACCCCGTCATCGGCGTACGCTCCTTCGGCTCCGGCACCGGGCTGGTCGCCCGCCACACCGCGGCGTACGTCGAGGGCCTCCAGGCCGCCGGTGTCGCCGCATGCACCAAGCACTTCCCCGGGCACGGGGACACGGCGGTCGACTCCCATCACTCGCTGCCCCGCATCGATGTGGATCTGGATACCCTGCACGCCCGTGAGCTGGTGCCTTTCCGGGCTGCCATCGCAGCGGGTTCGAAATCGGTGATGAGCGCACATATCCTGCTCCCCGCACTCGACCCGACCCGGCCGGCCACCCTCAGTCCGCGGATCCTCACGGGTCTGCTGCGCCAGGAGCTGGGCTACGAGGGGCTGATCGTCACCGACGGCATGGAGATGGACGCCATCGCCGGCCCGTACGGCATCGAGCGTGGATCCGTCCTCGCCATCGCCGCGGGCGCCGACGCCATCTGTGTCGGCGGCGGGCTGGCCGACGAGGACACCGTGCTTCGGCTGCGCGACGCGTTGGTGACGGCGGTGCGGGCAGGTGAACTGCCCGAGGAGCGGCTGGCCGACGCGGCCGCACGTGTACGGGCCCTCGCGTCCTGGACGCAGAGGACCAGGGGGGTTGCCTCGGAGCCGGGCGCGGACAGGCAGGAGGGGGCCGCGCCCGGCGCCGGAGCCGACATCGGGCTGGTCGCGGCCCGCAGGGCCGTGAGGGTCACGGGCACCGTCGAACCGCTGAGCGAGCCGGCTTACGTCGCAGCCTTCAGCCCGGCCGCCAACATCGCGGTCGGCGACGAGACCCCGTGGGGCGTCGCGGCCGAGCTGGCCCGGATACTGCCCGGCACATGGACGGACACCTACGGCAGCGGGAGCGCGTCGCCGGCCGCCGAGGTGCTGAGGGCGGCGGGGGAGCGGCGCATCGTCGCCGTCGTCCGTGACGCCCACCGGCACGCGTGGATGAGCGAGGCCCTGGATGCCGTGCTGGCGGCGCGTCCCGACACGGTCGTGGTCGAGATGGGCCTGCCCGAGGCGCCGCCCCGGGGCGCGCCGCACATCGCCACGCACGGCGCGGCACGGGTGTGCGGGGCCGCCGCCGCGGAGGCGATCACGGGTACGGCTTCCTAGCCCCCGGAGGGACGACGCGTGGGGGCCGGGTCACCGTCACAGGTGCCGGCCCTCGCGCGTACGGGAGTTCTAGAGACCCTGCCACTGCGGCTTCGCCGCATAGGTGGCGCGGAAGTAGTCCGCCAGCTTCAGCTTCGACGCCGCGGCCTCGTCGACCACCACGGTGGCGTGCTGATGCAGCTGGAGCGCCGATGCCGGTACGACCGAGGCGACCGGGCCCTCGACCGTGAGGGCCACCGCGTCGGCCTTTCCCTCGCCGGTGGCCAGCAGGATCGGGTGACGGGACTCCAGGATCGTGCCGATGCCCTGTGTGATGACGTGGCGGGGCACCTGCGCGATGTCGTCGTCGAAGAAGCGCGCGTTGTCGATCCGCGTCTGCTCGGTCAGCGTCTTGATACGGGTACGGGAGGCGAGCGAGGAGCACGGCTCGTTGAAGCCGATGTGTCCGTCGGTGCCGATGCCGAGCAGCTGGAGGTCCACGCCGCCCGCCTCGGTGAGCGCCTTGTCGTACGCCTCGCAGGCCGCCTGCACGTCCTCGGCGGTGCCGTCCGGGCCCATGAAGGACTTCTCGGACAGGCCCAGCGGCTCGATGACCTCGCGCAGCAGGACGGAGCGGTACGACTCGGGGTGGCCTGCGGGCAGCCCCACGTACTCGTCGAGCTGGCAGATACGGGCGCGCGAGGCGTCCACGGCGCCGGAGCGGACCTTCGCCGTCAGGGCCCGATAGATGGGCAGCGGGGTCGAGCCGGTGGCAACGCCGAGCAGGGCGTCGGGCTTGCGGCTCAGCAGGGCCGCGACGGCCTCCGCGACGAGTTCGCCGCCTGCCGTGGCGTCCGGGACGATGACAACTTCCACGCTGTGCCTGCCGATCTGAAGAGTGGTGGCATGTGGTATAGACCAATTCAGAGCCCCAATCTAGCAGAATGACGCGGCCCGGAGGTGAACCGGTCGCGTGTGCGTCACTGGTTGTCGCCCTGTCGGCGGACGGCCTCAGCCGTGAGGGGATGCCCCCGGAAACACCCGCGGGCCGCGGCGCCGGGACGGGACCCTCGGCCCGTCCGACACCGCAGCCCGGAGCTGCCTGGCCGGTGGTGTGCGGTGCCTCCGGCCACTGGAGGCACCGGCGCGGTCAGGGCAGAGAGCGCCGGCTACCTCGGTCCGCTCTCCTGTGCGGGGAGAGCGGAGGTCTGTCGTGCAGGAGACACGCTCTTCCTGTCGTGTTCCTATGTGATGCATTGTGGACTAGACCAATAGCCCGTGTCTATCGGTGGGCGCGGACGTTCCCCACGCCGGCCCGTCCCTCACCATGTCACGTACCCGGGGACCGATCGGTTCGGAAGCTCTTCCTTTCCACGGGTACGCTCGCACACGTGCCCTCCATGAACGACCTCGTCCGCCAGCACACAGCCCTGAGTGACACCGACCTCGAGTGGCTCCATCTGCTGGTCTCGGAGTGGCAGCTGCTCTCCGACCTCTCCTTCGCCGACCTCGTCCTGTGGGTGCCCACCCGCGACGGGACCCGCTATGTGTCCGTGGCGCAGATGCGGCCCAACACCGGCCCCACCTCCTACCAGGACGACATGGTCGGCCACCTCGTGCCGCGCGGTCGCCGGCCGCTGCTGGACGCCGCCCTGGACGAAGGCCGCATCGTGCGCGAGGGTGATCCGGAGTGGCGGGAGGAGGTGCCCGTCCGGGTCGAGTCGATCCCCGTCCGGAGAGAGGGCCGAATCCTCGGGGTCATCGCCCGGAACACCAACCTCCTCACCGTGCGCACGCCGTCCAGGCTGGAGCTCACCTACCTCCAGTCCGCCTCCGACCTGGCCCAGATGATCGCCGCCGGGTCCTTTCCGTTCCCCGGCCAGCAGGTCGACATGGACGCGTCGCCGCGCGTCGGCGACGGGCTGATCAGGCTCGACGCCGACGGCGTCGTGCAGTACGCCAGTCCCAACGGCCTCTCCGCCTACCACCGGCTCGGCCTGGCCTCGGACCTAGTCGGCCACAACCTCGGCGCGACCACCGCCGAACTCGCGCCGTCGCGCGGCCCGGTGGACGAGGCCCTGGTCAAGGTGGCGAGCGGATACGCGCCCCGGGAGTTCGAGGTCGAGGGCGCCGGCGGGGTCATCCAGCTGCGCGCGATCCCGCTCAAGCCCAAGGGGGTGCGCATCGGTTCGCTGGTGCTGCTCCGTGATGTCACGGAACTGCGCCGCCGCGAGCGGGAATTGATCACGAAGGACGCCACCATCCGGGAAATCCACCACCGGGTGAAGAACAACCTCCAGACGGTGGCCGCCCTGTTGCGGCTCCAGGCGCGCCGGATGGACTCGGAGCGGGGCCGCGAGGCGCTCAACGAGGCGGTGCGGCGCGTCGGTTCGATCGCGATCGTCCATGAGACGCTGTCCCAGAATCTGGACGAGCGGGTCGAGTTCGACGAGATCGCGGACCGAGTGATCGCGATGGTCGCCGAGATCTCGCCCGGGAAGGTCACCTGCCGCCGCACGGGGCGCTTCGGAATTCTCGATGCGGAAGTGGCCACTCCGCTCTCGATGGTGCTCACCGAGGTCCTGCAGAACGCGCTGGAGCACGCGTTCACCGTGGCCGAGCGCGGCACGGTGGAGGTGTCCGCGGTGCGGGGCGGTTCACCGGCCGAGGGCCGGCTGCGGATCACCGTGACGGACGACGGGCGCGGGCTGCCCGAGGGGTTCGACCCCCAGCGGGCCGGCAATCTGGGACTGCAGATCGTGCGGACCCTGGTGGAGGGCGAGCTCGGCGGCACCTTCGGCATGGTCCCGGCCCCGGTCCGCGGCACGCAGGTGGTGCTCGACCTCCCCGTACGGAACGACAAGTAGTCAAAAGCAGTGGGCCCGGACCGTGGTGACGGTCCGGGCCCACTGCGTGGTGCTCACGGTGCGATGCGCTTCGGGGGTACTGCGCGCTGCGACTCGAAGGCGGGGCTGTGCGTACGCTCTGTACGCGCCGCCGGGCTGAGGCTCATCGTGCGGGGGGCGTCGGTCAGGCGCTGGCGTTACGCGCCCGGTTGCGAGCGGCGCGACGCTTCATTGCGCGACGCTCGTCCTCGCTGAGGCCACCCCAGACGCCGGAGTCCTGGCCGGACTCGAGCGCCCACTGCAGGCACTGCTCCATGACGGGGCAGCGACGGCAGACGGCCTTGGCTTCCTCGATCTGCAGCAGCGCAGGACCGGTGTTGCCGATGGGGAAGAACAGCTCGGGGTCTTCCTCACGACAAACGGCGTTGTGACGCCAGTCCATGGCTGCTACCTCTCCTTGGTAATACATGCTGGTGCTTGTGAATGTGAACGCTTTCACGAATCCCCCCGCAAACAAAGGTCCGACGCCCAGATGAGCTGGATGTGGTCCTGTTGTGGTGAGGAGGGGTTCTGGCTCTCAGTGGAGGCCGATGATGCGGGCCGTCCCGATCGCCATGTAGAGATTCGCAAACCTCGGCGGCGGATACAACCCCTTCTGGAAAGTTTTTTTTGATTCCTCGGTGTCGACTAGGTCACAGCCGTACTTCTAAGGGGTGGGGGCCAGCCCAAACGTTCGAGTTAAAGGACTTTCGCCCCTTCTACTCACACAATCACACGCAGTGCACGGCGTACGCCTGTGAACGTCACGCTCGTACGCAGTCCCAGGTGGTCACCGTCCATCTGGAAGGGCAGTGGCGCCTTTGAATGCAAGGTGAAGTCCGTGAGGTCGTGACGGGACACGGCGTGCTTGCCGTGCGGGCCCCTCTCGGGGCTGGAAGTGAGCAGCTGAGTGGCGTATCGGGCCACCGCGGGAGTGGTGAGACGCTTCAGTCCGAGGATGTCCAGGGCGGTGTCGAAGGACGCCTTGGGGGCGGCGTACATCGGGCGATTCCCCAGGTAGGTCCAGGGTGCGGTGTTGCAGACGATGGACAGCGCCAGCTCCGTGACCGGGTCCTGGCCGGGGACGTCCAGGGTGATCAGCCCGTTGCGCCGGTGCGGCTCCTCCAGGAACTGCCGGACCACCTGGCGTACGTACAGCGGATGGGTCGAACGCTTGCCGCGTTCACGCTGCTGTTCGACCCGGCCGAGGACGCCGGCGTCGAATCCCAGTCCGGCGCAGAAGGTGAACCAGCGTTCCGGGACGGCCTCGTCGTTCGTACCCGGGGTGCCGACGGCCAGTCCGAGGCCCACGGTGCGCTCGCTGCGGTCGGCGAGGGCGTCCAGGATCGCGCCGGTCGCTTCCACCGCGTCGTTGGGGATACCCAGGGCGCGGGCGAAAACATTGGTGGACCCGCCGGGGACCACGGCCAGGCTCGGCAGGCCCTCGGGGTCGGGGCCGCGGTGCAGCAGGCCGTTGACCACCTCGTTCACCGTGCCGTCGCCTCCGAGGGCGACCACCAGGTCGATGTCATCGGCGTCGGCTGCTCGTCGCCCCAGGTCCCGGGCGTGCCCGCGGTACTCCGTCGTGACGGCCTCGATCTTCATCTCGCTCGCCAGAGCGTGGATCAGTACGTCACGTGTCCGCGCACTGGTAGTGGTGGCAGCTGGGTTGACCACGAGGAGTGCGCGCATGCCCGCCAGCGTACCTACCGCGCGGTACCGGCCCGAAGCCGCGATCCGCCCGTCCGCAAGTGATCACGCAACGTGACCGGCCCTCGGTGGCGTGTCCTCGTGGCCCCGGCTTCGCGTTCGGCGGGCCGGGATGCGAATCTGAAAGGCGTGAGCACTCAGCAGAACGCGCCCTCTCCGTCGCCCTCGGCCGGCCCGGAGAAGCCGGGCCGGATCGCCGCCCTGGCCGCACTCAACGCCGCCGAAGGCGCGGCGCTCGCCATCGGCGGGATCTACATGCTGACCGTCGGGCTCCTCGGGCGGCCCGACAGTATTCAGCAGGCCGAAATGGGCGGACTCACGCTGGTCGCGCTCGGCCTGATCCCGCTGTTCGCCGCCCGTGGGCTGCTGCGGCGGCGCAGCTGGAGCCGGGGACCCGCGCTCATCACCCAGCTCATGGCGCTGCCGGTGGCCTGGACGCTGCTGCGGTCCCAGGGGGCGCTGATTCCCGCGGGCATCGTCCTCGCCGTGGTGGCCGTCACAGCGCTCGTACTGGTGATCGACCCCGCGACCACGAAGGCGCTGGGCATCCGGGGGCCGCGTGCGACCCCCGACGCCTGACCTGGTGCAGCGCCCCGCCCGGCGCTACTCCTCCACCAGCAGCCGCTCGCGCAGCTGCGCGAGTGTGCGTGCCAGCAGGCGGGAGACGTGCATCTGGGAGATGCCGACCTCCTGGGCGATCTGCGACTGGGTCATGTTGCCGAAGAATCGCAGCAGCAGGATCCGCTTCTCGCGCGGCGGGAGGTCCTCCAGCAGCGGCTTGAGCGACTCGCGGTACTCGACGCCTTCCAGCGCCTCGTCCTCGGAGCCCAGTGTGTCCGCGACCGCCGGCGACTCGTCGTCCGTGTCCGGGACGTCCAGCGAGAGCGTGCTGTAGGCGTTGGCCGACTCCAGCCCCTCCAGGACCTCCTCCTCGGAGATGCCCAGGCGCTCCGCCAGCTCGTGCACGGTGGGGGAGCGGCCGTGTTGCTGGGAGAGCTCGGCGGTGGCCGTGGTCAGCGACAGCCGAAGCTCCTGGAGGCGCCGCGGGACCCGCACCGCCCAGCCCTTGTCCCGGAAGTGGCGCTTGATCTCGCCGACGACCGTGGGGGTGGCGTACGTCGAGAACTCGACGCCGCGGTCCGGGTCGAACCGGTCCACCGACTTGATCAGGCCGATCGTGGCGACCTGGGTCAGGTCGTCCAGCGGCTCACCGCGGTTACGGAACCGGCGGGCCAGGTGCTCCACGAGCGGCAGATGCATCCGCACCAGCCGGTTGCGCAGCTCGGCCTTCGCCGCCGACCCGTCGGGCAGCTCCCGGAGCTCGATGAAGAGCGCCCGCGCCCCGCTGCGGTCGTGTGGGTCGTGGTGCCCGTGCTCGCTCATCTGGCCCGCCCGCTCCGCCTGCGAAGGCTCCGCCGCGGCCGGACGGCCCTGCACGCCGTCCGTGCCGTCCGCCCCGCCTTCCGGATGCGGCCGGGCCTGCTGCTCCGGGAGGGCTGCTGGGCGTACCGCCCCCGACCGGATCGTTTCGTCCCGCACAGGACCGTCCCCGTTCCCGTCGCTCACGCCGGCCCGGGTCCCGCGCCGCGCTGTTTGTAGAGGCTGATGCTGACCGTACGGTCGTCGGCGACCGTGGAGTCGACCTTGCCGGCCAGTGCGGAGAGCACCGTCCAGGCGAAGGTGTCGCGCTCAGGGGCGCGGCCGTCCGTCGTGGGGGCCGAGACGGTCACCTCGAGGGAATCGTCGACGAGTCGGAAGACGCAGCTGAGGACGGAGCCGGGCACGGCCTGCTGAAGCAGGATCGCGCAGGCCTCGTCGACCGCGATGCGAAGATCCTCGATCTCGTCGAGAGTGAAGTCCAAGCGCGCTGCGAGGCCGGCCGTGGCCGTACGCAGCACCGACAGGTAGGCACCCGCAGCGGGCAGCCGGACTTCTACGAAGTCCTGGTTCCCGGGCTCGCCTGCGATCTGGGACACCCTCACCTCCAAGGTGGCACAAACTCGTTCGAGACTCCGGGACGAGTGCCCGGGGCCGTGCGGTCCGTCGTCGGTTCTGTGGTTCGGCGACGCTGTCGCAACCCATGATGCCGTGTCGCCGAGACCACAACCGCATGATTACTCATGGTAAGCATACGAGTACAGACGGTGGCTAGTGGTCTGCCGCAGTCAATTGCGAAGAACCGGCGCCGGTTTGACGTACCCAGGCGTCAGACGATCGAACCGTCCACGAAGCACCAGCGCCAGCTCTCCGCGCGTTCGAAGCTGCGCATCACCGGGTGCCCGGTCGCCTCGTAGTGCGCTGTCGCGTGCTTCAGTGTCGAGGAATCGCAGCACCCGACGTGTCCGCAGGCGAGGCAGAGCCGAAGCTGCACGGGCTGGGTGCCGGCCGCCAGGCACTCCGGACAGGTGTCGCTGAGCGGGGCGGGCTCGGGGCGCGGCAATTCGGCTACGTGGAGGCACTCACTCATGATGGCCACGTTACGTCGGATGTGAGGACGGTGAGATGGACGCATTGCCGCTGGTGGCACTCGTCGCGGCGAGCGCGGCGGTCGCGGGTGCCGCCCGCCGGACACCGGTGCCCGCGCCGCTGCTGCTGGTCGCGGCCGGACTGCTGGCCTCGTACCTGCCGGGAGTGCCGAGCTACACGCTGGACGCGCACATCGTGCTGCCCCTGCTGCTGCCGCCGTTGCTGTACACGGCGGCGGTCGACAGTTCGTACCTCGACCTGCGGGCCAATCTGCGGCCGGTCGCCCTGCTCTCCGTGGGATACGTGCTCTTCGCGACGGTCGCCGTGGGATGGCTGGCCTATCTCCTCGTGCCGGACCTGCCGCTCACGGCCGCGCTGGTGCTCGGTGCGGTGGTCGCCCCGCCGGACGCCGTCACGGCCGCGGCGATCGCTCGCAGGGTGGGTCTGCCCGCCCGGGTCACCACGATCCTCCAGGGCGAGTCCCTGGTGAACGACGCCACCGCGATCACCGCCTTCAAGGTGGCCCTCGCCGCAGCCGTCGGCGAAGGCATGAGCTGGGGCGCCGGAATCGGTGAGTTCGTGCTTGCGTCGGTCGGCGGCATCGGCGTCGGCCTGCTGCTCATGGTGCCGCTGCACTGGCTGCGTACGCACCTCAAGGAGGCGCTGCTCCAGAACACCCTGTCGCTGCTGATCCCTTTCGTCGCCTACGCGGCGGCGGAGCGGGTGCACGCCTCCGGGGTTCTCGCCGTGGTCGTCGTCGCGCTCTATCTGGGGCACCGCTCCTGGCAGGTCGACTTCGCGACCCGGCTCCAGGAGGCGGCGGTCTGGAAGATGGTCGCGTTCGTCCTGGAGTCCGCTGTCTTCGCGCTCATCGGCCTGCAGCTGCCCTTCGTGCTCAAGGGCCTGGGCACGCACGGCGTGGCCGAGGCCTTCGGCTACGCGGTCCTGGTGTTCGTGGCCGTGGTCGTGGTGCGCTTCGTCTGGGTGTACCCGGCGAACTACCTGCCGCCCCGGCTCTCCCGGCGCGTCAGGGAGCGCGAAGGGGCGCCGCCCTGGACCTCGTCCCTGATCGTCGGCTGGGCCGGTATGAGGGGCGTCGTCTCGCTCGCCATCGCCTTCTCCATCCCCATGGTCACGCACGACGGAGAGGACTTCCCCGCGCGCAACCTGGTGCTGTTCCTGACCTTCACGACCGTCATCGGAACGCTCGTCGTCCAAGGGCTGAGTCTGCCCCTCCTGGTGCGCGTACTGAAGCTCCCAAGGCGCAGCGCGCGCGCCGAGACGCTGGCCGAGGCGCAGGCGCAGAACGAGGCGTCGACGGCCGCGGACGCACGGCTGGAGGCGTTGCTGGCCGATCCGCGCAACGCGCTGCCCGACCCTCTCACCCAGCGGCTGCGGGCCGTCATGGAACGGCGGCGCAACGCCGTGTGGGAGAGGCTCGGCGCGGCCAACCCGGTCACCGGGGAGTCGGCGGACGACACCTACCGGCGGCTGGCGAGAGACATGATCGCCGCCGAGCGCGAGGTCTTCGTACGCCTCAGGGACGAGCGGAGTATCGACGACGAGATGCTGCGCGCCCTGTTGCGGCGGCTGGACCTGGAGGAGGCCGCCGCCTACCGGGAGACGGACGGCGTGTGAGCGTGCCCCGGAGGTCTCGGGGGCCGGACGTCTCAGGGCCGCCCGGTGATGACCGCGGTGACCGTGGCCCCCGGGGCGAAGGCGCCCTCGCCGGCCAGCACGGTCAGCCCGTACAGAAGTTTGGCCACATAGAGCCGCTCGACGGGCAGGGCGTGCCGCTTCTCGAAGTCGTCCGCGAAGGTGTGCAGTTCCGGTGTCGTGCGGGCGTACCCGCCGAAGTGGAAACGTTCGTCCAGGGACCACTGTCCGGTGGGGGCGCCGAACGCCTCCCGCTGCAGATCGCGTACCGCCGCCCCCAGGAACCCGCCGCGCAGGACGGGGATGCCCAGGGCGCGCTGTCCGGGGCCGAGCCCGGCGGCCAGTCCTGCGAGGGTGCCCCCGGTGCCGCAGGCCACCGCCACGGTTCCGGCCGGGCCGCACAGTTCGCGGCCGAGCTCTGTGCAGCCCTGTACGGCCAGCGCGTTGCTGCCGCCTTCCGGGATGACCACACACTCCCCGAAGAGGCTCAGCAGGCCTTCCAGGACGTCGGGAGCGGTCTTCGCGCGGTAGGTGACGCGGTCCACGAAGTGCAGTCGCATGCCGTCGGCCGCGCACCGCGCGAGCGAGGGGTTCAGGGGACGATGGGCCAGCTCCTCGCCCCGTACGACGCCGACGGTGGGGAAACCCAGCAGGCGTCCGGCGGCGGCCGTGGCCCGGAGGTGGTTCGAGTAGGCCCCGCCGAAGGTCAGAACGGTACGGCCGGCGGCGGCCCGGAGATTGAGGGCGAGTTTGCGCCACTTGTTGCCCGGCAGGTCCGGGTGGATCAGATCGTCGCGTTTGAGCAGCAGTGTCACGCCGTGGCGCGCGAAGCGCTCGTCCTCGGCCGGCTGCAGGGGCGAGGGGAGCGCCGGCTGCAGCCGGGAGAGGTCGGGCGTTTCGTCCATGCCTTCATTGTGTGCCGCCCCGTGCCGCCCTGCTTCAGCCGGTCGTGGATCCGGTTGCGCATGCCCGGCGATCGGAAGACCGCTCAGGTCGACGGTGCCGGTGTGCGCGGCGGTCCGGCCGGGCTCCGGATTCTCGTACCAGAAGTGGGCGGAGGCGTCCGGGAGCTTGCCGGTGAGTGCCGCGTGGTCCGTGCGCAGCGCGTGGTCGGCGGGCGAACGGTCGCCGTGGACCACGGTGACGGGCGAACGGTGCTGTTCCTCCGCCAGGTGCTGCACGGCCTCGTACTGCGCGGCCGGTGATGCCCAGGGAGGCGTGCTTGTCGGCGATGTGGCCCAGCATCACATCGGGTTGGGTGCAGGGGTGTTCGACGAGATGGGTGGCAGCGGGTGGCGGCTCGATCAGCCGGGCGCGGGGCGACCGCGGCTGATGCCGAGCAGCAGCGGGCCGGTGGGGGAGGAGACGAGATCGCCGACCGTGAGCGGGTCGAGCGAGGCGTAGAAGGCCTCTTCGGCCTGGCGCAGCGCCGACCGGAGCCGGCAGGCGGAACGCAGGGGGCACGGGGTGCCGCCCTCGCAGTCGACGACCTCGCCCGGCCCCTCCAGCTGCCTCACCAGGGCGCCGATCGAGGCCGACCGGCCGGCGGCGGTGAGGGCGAGGCCTCCGCCCCTGCCTCGCCGCGCGTCGACCAGGCCGAGATGCTGGAGGCGGGCGACGACCTTTGCCGCGTGGGTGTACGGCACCTGCATGGTGGCCGCCACCTCACGTGTGGTCGGCGGGTCCTCGCCCTCCGTCGTGACGGTCAGGCGCATGAGCACCCGGAGCGCCACATCGGTGAATCGCGTCAGCCGCATGGCGGCAGCGTAGATAAGTTACATATTGGATGCAAGTTAGTCGCCCGTCCTCCGTCCCAGGGGGCGCGTCATCATGGGGGTGCGGCCTCGTGACGGATGCGGGGTGCGCGTGGGCGAGAGAGGTGGTCAGCGGCCGTGCCGAAGCCGAACGCAGCCGACGGGATACCGGCGAGCAAGGTCATCACCGACCCGGACAGCCTGGGCCGGTACGCGCACGACGAGGCGGAGTGGGCCCCGGCAGGGCTGCCCCTGGCCGTCGTGCGGCCCCAGGACACCGATGAGGTGCGGGCCGTCGTGGCGTACTGCGTCGAGCACCGGATCCCGGTGATCCCGCGCGGCGCCGGTACGGGTCTCTCCGGCGGGGCCAACGCGGTGGACGGCGCCGTCGTCCTCTCCTTCGAGGACATGAGCCGGATCCTGCGCATCGACCCGGTGGAGCGCCTCGCCGTCGTCCAGCCCGGCGTCGTCAACGACGACCTGCGCGCCGCGTGCGCCGAACAGGGCCTCTGGTATCCGCCGGACCCGGCGAGCTCCCCCTGGTCCACCATCGGCGGCAACACGGCCACCAACGCGGGGGGCATGTGCTGCGTCAAGTACGGCGTGACCCGCGACTACGTGCTCGGGCTCGAGGTGGTCAACGGCCTCGGTAAGATCGTGCGGGTGGGCCGGCAGACCGCCAAGGGGGTCGCCGGGTACGACCTGTGCGGTCTGTTCGTCGGCTCCGAGGGGACCCTCGGCGTGATCACCGAGATCACCGTGAAGCTGCGCGGTGCGCGGCCGGCGGAGCGCACGGTGGCCGGCTTCTTCGACTCGGTCGTCGCGGCCGGCGACGCGGTGAGCCGGGTGACGGCGGCCGGCATCGTGCCCTCAGCGCTCGAACTCCTCGACCGGCACTGCCTGAAAGCCGTCGACGAGTGGAAGAACATGGGCCTGTCGGCGGACGCGGACGCGATCCTGCTCGGCCGCGTTGACACCCCGGGAGCCGCCGGCGACGCAGAGGCCGAGGCCGTACGGGCCTGCTTCGCGGAGGCCGGTGCGGCCTGGGCCGAGGTCTCCACCGACCAGGCGGAGGCGGACGCCCTGTTCCAGGCCCGTCGGCTGGCCTACCCGGCGCTGGAGCGGTTGGGACCGGTGCTCACCGAGGACGTGGTCGTGCCGCGCTCCCGGGTGCCGCAGATGCTGGCGCGTATCGAGGAGATCGCCGGTGAACACGACGTCCTCATCGCCAACATCGCCCACGCCGGCGACGGCAACCTCCACCCCCTGATCATCACCGAACCCGGCGACGACGCGGCCAGGGCCCGCGCTCAGCTCGCCTTCGAGGACATCCTCGACGCGGCGATCTCCTTCGGCGGCACGGTCACCGGTGAACACGGGGTGGGCCTGCTGAAGATGGGCGGCATGGACCGCGAGGTCGGCCCCGTCAACCTCGCCATGCAGAGAGCGGTCAAGGCGGCCCTCGACCCGCACGGCATCCTCAACCCGGGCAAGGTCGTCGTCTCGGGAGCGCCGCTGGCGCACTGACGGCTCCGGCGGCCGTCCCTACCGCAGCGGTTCGCAGAGCGCGATGGCGCGCAGGGCCGCCGCGAGTGCCTGCTCGCCGCCGACATCGAGGGCTGTGTCGGTGAGCTTGACGACGTGCTCGTCGCCGTGTGCCAGGGCTTGTTCGAGGACCTCTTCGGGCGTGATGGCGCCCGGGGGGACATAGGCCACCGGGGCGTCCGGCGCGTACATGGCCGTCACCGCCGCGGATGCCGTCCAGGCGGCCTGGAGGCTCGGCACCCACAGGGCCCGCGGGAGCGCGGGCAGGGTGCGCAGGACGGCGTTGGGCGCCGTCGCCGCGTGGACCAGCATGGTCGCCTCGCCGTGGCCGTGGGTGGCGTACCGATGGGTGGCCGCCCGGACCAGTTCGGTGAGCCGGCGGTGAGCCTCGGCCGGGTCCGTGACCGGGGCGGCCCATACCGGCAGGCTTCTGACCCGGCCGAGCCGGGCGGGGAAGCCGCCCTCCTGTCCGGCGACGGGGGGCACCGCGGCGAGGGCGGCTGCGGCGCTGTCCGCACCTGCTACGGCCTTGGGGAACATCGGTACAGCCGTTGGCGCTGAGATTGATCATGGGGTCTAGCTGCGGATTTCCGTGTTCGGGTGGGGCTGGGCCTGGAGACGGTCGCGGAGGTCGATCTCCTCGGGGGTGAGCGGGTCTTCTGACCGGCGGATGCGGACGTGCTTGGGCCGCAGCGGCGGGCCGTCATCCGCCGCAGCCTCCTCGACTTCGGCCAGCGCCCGGTAGAGCGAGGCGACCGAGGGGCTTTTGCCTGCGTTCTTCCCGGTCTTGATGATCAGCTTCTTCGCGATCTCGGGAACGGGGACGCCCTTGTCCTTGAGCGCGACGGCGAAGGTGAGCATGTCGTCGTCGATTACCTTCGGCCGTCCGCCGTGGTTGCCCTTGGCCGCTGCGGTGACCTGGCCTTCGAGTGTCTTCTCCCGGATGTAGTTGCGCTCGATCTGCCCGGCAACGGCGAGCACGGCGAAGAACATGGCGCCCATGCCGTTGGGGTCGTAGATGCCGGTGAGCGGGCCGGTGAGGAGTTCGAGCTGGATGCCGGCAGCCTGGAGTTCGGCGGACAGTGTCATCAGCTCGGCGGCGTTGCGCGCGAGCCGCTTGAGCTCGTGGACGGTGAGAATGACCGGCGTCTCGGGTGCGGCTTCTTTGAACTGGCGGGCTAGCGCGAGCGCCTTCTCCAGCTCGGGCCGCACCTTGATGCGGGTACTGATCTGCTCCTGGAAGACCTTGTGGCACTCCGCGCGGTGGAGGGCTTCGAGCTGGCTCGCCAGCTCCTGGCGGGCGGTCGAGGTACGGGCGTACCCGATGCGGACCGGGCGTTCGGTGCGCGGCGCGGGCACGACGGCGAGCGCCGGGCCCCGCTTCCACGCGCGGCCGGGGTGGCGGTCGGCGGGGACGAGGATCTCCAGTTCCTCGCGGAGCGCGGGGACGAGGACGAAGCGGGGGGTGTGGTACTTCGCGGCGGTCTTCCCGCCGCGGGTGCGGCAGGCGGAGCCGGCGGGCGCGTCACAGTTTGGGCAGTCGTGACGTTCTACCGCCGATGCGGCCCGATCGGGCGTGAGATCCATCCGGGAAGCCTCTCAGAAGTGCCTCGCACAACATGCAGGTTTCGAGAGGACTTTTGCGAACAGCGACCTGCGGAAACGTGATCACTGCCGGGGCTCTCGCAGAACTCTCACAGATGTTCATTTGTGAGAATGCCGAGAAGTCGAACATGCAACCGGGCGGCGCCCGATCGGAGCCCCTTGCCGGCGTCACGTCGCGGCGAGGACCAACCTGTGTGCTCAGGCGGGCTGACGGAGCGCGCTGACCAGTGCGCGCGGGTCGTCGGCGTGGAAGCGGATGGTGTGGGCCTCTTCCATTGCGCCGAGCGGGCGGGTGAAGGGGAGTGGCCGGTTCAGCTCCAGGGTCACCGAGGTCTGGCTGCCCACTATGAGGTCGAGGACCCCGTCCTCGGAAAGGGTGATCAGGCCGCCTTCGGGATAGCGCCGGTCGACCCGGACCGAGGCGACCGCGTCCGGCGGTACGGCGAGGTCGAAGAGGGCTCCGTAGCGGATCCGCAGAGAGCCGTCGGGGCGCACGACGTGTGGCCGGGTGACGCAGGCGGCGTGCAGGGCCAGCACGAGGACGACGCCGTACAGGTCGAGTACCAGGATCACCCGGTGGACCACCGGCCAAGGGATGAGGAAGGCCAGGACCACCGTCTCGATGACCATCACGAAGAGCAGCCCGTACATCATCGCGGTCTGGGGCCCGGTGTACGCGGCAGCGTGGTCTCCGGGGCGCACCCCGTGCGTGCCGCGCCGGACCCACCGCCCCAGGGAGGCGAGGGCGCGCAGTTCATGGAGGACCAGGCGGCGGACCGTCACCGGCACCGCCTCCTGTACGGCAGCTCGCCGCGCCGCCTGGCGGTCTGCGCCACGGGCGCGCGCGGCGACATACAGCGAGCGCAGCACCCATGCCTCGAACAGCAGCACCACGAGCACCAGCGCCTCGGCGCCCGCCAGCGCCCAACCGGGCGGCCGGAGCCCAGCCATCAGGCAGGCCGCCAGGGCCAGTTCCCCCGGCAGTACGGCGGCGACCGCGACCCGCGCCGCCCGTACGCCCCTTGGTCGGCCGTTCATCCCCGGCCCCTCTCCATGAACGCGTCCATAAGTCGGCCCACGACTTCCGCTTGCGCGGGGGTGTACTCGGCGAGCAGCGCCTCCTTGAACCCGGTCACGACCGCCCCGTCCTCGGGGATTGCGGCGAACAGCTCCTCGGGGACGGCTGCCATCAGGTCAGCTGCCAGAGGTGCGATCCGCGGATCGTCGGCGGGGGCTTCGGCGAGCGCGTCGAGGCGCTCATACAGTTCGACGACCGCGGGATCGGCGACCAGTGTTCCGAGCAGCGCGAAAATCTCTTGGCTACCGGAGCTGGTGGCGTCCATCAGCGTGAGGTACTCGCGGTCCTTGGCCGCGCTCGGCGAGTCTGTCCTGGGGGCCTGTGCCAGCAGTGCGGCGAGGGCGGGTGAGACGGGCCCGGTCGCGCCGGGCGGCTCGGCAAGCAGGGCGCTGAGCCGGCAGCGGCGCTCCCGGATGTCGGCTTCCTGGCGGGCCAGGTCGGCGTCGAGTTCCTCTAACACCTCGGCCAGTTCGCGTCCGGCATCATCGGCGAGGGCGTCGCGCACTTCATCTAGGCTGAGGCCGAGTTCGGTGAGTCGACGCACCCGGGCCAGCAGTACGGCGTCGCGGACGCTGTAGGCCCGGTACCCATTGGGGCGCCGCTCCGGTTCCGGAAGCAGCCCGACATGGTGGTAGTGCCGGATCGCCCGGGTGGTGAGCCCCACGAGCGCGGCGATCTCTCCGATTCGCATGCCGCCAGTAGAAACCCTGCCGTTGCGTCAAGGTCAAGCGCTGAAAGTCTCGTCGGGCGCAAAACGATTCGAGCGCGTCTACACACCGGAGTGATACGTCTTCGTCAGCGCACGTATCTGGCCAGGGTCCGCTCCCGCTACCCCTCGTCGTCCTCGTCGAGTTCGACTGTGTCTGGGTCGCGAAGCGGGCGTAGGGCGCCGCCAGCCGGGGTGGAGGTGGTGAAGCTGTAGCGGCCCAGGACGTTGAGGTTGCGGTGCTTGAGCGGGGAGAGGCGGGCGATGTCCTCGTCCCGGATCTCGTGTCCCTCGGCACGGAGGTGTACGACGGCGGCGTCGATGTACCGGGTGGTCCAGAGCACCACGGCGTTGAGGACCAGGCCCAGTGAGCCGAGCTGGTCCTCCATCCCGTCCCGGTACGCCTGATGGATGGTGCCGCGCTTGCCGTGGCACACGTCGCGGGCCAGCTTGTGCCGGGACTCCTGCACGGTGAGCTGGCGGTTCATCTGGCGGCGGTAGGTGTCGTCGACCGGGTCGACGACACGGAGCAGGTGCTCGGTCTTGGCGATCCGGCCGTACTCGGCGAATGCCTGCCCCAACGGGGTCGGGTGGCCTTCGCGTCCGAACATCCGCAGTAGGTCGTAGGCGCGAACCTGGTTGGTGACCAGGGAACCGGCGACCCGGAGCATGTCCGGCCAGTGGGTGATCACCTTGTTCAGGTTGACCCGGTTGCGGGCCAGCGGCTCCAGCGGCCCGTACGTACCTGTCCCCACGCCCGGAAGGGACGCGCGCCAGAACCGCTGGTCGTCCAGGTCTTTGAACCGGGGGCTGAAGTTGTAGCCCAGAATGCGGAAAATGCCGAACACGATGTCGCTGTACGAGGCGTTGTCGGTGGCGACCATCTCCGGCTTCACCCCGCCGTCGAGGTTCAGCAGCGCGTCCAGGATGTGCAGGGAGTCGCGAGGGGTGCCCGGGACCACCATCTGCCCGATGCCCGCGACCTGGTCGTTGACGGCGTTGAGCCAGGTGATGCCGCGCTTGAACCCGAAGTACTTCGGCGAAGGGGCGGCGTTGATGGTGCGGACGGGGACGACGAACCGCAGTCCGTCGACCGAGGCCAACAGCCCGTCTCCCCAGTACCGCACGATCGGCACCTGGCCCTGCGCCTCGATCAGTGCGGCGTTCGCCGCGGCGATGGTGTCGGCCCGCAGATAGAACTGGTCGACGTGCACCAGCCGGGAACGGTGAAGCGCCTCATGCGCGGGGTTGATGACCGGGGTCATGCCGATGTTGCACGCCTCCGAGACCAGAAGGGCCACCAGTGAGGTGGTCAAGTCCTTCATACGGGTTGTGCCGTCGCCCAGGTGTACGAAGGCGTCCAGGAACCCGGTCCAGCCGTGCACCTCGAACAAAAGCTCCGGCAGGTCGATCTTCGGGAGCATCTTCTCCACCCGCCCCCGCAGCCACGTCAGGGACTTCGGCTCGCCCAGCGCGCCGAGTTTGGACACGTTCAGCTTCGCCCGGCCGCCCGGCGGGACCTCGATGGTGACTTTCGTGTCCTGCCCGGCCGTCTCCAGCCGCTCAGCCATCTGCTTCCACGCCGCATCCAGCGCCGTCACCAGCGCGGCCAGGTGCTCCTCGACCGGCATATCCAGGCTCAGGCCCGCCAGGACGTCCTCCCGCACGGCCTCCCACTCTGTGCCGTCCAGCAGCCGGGCGCGCGGGTCGGACCAGCGGTGCGAGGGAGAGGCGAACACGTCCCGGCGCTGAAGCGCGCGGTGCAGCTGCTCCAGCACACACACCACGTACGCGTCCCGGTCCACAGCCCCCGGCGGCAGCTCGGCGTTGGCGTACACCGCCTTGCGCCATGCGGCTGGCACCAGCTTGTCATCGACCTCGCGCGGCAGCAGTGGCTTGTCCTTCACCCGCCGCCGCGCCAGAGCGGGCAGCCGCTTCACCCCGGCCAGCACCCGCTTCCCGCCGGTCGCCGCATCCAGCGCCTTCGACTCGCCCAGCAGCGACAGGAACGGCCGCACCGTGTTGTACCGGGTGGCCAGCGCCGCCCGCATCGCGACGGCTGCCGAGTCCTCGTCCTCCGGCACCAGCGAGACCACCAGCACGGCCGCACTCATCACCGCGGCCCGGGACGCGACCTCCTCCACTGCCCGCCACAGTGCCGCCGCGTCCAGATCCGTGCCGTGTGCCTCGACCAGCTCCAGCTCCTCGAACAGCACCTTCGCCGCCCGCGCCAGGGTCCGCGACGCCTTCTCCAGCTGCGGCAGCGTCGAGAGCCGCTCCTTGTCCGTCGCCCGCTTTGCCGTGCTGATCAGCCTCGTCGCCATCAGCACCGAGAACAGGTCCAGCGCCTCATCGATCGCCTTGGCCTCAAGGTGGCGCATCACCGCAGTGAGCATCGCCGTGCGCTTGGGCTCTGCGGCCCGCTCCAAGGTCGCAGCCTTGGACCCCAGCCCGTAGCGGGCAAGCGCCGCGAGCCGGTTCGGCGGGATCTGCGACAGCTTCAACCGCCCGAGCTGGAACGCGCCGATTTCGTCGACCCGTTCCAGCGACCGTGCGAACGCCGTGCCCGTCGTCCGTGTCGGCGGCCGGCGCAGCCGCTCCAGCTCCGAGTACCGGCCGCCCTCCGGCGTCACCAGCGTGGCCACCAGGTCCGCCGGCAGAGCCGGGTCCGCACGGTGAGCCGCCCTGGCCACGGTGGCGTGCAGCCGCTTCTCCGCGATCGTTCGAACCTCCGACACCTGCCGGGCCAGCACCGAGACACCCGGCAGCAGCACCCGGTTCCGCCGTAGCCAGCCCACCGCCTGGTTGAACAGCGCGACCGGCCCCTCCGCATGCGTCCACGCCCGGCCGTGCAGGAACGTCCGGAACTTCCGTCCCCACTCCGCATCTTCGTACGGGTGGTATCCGTAGGCGTCCCGGATCTCCCACGAGTGCTCGTACGCCGTCTTCAGCCGCTCGGTGTACCGCTTCACACACGACGGATCCTCGATGCCGAGCTGCGCGGCCAGGTGCTCGACCACCGGCCATGGCACCGCAAGCGGGTCCTCCAGGAACAGCCCCACGTAGCGGACTGTGCACATCTGGAGGGCGAAGCCCAGCTGATGATGCTTTGTACGCCGCAGCGCGATCAGATCGCGGTCGACATCATCCAGGAAGAAGAACCGCTCCAGCTCGGGTCTCGTCGGCTCCTCAGCGAACTTCCCGTACGCCTCGGCCTGATCATCAGTTAAAAACTCCACCGGCATGACGCGGACCGTAGACCGGCCCCACCCGTGATCGACGATCTTTCAGCGAACCCCCGTTCTGGGGACGATCGCTGTGCTACCCGACCATGATCGTTCTCAGCGCCAACGGCTGTACCGATGTTCCCCAAGGCCGTGCTACGGGGGTGAGGCCGGTGACGGGGTGGTGGCGGGCGGCCCAGTAACCGAGGCCATGCTCGAGTTCGGTCAGCCGCGGTGCGGTGCTCTCGCCGGCCAGGAGCGTGCGTACGGCATGGCCCACGCGGATCACCGGATGCGTCGATCCGCCGTACATGCCGGGCAGCAGGCGGGGCCACCACTGGGTCAGCACGTCCCGCCAGGGGCGCTCGGCGACCTCCCGGCCGAAGTAGCCGATCCAGTCGGCGGCGCGGCGCGGGTCTCCCAGAGCCGCACGCCAGTTGGCGTCCGTGACCGGCTCGACGCCGGCCGGGAACTCCTCGAGTCTGGACGCGTAGAGGTCGAGCCAGCGGTGCACGGCCGACGGCTGACCGTTGGCCGCGAGGGCCTCTACGGCCATCGGCGCGTGGTTGGTGAGCCGCCCGAGCCGCTCCGGGCCCGAGCTGTGCAGCCGCTGGAGCGCCTCGTCGAGGGTGCCTGTCGAATCCATGACCAGAACGCTAGGCGGCCGTCCGTACCCCCGTAACGGGCGGAAGTCCTAGGCGCCGGGCGGGGCTTCCCGGAGGAGACCTAGGTCCAGGGGCCTGGTTGGGGTTCTCCCCTCCCCTCCACGCCCGACCGGGTGCCGCTCGGGCTGTTCGCGAGCGCCGGGTGCGGGCAACGTTCCCGCCCTGAGCCTGAATAGTCACACTCTTTTGTGTAATAGCGCGTCGTGTCCTCCGGCTGCAAGTCTTCCTCTCGCAGGTCAGCCCATGATCGAGAGGATGTCGGATGTCCGTTGGTGAAGAGGTTCACGACACGCAGCCGCCGCAGCAGAGTCTCGGCACAGCGGCTGCGCGGAACCTCGCGACGACGACCAAGTCCGCCCCGCAGATGCAGGAGATCACCTCGCGGTGGCTGCTGCGCATGCTGCCGTGGGTGCAGGTGCAGGGCGGCACGTACCGGGTGAACCGCCGGCTGAGCTACTCGGTAGGAGACGGCAGGGTGACGTTCGTCCAGACGGGCGACCGGGTCACCGTCATCCCCGCCGAGCTCGGCGAACTTCCGGCTCTGCGCGGTTTCGGTGACGAGGAGGTACTGGCCGAACTGGCGCGCAGGTGCGAACAGCGCGACGTCGCGGCCGGTGAGGTGCTTGCCGCATCGGGCGACGCGGCGGACCGGGTCCATCTGCTGGCCCACGGCAAGGTCGAGAAGATCGGTGCCGGGCCGTACGGCGACGAGACGGTGCTCGGAGTCCTCGCTGACGGTGCCTATTTCGGTGACCATGTCCTGGTCGACGGTGACGCGACCTGGGCGTACACGGCCCGTGCGGTGACCGCCTGCACGCTGCTGACCCTGCGCCGGTCGGATCTGCTCAACCTCGCGGCCCGCGCGAACTCGCTGCGTGACCATCTCGCCGGGCTCCTCGCCATCCCACACCAGCGGACCAACCGTTACGGCGAGGCGGAGATCGACCTGTCGGCGGGCCATGTGGGGGAGAGCGTCGTCCCGCACACCTTCGTCGACTACGAAACTGCGCCCCGTGAATACGAACTGAGCATCGCCCAGACCGTCCTGAAGGTCCACAGCAGGGTGGCCGACCTCTACAACCAGCCGATGAACCAGACCGAGCAGCAGTTGCGGCTCACGGTCGAGGCGCTGCGTGAACGCCAGGAACACGAGCTCATCAACAACCGGGAGTTCGGCCTGCTCAACAACTGTGACTACGGGCAGCGGCTCCAGCCCCACGACGGGGCGCCCGGCCCCGACGACATGGACGAGCTCCTGTCGCGCCGGCGCGGATCCAAGCTGTTCCTCGCCCATCCGCGGGCCATCGCCGCATTCGGCCGGGAGTGCAACAGGCGCGGCCTGGTGCCGGAGAGCGTCGAGGTCGGGGGCCACCATGTGCCCGCCTGGCGGGGAGTGCCGATCTTCCCGTGCAACAAGATCCCCGTCACAGACGCCCGCACCACCTCGATCATCTGCATGAGGACCGGTGAGGCGGACCAGGGCGTCATCGGTCTGCAGCAGAGCGGAATCCCGGACGAGATCGAGCCCAGCCTCTCGGTCCGCTTCATGGGCATCGACGAGCAGGCGATCATCTCGTACCTCGTGACGGCGTACTACTCCGCCGCCGTGCTGGTGCCGGACGCCCTCGGCGTGCTGGAGAACGTGGAGGTGAGCCGCTGGCGGTAACGCTCCCCGGGGCCCGGGCGGCTGCCGCCCTGGCTCCCGGCAGGCCGAGGCCGCGACCAAGGTGCCCCGTGGCGCCCGGAAGGACTGACCGTGACCATGACCAGTACGGATGCCGCGAGGGAGGGGCACAAGGCCGCCGTTCTCCTGGAGCACACGCGTAACGCCGTCGACCCGCACCTCCGAGCAGCCGTCGAAACACTGCCCGGGGCGATCCGCCGGGTCGCCATGTACCACTTCGGCTGGCAGAACGCCGACGGGAGTCCCGCCTCGGGGCAGGCAGGCAAGGCCATCAGGCCCGCGCTCGTCCTGGCCGCCGCCCGTGCGCTGGGCGGGGACCCGGAGGCAGCGATGCGGGCAGCCGTCGCCGTGGAACTCGCGCACAACTTCACCCTGCTCCACGACGATGTCATCGACGAGGACACGACCCGTCGGCACCGGCCCACGGCCTGGGCGGTGTTCGGCGTGCCGGACGCCGTCATCACGGGTGACGCCATGCTCTCCCTCGCCCTGCGGCTGCTGGCGGACGACTCGCACCCGGCGTCCACGCCGGCCGCGGTGCGGCTCTCCACCTGCGTCATCGAACTCTGCGCGGGGCAGCAGGCCGACTGCGCACTGGAGGACCGCAACCCTGACGACGTCACGTTGGACGAGTGCCTCGCCATGGCCATGGCCAAGACAGGCGCCCTGCTCGGCTGTGCCTGCGCCCTGGGCGCGCTCTACGCCGGAGCGGAGGAGCGGGCGGTCCGCGCACTGGACGGCTTCGGCCGGGAAGCGGGTCTCGCCTTCCAGCTCATCGATGACCTGATCGGCATCTGGGGGGATACGGCCCGCACGGGCAAACCGGTCGGGGCTGACCTGACCACCCACAAGAAGTCCCTGCCGGTGGTCGCGGCGCTCACCTCGGGCACCCCGGATGCCGCCGCGCTCGCCGCGCTCTACCGGGGCTCCATGAACACCCCGGCGGAGGTGAGGGACGCTGCCGACGCGGTCGACCGGGCCGGCGGCCGCGACTGGGCCCAGGTCGCCGCGGCGGACCGGATGGCCCGGGCCGTCCACCACCTGTCCCGTGCGGTGCCCGCGCCGGCCGGTGCCGGAGACCTGCTGGCCCTGGCCGAATTCGTCACCCGCAGAACGCACTGAACGGGGCCGCCCGTGAGCGGTGCCAAGTCGCAACCCTGAGAATCCGGCGGTCGGTGGGGAACATGAGGTCGGGATCAGGTCGTACACATGCTGGAAGAGGCGTTCCACGAGGACCCGGTGAGCAGTCGGGTCTTTCCCGACGAGAGGCACCGGCGCGCGGTGCACGGTGAATTCCTCGGCGTCCATGCCGACGTCACGCTGGAAGGAGGCAGGGTCGACCTGCTGGCGGACGTAACGGCTGCAGCCCTCCGGCTTTCCGTGCCGGCGGGCGTGCCGGAGGAGGACGACGACACCCCCGCTCATGCGGGAGACGGCGGATCCCGACAACGAGCGGGCCGAGCTGGTGGGGAGGACGACCGGCGCCGTCCACCCCCACGACCGTGCGCGCGAGTACCTGTTGATCATCGGTGTCTTCCCGGAACGCCAGGCGGAGGGGATCGGTGAGGCGCAATGAGAGGGGTCCTGGAGCGATGTGACCGGGAGGGAACTCCCGCCTATCTGGAGGCGAGCAACGGGCGTGACCGCGATCTCTGCGAGCGGCTCGGTTTCACTTTCACGGGACAGACCGTCGACCTCCCCGACGGCCCGTCGATGTGGCCCATGTGGCGCGACCCGCAGGCCGGATGAGAGGACTCCGGCCGACGAGTTACGGAAGGGGAGGGTGCCACCGGAGCGGTCGGGGGGACGGGCTACAGTCCCTGCTCATGACAGATGAGTCGTGGGCAGGCTGGTACCGGGACCGTCAAGGTTCCGAGGCCGTCATTCTCACCACGGACGGACAGCAGCTCCGCATCCGCATCCGGGGCACGGACTTCGAGGGCGAGAGCTTCGACGGTCTGGGCCCGGTGGTGGGTGCGCCGGTCCAGGAGGGGCAGTTCGACCTGGTGGACGGCGTACTCGACGACTGTGTGCTGGAGTGGGACCTCCCCCTCCCGGTCCTCGTGTCCGGGACGGTCCGCCAGGCCACGCTCAGTTGCCTGTTGTCCCTGCGCAGGGCAGACCCGGATCTGTATCTCGCCCTCCATCTGGACGGGGCGGTGTACGAGTCGAACCGCGCAGAGGGCGACTTCGCCGCCGCGCTGGCCACGGTCCAGCGGATCCTGCCGCCGGACATGCAACTGCAGACGTGCATCGCCTGCGCCTTCTCCGACTACTTCCCGGCACCGGTCCGCGGTCTGTCCGGCGGGCTCGCCTGCTTCCGCGGCGCGAAGGACGCCTACCGCGACGTGGCGGGCGGGGAGGACGTCGTCGGCCTCTGGGACCGGCGTACCGGATTCGTCCAGGAGATATGGAGCTGCCGGGAGTTCGAACCGCGCCCGGCGCACGGCGCGGGCACGGGTCACCGGGGCGCCTTCCCGCTCGAGCTCGCCTGAGCGGCGTTCGGGCGCCGGTGCCAGGTGGTAGGTGCCGGCCGTGCCGTGGTGTCAGGACGTGCCGGGGCCGCCACCCGACCCGCAGCGCTCCCCGCACATGTCCTGAAGCGGAGCGGTTCCGCGTTATGCCGACAGCGAGGTCCCGTTTCTCCCTTCCGTGCAGCAGGGCAAGCTCCCCGCATGAGGCTCTTGATGCTGGGCGGAACGGAATTCGTAGGACGCGCGGTCACCGACGCCGCTCTCGGCCGCGGATGGGAGGTCACCGTCTTCCACCGCGGCCGTCACACCGCACCGGCCGGGGCCCGGACGCTGACCGGCGACCGGACGACGGGTGAGGCGGGGCTCGCCGCGCTGGCCGACGGCACCTGGGACCTGGTGGTCGACACATGGAGCGGCGCGCCCTCCGCCGTGCGGGACGCCGCCCGGCTGCTGTCGGGCAGAGCCGCACACTTCAGCTATGTCTCCAGCAGATCCGTGTACGCATACCCCATCCCGGCTGGGCTCCCCGAGGACGGGCCGCTGGTGGCCGGGGCGTCGCCGGACGCCGGAGCGGACGTTCCGTACGCCCTGGCCAAGCGCGGCGGGGAGCTCGCGGCGCTCGATGCTTTCGGTGACCGGGCGCTGCTGGCCCGGGCCGGGCTGATCCTCGGCCCCGGGGAGAACGTCGGCCGTCTGCCGTGGTGGCTGGGCCGGACAGCCAGGGGCGGACCGGTCATCGCACCGGGGCCGCCGGATGCCCGGCTCCAGTACATCGACGCCCGTGACCTGGCGGACTGGCTCCTGGCCGCCGCAGCGGACGGCCTGGGCGGGGCGTACAACACGGTGAGCCACCCGGGACACACGACCATGGGCGAGCTTCTGGACGCATGCGTCCGTGTCACCGGCTCCCGCGCCCGACTGCGCTGGACCGACCCCGAGGTGCTCCTCGCGGCAGGCGTCGAGCCGTGGACCGGCCTGCCGGTCTGGCTGCCCGCCGGAGAACGCTACGACAGCCTGCACCAGGGCGATGTCACCAAGGCGCACGCCACGGGTCTGCGCTGCAGACCCGTCGGCGAAACCGTCGCCGATACGTGGGCCTGGCTGTGCGAACGCGGAGGGTCCGCCCCGCAGCGTTCTGACCGGCCCGCCGTCGGTCTCGACGCGCGAACCGAGGCGGAACTTCTGGCGGCACCGGTCAGCCCTTAGCGTGACCCCATGACCGAACAGCTGCTGCACCTCACGGAAGAGCCCCTGTGGGAGGCCGCCCGCACAGCGGGAACGTACGAGATGTCCACCCGGGGCCGCACCCTGCGGGAGGAGGGGTTCATCCACTGCTCGCTGCCCCATCAGCTCCCCGCCGTGGCCCGGGCTTTGTACGGATCCGACGACACGGGCCTGGTGGTCCTGGTCATCGATACCGGCCGGCTCCCGGTGCCTGTCCGGTACGAGGCCATGGAACCCGGCGGCGAGGAGTTCCCGCACATCTACGGGCCGCTGCCGGCGAGCGCGGTCGTGGAGGTGCGCCCCTGGGCCGGGCGCATGGGCCCGGAGAGGGGTGAGGCGGGATGATCAGCCCTCTCGTCGCGGTGACCGGCGCGAGCGGGGCGGTCGGCGGGCGGGTGGCCGCGCGGCTGGCCCGGACCGGGGTCCCCGTGCGTCTCCTCGGCCGGGATCCCTCCCGGCTGCCCCGGCTGCCCGGAGCGGACGCCGCGCCCCCTGCCGCGTACGGCGACGGCGAGGCCATGCGCCGCGCGCTCGAAGGCGCGCACACCCTGTTCCTCGTCTCGGCGCACGAGAGTCCGGACCGGGTGCTGGAGCACACCACGGCGGTGGACGCCGCACTCGCCGCAGGCGTCGAGCGCATCGTGTACGTGTCGTTCGTCGGCGCGGCACCGGACGCGACGTTCACGTTCGCACGCGACCACTGGCACACCGAGGCGCACATCAGGATGGCCGGGGTGCGCCACACCTTTTTGCGGGACAGCTGGTACCTCGCGGCGATCCCCGCGATGACGGGCTCCGACGGCGTCCTGCGCGGTCCGGGCGGCGAGGGGCGGGTCTCGGCCGTCTCCCACGAGGACATCGCGGACGCGGCGTCAGCCGTCCTGCTGGACGAGGGAACCGGCCATGACGGCGCGACGTACGACCTCACGGGCCCCGAGGCGTTCACCTTGGCGGAGGCGGCCGGGGAGCTGAGCCGGCGTACCGGCCGTGCGATCCGCTACGCACCCGAGACCAGGGAGGAGGCGTACGCCTCTCGCGCCCACTACGGCGCCCCGGAGTGGGAAGTGGCCGGCTGGGTCACGTCCTACGAGGCGATCGCGGCAGGCGAGCTGGAGACCGTCTCGAACGCCGTTCCCCTCCTCACGGGCCACCCGGCCCGGAACCTGGCCGCCTTCCTCCAGGAGAACCCGGAGAGCTACCGCCACCTTCTGCCAGGCTCCTAGCGCTGTGCGGCCACGGCCGGGAAAGACGACCGCACCCGGTCCAGGCGGGACGCCGTGAACGGCGGCCCAGCGGACCGGGTGCGGTCGGACCGGCGACGTGACCGGCACATTCTCCGGCCAAGCGGCCTGGCCAGTGATCAGGCCTTCTTGGTCTCCTAGTAATGGGCCGGGTCGGTGACCTGCGGGGATCTTCTCCATGGGCTGCTGACCTGGTCCTTTGCTGTTGGTCAGCGATGGGGCGCGACGGTCCTGATCGGGTGTTCTGCGGACTGTGTGCGGACTGTGAGACGCGTCTGCCGAGAGCCGTGCTCAAGATTTCCGCGGCCGTCACCGCAGCCAGCCTCTCCGAAAACTCCTTGGTTCGAGCTTCAAGCCGCGTTCGGCGACCGCCTTCTTACAGCCGGGGTTGGGCCAGATCTTGGTGATGGTCGGGTCGGCGTTTTTGGCCTGGTCGAGGAGGCGTACATAACGACGTCGAACTGGTGAGGCCGGCCGGCGCTGGGGGGTTATCCCCCGCTCTGATACTGGGGAGCGCCGGATCGCACCCCGGTGTGGGATGACACTAGCGTTGAGTCATGTTTTCGACTCTGCGAAAGCCCCTCGCCGTGCGCTCGGTGTCGCTGTGCTCCTCGCCGCAGAGGCGACCACTGCTGTCGCACAGCCCGCCGGTCCCTTTTCCGTGGAACAAGTCGCGCCGGGGACACCGCGAGCAACAGCGGGGTGCAGGCCCGCCTGATCGCGCCTGATCGGCGGCAATCGGTCGCTGCCAGCGACACCCCGACCTAAAACCGGCTGTCCGGTCTCTTCTGGCAGCTACTTTCGCATGGCTAGCACCTCCAAGACTCTGGTCGCCACCGTGGTCCTCCAACTGGAGGGCGCGGGCAGAATGCCCCTGGACGACATGGTCGACCACTGGCGGCCAGGAGTGGTTCAGGGCAGCAGTCACGACGTCCAACTACTTCGAAACCTGGGATCGATCCTGGGGCAAACGCATGAGAAGGGATACCTCATCGATGCGCATCCTCCTGATCGGGCCGCCCGGTGCCGGCAAGGGCACGCAGGCAGCGCGCCTTGCCGCGCATTTGTCGATCCCGCACATCTCCACTGGCGACCTGTTTCGCGAGCACATCGACCAGGGCACCGAGCTCGGGCAGAACGCCCTCACGCACATCCGTGGCGGCTTTCTGGTACCGGACGAGGTCACGACCGGGGTGATCAAAGAGTGCCTTGCCCGACCGGACACCGAGCGCGGATTCCTGCTGGACGGCTTCCCCCGCAACCTTGCCCAGGCCAAGGCGCTGGACGGCATCCTGGCCGACTCGGAGTCAAGGTTGGATGCCGTGCTCGACCTTGAGATTCCCGAGGATCAGGTGGTCAGCCGGATCGCTGGACGACGGTTGTGCCATCAGGACCGCGAACACATCTTCCACGTCGACTACAGCCCGCCTGAAGTGGCAGGAGTCTGCGGCTTCTGCGGCGGTGAGCTGTACCAGCGCGATGACGACCGCGAGGCAACCGTTCGTAGGCGACTGGAGATCTACCGCACCGAGACGGCGCCGGTCGTCAACCACTACCAGGCCCAGGGCCTGGTGACCACGATCTCGGCCCTCGGCCAAGTCCATGAGGTCCTGAACCGCGCGCTGGTCGCGATTGGCCGCGGCCAGGTCGATGCGTCCGGCACGTCGAGCTGATGACTCCTCTTCCGGGAGGGTGCGGAGCCGCCGTCCCGGAAAGCCGCCACCGAGGACTGCAAACTGCGCTCGACCCGCCGCGTCGGGCCCGCACATCGCCGAGATCTGGACAAGGCTACTGGGATTGGAGGTTCGAACTAACCCGTCGCGGGCCAGTTACGGGTGGCCGCCCCCTCGTTTGGAGCACCGTTCGCGGCAGACGCTGCACCCAACGGCTCCACTCCGCGGGCCCCATCGGTCCAATCTGCTCCGCGAGCGCTCACGGCTACGCGGAGCCGCTGCTCGGGGGCTCCTCCTGCAGTCCAGTCAGCTTCCGTATGCGCCGATCTCGCAGGCGCATACGCCCTGCGGTTGCCTGCGGCGGGCGCGTGCGCACGCCCACGGTCTCCGGCACATAACATTCGCGTTCGTGAGCACCCCACATGTCCTGCTCGGGCTTCTTGCCTCCCGTCCCGGCCACGGCTACGACCTCAAGAAGCGCCACGATGCGCGCTTCCCAAAGGCACGCCCGCTGGCGTACGGCCAGGTGTACACGACACTGCAGCGCCTAGTCCGTGACGGGTTCGCAGAGGCGGTGGGCGCTGAGGCGGATGGGACCCGGGAGCGCATCTGCTACCGGATAACCCCCGAGGGAAGCACTCGACTGAGGGAATGGCTTGCTGAAGTTGCTGTGCCCGTGCGGTTCGTGACAGATGAAACCTTCGCCAAGGTCGTGGTCGCGATCCTCGCCGGCACGTCGGACTCTGCGGCTGGCTACCTCGATGCTCAGCGCGCCGCCCACCGAGCTCGGATAACAGAGCTGAACGCAGCTAGGACCGCTGAGGGCATTCCCTCGGCTGACGCTCTGTCCATGGACTATGCCGTGACTCACCTAGAGGCCGACCTGCGCTGGATGGATGTGACCGCCGGACACCTGAGTGGCTCTGAGAACGAGATGTGAGCTTTTTGAAGGACCGGGGAGCCCGGAGGAGCCAGGGCATGCGCGCGGATGGCCCGACGGGTTGGGGGCGCTCGGTCCGGGTCAAGACAGGCTGAAGCGAACTCCTGCTTCCTTGGCCGAAACCGGGATTACGGCGCGCCGAATGCCCCTCTACCACAGGTGGCAAATCGCCCCTCAGGGGTCATTCCAGCCCCGCCGAGCAAGTAGAGCGTTAGGTTCCGGACATGCCAAAGAAAGCGCATGACTGGTTGGTATTTTTCATGACATGGTGACGACGTCAAAGCGCAACCGGACAAGTGTTCTGGCCCTATCGGGGCGGAATTAGCAATTCTAGGAGAAGAGTTTCTTCATGCGGATGAATACCACCTTCCGTGCGCGGGCAGCGTCCGTCTTTGCCGGCCTCCTGGTAGTGGGCGGGGCAGCGGTCGTGGTCGCACCTCAGGCTTCGGCCGGCGGTGACGGTAACAAGGTGCACAACTGTTTCGGTCGTTGGTACAACACCGACTGGGACCAGAAGTGCAGCGGCTCCGGTGCGGGATACGCTGGCACCTACGAGTCCACGGCCAACTGCAGCCTCGAGCCCGACAACACGATGACGCAGTGGCGGGCGAAGGGCAGCACGGCGACGTACGACGGCCACGACTGCGACTGGTCTGTGTCCGGCGTCTCCACTTTCTACTACTAGGAAGCGTGGCCGCCGCGAGCGGCCTGAAGCAGCATCGCTGCGGCCCGTCTGCCCGCACTCCAATTGCGGGCAGACGGGCCGCGTTTCCAGCTTACTCACCCATGGCAAGGTGCTGATATGCACGTTCACGTATCCGACCTCCGTCAGGGTTATCCCGGGCGTGTGGTCCTCGAGGACCTCGACCTCGAACTCCGCCCCGGCGTGACGGGGCTCCTCGGGCCCAACGGCGCAGGCAAGTCGACCTTGATGCGGACCTTAGCCACGGTGCAGCCACCGCTGCGCGGACGTATTGATCTCGATGGTGTGACCATCGATGGCGAGAAGGCTGCGCGGCACATACGCCGTCGGATCGGCTATCTGCCGCAGCGGTTCGGATGGGATCCGGGGATGCGGGTGCGCGACTTCGTCGAGTACGGAGCGTGGATGCGCGAGGTGCCTGGCAAGTACCGGTCACAGGCCGTGGAGCGGGCACTGAGTCAGGTTGACCTGACGGGCCGAAAGCAGGAGCGGATGTCCCGGCTCTCCGGCGGCATGCGACAGCGTGCGGGCATCGCGTGGGCCATCGTCGGAGACCCGGGCCTGGTGATCTTGGATGAGCCCACTGTGGGCCTGGACCCGCGCCAGCGCCTGCAGTTTCGCCGGATCCTCGCTCAACTCACTGACGCCACTGTCTTGCTGAGCACGCACCTCATTGACGATGTGGCCGCCGCATGCGACCGCGTCGTCGTCCTGCACAGTGGGAGAGTTCTCTTCAACGGCGGGGTGCCCGAGATGGCGGACCGGGCCGGTGACGGTGCCGCTGGGCATACCCCGCTGGAGCGTGCCTATATGGAACTGCTGCCGGACGGAGAGCGGGAACTGTGACCTCCTTCCTTCTGGCGCTGCGCTCCTCCCCGCTGCGGTGGCTGCTTACCCCCTTGGTTGCCCTCGATCTCATCCTCATCCTCACCCGCGATGACTATTGGCACGGGCTGTGGGGAGACACTGGCGCCGCGGGGCAGGTGCCCACCCTCATTCTGGGCGTCTTCGCCGCGGCTGCGGCTGCGTGGACCTCCTCGCTGCGCCGTCCGCCCGAGGTGGCGGAGACTCTGAGCGCGATGCCCCGGCCCAGACCTCAGGCTGAACTGCCACGCATCGCCATGGTCCTGTGTGTCTTCCTCGTCCCGTACCTGGTGGGGCAGGCAGTCTGCTTTGCGGTCACCGCGTCCTCATGGCCGCCCGGCTTCACCCAGTACCTGGGATATCTCCTGCTTGGTGTCTCGAGCCTACTGACAGCGACTGGGTTGGGCTGGGTCGTCGGGCGACTGTTGTCCAGCCGTTGGGGCCCCGCGGCCGGTGCGCTCGGCTGGCTGCTCATCGCTATGGTGTCCGACACTGACCTTTCCGTGGTGAACGGCCCGGCCCGTATGCAGCCCGACCTTCTGGAGATAAGCCTGCGCTCGGCGGCTGCACTGCTGCTGCTTGCAGCCTGCCTCTGGCTGCCGTACGGCCCGCGGATCACGCGAGTCAGCCCCCTACCAGGACTTGCCATCGTCCTGGCACTCGCCGCGACCGCGGCAACCGCCAGCAGCCCGGTCATCGATGAGCGGCAGGGCTCCGCATTGAAGACCTGCGTCAAGGGCCGTACCGACATCTGCCTATGGCCCGAGGAAGAGAAGTACAAGCCGATGGCCCAGGGCGTGCTGGAGCGGGCCGAGGACCTACCCCCGGTATTGGCTACGCCTGAAGCGGTGTACTCCCTCGGTCTTGTCTACACCATGGACCGCAGGTGGGGCGGCGACTTCGACCTGGACAGTGGCTCCGTATGGGCGATGGCTGACGGAGTGACAATGGCGATCAGCACAAAGACGTTCGCGGCCTGCAGGGACAAGGACTTCAAGGGCTATGCGGCGCAACAGAAGGCCGACGACCAGTCGGTTCTCGCTCTGGAGCGGTGGCTTGAGAAGCGACTGGCAGGTGGCGGCGAGCCGGAGTACAAGGAATCGGGAATGACGGCATCCATGGCGAGAGCAGTGGAAACCGGAAAAAAGATGGCCGACCGGTCTGAGGCAGAGCAGAACGAGTGGGCCACGACAACCGTGCGGCACGTCCTGGAGAAATACTGTGACTGACAGCCGCGCCGGCACACGCATCGACGCGCTGCTGCCGACCTGGCGGCTCGGACCGGGCAGGCGTTTTTACCCGCCGTGCGGCGTGCGGCGCCCGGGGAGCGTCTTGCTCGTGGTCCTGCTCAGCGGACTGGCTGTGGCCTGGCTGGGGGACAGGCTAGCCCCCCTGCCCACCGTGGCGGGCGCGCAGGCCGCAGGGACCCCGAGCTGGAGGATGCTAGCCATGTTCGCGGGCGTCCTGCCGGTACTGTCCCTGCACAGCCGCATGGCAGCGCTGGAGGCGGTCGGCACCACCCGCTTTCACCGTGGGAGGGCGTTGCGGCTGATGATGCTGTGGGCCACGAGTATGGCCGTCTTCCTGGGCGTCTGCGCCGTTTCTGTGGAGGGCCGGGTGCTAGAAGTCATGGCTGGCGCTCTGCCGGGGTGGACCGGGCTGGGGCTACTCAGCGGGCGCCTGCTCGGCTGGCGGCAGGGGTGGATCCTGCCCGCACTGGTTCTTCTCCTCATCAGCTACTGGGGTGTTCAGGACGGAACGGGCAGCTACCCGTGGTGGGACTTCACCCGCTCACCCGTTGTGGAGCAGCCGATGGGTATCGGGATCAGTCTGGGGCTGCTGGCTGTAGGGATGCTGGCCTACCGGATGACACCCTGGCGCTTGCGGGGTCTGCTCCGGCGGTTGTAACGAGGGGCGAGTCGCTCCACGAGTAGACACGCTGACGGCCAGCCAGGTGGGCGCCGCGGAGGTGCCCGGTGCGGTGTGCAGTTCCTCGTACCGGTGAGCAGGTAGGCGTGCCGCCTTCGGACTGCCAGGCCGTACGAGGAGGTTGTGATCGAGGTGCTGGGCCGCGATCAGCTCGTGCATACGGACTCCTCGCTCGGGCTGCTGAGGATCAGGCGGGCCCAGACGGTCTTGCCGATCGGGTGGCGGTCGTGGTGGCCGGTTTCTTCAGAGAGCGCTGCGACGAGAAGCAGGCCCCTGCCGCCTTCGTCGTCCTCCCCGGCCTGGGTGGGGCGGGGAGGGGTGAGGCCAGCATCGGAGACTTCGACCAGGCAGTGTGGACCGTCAATAGTCAGCCGAACTTCGAAGAGGTGCCCTCGTCTGCCGCCGTGCTGGACGGCATTGGCGGAGAGCTCTCCGCAGACGAGGACCACCAGGTCGATGTCCTCCTGGCCGTATCCCCAGCTCGCGAGCGTCTTGGAGACGAGGGCGCGGGCCAGGGGCACGCACTTGCGTACCGGGCTGAACTGCATCTGCCTCCGCAACGGGGTGGTCTGTCGGTCGTGCGTCGTCATCGCGTGCATCGCGTCCCCTCGTCGCGGGCGGGCTGTGGGACACAAGTTCACCGCTGCGGTGATCACAGAATCAGGTCACAGTGATTACCCAACGTGGGTAATCTCATCAGCAGTCGGTCCCATGTCAGTCCGTCCGAACGGGCGAGTGAGGGGGATGAGTGGCACGCTCGCATGCCCACCGAGCCCTGCCGGCCGACCTGCTGGCCAGCGCGGCATGGCAGGAAGCCTGTCGCGCTCGGGACTTCGCCCGCATCTTTCGGCTGGTCAAAGTCAAGGCCGGGATCTACCCGTCGCGGATTGCCGCGCTGTGCGGCATGACGCCGAGCAGAGTCGGCGAGATCATGGCGGGGCGGCGCGGCTTGGCGCACATCGACGTGATCGAGCGCGTCTCCGACGGCCTGCGCATCCCCGGTGCGATGCTCGGCCTGGCCCACCGACCTTGGGAGATCCCTGCCCCAGCTCGCACCGAGGATAGGCCGCCCGAGCCCTCTCCTGCTGTACCGGGCGAACCTCAGCGCACCGAACCGGCAGAGGAATTGGACGACCTTCTCGCTCTGGTCGACGGCCGTGCCACCCGTTCCACCCTCACAGCCCTGCGCTCCTCGGTCCAGGACTACTGGCGGCGGGACAACGCACACGGCGGTGCGACCCTGCGGCCGGCCGTCGTGGGACACCTGCGCTATGTCGGCCGCCTCCTCGACTCTGCCGAGGGTGGCTTACGGCACGACCTCCAAGGGGTTGCGGCCGAGCTGGCACGGCTTTCCGGCTGGGCCTACTTCGACGCCCGTCAGTACAGCACCGCTCGCACCTACTTCACCCAGGCGCTCAAGCTCTCCCACACGCAAGGCGACAGCCTCTTCATGGCCAATGTGCTGTCCTGCATGAGCCTTCTGGCCACCTACGACGGCAACCCGAACGATGCCGTGGCCCTTGCATGCCGTGCCCAGGACGCGGCCCGCGCCGCCGGCGAACAGCCGCTCGTCATGTCGATGCTGCACTTGCGAGAAGCGTTCGCCCATGCCGCCCTTCGAGACACCCAGGCTTGCCACCAGGCCGTAAATCGCTCCCGTGACCAGTACGAACGCTCACGCGGACACGAAGTCGAGGCGCCTGACTGGGTCCAGTACTTCGACGAGACGAAACTCCTCGTCGACACCGGCATCGCCTACGCGCGCCTCGGCGACCCAGCCCGCGCCGAACCCCTCATCACTGAGGGCTTACGTCGAGAAAATGCCGACCAACAGCGAGGCCGGGCCTTCCACGCTTACTGGCTGGCCAGCGCCCAGCTCCAGCTGGGCAAACTCGACGAGGCATGCACCAGCGCCAGCCTCGCCCTCGACCTCGCCGCAGCCATTGACTCGCCACGAGTGAGCAGCCACGTCCAGGAACTTCACCGCCGAATGCTGCCCTACGCACGCGAAGCCCCCGTCCTCGCCTTCGAGCAACGCATGCGTGAAGCCCTCGGCTGACCCCTTACGAGCTGCCGGTCGCTTCGTCCAGCAGCAGATACAGCAAACCGACCAGGCTGCCACTGCTGACGACCTCGCGGCGGTCGATCATGCCTCGGATCTCCGAGATCGGAATCCACTCGATTCGGTCGGACTCGTTCAACTCGGTCGGCGGGCCCGCATACGAGGCTGTCTCGGCACGGAAGACGAAGTGCTCGGAATCCGTGATGCCGTTCGCCGGTTGCGCGTACACCAGCGGCTTGACGCCCTTCACACGCCAGCCGGTCTCCTCCTCGACCTCGCGGGCAGCAGCCTGCTCCGGGGTTTCGTCGGCCTCGATGAGGCCCATCGGAAGCTCCCAGCCCCAGGTATCGGTGATGAACCGGTGCCGCCACATCATCAGCACGCGCTTCTGGTCGTCGACCACGGCCGCTACGGCCAGGTGCCGCATCCGGACCACATGGTGTTCCCACCGCCGGCCGTCAGGCTGCTGGACGTCCACAAGCCAGAGATTCACCCATGGGTTGTTGTAGATCTGCCGCTCGCCATGGACGGTCCACTGCATGAGCCCAACTCCCTTGTTTCAGTGAAGTATCCAGCATGTCACTTTGACGAGAATCCGTCCGCCAGGTTGGCGCATCATCGCCCACGCCGACGAGAGGGAGGAGTTTTGGAGTCAGCAGGCATGACCGTTGAGGTGCTCGGCCCCGTAGCCATTGTGCTGCTTGCCCTTGCGGCTGCGAGTCGTCGGCTGGACGCGTTATCGAGCCGCCAGATCAGTACCTGGGCAGGGTGTTCGGCGGTGTCGAGTTCACGTCCTTCAGCGGCTGCGGTGAGAACGGAAGCTGGCGAGTGGCTGCCAGCCTCTGCGCGGCGCAAGGCGGCGGTCAAGGCAGGCCACGCGGGGTCGGCCAGGATTCGGTCGACTTGGGCGGGGAGAGTCGCCCGCAGGATGCCTTCGTAGCGCGTGACGGTTTCGGCGGGCGGGGCACGACGGATCAGTTCGGACAGTACGGGTGCAGCCTGTGCCTCGTAGGTACTGCAGAGGCGGGCGTGGGCCTGCTGGGCGGCGGCTGCTTGCTGTTGGTGATCGCGCTGCTCATGCCAGCGGGCGGCGGCGAGGGCCAGGTGGACGGTGGCGGCGAGGACGGCGATGACGAAGTCGCCCGCACTGTTGGTGCCATAGAGGAGTTCCTGTCCTGCCTTGCGCAGGGCGTGGCCGACCTGGTGGTCTGCGCGGATCATGGACCGGTTGGCGCGATTGAATGCGCTGGCCGCGGCCTGCATCTCAGCTCGCAGCGGGCGGGGCGCATGCAGGGCTGCGGTGTGGAGGAAGTCGCCGAATGCTGCAATTTCGCCCTGAGCCTGGTGCGCGTCGCCGTTCGGGTTCGTGAGGACGGCGTGTGCAGTGCGCAGAGAGCGTTCGGCCTGGCGCCACGGATGAGCCGGTGGCGCGGTCAGCGGGGCGGCTGGCTGCGTGGTGAAGCGTTCGCGCAAGCGGTGGATCGACAGGTCAGGGGAGAGTTTGGAGCCGCCGAATTTAACCGGCTCACCGGCAGCAGTGTCACCAGGGGCCGAAAGGCTGTACCCAATGACGTCACCGGTTTCGGGACCGATGCGGGTGTGGACCGTGATGCCCAGATCGGTCAAGATCGAGAAGTAGTCCTCCTCGTTGCGTGACGCCGCAGCGGCGGTGTGGGCTTGTTCGCGCAGCCAGGCGCGAGTGGTCACTGCACGGCCCTGGCGCTCCGCCTTGGCGCGCTCGGCACCAGTGGGAGTCTTGGGCGCGGTGGCGTCTCCCTTCTTAAGTTGGCGGAGCCCCATTTCCTTCTCGATCTTTCGGCATTCGGCTTGTGCCCTCTGCCCGCCCCGGTGGGTCTGGGGTACGCGTCCGTCGGCGCGGACGGTGGTGGCGATGATGTGGATGTGGTCGTCGGCGTGGCGGACCGCGATCCATCGGCATGCCTTCTCGTCGCCGTTGGGGGCGATGCCCGTGGCGTGCACGACGCGGCGGGCGACCTCGGCCCACTCGGTGTCGGTGAGGTAGCGGTCGCCGGGGGCGGTGCGGACCGGGCAGTGCCAGACGTGCTGTGGTGGCTTCTTGCCGCCGAGCTCGCGGGCGCGGAGGTCGACGTGGTGGTCGAGTCGCCTGGCGAGCTGGGAGTAGGTGGCTGCCGGGTCGCGCCCGGGGTCGGGAGCGCCGGCCATGTCCCAGGCGGCGACGATGTGGGGGTTGGTGTGCTCGTCGCGGCGGCCGGGGCCGAAGAGGTAGGCGATCAGTCCGCGGCTGTCGGAGCCGGTGGAGACGTCAGGAACCATGGGTCGTGCCCTCTGACAGGAGCTGGTCGATGAGGTGGAAGCTGTTCTGTGCTGCTTGCTCGACGTGGTCGAGAACCGTCTCGGCGCGCTCGGGGACGGTTCCTCGGTTGATGGCTGCGGTGATCTGGTTGAGGTTGCCGCCGATGCGGTTCAGCGCGACCGTGTGCGCCTCGACGGCCTCGATCAGCGGGCGCAGAGGATCGTCCTCCGGGCTGCCGACCATTCCCGCCTTGCCCTGCGCAACGGCCAGGGCCGCGTCTCCGACGAATCCGGCGAACCTCTGACCGCGCTGGTGAGCGGCGGTGCTGATCACCTGGACTGCGGTGCGTGTGAAGCGGATGGTCTTCTCCTGGTCGCGCTTCTCCACGGTGCGCTTGCGGTTCATCTGCGCGGGCAGGGCGGGGGCGTCGAGATCCCGCCAGGAGGGCTGCTCGACGAGCGGTGGGGCATCGGCAGGCGTACGAGGAGGAGCGGAGTCGGCTGCGGGCCGGAAGGAGTCCTCGGCCACCCCCTGCTCCGGCTCGGGCGCCCCCTGGCGCTCGGCCTTGCCCTCCGCCACCCCTGGGGCGGGGGCAAGCGCGGACGAAGCCTCGTTAGAGGCTCGTTCGCTCCAGCTTGCTGCTGGTCGTCGGGTGAGCCTGAACAGCTTCCTACGGCGGCGGGAGGTGGTGTCGTCAGTGTTTGATTCGGGCATGGTGGTGCTCCGTCAGTCGTGGGGTGGGGCTTCGTCGCATCCGTCGCATCCGTCGCGTGGCTGGTCAGCACAGGTACGGATACGGCCGCCGGTACGGACCGATCCGTAACGCCGAGGAGATCCGTCCCCGCGCTGACCTGCGCGGGGACGGATGCGACGGATTGATGCGGACCTGGTGTCAGCGAGTGGGCCTGGGGCCTGCGGGCCCACCCGGCGGGCCGGTGGGCAGCGTCCCGGACGGAGGGGCGGGTGGCCTGCCCGGGGTCGGACGTGCCGGAACCTCGGCAGTGGGTGCCGACGGGGCGGGGTCGGGGCAATAGCGGGCCCAGGCGTCCACGAACTGATTGCGGGCGTACGCCTTGGCCTGCCGGCCGTTCTCGAACCGGTAGTTGGCCGGGCTGATACCGAAGTCGCGCAGCAGGTTGGCCAGGTGGTAGGCGTTCATCCCCTTCGTGCCGTACTCCGCCCACGGGGCCTCGGCGTCCTGGATAAGGACCGCGAGCAGGTCTTGGCTGCGCAGAGCCTCCTTGCCGCTCTCCTGGTCGAAGACGCGGCGGATGTCACGCAGCAGCCGAGTCTTCAGCGTCGTCTGCTCGTCCTGGACCACCTCGTTGCGCGTCATCGCCAGACAGGCGGCACGTGCCCGCGCGGGCCAGTGCCCGCCGGCGAGATCGGCGACGATGACGAGCGGCTCCCATGTGTCGGCGGCGCGGTCCTCGACGGGCATCTTCGGCACCGAGCCCGCGACGGTGCCGCGCAGCGGGACCAGCCAGTCGGCCAGCCGGTCGCGAAGCGCGTGCAGTTCCGGTACGGAGTACCGCGAACGGAACGGGGTGATCCGCTCGCCCGGCTTGCGCTTCTGCATGCGGATGACGATCGCGCGGTCCATGATCGTGTCCGGCAGGTCGCCGATACCGGCCAGAGCCGCCATGGCGAAGGTGGGGAACGCGGTCGGCTTGTGCTCCGGCCCGGAGATTCGCCAGGCCGGCCGGTTGCGCTGGTGCCCGGCGTTCAGCAGGCCGCGCAGGTCCTCCTTGTCGCCCGCCTTGGGGCCGAAGATGGTGTCGGCCTCGTCCACCAGGAGCGTTGGCGGGTTCTTGCCGATGACGCGGAAGACGACGGCGGGGGAGGTGTTCACCGTCATCATCGGCTGGTGGACGGTCTCGTAGAGAACGTCCAGGAGGCGGGACTTGCCGCACCCCTTGGTCGGCCCCACTACCGCCAGCCGTGGCGCGTGCTGGAGGCCGGGCTGGATGTGGGAGGCCGCGATCCAGAGGGTGACGGCGGTCAGGGCCTCGTCGCTCGGCAGCACCACGTACCGCCCGATCGCCGTGCGGAGGTCGTCCAGCAGCGCGCTGCCCTCGCCTGCCGCGCCGGCGCCGTCTTGGGTTTCTGATCCGCCTGGAGCAGGATCGCCTGCGCTGTACGACGCTGTTGTCGGGGCGCCGGCCTCGGCAGGTTGCGAATCGCGCGAGCTCCGATGCGGAGCATCGGCGGGCGGGCCTCCGATGGCGGGGCGTGTCTGCCGGTCGCGGGGCAGACCCTGGCCTGGAACCGCGATCGCTGGCCAGGCAACGCCGGATGCCTTCGAGGTGGCGGGGGACGTAGGGTCCTTCATAGATGTTCCTTTCAGGTGGGGGCGAGACGGGCAAGGTCTCGCCCCCGACCAGTTCGTTCAGGGATGGGCGAGGTGCAAGGGGATCTCCGGCCCTCGGCGTAGGCGCGCCGAGGGCCGTTCCTGTGTCCGGGCGGTCCGGCGGCTCATGAGGCCAGGCCCCACTCGTCTCCGCCGTCGATCAGCGCGCGCTCGTAGCGCAGCAGCTCGGCCTCGGGGTAGAGCACCCGCTTGCCGACCTTGATGCCGCGCGGTCCCTTCTTGAGCTGGCGCCAGTAGCGGACGGTGCTCTCGGCGGTGCGGTAGCGCTCGGCGACCTCGGCGGTGGTCAGATCGCATGCGTTCCCATTCGGCTAGATGACGATTCGATCTGCATAATCAGTACCTCATGATCGGCGGTTAGCCAAACCGGGAAGCCCATGTTTCAATTTGGATAGCGAAGGTCGCGATGGAGGTTCGATGGCAAGCGAGAAGGCCGAGGGCGGCGAAGTGCCGCTGCTCTACAGCGAAGGCAACGTGGCGGGCCGCGTGGCCCTGGAGCGCGAGGTCAGAGGGTGGAGCACGACCGAGCTGGCCGAGCGGGTGACCAGAGCGGGCGTGAAGATGAACCAGACGGCCGTGTGGCGCATCGAGAACGGCTCACCCCGCCGGCGGATCAACCTCGATGAGGCGCTCGCCTTCTCCCGCGTCTTCGAGCTCCCCCTCGAAGAGCTGATGTCCCCGCCCCTCGAAGGGCTCGACGTCGACAGCCGACGGCTCGTCCAGGAAGCCGTAGAAGCGTTCTACGAAACTCGCGACGCCCGCGACCGTCTGCACCGTGCCGTGGTCGCCGTCGCCGGCCACATCAAGGCCCACCCGGACAGCTCGCGGGCGATCCACGAGCAATGCCTCCGCCTCATGGGGGACGAGCGAGACGCCCGCGTCCTCAGCGGCGACATCGAGGACGGGGGCCACTACTGACAACCAGCACAGAGGAGAAGCCACTTGGCGAACGTACAGAAGCGCCCCAATGGCAAATGGCGCGCCCGCTACCGTGATCTCGACGGCAAGGAGCACGCTCGCCACTTCGACCGGAAGCTCGACGCCCAGCGCTGGCTCGACGAGGTCACAGCCAGCGTGGTCACTGGTCAGTACGTCGACCCGCGCGCCGGTCGCATCACCTTCGCGAAATACGCCGAGAGGTGGCAGGGCTCGCTCATCGCGAGCGAGGCGGGTGAGCGCATCACCGACAACGCGCTCCGGCTCCACCTCGTACCGGCGCTGGGTGCCCGCTCCCTGGCAGCGATACGCCGCAACGACATACAAGTGCTGTTCAAGCACCTGTCCGACCAGCTCGGTCCGGGCAGTGTCCGGAACGTCCACGACGTCCTCGTGCGCGTCATGACGGCGGCCGTGGACGACAAGGTCATCGCCTCCAGCCCGTGCCGCCGGATCACCCTTCCGGTCATTCCGGACGAGGAGGTTACCCCACCCACCGTCGCTCAGGTTGAGGCCATGGCCCGTGTGATGCCGCCGTACATCCGGGCGGCCGTCGTCATGCTCGCCGGGTCAGGCTTGCGCATAGGTGAGTTGCTGGGCCTGAAGGTGTCGGACATCGACTTCAAGGCCGGCAGCATTCGCGTGGAGCGGCAGCGGCTCCAGTCGGGGAAGGTCGGTCCGCCGAAGACCGCCAAGTCCCGGCGCACGGTTCCGGTCGGGGAGGTCGTCACCGACGCGATCCTCGGCCACCTCGCCGCGCGCCCCTCCACGGAGTGGCTGTTCACGATGGAGGAGGGGGAACCGCTCAACTACCGCCGCTGGAAAACCGAGTGGAATTGCGCACGTAGGGCGCTCCAGGCGGCGGAGAACGAAGCAGCCAAGCGCGAGGGCCGCAAGCCCGTCGAGCTGCCGCACATGGTGATCACGACCTGCGGCACTTCTACGCCTCAGCGCTCATCGCAGGCGGGGCGAGCGTGAAGCAGGTCCAGATGGTCCTCGGCCACGCGTCCGCCGTCATCACGCTGCGGATCTACGCACATCTGTGGCCGGGAGAAGAAGACCGCACCCGGTCCGTGATGGACGCCGTGCTCGGCGGCCTGCGGACCGGGTGCGGACCGGTAGGGAGTCCGACCAGCGAAACCGCAGGTCAGACGGCCTAACCAGAGATCAGGCCTTCTTGGTCTCCCAGAAGATCTTGTCGATCTGGGCGATCAGGTCCAGAGCCTTCTGGCCCGTGGCCGGGTCGTTCGAACCCTTGGCCGCGGAGAGCGCCTTCAGGGTGTCGTTGACCAGCTGGTGCAGCTCCGGGTACTTCTCGAAGTGCGGGGGCTTGAAGTAGTCGCTCCAGAGCACCGAGACGTGGTGCTTCGCGAGCTCGGCACGCTGTTCCTTGATCAGAACGGCGCGCGTGCGGAAGTCCGCGTCCTCGTTGGCCTGGTACTTCTCCTGGACGGCCTTGACGGACTCCGCCTCGATGCGGGCCTGGGCCGGGTCGTACACGCCGCAGGGCAGGTCGCAGTGGGCGCTGACCTTCACCTTGGGGGCAAACAGGCGGGAAAGCATGGAGCTGTCCTTCCTCGTGATCGTCTTCTCAGGTGGGACATTACTCCGTAGGGAGCCGCTTTTTGCGGCTGCCCCCTAGGGCTTAGGCCAAAAGTCCGGGGTGAGGATGAGACCGGTGGCCGAAAATACGGAGCGGTGCGCGCAGCCGTGTACTGGAGGATTGGACCGGGAGGTGCCACAGATGCCGGAACCGGCGCAGGAGCCGTGGAGCGGGCGGGCGGCGCGCAGGCCGTTCCAGGTGGTGGAGGTGACGGGCCCGTCGATGGTGCCCACGCTCTACCACGGGGACCGGCTGCTCGTGCAGCGCGGGGCGCCGGTGCGCCCGGGGGACGTGGTGATCCTGCGTCATCCGTTCCAGCAGGACCTGCTGGTCGTCAAGCGGGCCGCCGAGCGACGCGACGGCGGCTGGTGGGTGCTGGGTGACAACTCGTACGCGGGCGGGGACAGTACGGACTACGGGGCGGTGCCCGAGGAGCTCGTGCTGGCCCGGGTGCGGGCTCGCTACCGGCCGCTGAGGAAGGATCAGCGGTCGGTGCTCGCGCTGCTGGGCTGGGCGGTGTCCGCGGTGCGCCGTGTCTCGCCCGAGCGTTCCGTCTCCAGGCGCTTGCGGGCCCGGTAGGCCGCCACGTTGGCCCGGGTGGCGCAGCGGTCCGAGCAGTAGCGCCGCGAGCGGTTGGTCGAGGTGTCGAGGTAGGCGTTGCGGCACGGAGCCGCCTCGCACAGGCCGAGCCGGTCCACGCCGTGCGAGGTGAGGTGGAAGGCGAGGCCCATCGCCGCGATCGCGGCGAAGCCCGCCGTCGCGTTCGACGGATGGTCGGCGAGATGCATGTGCCAGTCCGGTTTGCCGTCCTCGTCCCGGGTGTCGTGGCCGGAGATCTGCGGGCTCACCGGGAACTCCAGCAGCAGTGAGTTGAGCAGAGCGACCGCGAGGGTCTCGTCGCCGCCGTCGGCAGCCTCGAAGACGGCGCGCAGCCGGGCCCGTACCGACCGGAAGCGGGTCACGTCCGTGTCCGTCGCGCGGCGGGCGGCCTGGGCGTTGGCGCCGAACAGCTCACGGACGGACTCGACCGTGGTGAGGGAGTCCTTGCTACGGGCCGGCTCCTCGGTGTTGACCAGACGCACGGCGTAGTCCGAGTAATAGGCCAGTTCCACTTGTAGTCCTTACGGCGTCGGTCTATGGTCGATGTGCTGACCAGGGTAATGGGTGGTTGCGCCCAACGGGCCTTACGGGTGCGGTCTTCCGTAAGTGGACAGGTGGAGGATCGAGTGACGGCGACGGGTGCCGACTGGCAGTCCTGGCAGGAGAGCTGGGACCGGCAGCAGGAGTGGTACATGCCGGATCGCGAGGAGCGGTTCCGGGTGATGCTGGACATGGTCGAGGCCGTTGTGGGGCCCGGGCCGAGAGTCCTCGACCTGGCGTGCGGTACGGGCAGTATCACGGGCCGGCTCCTCGAGCGGTTCCCCGACGCCACCAGCACCGGCGTCGATCTCGACCCGGCGCTCCTCACCATCGCGCGCGGCACCTTCCAGGGAGACGACCGCGTCACCTTCGTGACCGCCGACTTGAAGGACGCCGCCTGGACCGAGCGGCTTCCGTACACGTCGTACGATGCCGTGCTCACCGCCACCGCCCTGCACTGGCTGCACAGCGGGCCGCTCGCCGCACTGTACGGGCAGATCGGCTCACTGGTCAGGGACGGCGGAGTCTTCATGAACGCGGACCACATGATCGACACCGAGACTCCTCGCATCAACGCCGCCGAACGGGCACACCGGCACGCGGCCATGGACCGGGCCCGGGCCGCGGGGGCCGTTGACTGGGTGGAGTGGTGGGCCATGGCGGCGGAGGATCCGGTGCTCGCGGCGCCCACCGCCGAGCGGTTCGAGATCTACGGAGAGCACGCTGACGGCGATATGCCCCCTGTCCGCTGGCACACCCGTACCCTTCGCGAGGCCGGGTTCGGCGAGGCGCGCGCGGTCTGGGCGTCGCCGTCGGACAGCCTGGTGCTCGCGGTGAAGTAGGGCGCGCGTGCCCGCGCGGGCCGCTCGGCGCCCCCCGGCACATGGCGTAGGACGGCGAGGAGGGCGATACGGACCAGGTCCGTACCGCCCTCCTCGCACCGCGCTACGGGGTTACAGCACCTTCGACAGGAAAGACTTCGTCCGGTCGTGCTGCGGGTTCGTCAGGACGTCGCGCGGGTGGCCGGACTCGACAACGACACCGTCGTCCATGAAGACCAGCGCGTCGCCGACCTCACGGGCGAAGCCCATCTCATGCGTGACGACGATCATTGTCATGCCGTCCTCGGCCAAGCCGCGCATGACGTCCAGGACGTCCCCGACCAGTTCCGGGTCGAGCGCGGACGTGGGCTCGTCGAAGAGCATCAGCTTCGGCTCCATGGCCAGGGCGCGGGCGATGGCCACGCGCTGCTGTTGTCCGCCGGAGAGCTGCGAGGGATAGTTCTTCGCCTTGTCGGACAGGCCGACCCGGTCCAGCAGCCGTTCCGCGCGGGCCCGGGCGACGGCCTTGGCCTCACCCTTGACCTGGATCGGGGCTTCCATGACGTTCTCGAGGGCCGTCATGTGCGGGAACAGGTTGAAACGCTGGAAGACCATGCCGATGTCCCTGCGCTGCAGGGCGACCTCGCTGTCCTTGAGCTCGTAGAGCTTGTCGCCCTTCTGCCGGTAGCCGACCAGGTTTCCGTCGACGTACAGCCTCCCGGCGTTGATCTGCTCCAGGTGGTTGATGCACCGCAGGAACGTCGACTTGCCGGAGCCCGACGGGCCGATCAGGCAGAAGACCTCTCGCGGGGCGACCTCCAGGTCGATGCCCTTGAGGATGTGCGCGGGGCCGAAGGACTTGTGTACACCCTCGGCCTTCACCATGGCGGTCATGCGGAAGCACCTCCCGAGGGGCGGTTGCTGAAGGAGGTGAGGGCGAGCTTGGCCCGCTGGAACGGGGTGAGCGGCAGGCTGCGCAGCGTGCCCCGTGCGTAGCGGCGCTCCAGGTAGTACTGGCCCACGCTGAACACGCTGGTCATCACGATGTACCAGATGGAAGCGACGAAGAGCATCTCCATCACCGCGTAACTGGTCGAGCCGATCTGCGACGTCGAGCGCAGCAGCTCGTTGTAGGTGACGGCGTAGACCAGCGACGAGGTCTTCAGCATGTTGATGAACTCGTTGCCGGTCGGCGGGATGATCACTCGCAGGGCCTGCGGGAGCACCACGCGGCGCATGGTCTTCGCCTGGGTCATGCCGAGCGCGTGCGATGCCTCGGTCTGGCCCTCGTCCACCGACTGGATGCCCGCCCGGACGATCTCCGCCATGTACGCGGCCTCGTTGAGGGCGAGCCCCAGCAGGGCGCACATGAACGGTGTCATCACATCGGTCATCTCGTCCTTGTAGATGAACGGGATGTTGAGGACCGGGAAGATCAGGGCCAGGTTGAACCAGAGCAGCAGCTGCACATAGACCGGAGTGCCGCGGAAGAACCAGATGTAAAGCCAGGACACCCAGCTGGTCACCGGGTTCCTGGAGAGTCGCATGACGGCGAGCACCACGCCCAGGATCACGCCGAGGATCATGGCGAGCACACTGATCATCAGCGTGCGGCCGGCCCCGGCCAGGACGGTGTCGTCGAACAGCTTGTCCCGGACCGCCTGCCACTGGATGTCGCCCTGCGAGAAGGCGTACGCCAGGGCGGCGAGCAGAGCGATGACGACCACGCCGCTGATCCAGCGGCCGTAGTGCCGGACGGGAATGGCTCTGATGCTCTCCGGCGCGACGGTGGTGGCCTCGGAGACGGGCGCGGCGGCGACGGATGGGCCGCCGGGCACCTTGTCGAACTTGTCAGTCACGGTGACTGCCCTTCAATGGTGCGCCGGTCACTTGCCGCCGTTGATGGCGGCCTTGTCGATCGCGCCGGTGCCGGCGCCCCACTTGTCGAGCACCTTCTTGTAGGAGCCGTCGGCGATGATCGCGTCCACGGCCTCCTTGAGCACGTCACGCAGTTCGGTGTTGTCCTTGTTCACGGCGATACCGAAGGGGCCGGCGTCGACCTGCTCGCCGACGACCTCGAAGTCCTTGCCGCCATTGGCCTTGCGGGCCAGGTCGAGGGCGACCGGGTAGTCGTTGACACCGGCTACGGCGCCGCCGGACTTCACACGGGTCTGGGCCTCGGTGTCGTTCTCGAACGGCTCGATCCTGATCGCCTTCTCGCCGCCGTCCGTGCAGGCCTTCGACTGCTTGTCCAGGGCCTTCTCGTACGTGGTGCCGCGCTGGACCGCCGCGGTCCTGCCGCACAGGTCCTCGATGGACTTGATGCCCTCGGGGTTGCCCTTCTTGGTGTAGACGGCGGTACCGGCGAGGAAGTAGTCGACGAAGTCGACGCCCTTGCCGAGCTTCTTGCCGCTGTCGTCCAGGCCCTCCTGGCGCTGCTTGTTGTCCGTGATGGACGACATGGCGATGTCGTGGCGGCCGGTGTTGAGCGCGGTGATCAGGCCGTCGAAGGAGCCGGAGGTGAACTCGAACGTCACACCGAGCTGCTTGCCGAGGGCTTCGGCGAGGTCGGGGTCGACACCGACGATCTTGCCGTTCTCGACGGATTCCATCGGGGCGTACTCGGCATTCGTGCCGACCTTGATGACACCGGACTTCTGGTACTTCTCCGGGAGCTTGTCGAAGAGCGGAGCGCCGTTCCCGGAAGCCGTTCCGTCCTTCGTCGAACCGCTGTCGGTCTGGTCGCCGCAGGCGGTCAGCAGCAGCGTGCCGGCGACCGCGACCGCGCAGACCGCGGCAATCCGGGACTTCGCGGTCGTGCGACAGAGGGTGCTTGCGGTCATGATCGGAATCCTCCGGCGGTGAGGGAATGCTGGCGAGGTGGGCACGCACGCACCTTCGAGTGTCGCCACCATGTGTGATTAGGGCATCTTGCCATTCGGACTCACCCAATCAGGGGGCTGGCCATGTCAAAATCGGGTAACGGGCGACCCCCGAACCTCAATGGGCGGTACGGCAAGGCCGGACCTTCTGCTGGAAAGTGCGTGTACCCCCGGAGAATCTCCGGTGTGTCTCGACCCACGGACGGCCTTTGTAGCCCTTAGTGGACTTGTCCAGATATTCGGCTATGAGTCATGTCACCGAGTCGATACCGACTCGTGAGAGGCCCGGTCCGTCCGGTATGAAAGACCTTTACACCCCTCATCCGGGGCTCAGGGCGCGTGTGCGGCGCGCCCGCGCGTATGTGTCTCCCCTGCCGGAGCGGGCCAACCGCTCGGTGCCGGGAACGTACGCGGTGCCCGCCCACCCCTCCTCAACCGGGAGTGGCCACCCTCAACTGATGAAGACTTAAGGGGTCAACACATGGCAGCGGAGATCGTCAATCCTCGCAGCGACAGCAAGACGCACGGCACGGCCGATGCAGCAGGACTCAGCGGTGCGGACGAGCCCTTCGATCCGGCCTTCGCTCTCCACCGCGGTGGAAAGATGGCCGTGCAGGCCACCGTTCCGATCCGGGACAAGGACGACCTGTCCCTCGCATACACGCCCGGCGTGGCCAAGGTGTGCAGCGCCATCGCCGAGAATCCCGAGCTCGTCCACGACTACACCTGGAAGTCGCAGGTCGTGGCCGTCGTGACGGACGGCACCGCCGTCCTCGGCCTGGGAGACATCGGTCCCGAGGCCTCCCTCCCGGTGATGGAGGGCAAGGCGATTCTCTTCAAGCAGTTCGGCGGGGTCGACGCGGTGCCGATCGCGCTCGCCACGACCGACGCGGACGAGATCGTCGACACCGTCGTGCGCCTCGCGCCGTCCTTCGGCGGCGTGAACCTGGAGGACATCTCGGCGCCGCGGTGCTTCGAGATCGAGCGCAAGCTCCAGGAGCGTCTCGACATCCCGGTCTTCCACGACGACCAGCACGGCACGGCCGTGGTGACCCTCGCGGCTCTGCGTAACGCGGCCAAGCTGTCCGGCCGGACGCTCGGTGATCTGCGCGCCGTCATCTCCGGTGCCGGTGCGGCGGGTGTGGCCATCGCGAAGTTCCTGCTGGAGGCGGGCATCGGTGACGTCGCCGTCGCCGACCGGAAGGGCATCGTCAGCGGCGACCGCGAGGACCTCACAGAGGTCAAGCGAGAGTTGGCGGAGCTCACGAACCGGGCCGGTATCACCGGCTCCCTGGAGACGGCGCTGGCCGGCGCCGATGTCTTCATCGGAGTCTCCGGCGGTACGGTCCCCGAGCAGGCCGTGGCCTCGATGGCGCCCGGTGCGTTCGTGTTCGCCATGGCCAACCCGAACCCCGAGGTCCACCCCGATGTCGCGCACAAGTACGCGGCCGTGGTGGCGACCGGGCGGTCGGACTACCCGAACCAGATCAACAACGTGCTGGCGTTCCCCGGAATCTTCGCGGGCGCGCTGCAGGTGCGGGCCTCCCGGATCACCGAGGGCATGAAGATCGCGGCGGCGAACGCGCTGGCGGATGTCGTCGGCGACGAGCTGGCCGCGGATTACGTCATTCCGTCGCCGTTCGACGAGCGGGTCGCCCCCGCCGTCACCGCCGCGGTGGCTGCGGCCGCCCGCGCGGAGGGTGTCGCGAGGCGCTGACGTGGTGTGGGTGGGGGAGCGGGGTCCGCTGTGCGGGGCCTGCTCCCCCACCCCGCCCCACCCCGCCCCTTCCGGACCCCCGGGCTGCGCCCTCGACCTCGGCCCTCGGATACCGCGCGGGCTGAGGACAGCCCGCAGTAGTCGGGCGAACTGATGGTGGTTCGTGTGTGGCGCGGCGCGTGTCACACACCCGAACGGTTACCTCACGTGACGTCACGGCCTATCGTCGTCGCCATGTTCGCCGCCTACGCAGCACGCATCGACCGTGACCGGCCCCTCGACGGACTTGAGCTGGGGGACCGCCCCGCGCCCGAGGCACGACCCGGGTGGACCACCGTCCGGGTCGAGGCAGCCTCGCTCAATCATCACGACCTCTGGTCCCTGCGCGGCGTGGGCCTGGCCGAGGACAAGCTGCCCATGATCCTCGGCTGCGATGCCGCAGGCGTCGATCAGGACGGCAACGAAGTCGTCCTGCACTCCGTCATCGGCCAGACCGGGCACGGTGTCGGCCCGGACGAGTCGCGCTCCATCCTCACCGAGCGCTACCAGGGCACCTTCGCCGAGCAGGTCACCGTCCCCAGCTGGAATGTGCTGCCCAAGCCGAAGGAACTCACCTTCGAACAGGCCGCCTGCCTGCCGACCGCCTGGCTGACGGCGTACCGGATGCTGTTCACCAACGCCGGTGTGCGGCCCGGCGATTCCGTTCTCGTGCAGGGGGCGGGTGGCGGTGTGGCCACCGCCGCGATCGTGCTCGGCAAGGCCGCCGGGCTGCGGATGTTCGCCACCAGCCGTGACGAGGCCAAGCGCAGGCGGGCCGTCGAACTGGGTGCGGTCGAGGCCTGCGAACCCGGTGCGCGGCTGCCGCAGCGTGTCGACGCCGTCATCGAGACCGTCGGAGCGGCGACCTGGTCCCACTCGGTCAAATCGCTGCGTCCCAGCGGAACCCTGGTCATCTCCGGTGCCACCAGCGGTGACAGGCCCTCGCACGCCGAGCTGACACGGATCTTCTTCCTGGAACTCAGAATCGTCGGCTCCACGATGGGCACCAAGGACGAACTGGAAGACCTGCTGTCGTTCTGCGCGGCAACCGGCGTGCGACCCGTCATCGACACGACACTGCCGCTGGACCGGGCCCGCGAGGGCTTCGAGCGGCTCGCCGCCGGAGACCTTTTCGGAAAGATCGTGCTCACCACCTCATGAGGCCGCCCGGGGAGCTGCTGTCGCGGGAGGGGCCGGTGCTGAGGCCCTGGCGTCCGGTGGCGCTCCGCGCCTTCGCGCCTCCGGAGATGGCCGGGCGGCCGGGCCGGTCCGTCACTACCACCGCCGAGGCATTGGAATGGATCGCCGCCCGGGAGGACGAAGGCGTAGCCGGCATCGCCCACACGTGGGCAGACGTCCGAAAGGGAACTCCGCCCGCGACGGTCAAGCCTGCGTTGTACGGGGACCCAGGGCTGGGCCAGGCCCTGGCGAGCTGGCCGAGCGGCGCCTCACCGGGCGGTGCGGCCCGGCCGGCGGTGCGGCCCGGCCGGGCGACGCGTGGGGTCAGGGCCTGCCGGAGGCGCCCTTCGCCTGGTCGGCCGGCCCGCGCAGGAGCGAGTCGATGCGTGTCGCGGCTGTGGCCAGATGACGGCGGGCCTCCGAGAGCTGGGTCTCGGTGACACCGCGGTCCCGGGCCGCGTCACGGATGTCGTCGCGGAAGCGGTCCAGCAGCCGGTCCAGGTCGCGGGCCGGATCGTTGGTGGCCGTCGTGTCGGCGGCCCACTCGATGTCCGGCTCCTCAGGTGCCGGACGGCTGTACGAGGGCCAGGAGCCGGTCCTGGCGAAGCCGCCGAGCTGGCCGGTGATCTCGGCCAGTCCGTCCCGCACACCCGCGGGCCAGTCCCCCCGCGCGAAGTGCTCCTGGACCTGGCGCGCGGCGTTCTGCATCTGCTCCCGCGCCTTCTCGTGTGCCTCCTGGGCCTGACGGCGGGCCCGCTCCGCGTCCTCACGGGCCTTGCGGGACTCGTCCTTCGCCCGACGAGCCTGTTCCTTCCACTCCTGCTTCGCCTTGCGCAGTTCCTCCTTCGCCGTGCGCCACGCCTCCTTGTCCCCGAGGCCGGCGGGGTCCCAGCCGCTCCCGGCGCCGGAGGTGTGCTGGGACTCGGAGGCGGCCGCGCGCATCTCGCTGCGGAGCCGGCCGGCCGCGCCCCGCACGTCGTCGCGTATCTCGGCGGCCAGCTCTGCGACGGACTCGCGGATCTCCAGCTCCAGATCGGCCAGTTCCCCGCCGCGGCCGGCCAGCTCGGCCCGCCCGGCCTCCGTGATGGAGTAGACCTTGCGCCCACCCTCGGTGGCATGGGTGACCAGGCCCTCGGCCTCCAGCTTGGCCAGTCGCGGATACACGGTGCCCGCCGACGGCGCGTACAGCCCCTGGAAGCGCTCCTCAAGAAGCCGGATCACCTCGTATCCATGGCGGGGGGCCTCGTCCAGCAGCTTGAGGAGGTACAGGCGCAGGCGGCCATGGGCGAATACGGGGGCCATCAGAGCACCTTTCCGGTCGGCTCGGCATCGTGCGCGCTGTCCTGGGCGGGCGGGCGGCGCAGCAGGGCGATCGAACCCGAGACGGTGGTCGCCTTCAGCTTGCCCGTGCCCGCGCCCAGTGTGCCGGTGATCTTCTTCGCCCCCCACTGGCCGCCCACGCGCAGGTCCTCGAAGGCGTTGGAGACGGTACCGCTCGCGGTGTTCGCCTCGACCTTCGCGTCCGCCGGGTGCGGCAGCCGGATGGCGATCTCGCCGGAGACCGAGGTCAGTCTGATGTCCGTCGGCTTCGGCGAGGTGTCGAGGTCGAGCACCATATGGCCGGTGACGGACTCCGCCCGGACCGAGGTGCCGGCGCCCTCGACGACCGTCAGATCGCCCGACACGGACTGGAAGTGGAGGTCGCCGGTGACGGTCTGGGCCTCCAGGCTGCCGGACACGGTCTCGGCCCTGACGACACCGGAGAGACCTACCAGAGTGGTGGCGCCGGAGATGCCCCGCAGCTCGGTCCGTCCCCGGATCCCGGAGACGACCGCCTCGGCGCCGATCACGCCGACCTCGACTCCGGCGTCGGCCGGTACGGCGAGGGAGACCGCGACGCTGCGGTGCGGGCTTCTGCGGTCGAGCCAGGTGAGAAGGCCCTGCCACGGCAGATCCTCGTAGGTGACGGTGAGGGTGCCGCCCTCCAGGGTCACGATCAGCGGCGGTCCGTCGATCGCGGACACCTCCAGCCGGGCGGTCGGCTCGTCGGTGCCGACGACATTGACCACGCCGTCGACGATGCGCACGTTGAGCGTCGTCACGGGGGCGTCGAAGGCGAGCTTCCGGGGCTCGGCGACGGTCCACGTCGACTCAGGCATGGTCTGACCTCCCTCTGGGTGGCGTGACGCAACATATCGCGTCCCCTGTGGAACACGATATATCGCGGTTCGGAGAAGTCAAGGAAGAAGCCAAGAAGTCAAGGGAATCGCAAGGGTGCTCGTCGAAAGGCGCTCGAGGGTCTCGAGTGGTCCATATGTGTGCAAATTGCCCCCGCGTGTGAGGCATGACGGCGACATCCGTGGGGTCCCTGCTCCTGTGCCGGGCCGACCCGAGACCGTACGGCCCGTGCCCCCGCCTTCTGCGGGAGTGCATGCTGCCCGCGCCCGCCGGGAACGGCTGGAGCGTGTTCGTTCCCGAGGTGAGCCCTGGCGGAGGGCGCTACGAAGGCGACAGAGGTACGGCGCCCGGCGGGGCCACCGCGGCCGATGGTGCCGAGCCGGTCGACCGCGTCGTCGGCGGCTGGGCCACCGCCCTCGCGGTGGGCGCCACCTGGCCGGTGCCCGCCCCGTGGTGGGACGGCGACCGGTCCGGCTGCACTCTGGCCTCCGGCTTCCGCCGCCCGTTCGGCTGCATCTGGCTCGCCGACGGCACCCCGGCCGCCGAGGACGAAGTGATGCGGACGTCCGTCCGGCTGGGGCTCGACCCCGTCCTGGACGTTCAGTCGCTGGAGGCTCTCACCCGCGCGGCCCCGGGTACGGACGCAGAGGCCCCGCTGCGCGGGCTGCCCGCCGTACTCCCCCGGACCGGGGCGGCGCTGCCGCCCGGTCTCACGCCCGGCGACCGGCTGCGCTCGGGCGCCGGGGCCCATCCGGAAGCGGAACAGATCGCGTGGGCCGGCCGGCGCGCCCGGTCCGCCTTATGCAGGGGCTGCTGGGGTGCGCGTACAACCGCGTCAGGGGTGCGGGCGAAGGAAGCGGAAGCCCCGGACGGTGACTACTCGTCCTCGTCGTCGTCCAGCCGGGCCAGCCAGGTCGCCAGGCGCTCGACGGGCACCTCGAAGTCGGGGTTGAGGTCGACGAACGTACGAAGCTGCTCGGCGAGCCACTCGAAGGTGACCTCCTCCTCGCCGCGCCGCTTCTCCAGTTCCTCGATGCCACGGTCCGTGAAGTACATACGACCAGAATAACGAGGCCGGAAAGCCGGAGGGCCCGGCCCCGCGAACATCTCGCGAGGCCGGGCCCTCCGGGGACGTACTGCCGCTGATCAGGCCTCGAAGACCTCGGCGACCAGCTGGGCCTGCTCGGCCTGGTGACGCTTGGCAGAGCCGACCGCCGGGGACGAGCCGTGCGACCGCGAGATGCGGCGCAGGCGCTCTCCGTGCGGCACGTCGGAGCCGACGGCCAGGTCCAGGTGGTCGATCAGGTTGAGCGCGATGAACGGCCACGCACCCTGGTTCGCCGGCTCCTCCTGGGCCCAGAGGTACTTCTCGGCGTTCGGGTACTTGGCGATCTCGGCCTGGATCTCCGCACCCGGCAGCGGGTACAGCCGCTCCAGCCGGATGATCGCCGTCTCCGTGTCGCCACGGTTCTCGCGCTCGGCGTCCAGGTCGTAGTACAGCTTGCCGGAGACGAAGACGACCTTGCGGACCGCTTCGGCCTTGACCGACTCGTCGCCGATGACCGGGCGGAAGCCGCCGGTGGTGAACTCCTCCACCTTCGACGCGGCCGCCTTGAGGCGGAGCATCGACTTCGGGGTGAAGACGATCAGCGGCTTGTGGTGCGGGTTGTGCACCTGCCACCGCAGGAGGTGGAAGTAGTTCGACGGGAGCGTGGGCATCGCGACCGTCATGTTGTCCTGCGCGCACATCTGCAGGAAACGCTCCGGGCGGGCGGACGAGTGGTCCGGGCCCTGGCCCTCGTAGCCGTGCGGGAGCAACAGGGTGACGCCGGACGTCTGGCCCCACTTCTGCTCGGCGGAGGAGATGAACTCGTCCACGACGGTCTGCGCGCCGTTGACGAAGTCGCCGAACTGGGCCTCCCAGATGACCAGGGATTCCGGGCGGGCAAGCGAGTAGCCGTACTCGAAGCCCATCGCCGCGTACTCGCTGAGCAGCGAGTCGTAGACGTTGTAGCGGGCCTGCTCGTCGGAGAGGTAGAGCAGCGGGGTGTAGTCCTCGCCGGTCTTCTGGTCGACGAGGACGGCGTGACGCTGACCGAACGTGCCGCGGCGGGTGTCCTGGCCGGCGAGCCGGACCGGGGTGCCCTCCATGAGCAGCGAACCGATGGCCAGGGTCTCGCCCATGCCCCAGTCGATCGTGCCGTTCTCCACGGAGGCGGCACGGCGCTGCATCTGCGGCAGGAGACGCGGGTGAACGGTGATCCCGTCGGGGATGTTCACCTGCGACTCGGCGACCAGCTTCACGACCTCCGAGGACACCGCGGTGTTCACGGCGACCGGGAATTCCGCCTGCGCGTCCGGGACGTGCGGCTGGGACGGCGCCGAGGTGGCTTCGCGGACCTCCGCGAACACCTTCTCCAGCTGGCCCTGGAAGTCCTGCAGCGCCTGCTCGGCCTCTTCCAGCGTGATGTCGCCGCGACCGATGAGGGACTCGGTGTAGAGCTTGCGCACCGAGCGCTTCTTGTCGATCAGGGTGTACATCTGCGGGTTGGTGAACTCCGGGTTGTCGCCCTCGTTGTGCCCGCGACGGCGGTAGCAGATGAGGTCGATGACGACGTCCTTGTTGAACGTCTGCCGGTACTCGAAGGCCAGCCGTGCGACGCGGACCACGGCCTCCGGGTCGTCGCCGTTGACGTGGATGATCGGCGCCTCGATCATGCGCGCCACGTCGGTGGCGTACATCGAGGAGCGCGAGGACTCCGGGGCGGCGGTGAAGCCGACCTGGTTGTTGATCACCACGTGCACGGTTCCGCCGGTGCGGTAGCCGCGCAGCTGCGACATGTTGAGCGTCTCGGCGACGACGCCCTGGCCGGCGAAGGCCGCGTCGCCGTGGAGCGCGACGGGCAGGACCGTGAAGTCCGTGCCGCCCTTGTTGATGATGTCCTGCTTGGCGCGGGCGATGCCCTCGAGGACCGGGTCGACGGCTTCCAGGTGCGAGGGGTTGGCGGCCAGCGAGACCTTGATCTGCTCACCGTCCAGACCGGTGAAGGTGCCGTCGGCGCCCAGGTGGTACTTGACGTCACCGGAGCCGTGCATCGAGCGCGGGTCGAGGTTGCCCTCGAACTCGCGGAAGATCTGCGCGTACGACTTGCCGACGATGTTCGCCAGCACGTTGAGGCGGCCGCGGTGGGCCATGCCGATGACGACCTCGTCCAGGCGGGCCTCGGCGGCGGAGTCGATGACCGCGTCGAGCAGCGGGATGACGGACTCCCCGCCCTCCAGCGAGAACCGCTTCTGGCCGACGTACTTGGTCTGCAGGAACGTCTCGAACGCCTCGGCGGCGTTGAGGCGACGCAGGATCCGCAGCTGCTCCTCGCGCTCCGGAGCCGGGCGCGGACGCTCCACCCGGTCCTGGAGCCACTTACGCTCCTTCGGCTCCTGGATGTGCATGAACTCGATGCCGGTGGTGCGGCAGTACGACTCACGCAGCACGCCGAGGATGTCGCGGAGCTTCATCATCGTCTTGCCGGCGAAACCGCCGACCGCGAAGTCCCGCTCCAGGTCCCACAGGGTGAGGCCGTGCTCGGTGATGTCCAGGTCGGGGTGCTTGCGCTGGCGGTACTCCAGCGGGTCGGTGTCGGCCATGACGTGGCCGCGGACCCGGTAGGAGTGGATCAGCTCGAAGACCCGCGCGGCCTTGGTGACGTCGTCGTCGTGCGAGGCGTCGATGTCCTTGAGCCAGCGGACCGGCTCGTAGGGGATGCGCAGCGCCTTGAAGATCTCGTCGTAGAAGTCGTTCTCGCCGAGCAGCAGTTGGGCCAGGACACGGAGGAACTCGCCGGACGCCGCGCCCTGGATGACCCGGTGGTCGTACGTCGAGGTCAGGGTCATGACCTTCGAGATGCCCAGCTTGTTCAGGGTGTCCTGCGAGGTGCCCTGGAACTCCGCCGGGTAGTCCATCGCGCCGACGCCCATGATGAGGCCCTGTCCGGGCATCAGGCGGGGCACGGAGTGGACCGTGCCGATGCCGCCGGGGTTGGTCAGCGAGGCGGTGACCCCGGAGAAGTCGTCCATGCCGAGCTTGCCGACACGGGCCCGGCGGACGATGTCCTCGTACGCCTGCCAGAACTCGAAGAAGTTGAGCGTCTCGGCCTTCTTGATGGCCGCGACGACCAGCTGACGGTCGCCGTTCGGCTTCACCAGGTCGATGGCCAGACCGAGGTTGACGTGCTCGGGCTTGACCAGGGTCGGCTTGCCGTCCTTCACCGCGAAGGAGTAGTTCATCGACGGCATGGCCTTGAGGGCCTGCACCATCGCGTACCCGATGAGGTGCGTGAAGGAGATCTTCCCGCCGCGGGCCCGCTTCAGGTGGTTGTTGATGACGATGCGGTTGTCGAAGAGCAGCTTCACCGGCACGGCGCGGACCGACGTGGCCGTCGGCAGCTCCAGGGAGGCGTTCATGTTCTTCGCGACGGCGGCCGAGGGGCCGCGCAGCGTCACGAACTCCGGGCCTGCGGGGGCCTCGGCCGGGGCATCCGCCTTCGCGGGGGCCGGGGACGGGGCCGCCTTCGCCGGTGCGGCCTTCGCGGGCGCGGCCGGAGCCTTTGCCGGAGCGGGGGCAGCGGGCGCGGCCGGGGCAGCGGGGGGCGCGGCCGGGGCAGCGGGGGGCGCGGCCGGGGCCTGCGCCTCGGCCTGCGCCGGAGCGGTGTTGTTCACGGTGTTCGCAGCGGTGGCGGCCGGAGCCGGTGTCACCGCTCCCGCAGATGCGGGGACGGGCTTGTCCGCCGTGCCGGACGTACCCGGCTTGTAGTCGGCGAAGAAGTCCCACCAGGCGCGGTCGACCGAACTGGGGTCCTGGAGGTACTGCTGGTAGATCTCGTCGACTAGCCACTCATTGGGCCCGAAAGCGGCGGCCGGGTTGGACCCGGTGCCCGCTTCTTGATCGGTCGAGATGCTCGAGTTACTGGGGGACTGAGACGACACGGCGGCAACCGCCCTCTTCCGCTTCACAAGGTGATGGACAGCGGAAATCAAGGCTACGCCTCCCGAGCCGTTACGTGCAGGCCGGGCCGGTCTTCGTCGTGCACATCACATCGAAGGCCGGGTTTCGGCGCATGAAATGGCGGGAAACAAGCAAGGTTCCGCTGCCCTTCGGGTACGCGAGGCCAATGCTACGGCCCCCTGGACCGTATCTCTTTCCCGGACGGGAGGGAGAACGGGGTCCTCCACTTCGAACAGCGGGTCAACCGTGCATCGGTGCGATCCCCGGAAGAGTGACCTGGATATGGCAGCCGCGGGCGGATTCGGCCACCCCGATACGACCGCCGTGCAGATCCACCGCCCAGCGGGCGATCGCGAGCCCGAGCCCCGTGCCGCCGTCGCTGCCCGGACCGTGGGGGGACGGTGCCTGGCCGCGGTTGAAGCGCTCGAAGACCCGGTGACGCTCCGCCTCCGGAATGCCGGGGCCCTCGTCCATGACCTCCAGCTCCAGCGACTCGGGATACTTTCCACGCCGCGCCAGCACCGTGACCCGGCCGTGCGGAGGGCTGTGTTTGACGGCGTTGTCGACCAGATTGGCGACAACCTGGTGCAGGCGTTCCGCGTCCGCGTGCGCGGTCAGCTCGGGCGGCGATACATCGAGGTGCAGATGGACGTCGGTGCGGGAGTGGTTTCCGGAACCGGAGGAGAGCCGGCGCTGCGAGGAGGCGAGATTCGCTTCCTTCAGCACGCCCGACAGATACGGCCAGACCTCGAAGCGGCGCGCCTTGAGCGCCACCACGCCGTTGTCCAGCCGGGAGAGGTCCAGCAGGGTCTCCACCAGCCTGCCCAGGCGTTCGGTCTGTTTGAGGGCCGTACGCATCGTCTCGGGGTCCGCGGCGGACACCCCGTCCACCACGTTCTCCAGGACGGCTCTGAGCGCCGCGATCGGCGTACGCAGCTCATGGGACACGTTGGCCACCAGCTCCTTGCGGTGCCGGTCCTCCGCCTCCAGATCGTCCGCCATGCGGTTGATCGTCTGTGCCAGGTCGCCGAGCTCGTCACGCCGCCCGGCGCCGCTCACCCGTCTCGTGTAGTCGCCGTGCGAGATCGACCGTGCGACGGCGCGCATCTCGTCCAGCGGCGCGGTCAGTCCGTGTGCCACGAACTGGGTGATCAGCAGAGTGGCGATCACCGAGAAGACCGTGATGAACCGGAATTCGGTCCTGGTCCGCAGAGCGACGATCAGCAGTCCGGTCGTGATGAACACCGAGACCACGACGAGGGTGCCCAGCTTGGCCTTGATCGAGAAGGGCCGCAGTCCGGAGCCGGGCGGCGTCATGGCGCGGGTGTCTCCAGGGCGTAGCCGACGCCGTGCACGGTACGGATCCGCTCGGCGCCGATCTTCCGGCGCAGGGCCTTGATGTGGCTGTCGACCGTGCGGGTCCCGGAGGCATCCGCCCAGTCCCAGACCTCGGCCAGCAGCTGTTCCCGGGACAGAACCGCGCGCGGTGTGTTGGCCAGGCAGACCAGCAGGTCGAACTCGGTCGGGGTGAGGTGGACGTCGTCGGCGCGCACCCTGACACGGCGCTGCGCGTGGTCGATCTCCAGCTCGCCGAGGCGCAGGATGCCGCTGCGCGGCGTCACGGCGGCCAGTGCGGCCCGTTCGACCCGGCGCAGCAGGACGTGGACCCGCGCAGCCAGCTCCCGCATGGAGAAGGGCTTGGTCATGTAGTCGTCGGCGCCGACGCCGAGCCCGACCAGCATGTCGGTCTCGTCGTCCCGCGCGGTGAGCATCAGCACCGGCACGGGGCGCTGGGCCTGCACACGACGGCAGACCTCCAGACCGTCGAAGCCGGGAAGCATGATGTCGAGCACCATCAGGTCCGGCTGCCATGCCTCGGCCGCGTCCACGGCCGCCGGCCCGTCCAGCGCGGTCTGCACCAGAAAGCCCTCGGCCCGCAGACGGGCGGAAATGGCGTCGACGATTGTCGCGTCGTCCTCGACCACCAGCACCCGGCGCTGAGCCCCGGGGGTGGCCGCGACGCCGTTGTGGGTGGTGTGTGTCTGTTCCATCGCCCCGCCCCTGCCCGTTCCCACGGGGGCCATTCCCCCGGAGCACGGTTATCGCTTGTGGATTTTCGTCGGTGATCCCTTGTCCGGTCAGCAGCGTAAAGGCAGAGGACACCTCTCGGCTACGCAGGGTGTTGTCCGTCGTGAAGGTGTTACCGGCGGGAACGAGGCGGATCGGCGGACTTGTCCCGCCTGATCCGTGGCGGGGCCAGGTAAATGGGTACCGGGTGGGGGTTCAGTTGTCCCGTAGTGCGAGATGGACCACGTCCGGTACACCTCGGGCAACCGCTACTTCTTCGGTCCTTACTGCGTGGAATCCGGCATTCCGCATGGCCTGCTCGAAGTCGGAGGACGGCTGCGCGGACCATACGGCCAGGACCCCGCCGGGTGTCAGACGCGCGCGGCAGGCGGCGAGGCCGGCGGGTGAATAGAGGTTTCCGTTGTCCTGGGTGACGGTCCAGTCGGGGCCGTTGTCGATGTCCAGGCACAGTGCGTCGTAACGCTCCGTGGTCGTACGGAGATGGGCGACGAGGTCCGTACGCAGGATCTCGGTCCGCGGATCGGCGAGCGCCGCACCGGAGATGCGGCCGAGCGGTCCGTCGAGGTGCCAGTCCACGATGGCCTGCTCCCGTTCGACGACGGCGATCCTGCCCCAGCGCGGTTCGGTGGCGGCCCGCACCAGGGAGAACCCGACGCCGAGCCCGCCGATCAGTACCGACGGGTCCGGCCGTCCGACGGGCAGGGCGGCGAGCGCCGCGTCCACCAGGAGTCGCTCCGAGCGCCCGTCGGAGGTGTCCATCAGGAAGCAGCCGTTGGCGATGATCTCGAACGCGGCGCCGCGTTCGCGCAGGACGACTTCGCCGAACGGTCCTTCGCGCCGGTCGAGGACGACGGGGCGGGGGGCATCTGTGGCGGGCATGGGCGCGGTCTCCGGCGTGTGGCGGGGTGGGCCTTGTCGTGGCCGCCCAGTTTCGCCCACCACCGGGCCTTCGGTACACCCGATTTCCGCGTCCCGGCTCTCCGGGCCGGTCGCGCCGGGAATGGCTGTGTGCCGTGGAGCGCTGGTGTGGAGGCGTGGCCCGTGCGGCCCGGATCCGGGTGATCGCTATGAGCGAACAGGGCGTGGGGAACATTCGAGCGCTCATGAGCATTGAGTCCACATAGCTCAACTTGCCTGCCGAAGGGGAGATCATGACTGCTGAGTCCAATGCGTCCGAGGCGTTCACGCCGGTCGACCTGCCCGTGCTGCCGCTCGACGACGAGGTCGTACTGCCCGGCATGGTCGTGCCGCTCGACCTGTCGGACGCGGAAGTGCGCGCCGCCGTGGAGGCCGCCCAGGCCGTCGCGCGAACCGGGGGCGGCAAGCCCGAGGTCCTGCTCGTGCCGCGTATCGACGGGAATTACACCGGGACCGGTGTCCTGGGCACCGTCGAGCAGGTGGGACGGCTGTCGGACGGGGACCCGGGCGCACTCATCAGGGCCCGGGACCGGGTGCGGATCGGTGCCGGGACGAGCGGTCCCGGGAGCGCGCTGTGGGTGGAGGGCACCCGGATCGACGTATCGGTACCCGACCCGCTGCCCGGTTCCGCGGCCGAGCTCGCCAGGGAGTACAAGGCCCTCGCCACCAGCTGGCTGAAGAAGCGTGGCGCCTGGCAGGTCGTGGACAGGGTGCAGCAGATCGAGGACATCTCGGCGCTCGCCGACAACTCCGGGTACTCGCCCTTCCTCACCACCGCCCAGAAGGTCCAGCTGCTGGAGACCGCCGACGCGGTCGCCCGTCTGAAGCTGGCCATCCAGTGGCTCGGCGAGCACCTCGCCGAGCAGGACGTCGCCGAGTCCATCGCCAAGGACGTCCAGGAGGGTGTCGACAAGCAGCAGCGCGAATTCCTCCTGAGGCGCCAGCTCGACGCCGTACGCAAGGAGCTCTCCGAGCTCAACGGTGAAGCCGGCTCCGGCGACGAGTCCGACGACTACCGGGCGCGCGTCGAAGCCGCCGATCTTCCGGAGCACGTCCGTGCGGCCGCCCTCAAGGAGGTCGAGAAGCTGGAGCGGTCCTCCGACCAGAGCCCCGAGGGCTCCTGGATCCGCACCTGGCTGGACACCGTCCTGGAACTGCCGTGGACCCAACGGACCGAGGACGCGTACGACATCAAGGGCGCCCGGGAGATCCTCGACGCGGAGCACGCCGGCCTGCAGGACGTGAAGGAGCGCATCACCGAGTACCTCGCGGTGCGCAAGCGGCGTGCCGACCGCGGGCTCGGTGTGGTCGGTGGCCGCCGCGGCGGCGCGGTGCTGGCACTCGTCGGTCCGCCCGGAGTCGGGAAGACCTCGCTCGGCGAAAGCGTCGCGCACGCCATGGGGCGCAAGTTCGTCCGGGTCGCGCTCGGCGGGGTCCGGGACGAGGCCGAGATCCGGGGCCACCGGCGCACGTACGTCGGCGCGCTCCCCGGGCGCATCGTCCGGGCCGTCAAGGAGGCCGGTTCGATGAACCCGGTCGTCCTGCTCGACGAGATCGACAAGGTCGGCTCCGACTTCCGGGGCGACCCGGCGGCCGCCCTGCTGGAGGTGCTCGACCCGGCTCAGAATCACACCTTCCGCGACCACTACCTGGAGGTCGAACTCGACCTCAGCGACGTCGTGTTCCTGGCCACGGCGAACGTCCTCGAATCCATTCCGGAGGCTCTGCTCGACCGCATGGAGCTGGTCACGCTGGACGGGTACACGGAGGACGAGAAGGTCGTCATCGCCCGTGACCACCTGCTCCCGCGCCAGCTGGAGCGGGCCGGTCTGAAGGAGGACGAGGTCGGCCTGGACGAGTCGGCGCTGCGCAAGCTGGCCGGGGAGTACACCCGGGAGGCCGGGGTGCGGAACCTGGAGCGGGCCGTCGCACGGCTGCTCCGCAAGGTCGCGGCTCAGCACGAACTCGGGGAACGTGAACTGCCGTTCACGGTTGCCGAGGACGACCTGCGGGGTCTGATCGGCCGACCGCACCACGTGCCCGAGTCCGCCCAGGTCCCGGCCGAACGCCGCACCGCGGTGCCGGGTGTGGCCACGGGGCTCGCGGTGACCGGAGCGGGTGGAGACGTGCTCTTCGTGGAGGCGTCGCTGGCCGACCCGGAGACCGGGGCCTCCGGGCTGACCCTGACCGGTCAGCTGGGTGACGTCATGAAGGAGTCCGCGCAGATCGCCCTGAGCTTCCTGCGCTCGCACGGCGCGGAGCTGGAGCTTCCGGTCGCGGACCTCAAGGACCGTGGCGCGCACATCCACTTCCCCGCGGGTGCGGTCCCCAAGGACGGTCCGAGCGCGGGCATCACGATGACGACGGCGCTGGCCTCCCTGCTCTCGGGGCGGCTCGTCCGGACGGATGTGGCCATGACCGGTGAGGTGTCGCTGACCGGACGGGTGCTCCCGATCGGCGGCCTGAAGCAGAAGCTGCTGGCCGCGCACCGGGCCGGCATCACCACCGTGGTGATCCCCAAGCGCAACGAGGCCGACCTGGACGACGTACCGGCCGAGGTCCTCGACACCTTGGAGGTCCACCCGGTGACCGATGTCCGCCAGGTGCTGGAGATCGCGCTCGCCCCGGCCGCCGCCAGGGCGCAGGACAGGATCCCGGCCGCCGCGTAGGCGTCACGGCGTGACGGGCGTGGCACCACGCCGACGGCCGGTAGGAACGGCCCGTCCTCCACGCGGAGGGCGGGCCGTTCCGCGGGACACTCCCGCGGCGCGGGCGGAGTCTGGCCGCTGCCGGAGGTCTACGCCTGCGAAATACTGGCCCGGCTGCGGCGATGGCCGGAGTCGAGAGCAGTTTCAGCGGCGGGAAAGTGTATGAGGGGTGCTGACGTGCACGGGAGCGGAAGCGGCGGTGAACCCGGTGCAGCGGCCGGAAGTGGTGTGGACCATGAGTTCCTCGCCCTGGAGCGGGAGTTGGCGGTCTTCCTGCGCCGGGCGCGGGCCAATTCGGGGGAGATGGCACGCGAGGTCCATCCGGATCTGGAAGCCGCGGCCTACGGGCTTCTCGTGCGGCTGGAGTCGGCGGGGCGGCAGCGGGCCACGGATCTCGCCGCCTACATCGGGGTGGGCAAGGCGACCATGAGCCGCCAGCTGCGAGCCCTGGAAGGGCTCGGCCTGGTGGCACGGGAGACCGACCCGGCGGACGGCCGCGCCTCGCTCGTCCACCTCACGGAGGAGGGCCTCGCGCGCTTCCGCAGCGTCCGCGACGCCCGCCGCGGCCGATACGCCCGCAAGCTCGCGGGCTGGGACCGGGCCGAGATCGCGGAACTGGCGCGACTGCTGCACCACCTGAACGAGCGGGCCGAGGGGTGAGTCGCTCCGCCGTGACGCCGTGCTCCGACGGCGGCCGGGCGGGGCGGGAGTCAGAGTTCCACGAGAACCGCTGTCGCGTCGTCGTGCGTCTTGCCGCGGCGCAGGTACACGCGGTCGGTGTCGGCCCGCTCCAGCTCCCTGACCCGGTCGATCAGACCCTGCGGCCCCTCCTTGCGCAGCAGGCCGAGGGCGGCCGTCCAGTCGCCCTCCCGGAACTTCTCCGTCCAGCGGCTGGCGCCGTCGGTCAGGGCCGCCAGCGCCCGGACCTCCGCCTGCGGGGTCTCGCCGGTCACCGCGCGTGACGACACCGAGGGGTCCGCGGCCGCCGTGAAGAAGCCGCCCTCCTTGTTCCGTACATGTGCGTCCGCGATCTCCGCAGAGGCGAGCGAGCCCGGCGGCAGCCGGTCGATACGGTCGTCGAGCAGCGGCCGGACCGTGCCGTCGTGCCCCTCGACGAGCAGGACCGAGTCGGAGAGCACGAGGTGCTCGACCCGTTCTTCGTCCCAACGCGCCAGGACCACCGTTGCCTGAGGCGTGCGCGGGTGAGAAAGGTCACACAGGGAACGGTGGGCATCGGCGGTGCGTCGGATGGACGTCGAGAGGATCTCCGCCAGTGTCAGATCCCGTCGCGAAGCGGACAGTTCGGCCAAGGCGCCGCCGAGCCGTGCGGTGAACCACGGAACCGAGTGCACACACCCGTCGTCGCCCACGGGCGGCGTGACGCCGTCGAGCAGGACCAGGGCACCACCCTGGCCTGCCGCGGAGGCGGCGGTCGACGCCCAGTCCTCGTTGGGGCGTTCGGGGCTGCCGGGCTCGGTGGCGAGTGCGATGGGCATCCGATCAGTCTGCATGATGTCCTCACGCGACGGGCACGACCCCGCGCTCGGGCCGTATCGGCAGGTCAGATGGCTCGCATGGGGAGGACTCAAGGGCTTCACGCATATGCGGGCGGGCATACTGCCAAAGCCTGGCCCGAAGTTCCACCCGGTGGCCCGTGCATGCCCTGCGGCTCCTGTGGGGAGACTTGTTAGCCAACTCCGGAGTGCGGTTCACTCGTTCGAGTGGCGGAGCGGTTGATGCACGGCCCCCTCTCAAAAGCGCTGGAATGGTCAGAAGCCGTACGGGCGCGCACCAGGGTGGCATGCCCATTCACGTGACCGTGTGTCACCTCTGCTTCAAGGGCGGACGAGTCAAGATTGCGAGCACCGGTGCAGAAGAAGCGGCCTCGGAGCAAGGACAGCACGCGCGAGGAGTCCGGGGCGACGCCTCAGGCAGCGGGTGCCTCCAAGCGGACCGTGCGGGTACGCAGCCGGCTCGTCGCCGGTGTTGCCGTCGTGGGGATCACCGTCATCGCCGCCGGCGCCCCGGCGGCACTCGGCGCATCCTCCGATCTCAACGAGTCCCAGCGGCTGGTCACGCTCGCCGAGCTGAACCAGCAGGCGATCACGCTCGCGCACTCCCTCGCGGACGAGCGCGACGAGGTCACCGTCCACATCGCGGGCGGCCGTGAGGCCGGGGACACCGAGGACGGCACCACCGGTCCGGCGGCCCGTGTCGACCAGCAGGTGGACGAGATCCGGGCGACCGCTCCGGCGGCGCTGCGCCGGGACCTCGCCGCCGTTCCCTCGCTGCGCCGGACCGCCCTCACGGGCAAGGGCTCGGCGATGGAGGCGTACACGGCGTACTCCGAGGTCATCGCCAAGCTCCACGACCTCGCGAACGAGCTCGCCGAGAAGACCCCGCCGCGGGCCGCCGACGCCACCCGCGCGCCGCTCGCACTCGGCGGTGCCGTGGAGCAGGCCTCCGCCACCAGGGGGCTGCTCCTGGCCGCGCTGGCCGTGCCCGGCGCGCAGTCGCAGCAGCAGACCGACCCGTTCACCGGCCTCCCCGTCCAGAGCCAGGACACGGCCCCCGACGAGGACGACCGCAACCGCGACGAACTGAGCGCCGCCGCCCAGCAGGCGCGGGTGCGCGAGCTCGCCTCTCTCGCCGAGTTCGACCAGGCCGCCGGGTCCTCGGCCCGGGACAGGCTCGCTTCCACGGTCACCGGACCCGAGGTCACCAGCGCGGAGAAGTACCTCACGCGGTTCACCGACCGCCCCGAGCTGTCCGACGCCGAGCGGGAAGCCGACCCCGAGAAGGTCGAGGCGGCTCTCTCCGCCCGTATCGACCGCATGCGCGGAGTCGAGTCCGCGCTGGGCACCGCGCAGGTCAAGCGGCTGGAGGGGCTGCGCGACGACGACGTCACCGCGCTGGAACTCCGCCTCGCCCTGCTCGGCGGCTGCGTGCTGATCGCCATCGGCGTCTCCACCGCCGTCGCCCGCACCCTCACCCAGCCGCTCGCCGTCCTGCGGATCGGGGCCGGCCGTATCGCCGCCGAGCCCGAGACCGCCGAACCGGTCCGTTACACCGGGCGCAACGATGAATTCGCCCAGGTCGTACGGTCCATCAACACTCTCCACGGCACGCTGCACGGACTGCGCCACGAGGTCACCGGCCGACTCGAGGGCGTGCAGACCGAGCGCGGCGAACCGGTCACCGACCATGAGGCCCTCACACTCGAGCGGGCCGAACTCCAGGCCCGGGTCGCGGAACTCACCGGGCAGCTCGAACGGCTGCGGAACACGGTCCACCACACCTTCGTCAATCTGTCTCTGCGCACGCTCGGCCTCGTCGAGCGCCAGCTCGGCGTCATCGAGGGCCTGGAGGCCGGCGAGCAGGACCCGGAGCGCCTCGCGACCCTCTTCAAGCTGGACCACATGGCCACCGTCATGCGGCGCCACAGCGAGAACATGCTGGTCTTCGCGGGAACCGATCACCACCAGGGGCACGCGAGCCCGATCCCCCTCGTCGACGTACTGCGCGCCGGGGTCAGCGAGATCGAGCGGTACGAGCGGGTCACGATCCAGTCCCTGCCGCCGCACGCCCAGGTCGCGGGCTTCGCCGCCGACGACCTGAGCCACCTCGTCGCCGAACTCCTGGAGAACGCGACCTCCTTCTCCCCGCCCGACTCCCATGTCGAGCTCTCCGGCTGGCTTCTGGAGACCGGGGAGGTGATGCTCTCCGTACAGGACGAGGGCATCGGCATGTCGGCGGTCCGGATGGGTGAACTCAATGCCAGGCTCGCCGACCCGACGTCCTTCGAAGCGGGCGAACAGGCCGCGGACGGTGCCGGACTGGGCCTCCAGGTGACCTCGCTGCTCGCGGCCCGCCACGGCGTACGGGTGCAGCTGCGCGAACATAAGGGGAGCGGGGTCACCGCGGTCGTCGTCCTTCCGCAGACGATGCTGCCCACGGCGCCGCCCGCGGCTTCCCCGCCGTCCGTACCGCTGGCGGGGGACGCGCCCGGGCTGAACCTTCCGGGATCGGTCGCCGAGGCCGATTCCCACGCGCTGCCGCCCCGTTCGGCTCCTCCCGTGGAAGACCCGCTGATCGCGGCCGCGGAGCGGACCCTGCAGGCTGCGGGCCAGGAGCTCGTAGAGGCATCGGAGCCCGCGGGTCAGGAGCCCGCAGAGGCATCGGAGCCCGCGGGTCAGGAGCCCGCAGAGGCATCGGAGCCCGCGGGTCAGGAGCCCGCAGAGGCATCGGAGCCCGCGGTACCGGATCCCGCAGCAGAGTCGGAGCCCGCGGTACCGGAGCCCGCGACGCCCGCTCCCGCCGAGCCCGTGTCCGAGGCCCGCGAGGAGTCCGAGGCCGAGACCACGATGCGGGTCCGGCTGCCCGCGCAGCAGGCCGCACCGAGCCCGTACGCCATCGGACCCGACCGCCATGAGCGCGCGGCCGACACGAGCCCCGCCACGGCCCCGGCCGCCGATACCCTTCCGGGCCCCCGGCAGCCGCTGACCGGACTGGGCGAGGAGGTGCCCGACCCGGCGCCCCTGCCCGAGCGCCTCACGGACAAGGGGCTGCCCAAGCGCACCCCGAGGGTCGCCGCGTCGCCCTCGGCCCCGGTCGCCGAGCGCACGGGCAGCCTGGACAAGGAAGCCCTGCGCCGCCGGCTCGGCGGGTTCCACCAGGGCGCGAAGGACGGCCGTCGCGATGTGGAGGCGGAGATCGACGAGAGCGGCGCGCAGACCGGCCATGACCGCACCGACGGTCGGATCGATGAGACGGGGGACACAGTCGAGGAGGCACGCAATTGACTGCGCCCAGCACATTCGGGATGAGTACCGAGGCGCGGAACCTCCACTGGTTGCTGAACAATCTCGTGGAAGAGGTGCCAGGGGTCCACTCGGTCACCGTCGTCTCGTCCGACGGGCTCATGCTGCTTTCCTCGGACCCCGGCTTCGCGACGGCCGAGGCGGCAGGACGGCAGAGGGGCCCCAGGGGTTCCAGCGCCGACCTCGCCACCATCGTGTCCGGGATCGGGTCCCTCACGATCGGTGCCGCCAAGCTGATGGACGGCGGCGGCGTCAAGCAGACGATGGTCGCGATGGACGAGGGCAGCGTCTTCGTCATGTCGATCAGTGACGGTTCTCTGCTCGGCGTGCACGCCACCCCCGACTGCGACATGAGCGTCATCGCCTACCACATGGCACTCTTCGTCGGCCGCGCCGGACATGTGCTCACCCCCGAACTCCGCAGTGAGCTGCGCACATCGATGGAGAGCGCCCAGTGACGTCAGCTGCTGGACCCGTACGAAAACTCCCCGTCCGGGGTGCGGACCGCAAGGCCGCACGAGTCCGTCCGTACTCCCTCACCGGAGGCCGCACCCGCTTCACCCACGTCCTGCTCGTCGAGACGTTCGTCGCCGCGCTGGAGGCTCCCGAGGAGCGCCGCGAGCTCACGAACGGCAACCTCGCCTCGCGTGTCATGCCGGAGCTCCACGCCATCGTCGAACTCTGCCGCCGCATGCGTACGGTCGCGGAGATCTCCGCCCTGCTGAAGATGCCGCTCGGCGTGGTCCGGGTACTGCTCAGCGACCTGGCCGACCAAGGAAAGATCCGCGTCTACGGCACCGGTCACGGCACCGGCCAGCCCGACCGCGCGCTGCTCGAAAGGGTGCTCGATGGACTCCGTCGTCTCTGACGCGCCGCGCTTCACTCCGCGTCAGCGGGGGCCGCGGGAGCGGCCCGACGAGCCGGTGCAGTCCTGGCAGCTCGACCGCACACGCGCGCCGATCGCGACCAAGATCGTGGTCGCGGGCGGGTTCGGCGTGGGCAAGACGACTTTCGTCAGTTCGGTCTCCGAGATACCCCCGCTGCAGACCGAAGCGCTGATGACACAGGCCAGCGAGGGGACCGACGACCTCACGGCCACCCCCGACAAGGTCACCACGACCGTGGCGATGGACTTCGGCCGCCTCACCTTGGACGACGACCTCGTCCTGTACATCTTCGGAACGCCTGGCCAGCAGCGCTTCTGGTTCATGTGGGACGACATGGTGCGCGGCGCGATCGGCGCGGTCGTGCTGGCCGACACGCGGCGCCTCGCCGACTGCTTCGCCGCGCTCGACTACTTCGAGACCTGCGGCCTTCCCTACATCGTCGCCGTCAACCACTTCGAGGGAGCGGCCGGTTACGACGAGGCCGATGTCAGGGAGGCCCTGACCGTATCTCCGCACGTACCTGTCGTGATCATGGACGCGCGTAAGAGGGGCACCGTCGTCGAGGCCTTGCTCGCCCTGGTGGGCCACGCACTCGAAGCCACCCCCGAGTGACGACGCACCCAGAACACGTAACGGAGAACCGAGATGCGGAAGGTACTCATAGTCGGAGCCGGTCAGTCCGGTCTCCAGCTGGCGCTCGGGCTGCAGTCCGAAGGGTACGAAGTCACCCTGCTGGCCGACCGCACCGCGGACGAGGTCCGGTCCGGCCGGGTCATGTCGACGCAGTGCATGTTCCACACGGCCCTCCAGCACGAGCGTGACCTGCAGCTCGACTTCTGGGAGTCGCGGGCGCCGCGGATCGAGGGTCTCGGCGTCTCCGTCGCCGGGCCCGACTCCTCGCGTGTCATCGACTGGGTCGGCAAGCTGGACAACATCGCCCAGTCCGTCGACCAGCGCGTCAAGATGGCCGGCTGGATGGAGACCTTCGCCCAGCGCGGCGGGCAGCTCGTCATCCACGGTGCCGCGGTCTCCGACCTGGACTACTTCTCCCGCACGTACGACCTGGTGATGGTGTCGGCGGGCAAGGGTGAGCTCGTCTCCATGTTCGGCCGGGACGCCTCCCGTTCGCCGTACGACGCCCCGCAGCGGGCGCTGGCCGTCGCGTACGTCCACGGTCTGGGCCCGCGGCCCGAGCACCCGGAGTTCGACGCGGTGCGGTGCAACCTGGTCCCGGGCGTCGGTGAACTCCTCATCATGCCGACCCTGACGACGTCGGGCCGCGCGGACATCCTGTTCTGGGAGGGCATCCCCGGCGGTCCGCTCGACGCGTTCCAGGGCATCAAGGACCCCTCGGAGCACCTGGCCAGGACGCTGGAGCTCATGGAGAGGTACACGCCGTGGGAGTACGCACGCGCCACCGAAGTCGAACTGACGGACGCCAACGCGACGCTGGTGGGCCGTTACGCCCCGACCGTGCGCAAGCCCGTCGGCAGGCTGCCCGGCGGCGGTCTGGTCCTCGGCGTGGGGGACGTCGTCGTCGCGAACGACCCGGTCACCGGACAGGGCTCCAACACCGCGTCAAAGGGCGCGCACTCCTACCTGCACTCGATCCTGGAGCACGGCGACCGGCCGTTCGACGAGGAGTGGATGAAGGCCACGTTCGAGCGGCACTGGGCGAAGACGCAGCACGTCGTGAAGTGGACGAACGCGATGCTCGCGCCGCCGCCGGAGCACGTGCTGAATCTGATCGGCGCGGCCGGTCAGCTCCAGCCGGCCGCGGACCGGTTCGCCAACGGGTTCAACGACCCGGCGGACTTCGACAACTTCTTCTTCGAGCCGGAGAAGACGAACGCGTACCTCGCCGAGATCTCGGGCGCGCAGGGCTGACACAAGCGCGTGGGGAGGCCGGGCCGCCAGGTGCCGTCACGCAGGCACGGACGGATGGGCCGGCCCGGCTCTCACTCGTCCGGGGCGTCGTAGCCCGTGTCCGCGCCCGAGGTGGCGTCCGCGGGCAGCTCCGGCCGCGTGTACGCGCTCAGCGGCTCGTTGCCCGGGTCGGGGCGGACGGCCCCCAGCAGCGGGTTCGAGGCCAGCGGCGAGACCTTCACCGTGGCGCCGGGCCTGGGGGCCTGCACCACGAGACCGTCGCCGATGTAGAGCGCGACATGCGTGGCCTTCGGGAAGTAGACCACCAGGTCGCCGGGGCGCAGCGAGCCTACCGGCACCTTCGGCAGCCGGCGCCACTGTTCCTGCGAAGTGCGCGGGATGTCCCGGCCAGCAGCCGACCAGGCCTGCGAGGTGAGCCCGGAGCAGTCGTAGGCCTCGGGCCCCTCCCCGCCCCACACGTACGGCTTGCCGATCTGCTGGACGGCGTAGCGGACGGCCTTGCCGCCCTCCTCGGACGGCGGGTGGACCGAGCTGAGCGCCCCTGAGGCGGCCAGTGCGCCCTGGGCCTTGCCGACGTTCTTCTCCTCCAGCGCCGACAGCGCGGCGAGTTGCTCGGCCGACAGCGATGCCAGCATCGCCTCGACGCCCTTCAGCTGTGACTGCGCGCTGTCACGCTGCTTCTTCTGCCGGGCGGCCAGCACCCGCTGCCGTTCCTGTGCCGCCCGGGACTCGGCCGCCAGGGTCTCGGCATGCTTCTTCGCGCCGGTGAGCCGGTCGACCACGGCCGTCCGGCCTGCCTGGGCGCGCTCGATGACGTGGCTCTGCTCCAGGGCGCGAGCCGGGTCCTTCGCGAGCAGCAGCTGCACGTACACGGAGAAGTCGGTGCGCCCCTGGTACTGGTCACGTGCCAGTCGCCCGGCGTCCCGGCGTCCGGAGTCCAGCGCCGCCCTCGCCCTGGTCAGCTCGGTGCGCAGTTTCCTGGCCTCGGCGGTCCGCTTCTTCAGCTCCTCCGCGGTGCCGTTGTAGAGCTCCCCGGCTTCCTCGGCCTCCTGATAGAGCGTCCGCAGCTTTTTCAGCAGCCCGGCCACGCTCTGCGGAGCGGCTCCGGCGGCCGGTGCGGGATCCGGTCCGGACGGCTCGGCGCCGGCGGTCGAGGCAGCGGGGGAGACGGCGACGACCGCGGCCAGCGCCGCCGTGCAGAGGGCGTGTACGACTCTGCCCGGCACGAGATCACCTCCGGTGTCAGGGGTGACGCCGATTAATCGGACAACCCCACAATTGGTCGGATCTCGTCCATCCGGTCACTCGGCCCCGGGTGATGCAAGGACCGCCACGCCCGCCGTCCGGGGCGTGCCCCGGACGGCGGGCGCCCGGGCAGGTCACTCCACGGCGAACGCGTAGAAAGCCCGTTCCCGACCGTGCCCCGGCACCTTGACCGCCGATCGTACGGACGCGTGCGCGGACGACACTCAGGACCCGCTGCGGGGCCTGTCCCAGGGCCACTTGGGGGTGAAGCGCTCACGGCCCCCGGGGGCGTACTCGTACACCCAGCCGCGTTGCAGCCCGAGCCGCTTGGAATAGCCCGCCGGGGTGCGCCGGTAGGCGTGGACCGTGGCGGGGCCGCCACCGGCGTCCGGCACCGGTACCTCGTACCACTTGGGCGGATGACCGGTCGGCCCGAGCAGGACGGGCAGCACCCGGCCGTCCAGGGGGCCGCCGCAAAAGGGCGTGTTCTCGCTTTTCACCGGGCCAGTGTCACCCAGGCGTTCTCAGTCCGGCGGCAGCAGGTGCGCGGCCCGGCCCGCCACCGGGATGATCAGCGTGGCGAGCCGGCCGGCGGGGCCGTCGGCGGTCTCCTGGTCCAGCAGGTCCGCCACCACGGCTTCCGTCTCCTCGTCCGAGGCGGCGGTGGCCGCGAGCAGGGCAATCAGATGGTCGACCAGCCAGCCCCGCAGGTCACAGGCCGTCGGCTGCTTCTCCTCGTCCAGCCAGATCAGGGACGCCGCCTCCACGGCCGCGATCCAGGTGCGCACCATCATCCGCAGGCGTGGCCCGGCGGGTTTCTGCCCCGGGCCGGTGCCCCGGCCCAGGTGGAGCAGGATCTGCTCGGCCGCCGACCGGCGCACGCCGTCCACGATCGTCGACGTACGCGAGGTCTCGGCCACGCTGCCGCCGCGAAGCAACGCGCTGAAGCCGGCGTCGTGCTGGTCGACGAAGCCGAGATAGCGGTCCAGGACCCGGCTGACCCGCTCGGTGGGCGGCCCGACGGCGGGTTCCGCGAAGCAGAGCGTCAGCTGCTCGGCGGCCGATCCGAGGGCGGCCTCGTACAACTGCTGCCTGCCGCCGGGGAAGTAGCGGTAGACCAGCGGACGGGAGACCCCGGCCGCGGCCGCCACCTCGTCGATCGACACGTCGTCCGGCGGTCGGTGGGCGAAGAGCGTGAGCGCCGCGCCCAGCAGTTGGGCGCGGCGCTCCTCGACACCGAGCCGTCGGTAGGCGCGGGCCGGCGGTGCTGCGGGTGCGGAGGTCATACCTCGAAGCCTAAGCGGTGCCTTCAAGAGCCCCTCAGGCCAGCAGGCCCGAGCTCTTCCACAGCCTGCGTCCCACGCCGTTGAGCACGCCGATGTCATCGAAGAAGTCCGTGAGCCGTTTCGCTCCCGACTGCATGACCTCCGCCCGGTGGCCGCTCGTTCTCACCTGGGCGACGGCCTCGTGGCGGTCCAGTCCGACGTTCTCGTACACCTGCGGGTTGACGAAGCAGACGGAGAAGACGCGAGCCGCCTCCCCGCAGTTGAGCCGGGTCAGCCGGCGCTCCCAGAGGGGTGCGGTCACCATCTGACGGCGCAGCTCCTCGCGGGCGTAACGCACATGCCGGGCCTCCTCGACGACATGGATGCGGGTCACCCCCCGTACGAGCGACTGGACGCGCTCGTCGGGGAAGGTGAGCCGCTGCATCCAGTCCAGGATCTCCTCGCCGAGCAGGGTCGCGGCGAACGAACCCGGGGTGGTGGAGACGGTCTTCAACACCCGCGCCAGGTTGTGGTAGCGCCGGGGTACCGGGTAGCTGGGGGCCCCGCCCCACTCGATCATGCGGGCGAACATCATCGAGTGCCGGCACTCGTCGGCTATCTCGGTCAGGGCGTAGCGGACGTGCTTGCTCGTCACGGACTTGTCGTAGATGTGCCGGACGAGCAGCTGCATAAGAATGATCTCGAACCAGATCCCGAGCGAGGCCAGCGACGCCGCCTCGTGACGCGCCAGGTCCATCCGCTGTTCCTCGGACATCTTCCGCCACAGCGGGGTGTCGTACAGGGAGACCAGCTCGGGAGGCCAGAACCACTTGCCGTCCTCGACCGCCGCGTCCCAGTCGAGCTCGGTGTCCGGATCGAAGGAGTGCTTGGCCGAGGCTTCGAGCAGGCGGGCCGCAACCTGTTCGCGGCCCTTGAGGGGGCCGAGCGCATCGCGCAGCGCCTGGATGTCCTTGTCGGTCACTGTCGTCATGCTCAGGGCACCTCGCACATGGGTTACCGGCGGTCAAGTTTCCGGTCACGCCTTATGAGACCTCCTGTCAGCAAGGCGGTCAATCCCTTGTGCGCGACTTGTTGACTGCGTGTCTACCAACGTGTGAACCTGCCAACGGACGTCAGCACCACGGAATGTACGATCCTCGCCGGGCGAAGGAGCTGTCCGTGTCGACACACGACCTCTACACCACCGCACCCGCCGCACCGACATGGCAGGTACCTGCCACGGGTGCGGCCCGTTTCAGCTGGGACTACGACGACGGCCGCGAACGCCTCCTCGCCCTCTACCAGAAGGGCAAGGACAAGCAGTGGGACGGCAACAAGCGCATCGACTGGAGCCTGGAGGTCGACCCCGCAGACCCGCTCGGCACCCCGGACGAGGCCCTCACGCTTTACGGCACACCGCACTGGGCGAAGATGGCCGAGCGGGACCGCGGCGAACTGCGCAAGCACTACACCTCCTGGCAGTTCAGCCAGTTCCTGCACGGTGAACAGGGCGCCATGGTCTGCGCCGCCCGGATCGTGGAGTCGGTCCCCGATCTGGACGCGAAGTTCTACTCCGCGACCCAGACGATGGACGAGGCGCGGCACGCGGAGATCTACGGCCGTTTCCTGCACGAGAAGGTCGGGATGCTCTACCCGATCAACGACAACCTCCAGGGGCTGCTCGGCGACACCCTGCGCGACTCCCGCTGGGACATGCCCTACCTCGGCATGCAGGTCCTCATCGAAGGGCTGGCACTCGCCGCGTTCGGCATGATCCGTGACACCACGACGAGACAGCTGCCCAAGCAGATCCTCGCCTACGTCATGCAGGACGAGGCCCGGCACGTCGCCTTCGGGCGGATGGCGCTGCGCGACTACTACAAGCAGCTGAGCGACGCCGAACTGCGCGAACGCGAGGAGTTCGTCATCGAGGGCTGCTACCTGATGCGCGACCGCCTCAGCGGCGTCGAGGTTCTGGAGAACTTCGGCATCGGCAAGCAGGAGGCCAAGGACCTCTCCGAGCACTCCGAGTATCTCCAGCTCTTCCGCAAGCTGCTGTTCAGCCGGATCGTCCCCTGTGTCAAGGACATCGGCCTCTGGGGCGAACGGCTCCAGAAGGCCTACGTCGCCATGGGCGTCTTCGAACTGGGCGACTCGAACCTGGACCTGCTGATGGCCCAGGACGAGGAGATAGCCGAGCAGCTGGACCGGGACCGCTTCGCGGTGGAGGAGCGGGAGCGCGTCGCGGAGGTCGCGGAGGCGATCGCGGAGGGCGGGACGGGCGGCTAGTTCTCCTCGGGGATCTCGACGGTCCTGCCGTTCTCGTCGAGGGTCCGGGTGTTCCAGTACGTGTACCACTTGTCGTCCACGTGCTCGGGCACCTTGCCCTCCGGGTAGCGGGCGTAGCCCTTGGGCGGCTCCTCGTCGTCGGGCACGCATGCGTTGCCGGCGCTTCCCACGGCCAGGACCGGGTATTCGCCGCCCCCGCACACGGCGTCCTGCGTGGAGCAGGCGCCGGTGAGCAGGGCGACCGTGACGCCGGCCAGGGCGAGCCCGAGCGCGGTGCGTGACGGGGTGCGGAGTCGGTAGGCCGTGCGCATGGTGGAGCTCCCTCTGACGTGTGGCTGACAGGTCCAGCCTGCCGTGGCCGGAGGGGGTGAGCGTGAGCACGCGTACTCAAATCCGGTGTACGTACCGGGTACGCGAGCGGAGGATGGCGGGCATGAACTCCTCTCCAGGCCATGGTGATTCCGCGGCAGCCCGCCGCAGCCTCGAAGCGCTCGCCCTCGGTGACGCCTTCGGGGAGCGCTGGTTCCCGCTCTTCCGGCCGCCCCGGCAGGCGTACGCCGAGGTCCGGGCGCGCCGCACCCCGCACGAGCCCGTGTGGCACTGGACCGACGACACCGCGCTGGCGCTGGCGCTGCAGCGGGTCCTCGACGAATACGGGCAGGTCGAACAGGACCGGCTCGCCCTGTACTACGCCCTGGCCTTCGACGCGGACCAGGCCCGCGGTTACGGGCACGGCATGCACCTCCTGCTGCCGGAACTGCTGGCCTCGCCGGCCGACTGGCGCATCCTGGCGCCCGGGCTCTTCGAGGGCGGCAGCCTCGGCAACGGCGCCGCGATGCGGGTCGCGCCGCTCGGAGCCCGCTTCCACGCCGACCTCGGCCATGCCGCCGAACAGGCCGCGCTCTCGGCGGTCGTCACCCACGCCCACCCGGAGGGCGTCGCGGGTGCGGTGGCGGTCGCCGTGGCGGCGGCTCTGTCTGTGCGCGGGGAGTTCACGCTGGAGGCGGTCGCCGAGCGCACCCCCGAGGGTCTGGTCCGCGACGGCGTGCTGCGTGCCGCGGGGGTGCCGTTCGCCACGGAGCCCTGGAAGGCCGCCGACCTCCTGGGCAACGGGCAGCGCATCAGGGCCGACGACACCGTCCCGTTCGCGCTGTGGACCGCCGCCCGGCACCCCGGCGACCTGGAGGCCGCCCTGTGGTCGACGGCGGAGGGCTTCGGGGACGTGGACACGACGTGTGCCATCACGGGGGGCGTCGTCGGTGCGGCCACGGGTGTGGAGGGGGCGCCTGACGAGTGGCGCAGGAAACGCGAACCGCTGAGTTGACAGCGGTCCGGCGAAGCCCGGACCAGGCCGGAACTCTGCGCGGGTGCGCTTCGAGCCACGTCGGCCGATTCAGCTGAACCGGCGCGGTCGCGGGGCCGGCAGGACGTGTTCCATCGCGCATGCCATGCCGAGCAGCGCCGCGTCCGTACCCCGGCGGGCCACCAGCTGGAGACCGGCCGGACAGCCGTCCGGGGTGAGACCGGCCGGAAGGCTCGCCGCGGGATGTCCGCTGAGGTTGAACGCCCAGGTGAGCGCCGTGGAGTAGACGTCCCCCGGGCCTTCGTGGCCGTGCGGCGGGTTGGGCGTCACCGGGGTGAGCAGCAGGGGCGTACGGGCGAAGAAGGCGTCGAGGGCGCGGTCGTTCACGGCACGGAGCGCCCGGGTGGCGGGGGTCGGTGACTCCCCGCGTACCGCCTTCCACGCCTCCGCGGGGTCGAACAGAGTGACGGGGTCCCGGACGAGGCGGATCACCCCGGCCGCGGCCAGCCGCTCCACCGCGGCTCGCGTCACCTCGGCGACCTCCGGTTCCACCGATGCGAAGCCCAGGTCCGGGCTGTGGGCGGCAGGGACCGGAAGACGTGCCGGCCGGGGCACGTACCCGTCGAGTACGTGGCGCAGGTATGTCTCCGCCCGTGCCGCCGAGCTCGCGAGCACACCGGGGGAGGCGAGGCCCGTGCGGTCGGGGGAGGGCAGCAGTCCCGTCGTCGTCTTCAGGCCGAACACTCCGCACCACGCCGCCGGGATCCGTACCGACCCGGCCCCGTCGCTGCCCGTCGCCAGCTCCACCATGCCGGCCGCGACCGCCACCGCCGAGCCCGCCGAGGAGCCTCCCGGAGTCCGGTCGGGCCGCCAGGGGTTGACCGTACGGCCGTGCGCGCCCTGCCCCCATGTCTGCCAGGGGGCACCGGGGCCGGGGACGGACGTGGTGCCGACCGGGACGGCGCCCGCGGCGGCCAGGCGGCGGGCCGCGTACGAGTGGAGGCCCTTGCGGCCCTTCACCGCGAACGGCAGTCCGGCGAGCGGGAGGTCCAGGGCGGCCCGCTCCTCGGCGAGCGCGTCCTCGTGCCGGACCTCCGTGAACGCGTGGAGCTCCGGGTCCAGTTCGTCGATCCGGGCCAGTGCCGCCGCCACCGCTGAAGTCATGGGCTCAGTCTCGGCCCTCCAGCGCCGCCCGCATCACCGCCCGGGCGATCGGCGCCGCGTTGCCGCCCCCGCTGACGTCCGCCCGGTCGGCCGACGCGTCCTCCACGACCACCGCGACGGCGACCGCCGGGCGGCCGGAGTCCGGTGCCCGCGCCCAGGCGATGAACCAGGCGTACGGCGTACCGGAGTTGTCGACCCCGTGCTGGGCGGTGCCCGTCTTGCCGCCGACCGTCACCCCGGCGATCGCCGCGTTCGTGCCGGTGCCGTTCTCCACGACGTCGACCATCATCCGCTGGAGCTGCTGGGCCGTCGTCGGGTTCATCGCCTGGCGGTACGAGTCCGAGCCCTGCTGCCGGACCGTGTCGGCGTCGTCGGTGGTGACCCGGTCCACCAGGTGGGGGCGCCTGAGATCACCGCCGTTCGCCACGGCCGAGGCCACCATGGCCATCTGGAGCGGGGTCGCCGCCGTGTCGAACTGGCCGATCGAGGACTGGGCCAGCTGGTCGTCGCTCATGTCCGAGTCGAAAGTGCTGCGGGCCACCCCGGAGGGAATCTTCAGGTCGTTGTCGTTGAAGCCGAATCTGCCCACCGCCTCCAGCATCCCGTCCAGACCGACCTCGACGCCGAGATGGGCCATCACCGTGTTGCAGGAGATCCGGATCGCCTCCGCCAGCGACGCCTTCTCGCAGCCGCGCGCCTCGTTCGGCAACACGGTCGAGGTGCCCGGCAGGACGTACGGGGACGGGGTGTCGGTCTTCGCGTCCGGATCGGTGACCACCTCCGCGTCCAGCGCCGCGGCCGCCGTCACGATCTTGAAGGCCGAACCCGGCGGATAGGTCTGACGGATGGCGCGGTTGAGCATCGGCCGGCTCTGCGCACCGTTGAGCCGCGTCCACGCGTCGGTGACGGCGGAGCCGGTGCCGGAGAGGAGCTCCGGATCGTACGAGGGCGAGGAGACCAGTGCCAGGATCCGGCCGCTGGCCGGGTCGAGGGCCACCACCGCGCCGCGCCGGCCGTCCAGGCCCTCGTACGCCGCGCGCTGCATCGAGTCCTCGATGGTGGTGACGACATCGCCGCCGGGTTGCCGGCTGCGTGTGAGGTCACCCCACAGCGGGAGCGGGGCCAGGGCCGGGTCGGTACCGGAGAGGACACCGTCCTCGGCGTTCTCCAGCAGCGTGGTGCCGTACGTCTGCGAGGCGTAGCCCGTCACCGGCGCGTACAGCGGCCCGTGGCGGTAGGTGCGCTCGTACGCGAGCGGCTCCCCGGTGTCCTCCGAACCGGTGACGGGTTCCCCGCCGACCACGATGTCGCCGCGTGGCTGGTCGTAACGGTCGATGGTGGCGCGGCGGTTGGCGGAGTTGGTGTTCAGCTCGTCGGCCTCGAAGAGCTGGACACGGGCGGCGTTCGCCAGAAGGGCGAGGAGCAGGAGCAGACAGAATCCGGCGGCGCGCCGGATGTAGCGGATCACTGTGGCTCCCCGGCCGGCGAGGTCTCCGTATCGGGGTCGGGGGTGCGGGCCACGTCGCTGACCCGGATGAGCAGCGCCACGATGATCCAGTTGGTGACCACGGACGAACCGCCCTGGGCCAGGAACGGCATCGCCATCCCGGTCAGCGGGATCAGCCCCATCACCCCGCCCGCGATCACGAAGACCTGGAGCGCCAGGATCGAGGCCAGGCCGATCGACAGCAGCCGCCCGAAGGGGTCCCGCAGGGCCAGGCCCGCACGGTATCCGCGGGCCACCAGCAGGGCGTACAGCAGGAAGATCGTGGTGAGCCCGGCCAGGCCCAGTTCCTCTCCCGCGGTGGCCAGGATGAAGTCGGACTTGGCGGCGAAGCCGATGAGGATGGAGTGGCCGAGCCCGAGACCGGTGCCGAGCATGCCGCCCGCGGCGAACGCGAAGAGGGACTGGGCGAGCTGGCTGGGTCCCTGGCCCGCGTTGATCGTGGCGTACGGGTCCAGCCAGTCCTCCACCCTGCTGTGCACATGAGGTTCGAACGAGCCGACGACGAAGGCGCCCGCGGCGGCGAGGAGCAGCCCCACGGCGATCCACCCGGTCCGCCCGGTGGCCACGTACAGCAGGATCACGAAGAGGCCGAAGAAGAGCAGCGAGGTGCCGAGGTCACGTTCGAGCACGAGGACACCGACGCTGAGCAGCCAGATCGCGACGATGGGGCCCAGGACCCGGCCGGTGGGGAACTGGAGCTTCCAGATCCTGCGGCCGGTGTACGCGAGCGCGTTGCGGTTCGCGGCGAGGTACGCGGCGAAGAAGACGGCGAGCAGGATCTTGGCGAACTCGCCCGGCTGGAAGGAGAGTCCGCCGATCCGGATCCAGATCTTCGCCCCGTTCACCGCGGGGAAGAAGATCGGCACGATCATCAGCACCAGTGCCGCGGCGACTGACAGATACGCGTAGCGCTGGAGCACCCGGTGGTCGCGCAGCAGGACGACGACGGCGATGAAGAAGGCGACCCCGAGCGTGGACCAGATCAGCTGCGTCGTCGCCGCCCGGTCGCTCGGGGTCTCCAGATCGAGGCGGTAGATCAGCACCAGGCCCAGTCCGTTGAGCAGGACGGCGATGGGCAGCAGCAGCGGATCGGCGAACGGGGCGCGGAAGCGGACCGCGAGGTGGGCGAGCAGGGCGAGCAGACCGAGACCGGCGCCGTACCCGGCGACATCGGGGGGTACGGCGTTGTTCCGGGCGAGGCCGACGGCGGCGTAGCCGTAGACGGAGATGAGCACGGCCCCGATCAGGAGCGAGAGCTCGACCCCGCGCCGCTTGGGCAGGCGTAGCTCGGGCGGGCGTGCGTCCGCCGTCGTTGCGGTCATGCCCCGCAACGTAGCAAGAGGACGGTGTTATTTCCCTTATGTCGACTTCGTGGCACTCTTCGGCGGAAGGCCCCGGGAGGCTCAGCGCTGGTACGGGTTCTGGCCGCCGGGAGGCGCGTAGCCGGTCTGCTGCTGTGGGGCACCGAACGGACTGCCGTCCTGCCCGCCCTGGGCCTGCGCCAGCAGCTGGTCGGCCTGCTCCTTCGGTATCTGCCGCTCCCCGCCGCAGAAGGTGCACTGCGTCGCGTACTTCGTGGAGAACGGGAACAGCGGCACGAAGAACAGCGTGAACTTGGTGACCCGCTTGCGCAGGGTGTGCGCCGCGGGATTGCCGCACCAGCCGCACACCATCGTCAGCACCGCCAGCTGATGGAGATAGCCCCGCGTACCGAAAATGATCATGATGTGGTTCCTTTCCCCGTGTTTCCCAGAAGTGCCCGCCGGCAGAGTGCCAGCAGCTTCTCGTCCTCATAAGTGTCGTGACTGCCGTATCCGCCGTCCAGCGCGTTGTGGCGGCGTACGGAGAGGAGCTCGGCGCGGAGCACCCGCGTCGCGTCCGACCCTGCCTCAGCGACACCCATCCGCGCCAGACATCCCGCGACCCTGACTCTGACGTGCCGATTCCTCTCCCACGCGGAGAGGAGCACGGGCACGGCCTCACCGGTCCGCCCGGAGACCTCCCAGAGGGCGATCGCGGCGTCGACCCGGAGCCACAGCTCCTCATGTGCCAGCAGTGCCCGCAGCCTCGGCGTCACCGCCTCGGCGCGCCTGCCCAGCCCGCCCAGCGCGCTCACCGCCGCCCGGCAGGCGTGCACCTGCTCCGCCCGCAGCCCCTCGGCCAGCACCGGCAGCACCGCGTCCGCGTCGCCCGTGGCCGCCCACAGCGCCTCCGCCGCCTCCGTGGACGCCACCGTCCCGGGCCGCCGGATCAGCCGCCTCAGCTCCGGCACGGCGCAGTCCGCAGCCGGCCCGAACGCCCCCAGCGCCCGCAGGGCCGCCGTACGCAGCCACTCGCCCCGGTACTCGGGCGCACCCCGCAGCACCCGCAGCACCTCCGGAGCGGCCTCGCCCGCGCGCAGCGCGGTCAGCCCGGCGAGCAGCGGACTCGCCCGGTCGTACGCCCCCTCGTCCAGGCGGACCTCGCCCAGCCTGCGCCGCAGTGCCCCGGCGAGCGGGGCCGCCGCGTCACCGAGACACCGGATCGCGAACCCGACGTCGTGCGGTACCTCCGGCCGCTCCAGAGCCGCCGCCAGCGCGGGCAGCACCCGGGCGTCGCCCAGCCTGGCCAGCGCCTTCACCGCCGGACCCAGACCGGGCGGCCCGCTCGCCCACTCCCTCACCCAGGCCCCCGGATCCGCCGCCACCCGCCCGGCCAGGGCGTCGGCCGCCGGGGCGGCCAGACCGAACAGCTCCTCCAGCACGTTTGAGGCTGCCTCGGCGAGCCGCGGTTCCGGATCCGTGAGCTGCACGCCGACCAGCCGAACCAACCCCTCGTACGAACCGCGCCAGGCCCGGATCAGTCCACCGCTCATCCGTACGGCGTCGATGCGCTGCCAGGGGTCCGGGCTGCGCAGCTGGTCCGTCAGCAGCGCCGTACGGTCCTCCACCCGGTCGTCCAGGCCGCCGTGCAGCGTCCGCAGCAGGTCGGCCGCCCACGGGGTGCTGACCTGCTGCGGACGCGCGGACTCCTCGGCCGACAGCTCCCGAAGCCGGCCCACCAGCGTCGGCGCGGCGGCCCGGTCCGCCGCGCTGTCGTCACAGCCCGTCGCCTTCGCGACGCTCGGTTCCGGACGGACGGGCCGGGCACGCAGCTCGCGCAGCAGCTCCGACACCACCCGTACGACGTCACCGGGCAGGGCGTCCGGGGCGCACCTGGCCAGCTGGGCGAGGGCAGCGAGCCGCAGCCCGGGCGGATGCGCCTCCGAGGCGAGCCGGCACAGCCAGTCGGCCGCCTGCCCCGCCAGCGGCCGGTGGCGCAGGGCGATCCGGCCGGCGGCCTCGACGAGCGCGAGCCGCACCTCGTCGTCCGCCTCCACCGGCATCCGCTCCCGCAGCAGCGCGAGCACCCTCTCCGGCCGGCTGTGCAGCGTGGCCAGGGCCAGCGGTGCGGCGAGCCGCACGCCCGGGTCCTCGTCGGCGACCAGTTCGAAGAACTCCGCCGACCCGGCGGTCACGGCGGCCGCGGCCATCGCGTAGTTCGCCACGCCCTGGATCTCGTCCTCGTCCAGCTCGCTCTCGTCGTCCTCGTCCAGATCGATGCCGCCGATACTGGTGAGCAGCTCGACGATGCCGCCCCGGTCCCCTATGCCGGGATCCACGGCCAGCTCGAAGAGGAACGGGATGCACGCGAGCGTGCACGCGTACACATCGCCCTGGTGGTGCACCGCGCCGTACATCCCGTCGAGCGCGCTCTCCCGCTCCGCCGCATCGGCGGACGCGAGTCCGTACAGGAGCCCCGGCACGTCGTCGGCCGGTCCGTAGGCATGCTCCATCGAGGCCCAGTCGACCTCGTCGATCCCCGTGAACACGCCACACCCTCCCCGTGTCTTCCCACTGCCGCCCGGACCTGGCGGAATGCCGTGTCCGCGAAGCAGCGTCTGCGCAGAGTGTGCACCACTGCCAGGACAATCCACCGCCCACTTGCGGCCTTTCCTCGCGGTCCCCGCCCCACGGCTGTGCGTCCACTCAGCCCTCGGGCAGGGGCCGTGCCTGCCCGGGGTCGGTCAGCGGGCCGAGCAGATCCCCGTGCCGCTCCAGCCGTGCGGCCATGTCACCGGCGAGGAAGACGAGGTCGCCCGGCGCTCCGCAGTCCTCGATCTCGTCCCAGGTGACGGGCGCGGAGACGGCCGGGCTGCCCTTCGCACGCAGGGTGTACGGGGCGGCGGTGGTCTTCGCCGCGGCGTTCTGGCTGAAATCCACGAACACCTTCCCCGGGCGCAGCGCACGCGTCATCCGGTACACGGCCAGTGCGGGAAGCGCGCTCTGCGCCTCGACCGCCAGTTTCTTCGCGTAGGCCGTCACCTCCTCGGAGGGGGTGGGCTCCAGGGGGACGAGCAGATGCAGCCCCTTGGAGCCGGAGGTCTTCCCGTACGAGGTCAGTCCGTCCTCCGCCAGCCGCTCCCGCAGCCAGAGGGCGATCGCGCAGCACTCGACGACACCCGCGGGCGGCCCTGGGTCCAGGTCGAACACCATCCGGTCGGCCACGGCGGGGGAGTCCTGCCGCCACTGATGGGTGTGGAACTCCACCACCAGATTCGCCGCCCACATCAAAGAGGGCAGGTCCTGGGCGAGCACCTGCCGGGCACCGGGGTCGTCGCTGCGGGGGACCGGGGCCGTGCGCACCCAGTCGGGTGTACCGGGCGGTGGGTTCTTGGTGAAGAAGCGCAGCCCCTCCGGGCCGTCGGGATACCGGAGGAAGGACAGCGGGCGGTCACGCAGGTGCGGCAGCATCGCGGCCGCCGCCGTGGCCGCGTAGTAGTGCAGAACCTCGCCCTTGGTCGTACCCGTGTCCGGGTACAGCACCTTGTCGAGATTGCTGAGCGCCAGGCGCCGCCCCTCCACCTCAGTGATCGGCGTCATACGATAAGAATCACATGAAATCGTGTGAATGAGGTCGCGGCGGGCGTAAGGGGTTCATGGTGAGGTCCATCTGGAACGGCTCCATCTCGTTCGGGCTGGTCAGTATTCCGGTCAAGCTCATGAACGCCACGGAGAGCCACGCGATCTCCTTCCGGCAGATCCACCTCGAGGACGGTGGCCGGATCCGCTATCGCAAGGTCTGCGAACTGGACGAGGAGGAGATACCCGCCTCCGAGGCCGTCAAGGCGTACGAGGACGCCGACGGCACGGTGATCCCCGTGACCGACGAGGACCTGGCCTCGCTGCCGCTCCCCACGGCCAAGACGATCGAGATCGAGGGATTCGTGCCGTCCTCGGCGATCGACCCGCTCCAGCTGGACTCCGCGTACTACCTCTCGGCCAACGGTGTCCCGGCCGCCAAGCCGTACGCCCTGCTGCGCGAAGCCCTGAGACGGAGCGGCAAGGTCGCCGTCGCGAAGTACGCGCTGCGCGGGCGGGAACGGCTCGGCATGCTGCGGGTGGTCGACGACGTCATCGCGATGCACGGCCTGCTGTGGCCGGACGAGATCCGTGCCCCGGAAGGTGTCGCCCCGGACTCCGGCGTCAAGGTCCGCGACGCGGAACTGGACCTCGCGGACGCGCTGATGAACACGCTCGGCGACGCCGATCTGGACACGCTCCACGACGACTACCGCGAGGCGGTCGAGGAGCTCGTCGCGGCGAAGGCGGCCGGTGCACCCGTGGCGGAGGGGGAGGCCGGGGAGCCCGAGGGCAAGGTGATCGACCTGATGGCGGCGCTGGAAAGCAGCGTGCGGGCGGCGAAGGAGTCCCACGGCGAGGGCGACGGGCACGGGGGCGAGGTCGCGGACGTACACCCCATCGGGTCCGGCCGGGGCGGCGGCGCGAAGAAGACCTCGAAGAGGGCGGCCCCGAAGAAGACGGCTGCGAAGAAGACCGCGGCGAAGACGGCGTCCAAGACGGCGGCGAAGAAGCCCGCGGCGAAGAAGGACACCGAGAAGGAGCCGGCGGCGAAGAAGACGACGACCCGGGGCACCCGGAAACGCACCTCGGCCTGACGTGCGGCCGAGGCGCGCCCCCAGGGGACGCTCGCCGGCGCACTTCGGCTCGCGCCGGGGTCAGCCGCCGTCGACGTAGGCGCGGGCGGCGACCATGACGTCCTTGAAACGGCCGTCCGCGATGCACTGAGCGGGCGTCTCGTCCTCGAGTTGCGGGTTCATGCCGATCATCCAGGCGCGCGCGGTGTGGTTGTCCTCGGCGCTCTGGATGACGTGAAATGTCTGCAGCGTCGCGCGGAGGCGCTCTTCGGCCTCGTCGCGGGGCTGTGTGTCGCCGGCGGCCCACTTGCCCACCTGCCGCGGATCGCTGATCCGCGTGATGCGGGCGGTGATGCGCGGCCCGAGATTCTCCTGCAGGAAGCGGGCGACCTCCGCGATACGCATGCGTGTGGCCGTACCGTGCGCGATCTCGGCGTGGTCGGTGCTCAGCGGCGTGCGTGTGATGGTCTGCGTCATGGTCACAGGGGGTCTCCCTCGTTGTCATGGCTGCGCGCCTTGTACGGCGGTCGCGTGCCGGACGACGGGTGATGGGCATGGGTCGTGCGCGGGCACCAGGAGGCACCGCGTGCCGGCGTTCCGGCGCGACGCGGAAGAGATGTGTGCCAGGTGCTGTGAACGCTTCTCGGTGCGCACCCGTGGGGAAGCGTGACCGCGACGGGTGGGACGAGCTGGTGCGCGCCGGCTGTCAGTCTCGATGCCTGCCGGTCGTCGGAGATCCGGTGCATGGAGGCTGATGCGGCGCCGCGTCGATGCGGGGACCGGTGTGCTGGTGAGGTCGGGCACCACGAAAAGGCGGCTGCTGCAACGTGCCTAAGACAGCGCTTTGTTCCATCATGATCTTTGCCCCCATCTGAAGAAGATGCATTGAGACTACCCATCAACTCTGTCCAACTCCACCGCTTTGACTGTTGTTTCAGACACGTAATGCAGCGTCAAGTTGACGGGTCTGTCGGCGTGTTGAGTCGGTGACCTGCTGCTACAGCCTCTGGTGGACAGGTCCGGACGCGGTAAACTCCACGGCTTTTTCACCTCTTCGGAGGCTGGTACCTCCGGTGGTCTCCCCGTGGTTTTTCCTGTGGTCTCCCGGTGGTGTCCGTGGATCCGTGGATCCGGTCGAGGTCAGTCCAGGCGCAGGCCGTACTCCTTCACCACCCTGCGCAACGCGGCATCCTCCGGGAAGATCAAGTGCGACTCGATCCGGGTGAAGCCGACGTCGCTGTAGACCGCCCAGCACTGATGCATGCCGAGCCGGGACCGATAGGCGATCCCATGGATGAGGCGGCCGCCCTGTCCGGGCTCCCGCTGGCTGATGGCCCAGGCGGAGATGGCGCGGGTGATCTTGCGGTTGAAGCCCTCGATGTGATTGCGGGCCAGCTTGTCCACCTCGTTGAGCGTCAGCGTCGGCCGCAGCTCGTCGGACAGGGTCATCAGAGTGCGCTCGTCGTCGACGTCCAAGAACCTGGTGTCCTTGGACAGTTCTAAGCGCTCCAGCGTGTGCCGCGTCGTCCAGTCGGGAGGGAGCAGGCCCGGTGCGTCCTCGCCCGCCCAGTCGGCGGCCGCGGAGTCCTGCCAGTCGGGATGGGGGCGAAACGGACTGAGGGCTTCGGCCAGGCAGCCGTCCCGTTCGGAGGCACAGTAGAGGGTCCCGTACCCCACCAGGCTCCATTGGTTGCCTGCCGAGCTGTCCGCGTCTTCGCGGCTGATCTTCTCGTACCTCAGTGGCTCATGGACCTTGCCGAGCCGCCATACGCCCCGTTCGGGTGGGGGGATCAGCCTGACATCCGGCTGATGGTCTCCTCGTACGGTCATGCATGCTCCTCACTCGGGTCGGGTGACGGGTGGGCGGCGCGGCGCCCGGAAGCGTCAGGCCTTCGTGCCGCCGGCCGCTCGGGCGACGGGGCGCCGGAGGAGCGGACCGCTCGGACGGCCGGCACCGCGCGAAGCGAAGCCTCATAGGCGGGACGATCATTTTTATGCCCGGTTCGCTCCCTCACTGCGTGCCCGCCCAAAGAATCAGGGGCGCACGTAAGCTTCCGGGGGGCGCACAAGGGTTACCGGGCCCGGCCGTCACAGATCTCCGAGGTCCAGCGTCATCACGGCAGCGCCGGCGTGACCCGCCACGGTGAGGGTGACGCGGCCGCTTTCTCCCTCGGAGGGATGAGCGGACAGCGTGTGCACCGGCACGGTAAGGGCGAGTCGCAGAAGACAACGGCCGCTCGCCACGTCCCAGATCCGCAGCGTCCCGTCCCGTGAGGCGCCGGCAACGAACAGACCCACGCCTCCGGCCGACCAGGTGGCCACGGCATCGACGGACGCGGTATGACCCAGCAGGCGCCGGAGCGGCTCTCCGGTCAGCAGGTTCCAGAGCCGGACCGATCCGTCGCTTCCCCCGCTCGCGAGATAGGGCGGCACGTCTGCCTGCGGGCGCGCGTTGATCGCCAAGGCCCTGACCAGGCCCTGGTCGCAGGCGATCACCCCCGTCGGGGCGCTGTGGTCGATGCTCCAGAGGCGGACGGTGCCGTCCGAACTCCCGGAGGCGAACCAGTCGTTGTTCTCCCCGGAAGCCGCCGCCACCGCGCTGACGGGCAAGGTGTGAGCACGCCATGCGCGTCTCAGCACCGGTCCGTCGAGGTCCCACAGGACGACCCGGTGGTCGCGCCCGCCGCTGAGCACGACGTCCCGCCCCGCGGCGGTGGTGCAGGAGGCGATGGAACTCACACGCTGCGTATGCCCCTTGAGCCTGACGGCCGGGTTCCTGCGGCTGGTCGCGTCCCACAGACGGATGCTGTGGTCGGGTGCGGCCCAGAGCAGGGTCCGTCCCGCCGGACCGGCCGCCCAGGCGAGAGCGGGAGGCTCCCGGCCTCCCTCGGTCCCGAACCCGCCCTCGGGCGCCCCCGTCTCCAGGTCCCACAGGCCGACCGACTCCGCGGTCGCTACGGCGAGAAGAGGAGCAGAACCCTCTCCGGTGCCGAGTGAGGCGACCGCGGGCAGCCGCGCGTGGGCTCCGACGCCCTCCAGAGCGCGAAGCAGCGCAGCCTGGTCCCACAGCCGTACGGTCCTGTCCTCGGCGGCCGACGCGAGGACGTCCTCACCCGCCGCCGGAAGGGTGGTCAGCGCCGTGACGTGGCCCGCATGCCCCGGCAGGTGGCCTGCCGGCCGTGAACCGGAGGTGTCCCACAGGTCGATCCCGCTCCCGTTGGCGACGGCGAGAACGTGCCGCTCGCCGACCGTCAGCGCGGCCAGACAGGTGACGGGTCCGCCCGCACCGCCGAGCACCGTCCGCCTGCCCGCGGTGACGTCCCACACGACGACACTGCCGTCCGCGTGTCCGGACGCGACCTCTCCCGGGCGCCGGGTGGGAGCGAGGGCCCGCAGCGCCCGAGGGCCGGGCCAGGGGAGGGGCCACCGGTGAAGGACTTCGCCCGTGGAGGGCACCCGCGCGGTCAGGAACTCACCGGCGCTCACCAGAAGCAGGCTGCCGTCCTCCCGGCGGACGGTCGTGACGCAGGTCCTGTTCGTCCTGCCGACGGAGGCCAGGGTGCGGACACCGTCCGTCTCGCTCCAGCGCGTCAGCGTGCCGTCGCCCTTCCCGGACACCACGACGGGAAGGCCCGCGCCGTCCAGGTAGCCGGTCACGTCATCGGCCCAGACGGACCCGGGGCTGCCGACCTGGCTGACGAGGTGGCCGGTGAGCAGATCCCGGATGCGCACCGTACCGTCCCCGCTCCCCGACGCGAGGATGTTGCCGGCCGGGTGCCGGACACTCGTGAGGGAGCGCACCGCGCCGTCGTGCGCGAGCACGCGATCACCGACGAGCCCTCCGGTCGCCGGGTCGATGAACTCGATCCCGCCCCGTTCGTCCCCGGCGGCCAGGAGCACCTCCCCGTCGGGGTCGACGACCGGAGCGAGGGCGTGCACAGGATGCCCGACCGTGGTGAGCACGTGGGCGGGCGGCGTCCACCGGGACCACAGGATCTCCAGGCGGGACCCCTGCGGTACGGAGTCGGCAGGCAGCCCGGCACGAGGTACACCGGAATGGTTCAGCGCGGTGTGTGCCAGGTGCAGACCGGCGAGCCGTGACGTCGCGTCCGTATGGGCCGCGTACGGCTCGATGACGGCATACGCCTCCAGCCAGGTGCGCGGCCCGGTGCCCCTGGAGGAGCTGAGCAGCCCGCGGATGCTGCCGCTCGTCTCCCACGGCAGCACACACACCGGTACGTGGACGTCGTCCAGGACCCCGCCCAGCCGGGCGTGCTCCGCGAGGTGGCGCCGGATGTACGGGGGAGGAGGGTCCCCCTGTGACCTTTCCGAGGTACGCGCCAGGGCGGCGCTGATCGAGGCGTGTGCCGCCCGCTCGTCCGCCGGGTACCCCGCGCCGGAGCCGTCGGACGCACGCACCTCGTCGGGCGGCCCGTCCCGCGTGCCGTCATCCGTCCCGTCGGCCCCGTCGTGGGCCCACGGTCCGCTCCGCAGGATGTCGGCCAGCCGGGCATGGGCCGGGCGGTAGACGAGGCGTTCGTCCTCGACGTCGTGGCTGAGATACCCCGACAGCGAACCGTGCAGAAGCCTGTCGATCTTCCCGTCGGCCCCCGCCAGCGGACGGCCGAGGACCGCACCGGCGGCGGCCGGCCAGACCTCTCCCCAGGCCATGCCCCGGCCCTGGGCGAACGCCGTCGCACGCAGGAGCGCGAGCGCCTCCACGGCCGGCAGGCCGGCTCCGGCCGCACGGGCCAGGTCGGCCCGCAACAGGCCGGCCGTGCCCCCGTCCAGCTGGGCGAGCCACTGCCGGTCCCGCAGCAAGGACGGTCCGCCCGCGCGCAGTTGCTCGGCGGCGCGCTGGGCGTCCAGGAACGACGGCTGCACCTGCCGGGCCACCAGCGCCGCCGCGTCGGTCCGCTCCGGCTCGCTCCAGCCTTCCGCGTTCCCCAGCAGGGCGCGCGTGTACCGGTCGATGTCGTTCTCCGTGCCGTCGCCGTCCGTACGCAGTTCCCGGGCCGCGGGAAAGGCGGCGTGGAGCACCGACACGAGACTCGATCCGCGCAGCCCCGCCGGGGCACGAGGACCGGGGCTGGAGCTGCGTACCCCGAGCAGCAGCCGCAGCCCGCGCCGGGCGGCTCTCTCCCCGGCCCGGCCGGCCTGCTCCGGGACACGGCCCGCGGATTTTCCCGGCGTGAGCAGGCCGGCCAGTGGAGCCAGGACGTCGCTCACGCAACGGGCGGGACTCATCGCCTCGTCGACGGAATCCACCACGATCGTGAGCGCGGTGGCCGACTCCTCGATGAGCACACGCAGCTTCGCCCGCAGCGTCTCCTGCGCCTGACGGACGTCACTCTGCTCCGTCCGGTTCCCGAGCTCTCGGCAGAGCGCCTCCAGAAGGGCGAGTGAGCTGCGGTTGCGGGCGCTGACCGCGGCGGTGATCGCACCGTGGGGAGGAATGGCGGTGGCGGGAGAATCGCGTACCGCCGCGCCGTAACCCTCCGAGAACCGGAAATCCGAAGCGCTCAGGGTCACGGCCCGGCCGAGCACCGCGGATTTGCCGCTCGCGGCCGTACCGGTGACGATCAGCACGCCCGGTGGCCCCCGGAGGAACTCGGCCACGGCGCCGTTGAGTTTCTCCCGGCCCGAGAAGTACCAGCCGGTGTCCTCGGGCCGGGGACGGCCGCTCGCCTTCTCCAGCCAGTGGTCCGGCTCCCCGGCCTCGGACGTCCCCGATTCCCGGCTCTCCGCGAGCGGTGGGATCTGCGCCCGGTAGCCCGGATTGGGGATCGCGGTGGTCGGCGCGTCGAGGCGCGCCGTCAGGATGGGGCGTGGGCCTTCGATCGTGCGGTGGTCCCTCTCGTTGATGGCGTCGGTCGCCGCCCGCAGCGCTTCCACGAACTCCGCCATGGACAGATGGGGACGTGTGATCCCGCCGGCCCTGCGCGACCACGCGTGCGCCTCCTGGAGGATCGTGGCGAACTCCAGACCGAGCACTGCCGTACGGTCACCCGTTGTGGCCAGTACGTTCAGACGGTTTCCCTGCTCGCGGCCTGGTGCCAAATCCCGTAAGGACGAATGGAGTTCACTCGCGATGCCGGCGGCCTCGCACAGGTTGACGACGACCAGGACGTCCTGGGCGCACGAGTCCAGGGCGGCGACGACGATGTCGCACGTCGGCAGGGTCGTCGCCAGCAGACGTGTACGGTCCGTCTCCGGCAGCAGCAGGTAGTGCCGTGAGCCCGTGCCTGCCAGGCCGTGTCCCGTGATGAAGAGAACCAGGGGTACGTCCGGCTCGGCGTCCCGCAACTCGGCGCGCTCGAGGAAGATTTCCACGTCGTGACGTCTCTGTGGCTCACGCGTCTCCACCACGTCGAAACGCGCTCCCGGGGACTGTCCGGACTGCCACCAGGCGCGGACCGCCCTCAGCTGCTCGTCGATCGCGGCGCTGAACGGCTCGGTGCCGTCCTCCACGGCCAGCATGACCAGGAGCCCGGACCGGTCGGGGGCCGGCAGCTGTTCGGCCGCCGTCCGCCGGGGACGGCCGGCTAACTCGATCTCCACACGCTCCCCCTGCACTTTCCCTATTCTGCACAACCATGGACCGTCCGCCGCGCCGAACGCGCATTCCGCAGGCTGCCGATGCGCAGCCGCTCTCCGACAGGACCACGCAGGACGCCGTGGTCGTCGTACCGGGCATCATGGGCAGCACACTCAAGGACGGTGTGACGGGCCGTCATCTGTGGGGCCTGGGTGGAGCCTCGTGGTACGTCAAGGCATGGACCCACCCCCAGGGGCTGCGGGAGCTTCACCTGACCGAGGACGAGCTGGAAGGGAAGACCGGCCGGATCGAGGCCACCGGGCTCCTCGCCTCGACCGCCTGGACGCCCTATCTGCGCGGACACGAGCCCTACACGGCCCTGGTCGGGCGGGTGAGGAAATGCGTGGCACACGAGGCGGCCGTCCTGCCGTTCGCCTATGACTGGCGGCTGCCCGTGGCCACCAACGCACGGATCCTGGCCGACGCGGCGCGCCGCCACCTGAGCGCCTGGCGGAACCACGAGGCACACGACCGGGCACGTCGTCACCGTGTGGACGAACGCCCCGCGCGCCTGGTCTTCGTGGCCCACTCCATGGGTGGACTGGTGACACGGGCCGCCCTCGACGTCGGCTACGACAGCGACCTCGCGGCCGACACCCGAGGCGTCATCACCCTCGGCACCCCCTTCAGCGGTGCGGTCGCGGCCGCCGTCATCCTCAACACGGGACGTGGGACCCCCGTGCCCCTCCCCAGGCGCAAGCTGCGGTCCCTGTGCGCCACGATGCCCGGACTGCACGACCTGCTGCCCCAGTACCGGAGCGTCCGCGAGGACGACGGCATCCGCCCTCTCACGCCCGAAGACGTGGCGGCCATCGGCGGCAGCGCCGAGCTGGCGCGCGCGGCACGGGACTTCCATGCGGGCCAGCGGCACATCGAGCTGCCCGACCACCGGTCCGTCGTGGGGATCAACCAGCCCACGTGGCAGAGCCTCGGCCTGCGTGACGGGCAGGTCGAGGCATTCCCCGACGGCGCCCGTCAGAACAGCGACGGCACCTTCATTCGGGACCGGCACGACAGGCTGCGCTACTTCGCCGTACAGGGAGACGGCACCGTCTACAAGGAGTCCGCGGAGATCACCGCCGCCGCGACGCCCCTTCCCCTGCAGCACGGCTCGCTCGCCGTCGAGGACACGGCGCTCGACGCGGTCGAGGAGATCCTCGCCAGGGACACGCACCTGGGTCCGCCGCAGGGCCAGTTCGGCTGCGGTCTCACGGTTCCCGACATCGCCGAGGCGGGCAGTTCCTGGACCCTGTCCCTGAACGGGGTCGATTCCTTGGCGGGCCTCACCTGCCGTATCCAGGATGTCGAAGATCCGACGACGGGCCGGGAGCTGCGTCCGGGGTGGATGGACGGTGGTATCGGTACCCGGGTGACCGTCGACAGCCCGGGACTGCACCGTGTGGAGGTGCGGACCCGTGACGGGTTCCGGATCACCCAGGTCGTCCTCGTGACGGACCCCGCGCTCCGGCTCGAAGAGGCGGTGTGACACTCACCGGCCGTGGCACGGTGTCCGCAAGGACCGCCCCGCAGTGACGTGCGCAGGGCCGCGACCGGCGCGTGCCGGCGGGATCTCCGTGGAAACGACCACGAGGGAGCGGCACACCCCGGGCACCCCCGGGCATGCTTCGGGACGTCGCCGCCGGAGGCCGTCCGCCTGGGCTGTGCGGGTCCATGTCGCCCCGTGCGACCGACCCGGAAGGAACCCCGTGACCGTGCAGCCGTCCGATGCCGCTCGTACAGGTGATGAAACAACCGTTTCCGAGGTCGGGGACGAAGTGCGGACCATGATGGACGCCTATCCGGCGCCGGGTCTCCCCCTGGCCTGACCGGGACGTCGGAGCAGCCCGGGGCACACAGGGCGCCGGACCGCTCCGGAACGCCGTGTCCCCGACTCCGCGCGCCCGCTCTGCGCCCTGTGCCGAGGACGGGCCGCGGTACAGGCTGGGGGAAGTATGGATGGCCGGCGGGGTGAACAGAGGGGGCACGATGCACGATCTCAAGGTCACGTCATGGCAGCTCTTCGGGCACGACCGGCTCTATGTGAACCTGCCGGACGGCACCGCGATCGGATGGGCTGACCGGGGCAGCGGCACGATCACGGTCCTGCACCCGCGCTACCGCGACGCCGTGACCGACGCGCTCGCGCGCCAGGTCCCGGACCTGCCGGCGCTCGTCGGCGAGGGCGCCCCGATCGGGCCACCGGCCCCGCGGACCCCGCCCCCGGCCCCGCGGATCCCGCCCGTGAGGGGGATACGGAAGCGGGGCGCCGCACAGGAGACAGCACCGGTGCGGGTGGCAGCACCTGTGCGCGAGCCGGCACCGGTGCAGGATTTGGCGCCAGCACCGGAGAGGGTGCGGGAGGCGGTGCCTGTGACGGATCCGTCGTCCGGGCCGGAACCGTCGTCCGGCCCGGATACGGGGCAGCGGCGACGACGGCCGGCTGTCCTCCCCGCCCTGACACCCGCGAGCGATCTCTCGTCCCGGAGGCCGGGGGCCGGGCTCCGGGAGCAGCTCGGCGAGTCCGGAACCGGGGCGCTCGTGCGGGCGGCCACCGGGGCGCTGCGGCGGCACAAGGACGCGGACCCGCGCCGCGGCGCCCTCGCGGGGGAGCGGCGGGTGGGGGCCGAACTCAAGCGGCTGACCCGGCACGGCTGGCGCGTCCTGCACTCCGTGCCGCTGCCGGACGGCTCCGAGATCGGGCATCTGCTCATCGGGCCCGGCGGTGTGTTCGCGGTGAGCACCGAGCACCGACCCGGGGCATCGGTACGGATCGGGGACGGCACTCTGCGGATCGACGACGGCACCCCGCAGCCGTACGAGCTCGACGGCCGTCCCGCTGCCCGGCGGGCCCGGGCGGCACTGGAGGCGTACTGCACCTTCGAGGTGCCCGTACAGACCGTGCTCGTGTTCACCGGCGTCACCGCGCTGGAGGTGGTCGCCACCCCGGCCGGTGTCCGCGTCTGCCGCGAGCGTCAGGTGGCCACCCTCGCCCCGCTGACCGGCGTCCTCACCGCCACCCAGGTGGAGCGGGTCTACGACGTCGCGCGCAACGGGGAGGCGTGGCTGGACGCGTGAGCCCGGGACACGGCCGGTAGATTCCCCGGTGCCACCGCCACCGCCACCGCCATCGCCACCGCCGGCGCCGCGCCATCGCCGTGCCGTTGCCGTGCCGCCGAAGGGGAAGACGCCATGAAACTCCGCTGTGCCGTGCTCGACGACTACCAGTCCGCGGCGGTCGACGCCGCCGACTGGTCGCCCGTCGCCGATGACATCGACGTGGTCACTTTCGCCGACCACTGCGCCACCGAGGACGAACTGGCCGAGCGCCTGGCCGGGTTCGACATCGTCGTCACCCTCCGGGAGCGTGTGCCGTTCCCCGCCACGCTGATCGGGCGGCTGCCCCGGCTCCGGCTGCTCGTGGCCTCCGGCATGCGCAACACGTCGATCGACTACGCCGCCGCCGAGCGGCACGGGGTCACCGTCTGCGGCACGGCCAGCACGGCCACCCCGCCGGTCGAGCTCACCTGGGCGCTCCTGCTCGGACTGGCGCGCGGGCTCGTGACAGAGGTGAACGCACTGCGGACCGGCGGCCCCTGGCAGTCCACCGTCGGAGCCGACCTGCACGGGCGCAGGCTCGGAATCCTCGGGCTGGGAAAGATCGGCAGCAGGGTCGCCGATGTCGGTCGCGCCTTCGGCATGGACGTGGTCGCCTGGAGCCGGAACCTGACCCCGGAGCGGGCCGAGGAGGCCGGGGTGGGATTCGCCGCGTCCAAGGAAGAGCTGCTGGAGACCAGCGACTTCGTCTCCGTACACCTGGTGCTGAGCGAGCGCACGCGTGGACTGCTGGGCGCGAAGGAGCTCGGGCTGATGCGGCCTGGCAGCTATCTCGTCAACACCTCCCGGGCGGCGATCGTCGACCAGGACGCGCTGCTCGACGTGCTGCGCAGAGGGGCCATCGCGGGAGCAGGCGTCGATGTGTTCGACGTCGAGCCCCTCCCGGCGGACCACCCGATGCGCAGCGCGCCGCGCCTCCTTGCCACGCCGCACCTGGGGTATGTGTCGCAGGCCAACTACGCGGCGTACTACGGGGACGCGGTCGAGGACATCCGCGCCTACCTCGACGGCGAGCCGGTTCGCCGCCTCGGCTGAAGAGCGAAGTAGCGTGTGCACGGGGGAACTTCGCCCCTCTCCGGACAGGAAGGCCCACCGCGTGCACACGCTCACCGACGACCAGACGGTCTCCTGCATGATCCGGATACCGGCCGGGACCGTGCACCTCCGCGACGACCGCCGCGGAGCCCGCTGGCAGGAGGAGATCGAACCCTTCCTGCTCGCCCGCCACCCCGTCACCACCGGACAGCACCGCGCCGTCACAGGGACGGACCCCGACCCTTCCGCGCCCGGCGCTCTGCCCCTGACCAACATCAGCTGGCTCGACGCCATCGACCTGTGCAACCGCTTCTCGGTCCGCGCCGGACTGGATCCGGTCTACTCCCACGACGCACGGAGCGGCGAGGTGACCCGCGACCCGGCCTCGGACGGCTACCGCCTGCCCACGGAGGCGGAGTGGCAGTACGCCTGCAAGGCGGGAACCACCGGCTACCGCTACGGCGAGATCGACGACATCGCCTGGTACGACGGCAACTCCGACGGCCGGGCCCACGAGCCCGGCGCCAAGGCCCCCAACGCGTGGGGCCTGTACGACATGCTGGGCAACGTCTGGGAGTGGTGCTGGGACCTCTACGACGAGGAGGTGTACGGCGCCTATCGCACCTTCCGCGGCGGCGGCTGGGCCGAGTCGGAGCGCGGCTGCGGCGCCACCGTACGCCGCCGGAGCCACCCCACCTTCGCGATCGACGACCTCGGGCTCCGGCTGGCCCGCAGCGTGCGCCGTCGGGCCGAGGACGTGAGCTGACCGTCGCGGACAGCTCCGGTGCCGTGTGCGGGGCGTACCTCGCATGTCGGCCGGGCCTTCGGGGGCGGCCGATGCATCATGTCCAGTGGGTGCGGGCCGTCCGCAGGTTCCTCCGACGGGAGCGGCGCGATGCGCGAGATCTGGACGATCGGGCACTGGACCTGCCCGGAAGAGACGTTCACCGGTTTGCTGGACGCCCAGCGCATCGACGTACTGGCCGATGTCCGGGCGCACCCCGGCTCACGCCGAAGCCCGCAGTTCTCCGAAGAGACGCTGCGCGCGTGGCTGGAGCGGGCCGGACTCGACTACGTGTACCTGGACGAGCTCGGCGGCCGGCGGCGCAAGCAGGACGTGGACCCCGCCGCCAATGCGGGCTGGCACAACCCGAGCTTCAAGAACTACGCCGACTACACGCTGCTCCCGGCGTACGAGCGCGGCATCACTCGTCTGACCTCCCTCGCGGAGTGTGGCCGTGTCGCCGTCATGTGCGGCGAGCCGATGCCGTGGCGCTGCCATCGCCTGCTGATCGCGAACACGCTCACCGCCCGCGGCTGGACGGTCCGGCACATCATGGGCGCCGGCGAGCCGCGTGTGCACGAACTGGGCGCCTGGGGCGCGGAGCCACGGGTCGACGTGCCTGGCCGCGTGACGTACCCGGCGCCCCGGACCGAACCCCGGTGAAAAACCGTGCGGGCGATCGAGGACGTGTGCGATACGTTCCTGTCACTCGAAGGGGGCGAAGTGACGAAGCTCAACCAGATCATCGCCGTGGAGAAGGGTGTCAAGAGCAAGTCGCTCCAGGACATCACCGCGGCCCATCACAAGGTGCAGAAGCCGGCGCTGCTGGCAGGCATCTCGCGTACGTACCAGCCGAAGGACGAAGAGGGCGAACAGCTTCCGCCCGAGTCCACGCGTGTGCAGATCAAGGCCGAGGAGGCGCTGCGTGAGATGTCCGCGTCGCTGACCCGGCTGTTCGACGTGACCGCGACGAAGGACTGGGCCAACTGCTCGGCCCGCGCGGACGTCACCGTCGACGGCCGTACGATCGTGAGTGAAGTCCCGGTCAGCTACCTGCTCTTCCTGGAGAAGCAGCTCACCGACCTCCACACCTTCGTGAAGAAGCTTCCCGTCCTGGACGCTTCGGAGTCCTGGTCGCTCGACCCCTCGACGGACTGGTGGAAGACGGACCCGGTCCGCACGATCCGGACGAAGAAGGTCCCGCGCAACCACGTCAAGGCCGAGGCGACCGACAAGCACCCGGCGCAGGTCGACGTGTACTACGAGGACGTGCCGATCGGGTACTGGACGACCGTGAAGTTCTCCGGAGCGCTGCCGGCGCGCCGGGTGAACGAGCTGCTGGAGCGGGTCGAGAAGCTGCAGCACGCGGTGAAGTTCGCCCGTGAGGAGGCCAACGGCGCCGAGGTCACCGACCAGCGGGTCGGAGACGCGGTGTTCGGCTACCTGTTCGGCTAGCCTCGGACACGAGGCGGCACCCCCAAGAACGCCCCCGCGCCAATGTCGTGGGGGCTGCGCACCCTGCACGAGGCGGAATTGAGGTCCGCCCCGTGTGACGAGCGCAAGCTGAAACTGAACGTTCAGCCTGAAGACGCGGTAACGGTGGAGGTTCGAGTCCTCCCCCCGGCACCACCTGCCGGGGTGGCCCAACATGGCAGAGGCAGCCGCGATCAATCTCAGACTCTCGCTCCAGCTTCAGTATCGCCGCCGATTGCCAGATCGACCGAGTACGGACGAACACCGTTGAATGCTGGTTCGAATCCGGCCTGCGCCTCTACGCGGCGCGGTAGTTCAAAGGCAGAACGCGACGGTATGACGACTGATCCGCACTCTTAAACGGCGCTGGCAAGCGCAATTGGGTGGCAACCCCAGGGGCCCGGGAGCTGGATACGACTCCCGGGCTCCGCCACGTCCGGCGAGCGCGGTTCTCCGTCGGCCGGGCACCGGTGCTTCAGCGGATGACCCAGACCTCTGCAGTCTGCTGTATCGGAATCCGAAGTTTTGTTCAGACGACCTGGCTGGTGAACCGCACGCGTTCACCAAGCGCCGCGGTCGCTCCTTCCAGATCTGCCATCCGGGCTGAGAGCGTGGCCTCGGCCAGCCGGGGCGGAAGAGCCGCACTGAACTTCAGCCCGTTCAGGGCTCGCGGGTCAACAGAGGGAAGACACAGGCGCTCCCCCGCGCCAGTTTTTGCCTGCTTCCATTCCCGCAGAGTGAGGTCTTCGCGAAGCCGCACGTACATGTCGGTGGGTCGCTGCAAGGGGTCAGCCACCGAAGAGAGAGTGGCTGCCAGCGCCGCGTTGGCCTTGTACCCGGCCCAGGTCCACCAGCGCACGTTCGTGTCACGGTTGCCGCGGAGGAGCACTGTGCCGTCAGGGGCCACCAGTTCACGGCCCTTGTCACGCAACTGATCGAGTGCGCCGGCCGCACGACGCGTGAGTGCCGCACGAGGCGTCGAGCCGAGCATGACCTCTCGTGCTGCACGGGTCAGCGCATAGGAGGCTGTGCGGGAGAGGCCCACGCCGCCCCAACGTGCCCTTCCGCCACCGTCGACCGGCTCCACGAAGCAGCGGCGGCGCGACCAGTCGATGTAGGTCACCTGCCAACTACGCCCGGCCAGCAGGAGGCGCCGCGGGCCCATGACCCGCTCGGTGAGCAAGGCGGGGTCAGTAGCTCCGATCTCTGTACGGCCGGCCAGGACGGTGAACTCCGGGGCGGCGGTGAAGACAGCGGTCAGGTCCATGAAGTGCCGGTACCCGAAACGCTGTTCCGCCTCAGGACCGATGAACATCAGGCCTGCGTCGCGGTTCAGGAACCCGGCCCCCAAAGATGACGTACGAGGGGCTCGGAAGCCGGACCGAACGGTCCCAGTCCGCCCCACCAGTCCTGCCACAGTCGGTCCCCGACCCGGTGTTCCTGCAGACAGAGCGCAAGAACCTGCTGGGCGACGATATGACGGGGTTCCGGCGGAGGAACAACAGGTTCGACCCAGCCGCGCGTCCACAGCAGCAGAAGCGCTGCCGCTGACAGCAGGCCTGCCTCGTCGAGAGCCAGGAACAGGCAGTTGCGTGTGGATCCCGGCCGAACAGGAGCACGATCGCTTCCTCCTGGAGGGGCCGCAGGCCCGCGACTTCGATGCCGGCCTTCGCCAACGACCACTGCGTGCAGGACCCGAGGGCGGGCTTGACCGCGTCGGCGGGGGCGGCACACAATGCGGGACATGACCCCCTACTCGCTGACCACTGTCGCCCTGCGGATGACGGGGCCTTGCGGCGAGTGTGCTCCACGGTCCACCACCTGTCTGCGCCGCCGCGGCCGTATCGGCTCGCCGCCCGCGCGCATCGGCGGACACTCGCGCTGACCGGGCGTCAACCACTCGGCTGCTCCCCAGGATGAAGCCGAGATCCCGGAACGCCCGTGTTGTCTCTCCCCGGCCTCTCACGGTCCCACCGCGTCCCCGCACCTGCCCGGCAGGCACTCGGCGCGGGCGTGAACGGCCCACCTCATCGCACCGCCGGAGGCCTCGGCCGCTGTCGCGGGTCCCGCCTGTCCCTTCGGGTACCCGGGGCCCGCCCACCGGGGCCCACGACGGCTCGCTCTCCTTCAAGGAGGAACCGTATGACCACCATTGCTTCCCCGAATGCGACCGACGCGCCCGGCGCCGTCACGGCCGCCGACCGGCCCTCCACCACCCCGCCCGTCCTGCGTGAGGCACGCATACCGCAGGACGGTCTGTACGAAGGGCACCGCGTCCTAAAACGGCTGCCGGCCAGTGCGACGGTGCGCCCGTACACACTCTTCGACGTCGTCCCTCAGGCCCGCACGATCGGCGCGGAGATCCACGGCCCGGACCTCTCCCGGCCGTTGGAGCCGGCCCTGCGCGAAGAGCTGAACCGTGCCCTGCTGGAGTGGAAGGTGCTCTTCTTCCGGGGGCAGAACCTCACCTCGGCCGCCCAGCGCGATTTCGCACGCCACTGGGGCGAGCTGGAAGTCAACCCGCTGCTGGCCAGGGGAGACAGCGAAGACGTCGTGCGCTTCGACAAGACGGCCGGGGCAACGAAGACGTTCGAGAACGTCTGGCACACGGACGTCACCTTCCGTGAGCGTCCGGCTCTCGGCGCCGTCCTGCAACTGCGCGAGGTGCCGCCGCTGGGGGGAGACACCATGTGGGCGGACATGGCCGCCGCGTACGACAACCTGCCGCAGGACGTGAAGGACCGCATCGACGGGGCGAGCGCCGTACACGACTTCATCCCCGGCTTCGCCCGCTTCCTCGGGCCCGAGCAACTCGCTCCCCACCAGCAGGCGTTCCCGCCGGTCGAGCATCCGGTCGTGCGCACGCACCCGGAGTCGGGGCGTCGGATGCTGTTCGTGAACACCTCGTTCACGACCCGGATCGTCGGCATCGACCGGGCGGAGAGCGACCGCCTCCTGCGCTTCCTCTTCCAGCAGGCGCACGTACCCGAGTACCAGGTGCGTTTCCGCTGGCAGCCGGGCGACATAGCCTTCTGGGACAACCGGGCGACCCAGCACTACGCCGTGAACGACTATGCCCCGCACCCGCGGGTCGCCGAGCGGGTCGCCATCGCGGGGGACCGCCCCTTCTGAGCGACCGGCGACTGCCGAACGGCGGGCGCGGCACCGCGCCCGCCGGGTCGTCACCGTACGTCCCGGGTCAGGGGGAGAGCGGCGCCATCTTGTCGACCACGCCCGGGTTCTGGGCGATCCACTTCTCCACGGCCGCTTCCTCACGGCCGGTGCCCTCGTCCTGGATGGTCGCCTCCAGGTCCCCGAGCTGCTCCTCCGACATGTGCCAGTCCTTGAGCCAGCCGTGGAACTCGGGGAACTCCTTCGGGAAGGACTTGTGGCCGAGCGAGCGGATCTCGTTCACCTCGCCCCACAACTTCTTCGGGTCCTTGAGCTTGGTCAACTCGTACTTGCTGTATGCCCAGTGTGGCGACCACAGGACGACCGCCACCGGTTCGCGCTTCCGCAGCGAACGCTGCAGCTCCAGGATCATGCTGGGGGAGCTGCCGTCGGTGACCTTGTACTCCTTGTCGAGCCCGTAGCCGGGCAGCACCTCGTTCTTGAGCAGGTTCATCTGGCCGGTCCCGGGCTCGATGCCGATGATCCTGCCGCCGAACTCCTTCGACCTGCCCTTGAGGTCCGCCATCGAGTCGATGCCCTTGACATAGCTGGGCACCGTCACTTCCAGCGTGGTCTCGTCGTACCACGGGCCGATGTCGACCAGGTCGTCCTTGTACTTGTCCCAGTACTGCTTCTGAGCGTTGGGGAGCCAGGCGTCGAATTCCACATCGACCTGGCCGCCGGCCATCGCGGTGAACATCGACCCGATGTCGTACTGGTGGATGCTGGGCTTGTATCCGCGCCGCTCCAGGACGTTCTTCCACAGGTAGGTGACAGCCACGTCCTCGTCCCACGGGAAGTAGCCGATCCTGGGAGCCGCACCGGCCTCCGTCCCCAGGTCCTTCCTGTCCACGTCCTGGCCGTCGTCGTCCGGGCCGGAGACGAACTGCAGACCGCCGGCGAGCAGCGCGAGGACCAGCACACCTATACCCGCGAACGCTGTGCTGGGCCTCCACAGCAGGGCCTTTCCCGCCCGGAGAGAGGCCGCCTTGGCCAGCGCACGGCGACCGAGAGGCGAGATGCGCTGGTTCAGCGCGCCGGTCATGCGGTCGAGATACATGGCGAGGATGACCACTGCGAGACCCGCCTCGAAGCCGAGGCCGATGTCCACCGAGCTGATGGCCTGGAAGACGACGGTACCCAGACCGTCGGCGCCGACCATGCCCGCGATGACCACCATGGACAGGGAGAGCATGATGATCTGGTTGACGCCGGCCATGATGGTCGGCAGGGCCAGCGGCAGCTGTACGCGCAGCAGAATGGCACGTGGAAGTGCTCCGAACGCTTCCGCGGCCTCCACCAGCTCCTCGTCCACCTGCCGGATACCGAGCTCGGTCATCCGGATCCCCGGCGGCATCGCGAAGATGATGGTGGCGACGATGCCGGGCACCACGCCCACTCCGAAGAAGGTGATACCGGGGACAAGGTAGACAAAGGCCGGCATCGTCTGCATGAAGTCGAGAACCGGCCGAAGGACCGAACTCACCGACTTGTTGCGGGCCGCCCAGATGCCGAGGGGGACAGCGATCACCATGGTGACCGTGGCCGCCACGACGAGAAGCGACAGCGTCTGCATCGCCTTCTCCCACAACTCGATCGAGTTGACGAGGAAGAAGCCCGCGGAAGCGACGGCGGCCGCCACCACGCCCCGCAGCCACCAGGCGATCAGCGCGAGGATCGCCCCCATCACCAGCGCGTCGGGGCCCGACATGACGAAGTACACACCGTTGTACAGGCCTTGGCCGACGGAGTGCAGGGAGTCGAAGAGCCAGGGCAGACGAGCTTCCAGGAACTCGACGGCACTGTTGACGCCGGCACCTATTTCGAGCCTGATCACGGCTTTCCGCCTTCATCGCACCGGTGTCCGTCAGCTACGGCAGGGCCGGGCCCGCGTACGGGTCGCCCTGCTCCCTCACCGAAGGCTCTGTACCTGCCTGGGGGCTCTGTTGTCAGCCTGGTCACGTGTACCTTTCGCGTTGACCTGAGACCCGGCGAAGAGACATGGCGCCGCCCAGCCCCTTGGCGGTGTGGGACATGCGGATGCGCGCGGCGCGTGGCCGTAGCAGCACCTCAGCCGGGCGGTCATGTGTCCTGGCAGCCGGGTCCTGGCATGCTGCCGTGCCATCCGCGCCGGCTGCCCGAAGGGCGTCCGCGCCCGGACAGGGTGATTCGGGCTGCGGCTACCCAGTGTTCCGGGAGACAAACGGATGGCGAAGCCTTCGTTCGGACGAGCTCGCTGGTGAATCGCACGGTATGCGACGGCAACGCACGGGCTGCCCGTCGGCGGCGGGGGCGCTGGGGCCGTGCGGTCCTCGGCGGGCATGAAAAAGACCCCCTGCTCGGCGTCTCCGCCGATCAGAAGGTCTTCCGGAAAGTGCCCCCGGCAGGATTCGAACCTGCGCACCCGGCTCCGGAGGCCGATGCTCTATCCCCTGAGCTACGGGGGCGATGTCGCTGCGCTTGGCGGCGACGAGTGAAACCCTACCAGCTCCGACGGGGTGTCCGGGAACGGGTATGTCCGGTCGGAGGCACCCTCGCGAGGCGGGCACAGGCCACCCCTCCGGGGGCGGAAGTGGGCAAAACCCGGACGCAGCTACTCCGCTCGACCTACCCTCGAAGGGTGTCAGGGGCGTACGGCCGCGTGCTTGTTGTCGACGACAACAAGGCCATCCGGCAGCTGATCAGGGTCAATCTCGAGCTGGAGGGCTTCGAGGTCGTGACCGCGGCCGATGGCGTCGAGTGCCTCGACCTGGTGCACGAGGTCTGCCCGGATGTGATCACTCTCGATGTGATGATGCCCAGGCTCGACGGAATGCAGACCGCGGCCCGGCTGCGCGCCGATCCGAGGACCGGGCATCTCCCGGTCGCCGTCATCAGTGCGTGTCCACCCCACGAGGTGGACTCCGGGGCGGCCACCGCCGGAGTCGACGCGTTCCTCGCGAAACCCTTCGAGCCGAGCGAGCTGGTGCGCATGGTGCGCCGGCTCGCACACCGCGAGGAACCCGCGCCCTTCGACGGCAGGCGCGGTGCGGGGACGGCCGGGAGCACGGCCGGCTGACGGCATGGCTGACCGGACCTCCGACGGGCCCCTCGGCCGCGCCGACACAGGATTGCTGCCCGTATGGCGAAACCGGTTGGCGAAGTGCCCCCCTTCCTCCCATACGCTTGTCCCGTGACCCCCGCAGATCTCTCCATGACCGTGCTGCACGCTGTGCGCCGCGCGGTCGACGAGGACGCCCTGCGCGCACCGGTGCCCGTGCGCGTGCGGGTCGAGCGGACACGGCCCGGCGGCAGCGGCGACTACGCCTGCGCCGTCGCCCTTCAGCTGGCCGGCCCCGCCGCGCTCCCGGCGCCGGAAGTCGCCGCGCTGCTGCGCGATCGGGTCGTCGGCGCGCCCGGGATCGGGCGGGTCGAGATCACCGGGCCCGGATTCCTGAACTTTCACCTCGACGCCTCGGCGGACGCCGCTCGCGCCGCGCTCGTACGCGAGGTGCTGGAGCAAGGGCTGCGGTACGGGCGGGTACCCGAGTACACCGGCCGGCTCTACCAGCTCCACCACCGTCGCGAGGTCCGGGCCGCGGTGACGGCCGACTCGGTGCAGCGGCTGAAGCGGTCCCAGGGCGCCCTGGGGCGTGTCACCTGCGAGGAGGCGTCCGACCCCGACTGGGTGCGTCTCGGTGTCAGCGTCGACGCGCACGGGCGGCCCCCCGTCCCGCTCACGGAGACCCGCCCCGTCCCCGCAGGAGCCACGGCGGGCGAACTGCTGGAGCGGCTGGGCCCCGACGCCACCCGGTGGGGTCTACTGCGGCCCGCCGGGCACGACCGGGCGGCTCTCGGTGATGATCTCCTCGTCCAGACGGAGGCCAACCCGCTCTTCCTGGTCCGCTACGCCCACGCACGCGCCCGCGCGCTGACCCGCGAGGGGGCGCGGCTCGGCATCACCGGCGCGTACGAGACGGACGTCCACGCGCCCGCGCTGCACGCCGCGCTCGCCGACCACCCCGGCGTCCTCGCCGCGGCCGCCCGTCACCAGGCACCCGACCGGCTCGCCCGGCACCTCGAAACGGTGGCGCGCGCCTTCTTCGACCTCCACGACGCCTGCCCGCCGCTCCCCGCCGGCGACGAGAAACCCTCGGCCGCCCACCGCTCCAGGCTGGCCCTCGCCGAAGCCGCCGGGACGGTGCTCGCAGGCGGCCTGTCCCTGCTCGGCATCAGCGCGCCCGACCACCTCTGAGAACCGAGAGAGCAGAACAGAACGATGAGCCGATCCGCACACCCCGCCGGACCCCGTCACGCCGACGTCCTTCCCGAGGGCCACTACACCGCCCCGGCCACCGACCTCAACGAGCTGGACGCGAAGGTCTGGTCCCGTACCGTCACCCGTGACGCCGACGGTGCGCTCACCGTCGGCGGGATCGAAGTCGCCCGGCTGGCCGAGGAGTTCGGCACGCCGGCGTACTTCCTGGACGAGTCCGACTTCCGTGCGCGCTGCCGTGCCTGGTCGGACGCCTTCGGGGCGGACGCCGACGTCTTCTACGCCGGGAAGGCCTTCCTGTCACGCGCCGTGGTGCGCTGGCTCAAGGAGGAGGGGCTGAATTTGGACGTGTGCTCCGGCGGCGAGCTGGCCACGGCGCTGGACGCGGGGATGCCGGCCGAGCGCATCGCCTTCCACGGCAACAACAAGACCGCCGCCGAGATCGAGCGGGCCGTCGAGGCCGGCGTCGGGCGGATCGTGCTCGACTCCTTCCAGGAGATCGTCCGGGTCTCGCACATCGCGCAGCGGCTCGGCACGCGCCAGCGTGTGCAGATCCGCGTCACGGTCGGCGTCGAGGCCCACACCCACGAGTTCATCGCCACCGCGCACGAGGACCAGAAGTTCGGCATCGCGCTGGCGGACGGACAGGCGGCCGAGGCGGTCCGCAGGGCGCTCACCCTGGACGGCCTGGAACTCATCGGCATCCACTCGCACATCGGCTCGCAGATCTTCGACATGGCCGGCTTCGAGGTCTCCGCGCGGCGTGTCGTGCAGCTGCTCGCCGAGATCCGCGACGAGCACGGTGTCGAGCTCCCCGAGATCGACCTCGGCGGCGGTCTCGGCATCGCGTACACCTCCGACGACGACCCCCGCGAGCCGCACGAGATCGCCAAGGCGCTCTCCGAGATCGTGACCCGGGAGTGCGAGTCGGCCGGTCTGCGGACCCCGCGCATCTCCGTGGAGCCGGGCCGCGCGATCGTCGGCCCCACCGCCTTCACGCTGTACGAGGTCGGCACCATCAAGCCCCTCGAAGGCCTGCGCACGTACGTGAGCGTCGACGGCGGCATGTCGGACAACATCCGCACCGCGCTGTACGACGCCGAGTACAGCGTCTCGCTCGTCTCGCGCAGCTCCGAGGCCGAACCCATGCTCGTACGCGTCGTCGGCAAGCACTGCGAGAGCGGTGACATCGTGGTCAAGGACGCGTTCCTGCCGTCCGACCTGGCCCCCGGCGACCTGATCGCGGTGCCCGCCACGGGCGCGTACTGCCGCTCGATGGCGAGCAACTACAACCACGCCCTGCGCCCGCCCGTCGTCGCCGTGCGCGACGGACAGGCGCGGGTCATCGTCCGACGCGAGACAGAGGAAGATCTCCTGCGTCTCGATGTCGGCTGATGAAATTCACATCTCAAAATCCGGACGGGTGGCAGAAACCCCCGTCCGGTGAGTGAGACTGGTCCACACATCAGAAGTATGAGAAACGAGGTCGGATGATGCGTACGCGTCCGCTGAAGGTGGCGCTGCTGGGCTGTGGAGTGGTCGGCTCAGAGGTGGCGCGCATCATGACGACGCACGCCGACGACCTCGCCGCGCGCATCGGTGCGCCGGTCGAGCTCGCCGGTGTGGCCGTCCGCCGGCCCTCCAAGGTGCGGGAGGGCATCGACCCCGCGCTGATCACCACCGATGCGACCGCCCTGGTCAAACGGGGCGACATCGACGTCGTCGTCGAGGTCATCGGCGGCATCGAGCCCGCCCGTACGCTCATCACGACCGCTTTCGAGCACGGCGCGGGCGTCGTCTCGGCCAACAAGGCGCTGCTCGCCGAGGACGGCTCCGCGCTCCACGCCGCCGCCGAGAAGCACGGCAGGGACCTCTACTACGAGGCGGCCGTGGCCGGCGCCATCCCGCTCGTACGGCCGCTGCGCGAGTCCCTCGCCGGGGACAAGGTCAACCGGGTGCTCGGCATCGTCAACGGCACGACCAACTTCATCCTCGACAAGATGGACACGAGTGGCGCCGGGTACTCCGAGGCGCTCGACGAGGCCACCGCTCTCGGGTACGCCGAGGCCGACCCGACCGCCGACGTCGAGGGCTTCGACGCCGCGGCGAAGGCCGCCATTCTCGCCGGTATCGCCTTCCACACCCGGGTGAAGATCGGCGAGGTGCACCGCGAGGGCATCACCGAGGTCACCGCCGCCGACATCGCCTCCGCCCGGCGCATGGGCTGCACCGTCAAGCTCCTCGCCATCTGCGAACGCGCTGCCGACGGCAGGTCCGTCACCGCCCGGGTGCATCCCGCGATGATCCCGCTCAGCCACCCGCTGGCCTCCGTCCGTGAGGCGTACAACGCGGTCTTCGTCGAGGCCGACGCGGCCGGTCAGCTGATGTTCTACGGTCCCGGCGCCGGCGGTGCCCCGACCGCGTCCGCGGTTCTGGGCGACCTGGTCGCCGTGTGCCGCAACATCATCGGCGAGAGCACGGGTCCCGGTGAGTCCGCGTACACGCGTCTGCCGGTCAGCCCCATGGGTGATGTCGTCACGCGGTACCACATCAGTCTCGACGTGGCCGACAAGCCTGGCGTGCTAGCCCAGGTCGCGACGGTCTTCGCCGAACAGGGCGTATCCATCGATACGGTCCGACAGCAGAGCCGACCATCGGGCAGCGGCGACGGAGTTGCCATCGAGCAGGGTGGCGGCGGGCGACGGATGGGCGGAGACGGCGAGGCATCCCTCGTCGTCGTCACCCACCGCGCGCCCGACGCCGCCCTCTCCGGGACCGTCGAAGCGCTGCGCAAGCTGGACACCGTGCGCGGTGTCGCCAGCATCATGCGTGTTGAAGGGGAGTAAGGACCCATGACCAGCAAGGGCACCCACCAGTGGCGCGGCATCATCGAGGAGTACCGGGACCGTCTTCCGGTCACGAGCTCCACCCCGGTCGTCACGCTCCGTGAAGGCGGCACGCCGCTCGTTCCGGCGCAGGTCCTCTCCGAGCGCACGGGCTGCGAGGTGCACCTCAAGGTCGAGGGCGCCAACCCCACCGGGTCGTTCAAGGACCGCGGCATGACCATGGCGATCACGCGGGCCAAGGAGGAGGGCGCGCAGGCCGTCATCTGCGCCTCCACCGGCAACACCTCCGCCTCCGCCGCGGCGTACGCCGTGCGCGCGGGCATGGTCTGCGCCGTCCTCGTGCCGCAGGGCAAGATCGCGCTGGGCAAGATGGGGCAGGCGCTCGTCCACGGCGCGAAGATCCTCCAGGTCGACGGGAACTTCGACGACTGCCTGACCCTGGCCCGCAGCCTCTCGGACAACTACCCGGTAGCGCTGGTCAATTCGGTCAATCCGGTGCGCATCGAGGGCCAGAAGACCGCAGCGTTCGAGATCGTCGACGCGCTCGGCGACGCCCCCGACATCCACGTCCTTCCGGTGGGCAACGCGGGCAACATCACGGCCTACTGGAAGGGCTACAAGGAGTACGCGGGGGACGGCGTCTCGTCGCACACCCCGCGCATGTGGGGCTTCCAGGCCTCCGGTTCCGCGCCGATCGTGCGCGGCGAGATCGTCAAGGACCCGGCGACCATCGCCACCGCGATCCGCATCGGCAACCCGGCGTCCTGGCAGTTCGCGCTGGACGCCCGGGACGAATCGGGCGGCTTCATAGACGATGTGACGGACCGTCAGATCCTGTCGGCCTACCGCCTGCTGGCCTCCCAGGAGGGTGTCTTCGTCGAGCCCGCCTCGGCCGCCTCCGTGGCCGGTCTGCTCAAGGCCGCCGAAGAGGGCAAGGTCGACCCCGGCCAGAGAATCGTCTGCACCGTCACCGGCAACGGGCTCAAGGACCCCGACTGGGCCGTCGCCGGCGCACCGCAGCCGGTCACCGTCCCGGTCGACGCGGTGGCCGCGGCCGAGAAGCTGGGCCTGGCGTAGCCGGCCCCTTGCCGCAGCTCAACCGCCCTCCCGGGCGGAGAGCGCATGGGAGGTGTGCGACACGCATCGTGCGCCTCCCGTGCGCCCTATGTCGCCACAGAACCTTCCTTCGATAAGCTGTACTCGACCCGCCCCGCCGCATCCGCCGCGGTGCAGCAGCCGTCGTGACTGCCGGGCCCTCAGTCCCTCCGCGCAACGACACCACGCATACGTCGAAGTACCCTGCACAACATCCCCGCCGCCGTACAGGAAGAGTCGTCCAACCGATGGCCGGTCCCGCGTTCCGAGCCGCCGCCGTCCGGGTGCGCGTCCCCGCAACCAGCGCCAATCTGGGCCCGGGTTTCGACGCCCTCGGCCTCTCGCTGGGGCTCTACGACGACGTGGTCGTCAGGGTCGCCGATTCCGGGCTGCACATCGACATCGCGGGTGAGGGCGCCGAGACGCTGCCCCGCGACGAGAACCACCTGCTCGTACGCTCCCTGCGTACGGCCTTCGACCTGCTCGGCGGACAGCCCCGCGGTCTGGAGATCGTCTGCGCCAACCGCATTCCGCACGGCCGTGGCCTCGGTTCCTCGTCCGCCGCCATCTGCGCCGGGATCGTCGCCGCCCGCGCCGTGACGACGGGCGGCGAGGCCCGGCTCGACGATGCCGCGCTGCTGGAGCTGGCCACCGAGATCGAGGGGCACCCCGACAACGTCGCCGCCTGTCTCCTCGGCGGATTCACCCTCGCCTGGATGGACGGCGGAGCCGCCAGAGCGATCAGGATGGACCCCGCGGATTCCGTCGTGCCGGTGGTTTTCGTCCCGGCGACGCCGGTGCTGACGGAGACCGCCCGCGGTCTGCTGCCGCGCACCGTCCCCCATGTGGACGCCGCGGCCAACGCCGGCCGCGCGGCCCTGCTCGTCGAGGCCCTGACCAGGCGTCCCGAGCTGCTTCTCGCCGCAACGGAGGACCGGATCCACCAGGAGTACCGGGGTGCCGCGATGCCGCAGAGCGTGGAGCTGGTGCACCGGCTGCGTGCCGACGGCGTCCCTGCCGTCATCTCCGGTGCGGGGCCCACCGTGCTCGCGCTGACGGAAGAGGGTTCGGCCGAGAAGGTCGCCCGGCTGGCGGGTGAGGGCTGGGCCGCGAACCGGCTCGCTCTCGATGCCACGGGTGCGAGCGTGTTGCCGCTCGCCGCGTAGTCCCACGTGATTGCCGGTGCATGAGAGGGGGAATGTTTGTTGGAGCCGGTAGTGTTAACCTCAAGTCGGCAATCGACGTCTTCGTGGCGCGTTGCTTCGTGTCCCCCTCCGGGACCACCACTCTTCCGGGAGCCTCCCCGACTGCCTGAGCAGCCTGCCTGAGCTTTCGAGCACGCTCCGGAACCGGCACGACACCCTCTTGCTCGTCCAGGAGTGGGCCGAGCAAGGGGATCTCGCGCCGGACCCCGCACATTCATCTCTCCGCCGTACCCGGCGGACCACCGCCCCGGCAAGGTCCGCGATCGACACGATCAACAGACCGCAGTCGGACAGCACAACCGGTCGCCGAGCCAGAAGGCCGACGTCCGCTCCAGGGAAGGACCCTTCGTGAGCGACACCACCGATCTGATGGGCGTGAGCGCCGACAAGAGCGTCGACAGCTCCGCGCCCGCCGAAGGTGCTGCCACTGGCACCACCGTACGGCGCCGCCGCTCCGGCACCGGCCTCGAGGGCATGGTCCTGGCCGAGCTGCAGCAGGTCGCGTCCGGCCTCGGCATCAGGGGAACTGCGCGGATGCGCAAGAGCCAGCTGATCGAGGTCATCAAGGAGGCGCAGTCAGGAGGATCCTCCGCGCCCGCCCCCAAGGCCGCCGCATCCGCCGGTACGGACACCGGAAGCAAGCCGAAGCGGCGAGCCACGTCGAAGACGCGCACCGGTGACGAGAGCGCTGCCGCTCCGGCCGCCGACGCCGCCCAGCAGCAGATCGACATCCCCGGGCAGCCGGCGAGCGACGACCAGCCCACGGGCGAGCGCCGCCGTCGCCGGGCCACCGCGCAGGCGGGCAGCCCCGACACCAAGGCGGAGCCCAAGGCGGAGCCCAAGGCCGAGTCCAGGACGGAGGCCGAGCCGAAGACAGAGCCCAAGGCAGAGGGCCGCCAGGACCGCGCCGAAGAGCGTGGCGAGGCGAAGGCCGACGCGAAGGCGGAGTCCGCAGCGGACACCGCCGAGGGCCGGCGGGGCGACCGCCAGGACGGCCGGCGCGGCGACCGCCAGGACCGCGGTGACCGCCAGGACCGCGGTGATCGCCGGGACCGCCAGCGCGACCGCCGTGGCAAGGGCGACGACCAGGGCCAGCAGGGCGGCGGACGCCGTCAGGGCCAGCAGGGCGGCGGCCAGGGCCAGAGTCAGGGCCAGGGCCAGGGCCAGCAGGGCGGCGGTGGCCAGCAGGACGACGGTTACGACGACGAGAGCGGCCGGCGTGGCCGCAGGGGCCGTTACCGCGACCGCCGTGGCCGTCGCGGCCGTGACGACTTCGCGACCGACGTCCAGGTGGCCGACGACGACGTCCTGATCCCCGTCGCGGGCATTCTCGACATCCTCGACAACTACGCGTTCATCCGGACCTCCGGCTACCTGCCGGGCCCGAACGACGTGTACGTCTCGCTCGCCCAGGTCCGCAAGAACGGCCTGCGCAAGGGTGACCACGTCACCGGTGCGGTGCGTCAGCCCAAGGACGGCGAGCGCCGCGAGAAGTTCAACGCGCTGGTCCGTCTCGACTCCGTCAACGGCATGGCGCCGGAGACCGGCCGTGGCCGTCCCGAGTTCCAGAAGCTGACTCCGCTGTACCCGCAGGACAGGCTCCGTCTGGAGACCGACTCCAACGTCCTGACCACCCGGATCATCGACCTGGTCGCACCGATCGGCAAGGGCCAGCGAGGCCTGATCGTGGCCCCGCCGAAGACCGGTAAGACCATGATCCTGCAGGCCATCGCCAACGCGATCACGGTCAACAGCCCCGAGTGCCACCTGATGGTCGTCCTGGTCGACGAGCGTCCGGAAGAGGTCACCGACATGCAGCGGTCGGTGAAGGGCGAGGTCATCTCCTCGACCTTCGACCGCCCCGCCGAGGACCACACCACGGTCGCCGAGCTCGCCATCGAGCGCGCGAAGCGCCTCGTGGAGCTGGGCCACGACGTGGTCGTCCTGCTGGACTCGATCACCCGCCTGGGCCGCGCCTACAACCTGGCGGCGCCGGCCTCCGGCCGCATCCTGTCCGGTGGTGTCGACTCGACCGCGCTGTACCCGCCGAAGCGCTTCTTCGGTGCCGCACGCAACATCGAGGACGGCGGCTCGCTGACCATCCTGGCCACCGCGCTCGTCGAGACCGGCTCGCGCATGGACGAGGTGATCTTCGAGGAGTTCAAGGGCACCGGCAACATGGAGCTCAAGCTCGACCGGAAACTCTCGGACAAGCGCATCTTCCCTGCGGTGGACGTCGACGCGTCCAGCACCCGCAAGGAAGAGATCCTGCTCGGCACCGATGAACTGGCCGTGGTCTGGAAGCTGCGCAGGGTGCTCCACGCTCTCGACCAGCAGCAGGCGATCGAGCTGCTGCTTGACCGCATGAAGAAGACGCAGTCCAACGCGGAGTTCCTGCTCCAGATCCAGAAGACGACGCCGGGCAACGGCAACGACTGACGTCGCCGAGTCGCGACATGGAACAGATGCCCCGTCACGAGGTAGTGACGGGGCATCTGTTTTCTTTTCCCGCCCCGGCGAGCTGGGACCGCCGCCGGCAGCTTGGGCATGCCTCCGGTGCGATCTTTGCCACACGCGTAGTGATCGGCCGCGGCTGGAGCAGCCACAACCAGTTCGGCTGAAACACCAGGTGAGCGCCGGTTCGCCGGCCCACTCGCCCGCTTCTTCCGAGGTCCCTGTCACCGGACGGGGACCTCGGGTCTTTGTGCGAGGCTGCTGGATGCTCCGACGTCCCAGCGAGTGACGCCGGACGCCCGTGCACCACGGCAGGGGGTGACAGCGAGAAGCGAAAGAGGGAGCGTATGACCGAGCAGAGCAGGAGCGCCGGCCGAATACGCGGCACCGGCAGCCGCCGGAGGACGCCGTCCCGTGCCCGCCGGGTGAAGAGGGCCGCCCTGTGGGGCGCCGCCGCCCTGGTGGTCGTCGGGGGATCCGGGGTCGGCTACGCCTACGTCACGCTCAACGGGAACCTGAAGGGCGTCGACATCGACGCCGCCCTGGGAGCCGAGCGACCCGATGACGTCGACAACGGCTCGCAGGACATCCTCGTGCTGGGATCGGACTCCCGCTCCGGCGCCAATGCGAAGTACGGCGTCGACGAGGGCTCCGCCCGGGCGGACACCGCGATGGTCGTCCATGTCGACGAGGGCCACACCTCCGCGAGCGTGGTCTCCGTCCCGCGGGACACCCTCGTCGACCGTCCCGCCTGCACGAGCGACACGACCGGTGAGCAGGTCGGCGCGGAGCAGGAGGCGATGTTCAACACGGCGTACGCGGTCGGCGGGCCGGCCTGTGCGGTGAAGACCGTCGAGGCCATGTCCGGTATCCGCATGGACCATTACGTCGAGGTCGACTTCACCGGGTTCAAGAAGCTCATCGACGAGCTGGGCGGCGTGAAGATCACCACCTCGCAGGCGATCGACGACCCCAACAGCCATCTGGCGCTGAAGGCCGGCACCCACACCCTGAGCGGCGAGCAGTCGCTCGGCCTCGTCCGCACGCGGGAGAGCGTCGGCGACGGCAGTGACCTGGGCCGGATCCAGCTCCAGCAGGCGTTCGTGAAGGCGCTGATGGACCAGGCGAGGAGCGTCGGGGTGTTCTCGAACCCGCAGAAGCTGTTCGGCCTCGCGGACGCGGCGACCGAAGCCCTCACCACCGACTCCGCGCTGGCCTCCGTCAAGAAGCTCACGGGTTTCGCCAACGGGCTCAAGGGCCTCGGCTCGAAGAACGTCGACATGGTCACCCTGCCCGTCGAGTACGACCAGGACGACCCTAACCGCGTACTGCCCCAGGAGAAGGCCGGCCGGCAGGTCTGGGCGGCGCTCAAGCAGGACAAGCCGATTCCGGCGTCCGCCACGGCGAAGTCGGCCGGCGACAAGGGCGGGGCGGGGAAGGTCTTGGGGTGACGGCGCCCTCAGCGGAGCGCCCTCGACGGCACCATCCGTCACCCCGCGATCGCGGAACGTTCCCCGCACGTACGGGAATACACCCGGCCGAGTCCTCGTTTTGGGAGATACGGCCGGTCCTGGCAGACTGGTACGTCGGTCCCGGTTCACGGACGCGCAATCCGCGCGAACGACCCGGAGCCCTCCCGAACCTAGGAGACACCTTGAAGCGCGACATTCACCCCGAGTACGTCGAGACGCAGGTCAGCTGCACCTGCGGTGCGTCGTTCACCACCCGGAGCACCCTTGAGGGCGGCGCCATCCGCGCCGACGTCTGCTCCGAGTGCCACCCGTTCTACACGGGCAAGCAGAAGATCCTCGACACCGGCGGCCGCGTGGCCCGCTTCGAGGCCCGCTTCGGCAAGGCTGCCGGCTCCGCCAGCAAGTAGCGAGCCATTGCGCCGGTTCCCGACGCCCTCCATCGGGGCGCCGGGACCGGCGTTTTTTCCGGCTGTGCGGCCGGACGCGCCGCCGCGGTGCGGCACCGGCAGCACACCGTCCAACAGGCCCGCAGACGTATGACGCAGAAACCAGGAGCCCGAAGATGTTCGAGGCGGTCGAGGAACTGATCGGCGAGCACGCCGATCTCGAGAAGAAGCTCGCCGACCCGTCGGTCCACGCCGACCAGGCCAACGCGCGCAAGCTCAACAAGCGCTACGCGGAGCTGACCCCGATCGTCTCCACCTATCGGTCCTGGAAGCAGACCGGCGACGACATCGGGACCGCCCGCGAATTCGCGGCCGACGACCCGGACTTCGCCGCCGAGGTCAAGGTCCTGGAGAAGCAGCGCGAGGAGATCACCGAGAAGCTCCGCCTCCTCCTTGTCCCGCGCGACCCCAGTGACGACAAGGACGTACTCCTGGAGATCAAGGCGGGCGCGGGCGGCGACGAGTCCGCCCTGTTCGCCGGCGACCTCCTGCGCATGTATCTGCGCTACGCCGAACGTGTCGGCTGGAAGACCGAGATCATCGACTCCACCGAGTCCGAGCTCGGCGGCTACAAGGACGTCCAGGTCGCAGTGAAGACCAAGGGGGGCAACGGTGCCACCGAGCCCGGCCAGGGCGTCTGGGCACGGATGAAGTACGAGGGCGGTGTGCACCGTGTGCAGCGGGTGCCCTCCACCGAGTCCCAGGGCCGTATCCACACCTCCGCAGCCGGTGTGCTCGTCACGCCCGAGGCGGAGGAGGTCGACGTGGAGATCCACGCCAACGACCTGCGTATCGACGTCTACCGCTCCTCGGGCCCGGGCGGCCAGTCCGTCAACACCACGGACTCCGCCGTGCGCATCACGCACCTGCCGACCGGTGTGGTCGCCTCCTGCCAGAACGAGAAGAGCCAGCTCCAGAACAAGGAGCAGGCCATGCGCATCCTGCGGTCCCGGCTGCTGGCCGCCGCCCAGGAAGCCGCTGAGCAGGAAGCCTCCGACGTACGCCGCAGCCAGGTGCGCACCGTGGACCGCTCCGAGAAGATCCGGACGTACAACTTCCCGGAAAACCGGATCTCGGACCACCGCGTCGGCTTCAAGGCGTACAACTTGGACCAGGTCCTCGACGGTGACCTCGACGCCGTCATCCAGGCCTGCGTCGACGCCGACTCGGCCGCCAAGCTCGCCGCCGCATAAGGCGCGTACGACCCGCCCCGCCCCGCTCGTGAACCCGTACGGAGAACCGCGATGAACCTGCTGCTCGCCGAGGTGGCCCAGGCCACCCAGCGGCTGGCCGACGCCGGTGTCCCCTCGCCGCGATTCGACGCCGAGGAACTGGCCGCGTTCGTGCACGGCGTCAAGCGGGGCGAGCTGCACCATGTGCCGGACGCCGATTTCGACGCCCGCTACTGGGAGACGATCGCCCGCCGCGAGGCCCGTGAGCCGCTCCAGCACATCACCGGCCGCGCTTTCTTCCGCTACCTGGAACTCCAGGTCGGCCCCGGTGTCTTCGTGCCGCGCCCGGAGACCGAGTCGGTCGTCGGCTGGGCGATAGACGCGGTCCGCGCGATGGACGTCGTCGAACCGCTGATCGTCGACCTCTGCACCGGATCGGGCGCGATCGCTCTCGCCATGGCGCAGGAGGTGCCGCGCTCCCGTGTGCACGGCGTGGAGCTGTCCGAGGACGCCCTGCAGTGGACGCGGAAGAACGCCGAGGGGTCCAGGGTCACCATCCACCGCGGAGACGCCCTGAGCGCCCTTCCCGAGCTCGACGGCCAGGTCGACCTCGTCATCTCCAACCCTCCCTACATCCCGCTCACCGAGTGGGAGTACGTGGCGCCGGAAGCCCGCGACCACGACCCGCAGATGGCACTGTTCTCCGGCGAGGACGGCCTCGACACCATCCGGGGCATCGAACGCACCGCGCACCGCCTGCTCCGCCCGGGCGGGGTCGTCGTCATCGAGCACGCCGACACCCAGGGCGGCCAGGTGCCGTGGATCTTCACCGAGGAGCGGGGCTGGGCCGACGCGGCCGACCACCCCGACCTGAACAACCGGCCCCGGTTCGCGACGGCCCGCAAGGCCATGCCGTGACCACCGGGACACCGGCACCGCACGATCCCTACCCGCCATACCCGTACATGTCCGAGGAGGCCGGCTGATGGCACGGCGATACGACTGCAACGACGCGACCGACCGTACGACCGGCCTGCGTGAAGCCGCGTCCGCCGTCCGCCGCGGCGAACTGGTCGTGCTGCCCACCGACACCGTGTACGGGATCGGTGCGGACGCCTTCAGCTCGGAGGGCGTCGCCGACCTGCTCGACGCCAAGGGCCGCGGCCGCAACATGCCGACCCCGGTCCTGATCGGCTCCCCGAACACCCTGCACGGCCTGGTCACCGACTTCTCCGAGCAGGCGTGGGAGCTCGTCGACGCGTTCTGGCCCGGCGCCCTCACGCTCGTCGCCAAGCACCAGCCGTCGCTGCAGTGGGACCTCGGTGACACCCGGGGCACAGTCGCCATCCGGATGCCCCTGCACCCGGTCGCCATCGAACTCCTCACGGAGGTCGGCCCGATGGCCGTCTCCAGTGCCAACCTCACCGGACACCCCTCGCCGGAGGACTGCGACGCCGCCCAGGAAATGCTCGGCGACAGCGTCTCCGTCTACCTCGACGGCGGTCCGACCCCCGGAATCGTCCCGTCCTCCATCGTCGACGTCACCGGCAAGATCCCGGTCCTGCTGCGGGCGGGCGCTCTCTCGGTCGAGGAACTCCGCAAGGTGGTACCCGACCTCGAGGTGGCCAATTGACCGCCCCTGAGGGGCGTGGCATAGCGCGGCAGTACGACACCTTCCGCATCCTCCACGTCAGCACCGGCAATGTCTGCCGCTCGCCCATCACCGAGCGTCTGACCCGTCATGCCCTCGTGGACCGACTCGGAGACCCGCTCAGCGGCGGCCTCATCGTGGAGAGCGCGGGCACCTGGGGGCACGAGGGCGCGCCCATGGAGGCCAACGCCGAGGTCGTCCTCGCCGACTTCGGCGCCGACGCCACCGGCTTCGTCGGCCGTGAGCTCCTGGACGAGCACGTGATCCGCGCCGACCTCGTACTCACCGCCACCCGGGACCACCGCGCGCAGGTGATCTCCATGGGCCACTCGGCGGGCCTGCGGACCTTCACGCTCAAGGAGTTCACCCGGCTGGTACGGGCCATAGACCCCGCCACGCTGCCCGATGCCCGTGAGGAGGGCGTCGTCGAGCGTGCCCGCGCACTGGTGCGCGCCGCGGCGGCCCTGCGCGGCTGGCTGCTGGCCCCCACCGCGGACGCGGACGAGGTCTACGACCCGTACGGCGCCCCGATCACCTTCTTCCGCTCCGTCGGCGACGAGATCAGCCAGGCACTCGATCCCGTCATGACGGCACTGACCGGAGTGCACGCCCCGCACTGACGGCCCGCACCGGGGTGCGCCGACCGGCGTAGAGGGGCGCCCGGCAGCGGGCAGGCGGCCCCCGGCGGGCCTACATTGGATCTGACCCCACGCACCCCCCTCCAGGCCCGGAGCCGTCAGATGCCGGTCACCACTCCAGCCGCACGCGCGGCCGCGCCATCGCCCTCCCCCTCCGACACCGCCATGCCGCAGGACTTCGGCGCCCTGCTCCGCCAGGACCCGGAGGTCGCCGGCATCCTGCTGGCCGAGGCCGGGCGGCAGTCCAGCACCCTCCAGCTCATCGCCGCCGAGAACTTCACCTCGCCCGCGGTCCTCGCCGCCCTCGGCTCCCCGCTCGCCAACAAGTACGCCGAGGGCTACCCCGGAGCCCGTCACCACGGCGGCTGCGAGCAGGCCGACGCCGCGGAACGTCTCGCCGTCCGGCGCGCCATGTCGCTGTTCGGCGCCGAACACGCCAACGTCCAGCCGCACTCCGGCTCCTCGGCCGTCCTCGCCGCCTACGCCGCGCTGCTGCGCCCCGGCGACACGGTCCTGGCCATGGGGCTCCCGTACGGCGGACACCTCACCCACGGAGCTCCGGGCAACTTCTCCGGACGCTGGTTCGAGTTCGCCGGCTACGGCGTCGATCCCGACAGCGGACTCATCGACTACGCACAGGTGCGCGCCCTGGCCCGCGCCCGGCGCCCCAAGGCGATCGTCTGCGGCTCGATCTCGTACCCCCGGCACCCCGACTACGGGCAGTTCCGGGACATCGCCGACGAGGTGGGCGCCTATCTGATCGCGGACGCCGCCCACCCTATGGGACTGATCGCCGGGGGAGCGGCCCCCAGCCCGGTGCCGCACGCGGACGTGGTGTGCGCGACGACGCACAAGGTGCTGCGCGGACCGCGCGGCGGCATGATCCTGTGCGGCGTCGAGCTGTCGGAACGGATCGACCGTGCCGTGTTTCCCTTCACACAGGGCGGCGCCCAGATGCACACGATCGCGGCGAAGGCCGTCGCGTTCGGGGAGGCGGCGGCCCCGGCGTACACGGTCTACGCCCACCGGGTCGTCGCGCACGCCCGTGTCCTGGCGGCCGCTCTCGAATCCGAGGGCTTCGAGGTCACCACGGGCGGAACGGACACCCACATCGTCGTCGCGGACCCCGCCCCGCTCGGCGTCGACGGCCGTACCGCCCGCGAGCGGCTCATGGCCGCCGGGCTGGTCCTGGACACCTGCGCCCTGCCGTACGGCGACGCGCGCGGGATCCGGCTCGGTACCGCGGCCGTCACCACCCAGGGCATGGACGAGGACGACATGGCACGGATCGCCGCCCTGTTCGGCGCGGCCGTGCGCGAGGAGCGCGCCCCGGGTCTGCTGCGGGCCGAGGTGCGGGGACTGGCCGAGCGCAATCCGCCGTATCCGGGGTAGGCGGTGTGGATGAGGTATGTGCAACCAACACCCGTGGCTCGGTGTCCTTGTTCTTGAGACTAGGGTGTGGGGCTGAGACAGCCGGCGAATTCTATGGGGCAGCCCGTGCGTGATTACCTGCTGACGCTCTGTGTCACGGCCGCAGTTACCTATCTGCTGACCGGACCGGTGCGGAAGTTCGCCATCGCGGTCGGGGCGATGCCCGCGATCCGTGCGCGTGACGTACACCGAGAACCGACACCTCGGCTCGGTGGCATCGCCATGTTCGGCGGACTGTGTGCGGGGCTGATCGTCGCGGACCACCTGTTCAACCTGAACGGTGTCTTCGAACTCTCCAACGAGCCCAGGGCGCTGCTGTCCGGCGCCGCCCTGATCTGGCTGATCGGCGTCCTGGACGACAAGTTCGAGATCGACGCGCTGATCAAGCTCGGCGGACAGATGATCGCCGCCGCGGTCATGGTCATCCAGGGTCTGACGATCCTGTGGCTGCCCATCCCCGGCCTGGGTACCGTCGCGCTCACCCAGTGGCAGGGCACGCTGCTCACCGTCGCGCTGGTGGTCATCACCATCAACGCGGTCAACTTCGTCGACGGCCTGGACGGCCTGGCGGCCGGCATGGTCTGCATCGCGTCCGCGGCGTTCTTCCTGTACACCTACCGCCTCTGGTACGGATACGGGATCGAGGCGGCAGCCCCCGCGACGCTCTTCGCCGCGATCCTGATGGGCATGTGCCTCGGCTTCCTGCCGCACAACATGCACCCCGCCCGGATCTTCATGGGTGACTCCGGATCGATGCTGATCGGCCTGGTGCTGGCGGCAGGCGCGATCTCGGTCACCGGCCAGGTCGACCCGGACGCGATGAAGCTCTTCGAGGGCAGTGAGCGACAGGCGACCCACGCGATGCTGCCGGTCTTCATCCCGCTGCTGCTGCCCCTGACGATCATCGCGATCCCGGCCGCCGACCTGATCCTCGCGATCGTGCGGCGTACCTGGAACGGTCAGTCGCCGTTCGCGGCCGACCGCGGGCACCTGCATCACCGGCTGCTGGAGATCGGGCACTCGCACAGCAGGTCCGTGCTGATCATGTACTTCTGGTCCGCGCTGATCGCGTTCGGCGCCGTCGGCTACTCCGTGCACTCCGCGTCGCTGTGGATCGTGCTGGTGATCGTCGGACTCAGCGCCGTGGGCCTGGTCCTGCTGCTCATGCCGCGCTTCACCCCTCGGGCTCCGAGGTGGGCTCAGCGGATCGTGCCGCCGCGCTACCGGCGCAGGCCCCGGGAAGGCGCCTCGGTGGCCTTCGAGGGACGTGGAGAACCCCAACGGGAGCCGGTGGGCGGGCAGGTGGGGTCCGCCGGTGACGAGGGCTCCAGGACTCCGGTCGCCACGGGTGCCTCAGGGTTCAACGGCGCCACCGCGATCGGCGGGCACGCGCATCACCCGGACAAGCGGAAGGCGAGCTCGCGCCGCTGAGCGCGGGGAGACCCGCAGGGTGTTCGGTCGCCTACCGCATGAAACGTGCAGAATCTGCGACGACATGCGAACGGTTAGCCCTTACGTGTGACAGTGAGCACCCTTTCGGGTAAAGACCTCATCAAATAGTTTGTGATAGCGTTCACGAGAGCCTGGCGGAGAGTCGGCAGTCCGCACTGTGACGGCCTGCACCGATGCACACAGCACCTCCGGATACGCTCACCGTTGAACGAAACCCCCGTCTTACGTACCCCTGCTGGAGAAGCATCCATGCCGTCGAACGACGCCCGAATCCTCCGAGGCGCCGCGATTCCCTCAGCATGCGCCGGCTTGATCGGTGTAGTGGTGGGGGCGTTGACGGCCGGTGTCGCCGGCGCCGCCGGTGCCGCCATCGGCACCGTCGTGGTGCTCGCCTTCTTCGGCGGTGGCCTGTACGGGATCGGAGTGGTGGGGAAGCGCTGGCCCGAGCTGTTCCTCGGCGCGGGCCTCCTGCTGTACACCACGCAGATCCTGCTGCTCGTGATCCTGCTGGTGATCTTCCGGGACGCGACGTTCATGGACGGCAGGGTCTTCGGGCTGACGACGCTCGGCTGTGTGGTCGTCTGGATCGCCGGCCAGGCATGGTCGAACGTCCGCGCCAAGACCCCTTATGTGGTGCCTGAATCCGACAAGTCGCCGACCGGACCGGAGAGTCGCCCGTGACTTCGCGGTGTACGTCCTCTCGGCGTAGGGGTGACATAAATCCCCGCTTCGAGGGCTGCTATCGTCCGACCCCGAGGGTGCGTCGAGTGAGGCAGCGAGTGCTGTGCGGGACAGCATCGCGTGTTCACCACCCTTCCGCCGGCGGCCCCGGCTCACAGCCGGCCGCCCAGACTTCCCGCGTATCCAGTCCAGTGCCGCCTTGTGGCCTCGTACCACGCCGACACATCGAGGAAGCCGTACCTATGCGTCATATCGAAGGAGCTCGCGGTGAGTGCTGACCAGTTGCTCGCCTTCGAGACCGATTGCCACCTCTTCAAGGGGTGCGGCTTCCCGGCTCCCAGTGTGTGGTCGTTCCTCTTCGAACCCATCGCCACGGTCGGTTCGGTCGAGATCAACAAGCCCATGCTGCTGGCGGCGATCGGTACCGTCGTCATCCTCGGTTTCTTCTGGGCCGCGTTCTCCAAGCCGAAGCTCGTCCCGGGCAAGCTCCAGATGGTGGCCGAGGCTCTCTACGACTTCGTGCGCCGCGGGATCGCCCGCGAGGTGATCGGTAAGAAGGGGGAGCCGTTCGTCCCCTTCCTGGTCTCCTTGTTCTTCTTCGTCTGGATGCTGAACCTGTGGGCGATCATCCCGCTGGGGCAGTTCCCGGTGAGCTCCGTCATCGCCTACCCCGCGGGCCTGGCGCTCGTCGTATGGGTCGTCTACATGACGGTGACCTTCCGGACGAACGGGTTCGTCGGAGGCATCCGTAACCTCTGCGTGCCGAGCGGCCTGCCGAAGCCGATCTACGTGATCCTGACGCCGATCGAGTTCGTCTCGAACATCTTCGTGCGGCCCTTCACGCTGGCGGTGCGACTCTTCGCCAACATGTTCGCCGGACACGTCCTGATCCTGATCTTCACGATCGCGACCTGGTACATGCTCGGCACCGTGCTCGGCACGGTCTACGCCAGCGCCTCGTTCGTCCTGACCCTGGTCATCACGGTCTTCGAGCTGTTCATCCAGGCGCTCCAGGCGTACGTCTTCACGGTGCTGACCGCCACCTACCTCTCCCAGGCGCTCGAAGAAGCGCACTGAGAGCCCGAAGCCACTTTCCGCTCCATCCCACAGACGTCCGGTGGACACATCCCACCGGCCCATTAAGAGAAGGAACCAAGGACATGTCTGCTCTTGAGACCCTTGCGGCTATCAACGGCAATATCGGCACCATCGGTTACGGCCTCGCCGCGATCGGCCCCGGTATCGGCGTCGGCATCATCTTCGGTAACGGTGTGCAGGCCATCGCCCGCCAGCCCGAGGCCGCCGGCCTCATCCGCCAGAACATGCTGCTCGGCTTCGCCGTCGTCGAGGCCCTGGCCCTGATCGGCTTCGTCGTTCCGTTCATCGTCAAGTGACGTACCGGCGTTAGCCCGATTCGACGGAAAGGTCCATCATGATGTACCTGGCAGCCGAGGAAGCGCAGAACCCTCTGCTTCCGGTGTGGCCCGAGGTCGTCATCGGCCTGATCTGCTTCTCCATCGTCTTCTTCGTCTTCTCGAAGAAACTCCTCCCGAGCATGAACAAGGTTCTGGAAGAGCGCCGAGAGGCCATCGAAGGCGGTATCGAGAAGGCCGACGCGGCACAGGTCGAGGCCCAGAGCGTTCTTGAGCAGTACAAGGCTCAGCTCGCCGAAGCCCGGCACGAAGCGGCACGTCTCCGTCAGGAGGCCACCGAGCAGGGCTCCGTGATCATCGCGGAGATGCGGGCGGAAGGGCAGCGCCAGCGCGAGGAGATCATCGCCGCCGGCCACACCCAGATCGAGGCCGACCGCAAGGCCGCGGCGTCCGCGCTGCGTCAGGACGTGGGCACCCTCGCCACCGCCCTGGCAGGCAAGCTCGTCGGCGAGTCCCTCGAGGACCACGCCCGGCAGAGCGGCACCGTCGACCGTTTCCTCGACGAGCTCGAGGCGAAGGCCGAGGCCGTCCGATGAACGGAGCGAGCCGCGAGGCGCTGGCCTCCGCACGCGAGCGTCTCGACGCGCTGACCGACTCCACGTCGGTCGACGCGGCGAAGCTCGCCGGGGAGCTGGCAGCCGTCACCGCGCTGCTCCACCGCGAGGTGTCGTTGCGCCGGGTCCTCACCGACCCGTCGCAGGGCGGCGAGGCGAAGGCCGAGCTGGCCGGACGGCTGCTGAGCGGTCAGGTGGGCGGCGAAGCCGTGGACCTGGTCTCCGGCATGGTCCGCTCCCGCTGGTCGCAGTCCCGTGACCTGGTCGATTCGGTCGAGGAGCTGGCGAGCACCGCAGACCTCACCGCGGCCGAGCGCGCGGGTGTGCTCGACGACGTCGAGGACGAGCTGTTCCGGTTCGGCCGGATCGTCGGATCCGACGTGGCACTGCGATCGGCTCTGACCAGCAAGTCGGCTCCGGTCTCCGCCAAGGGCGAGCTGCTGCGCAGCCTGCTCGGCGGCAAGGCGCAGCCCGTCACCGAGCGCGTGGTCACACGCCTCGTGACGCAGCCGCGAGGCCGTAGCCTGGAAGCGGGACTCGAGTCCCTGTCCACGCTCGCCGCCGAGCGCCGGAACCGCACGGTCGCCGTCGTCACCTCGGCGGTACCGCTGTCCGATCGGCAGAAGCAGCGCCTCGGCGCCGCCCTGGCGAAGATCTACGGCCGTCAGATGCATCTGAACCTGGACGTGGACCCCGAGGTCCTCGGTGGGATCTCGGTGCGCGTCGGTGACGAGGTCATCAACGGCACGATCGCGGAGCGCCTCGAAGAGGTCACCCGCAGGATGGCCGGCTGACAGCGCGCAGCGCCACACCGCACCAACTGAACGAGCAAGAACAGCGGCCCGGTTGGGCCGTGCAGAAATTGCAGAAGATTCCTGGGGGTCGCCCCCAGACCCCATTGAGAAACTTCGGGCCCAACAAGGAGAGCAGGGAACCCAGATGGCGGAGCTCACGATCCGGCCGGAGGAGATCCGGGACGCACTGGATAACTTCGTCCAGTCGTACCAGCCGGACGCGGCCTCGCGCGAGGAGGTCGGTACGGTCAGCGTTGCCGGTGACGGCATCGCGAAGGTCGAGGGTCTTCCCTCGGCCATGGCGAACGAGCTGCTGAAGTTCGAGGACGGCACCCTCGGTCTCGCCCTCAACCTCGAGGAGCGGGAGATCGGTGCGATCGTCCTCGGCGAGTTCAGCGGAATCGAGGAGGGCCAGCCGGTGCAGCGCACCGGTGAGGTGCTCTCCGTCGGCGTCGGCGAGGGCTACCTCGGCCGCGTCGTCGACCCGCTCGGCAACCCGATCGACGGTCTCGGCGAGATCGCGACCGAAAGCCGTCGCGCCCTCGAGCTGCAGGCCCCCGGCGTCATGGTCCGCAAGTCGGTCCACGAGCCGATGCAGACCGGCTACAAGGCAGTCGACGCCATGGTGCCGATCGGCCGAGGCCAGCGTCAGCTGATCATCGGCGACCGTCAGACGGGTAAGACCGCTCTGGCCGTCGACACGATCATCAACCAGCGCGACAACTGGCGCTCGGGCGACGTGAACAAGCAGGTGCGCTGCATCTACGTCGCCATCGGTCAGAAGGGCTCCACCATCGCCTCCGTGCGCGGTGCCCTCGAAGAGGCCGGTGCGCTCGAGTACACGACCATCGTCGCCGCCCCGGCGTCCGACCCGGCCGGCTTCAAGTACCTGGCGCCGTACACCGGTTCGGCCATCGGTCAGCACTGGATGTACGACGGCAAGCACGTCCTCATCATCTTCGACGACCTCTCGAAGCAGGCCGACGCCTACCGCGCCGTGTCGCTTCTGCTGCGCCGTCCGCCGGGCCGTGAGGCCTACCCGGGCGACGTCTTCTACCTGCACTCGCGTTTGCTGGAGCGCTGCGCCAAGCTCTCCGACGACATGGGCGCCGGTTCGATGACCGGCCTCCCGATCGTCGAGACCAAGGCGAACGACGTGTCGGCGTTCATCCCGACCAACGTCATCTCCATCACCGACGGCCAGTGCTTCCTGGAGTCCGACCTGTTCAACGCGGGTCAGCGTCCGGCGCTCAACGTCGGTATCTCGGTTTCCCGAGTCGGTGGCTCCGCCCAGCACAAGGCCATGAAGCAGGTCTCCGGCCGACTGCGCGTGGACCTCGCCCAGTACCGCGAGCTGGAGGCGTTCGCCGCTTTCGGTTCCGACCTGGACGCGGCCTCCAAGGCGTCGCTGGAGCGCGGTAAGCGCATGGTCGAGCTGCTGAAGCAGCCGCAGTACGCCCCGTTCCCGATGGAGGAGCAGGTCGTCTCCGTCTGGGCCGGCACCACGGGCAAGATGGACGACGTCCCGGTCGAGGACATCCGCCGCTTCGAGGGCGAGCTGCTGGAGTTCCTGCGCCGCGAGCGCAAGGACCTCCTGACCAGCATCGCCGAGGGCGGCAAGATGTCCGATGACACGCTGCAGTCGATCGCCGACGCGATCGCCGCCTTCAAGCAGCAGTTCGAGACCTCGGACGGCAAGCTCCTGGGCGAGGGCTGATCGATGGGCGCTCAGCTTCGCGTTTACAAGCGCCGCATCCAAGCCGTCACCGCGACCAAGAAGATCACCAAGGCGATGGAGATGATCGCCGCCTCGCGCATCGTCAAGGCGCAGCGCAAGGTGGCGGCGTCGATGCCGTACGCGACCGAGCTCACCCGTGCGGTGACCGCGGTGGCGACCGGCTCCAACACCAAGCACCCGCTCACCACCGAGGTCGAGTCCCCGGTCCGGGCGGCGGTCCTGCTCCTCACGAGCGACCGCGGTCTGGCCGGCGGATACTCCTCCAACGCCATCAAGGCGGCGGAGCGGCTGCGGGAGCGGCTGGCGGCCGAGGGCAAGGAGGTCGACACGTACATCGTCGGCCGCAAGGGTGTCGCGTACTACGGCTTCCGTGAGCGCAAGGTCTCGGAGTCGTGGACCGGCTTCACCGACAGCCCCGAGTACTCGGATGCCAAGAAGATCGCCGAGCCCCTCATCGCGTCCATCCAGAAGGACACGGCCGAGGGTGGCGTCGACGAGCTGCACATCGTCTTCACGGAATTCGTGTCGATGATGACGCAGAACGCGGTCGACGGCCGGATGCTGCCGCTGTCGCTCGACGAGGTCGCTGAGGAGAGCACCGAGAAGGGCGAGATCCTTCCGCTGTTCGACTTCGAGCCGTCGGCCGAGGACGTCCTCGACGCCCTTCTGCCGCGCTACGTCGAGAGCCGTATCTACAACGCACTGCTGCAGGCCGCCGCTTCCGAGCACGCCGCCCGCCGTCGTGCGATGAAGTCGGCGACCGACAACGCCGGGGATCTGATCAAGAGCCTTTCCAGGCTTGCCAACGCGGCCCGCCAGGCCGAAATCACCCAGGAAATCAGCGAGATCGTCGGCGGTGCAGGTGCGCTGGCCGACGCGTCCGCGGGGAGTGACAAGTAATGACGACGACAGTTGAGACGGCCGCTGCCACGGGCCGCGTCGCCCGGGTCATCGGCCCGGTCGTCGACGTGGAGTTCCCCGTCGACGCGATGCCGGAGATCTACAACGCCCTGCACGTCGAGGTCGACGACCCGGCCGAGGCCGGCGTTCGTAAGACGCTGACCCTCGAGGTCGCCCAGCACCTGGGCGACGGCGTGGTCCGCGCGATCTCGATGCAGCCCACCGACGGCCTGGTCCGCCAGGCCCCGGTGACCGACACGGGCGCGGGTATCACCGTCCCGGTCGGTGACATCACCAAGGGTAAGGTGTTCAACACCCTCGGTCAGATCCTGAACGAGCCGGAGGCCGAGGCGCAGATCACCGAGCGCTGGCCGATCCACCGCAAGGCCCCGGCCTTCGACCAGCTCGAGTCCAAGACCGAGATGTTCGAGACCGGCCTGAAGGTCGTCGACCTGCTGACCCCGTACGTCAAGGGCGGCAAGATCGGTCTGTTCGGTGGTGCGGGCGTCGGCAAGACGGTCCTCATCCAGGAAATGATCATGCGTGTGGCGAAGCTGCACGACGGTGTGTCGGTGTTCGCCGGTGTCGGCGAGCGCACCCGTGAGGGCAACGACCTCATCGACGAGATGACCGACTCGGGCGTCCTGGAGAAGACCGCACTGGTCTTCGGCCAGATGGACGAGCCGCCGGGCACCCGTCTGCGGGTCGCGCTGTCCGCCCTGACCATGGCGGAGTACTTCCGCGATGTGCAGAAGCAGGACGTGCTGCTCTTCATCGACAACATCTTCCGCTTCACGCAGGCCGGTTCCGAGGTCTCCACGCTGCTGGGCCGCATGCCGTCCGCAGTGGGTTACCAGCCGACCCTGGCCGACGAGATGGGTGTGCTCCAGGAGCGCATCACCTCGACGCGTGGTCACTCGATCACCTCGATGCAGGCGATCTACGTCCCCGCGGACGACCTGACCGACCCGGCCCCGGCCACCACGTTCGCCCACCTCGACGCGACGACGGTTCTCTCCCGTCCGATCTCCGAGAAGGGCATCTACCCGGCCGTGGACCCGCTGGACTCCACGTCCCGCATCCTGGACCCGCGCTACATCGCGCAGGACCACTACGACACGGCCAGCCGCGTCAAGGGGATCCTGCAGAAGTACAAGGACCTCCAGGACATCATCGCGATCCTCGGTATCGACGAGCTGGGCGAGGAGGACAAGCTCGTTGTCCACCGTGCCCGTCGCGTCGAGCGCTTCCTGTCGCAGAACACCCACGCCGCCAAGCAGTTCACCGGCCTGGACGGTTCGGACGTTCCGCTCGACGAGTCGATCGCCGCGTTCAACGCGATCTGTGACGGGGAGTACGACCACTTCCCCGAGCAGGCGTTCTTCATGTGCGGTGGCATCGAGGACCTCAAGGCCAACGCCAAGGAGCTCGGCGTCTCCTGAGCCTCCGGCTCACCGAGGGGGGTGGGTGTGTCCCGCCCCCCTCACCACGCCCCGTAGAATTGAACCGACACCCGGCACAACCGCCGGGTGGTGACCCGAGGAGCCACCCTTGGCTGCTGAGCTGCATGTCGAGCTGGTCGCCGCGGACCGCAGTGTCTGGTCCGGCGAGGCCACCCTCGTCGTCGCACGTACCACGTCCGGTGACATCGGCGTCATGCCCGGTCACCAGCCGCTTCTCGGTGTGCTGGAGTCGGGCCCGGTGACGATCCGTACGAGCGACGGCGGCACCGTCGTCGCTGCCGTGCACGGCGGTTTCATCTCGTTCGCGGACAACAAGCTCTCGCTGCTGGCGGAGATCGCCGAGCTCGCGGCGGAGATCGATGTCGAGCGCGCAGAGCGTGCGCTGGAGCGCGCGCAGTCCGACACGGACGCCGGCGCGGAGCGCCGCGCGGACGTGCGACTGCGTGCGGTGGCGGCGCACTGAGCGTCCCCACGAGGAGTTTTTGACTCAGCCGCGGCCCGAGCTGGAGAGATCCAGACCGTGTCGCGGCTGAGGCGATGCAGGTGCAGTCCGGTTCGGCTCGGTGCGGTATCCGTTACTCGACGATGCGAGGAGGTCGGTGGAGATGGTCCTCGCTTTGTGGGTGGGCGGTCTGGTCGTCGTACTGGTCGCGGTGGGTCTGTTCGTCTTCGGTCTTCGCCGGAGGCTGATCCAGCGCTCGGGCGGAACGTTCGACTGCAGCCTGCGCTGGGATGTGTCCGAGGAGCCCGATCCGTCCGGCAAGGGCTGGGTGTACGGGGTCGCCCGCTACAGCGGTGACCGCGTCGACTGGTTCCGGGTCTTCTCCTACTCGCCCCGGCCGCGCCGCGGCCTGGAGCGCTCCGCCATCGAGGTGGTCGCGCGCCGGCTGCCCGAGGGCGAGGAGGAGCTGGCGCTCCTGTCCGACTCCGTCGTGCTCGGCTGTCTCCACCGGGGGACGCGCCTGGAGCTGGCGATGAGCGAGGACGCCCTGACCGGCTTCCTCGCCTGGCTGGAGGCGGCGCCGCCCGGCCAGAGGGTGAACGTGGCCTGAGGTCTCGCAGACGGGCGAAAACCGGGGAGACAGGGGGCGGACCTGTCTCCCCGGCGCTTTTCCGGGGTTCGACTGCCTCGTGGGGGCTAGTTGAGGCCGCTGTCCATCGCGCTCACGAGCTCACCGTTGGCTGTGTCGCCGCTGAACTCCCAGAAGAACGCCCCGCCCAGCCCCTGGCTGTTCGCCCAGGTCATCTTGGACGCGATGGTCGCCGGGGTGTCGTAGCTCCACCAGTTGGTGCCGCAGTGGGCGTACGCGGTGCCGGCGATCGTGCCGGTGGCCGGGCAGCTGTTCTTCAGGACCTTGTAGTCCTCGATGCCCGCCTCGTACGTTCCCGGGGCCGCCCCGGTCGCCGTACCGCCGGGTGCCGCCTGCGTGACGCCGGTCCAGCCGCGGCCGTAGAAACCGATACCCAGCAGCAGCTTCGAGGCGGGGACGCCCTTGGCCTTCAGCTTGGCGATGGCGGCGGCGCTGTTGAAGCCCTCCTGCGGGATGCCGCTGTACGAGGTCAGGGGGGAGTGCGGGGCCGTCGGACCCTTGGCCTCCCAGGCGCCGAAGAAGTCGTACGTCATCACGTTGTACCAGTCGAAGTGCGCTGCGGCGCCCGCGTAGTCGGCGGCATCGATCTTGCCGCCCGCCGAGCCGTCCGCGGTGATCGCGGCAGTGACCAGGTTGTTCGTGCCGAATTTCGTGCGCAGCGCCGAGGAGAGGTTCTTCAGCGCGGCGGGTCCGCTGGTGTCGCAGGTGAGACCGCAGGCGTTGGGGTACTCCCAGTCGATGTCGATGCCGTCGAAGACGTCGGCCCAGCGGGGGTCCTCCACCAGGTCGTGGCAGGACTGGGCGAAGGCGGCCGGGTTCTGCGCCGCGGCACCGAAGCCGCCGGACCAGGTCCAGCCGCCGAAGGACCAGATGACCTTGATGTGCGGGTACTTCGCCTTGAGCTTGCGCAGCTGGTTGAAGTTGCCGCGCAGCGGCTGGTCCCAGGTGTCGGCGACCCCGTCGACCGACTGGTCGGCGGTGTAGGCCTTGTCGTAGTCGGCATAGGCGTCACCGATGGTGCACTTGCCGCCCTGGACGTTGCCGAACGCGTAGTTGATGTGGGTGATCTTCTCGGCGGAGCCCGAGGTCACGAGGTTCTTGACGTGGTAGTTGCGCCCGTAGACGCCCCACTCGGTGAAGTAACCGAGGTTGACCTTGCCACCGGGGCCCGGGTCGGTGGTGCCGGTGGTGCGGACGGCGACCGAGGCGCTGACCGGACCGGTCTGGTCGGCGGTGTCACGGGCTTGCACCGTGTAGGAGTAAACGGTGCCCTTGGTGAGACCGGTGTCGGTGTACGTCGTCGTCGTGACCGTGGCGACCTTGGCGCCGTCGCGCAGGACGTCGTAGTTCTTGACGCCCTTGTCGTCGGTGGCGGCGCTCCAGGTGAGCTTCGCCGAGGTGTCCGTGATGCCGCTCGCGGTGGGGGTGCCGGGCTTGGACGGGGCGCTGTCGCCGGGGACGCTGCCGCCGTCACAGGAGGCGCCGTTCAGCTTGCAGCCGGTGGGGGAGCCGGTGCCGGTGCCGTTGAAGCCGAAACTGATGCTGGCGCCCGGAGCGACCGTACCGTTCCAGCCGAGGTTCTTCGCGGTCCAGTGGGTTCCGGAGCTGGTGACGGAGGCGTCCCAGGCGGAGCCGACCGCGGTGCCCGAGGGGAAGTCCCACTCGATCGTCCAGGAGGAGAGGGCGGTCGTACCGGTGTTCTTGACCGTCCACTGGCCCTCGAAGCCGCTGCCCCAGTCGGACTTCTTGACGTAGGTGGCGGTCGCGGAGGCGGCGGCCTCGGCGGGGGAGGCCAGGCCGACCATCGCGGCGAGGGGGAGCAGCAGTGCGGTGAGGCCCGCGACCGCCTTGGATCTGGTGGCTGTGCCGGCTGCGCGTCTCCATCTGAGTCGGGAGAGGCTTACGGGGTTGTCAGTGCTCAACGGTGCTCCTCGGGTGAGGTCCGGCAAACGGGGATGATCCGTAACCTGCGAACCCTGCGTCGCCCTGAGCCGCTTTGTCATGGCGTACTCACCGCAGCGTGTTCGGTGAGATTAGGAAGGTCTGGACCAATCGTCAAGAGGTCCAGACCAAGCAACGTTCCGGACCGGAGATCAGAGGCCCCACTCCTGTGCGAGCACCGCTGCTTGCACCCGGCTGCGGAGCTCCAGCTTGCCGAGCAGTCTGCTGACGTGTGTCTTCACCGTCGCCTCCGCCATCGAGAGCCGGCCCGCGATCTCCGCGTTCGACAGGCCCTCACCCAGACAGCCCAGCACCTCGCGCTCCCGGCGCGTGAGTGTGTCGAGGGCCTCCGGAGCGGGCCCGGCCGTCCTGCGCGCGGAGGAGGCCCCGGCGAACTCCTCGATCAGCCGCCGCGTCACGGCCGGGGCGATCACGCCCTCGCCGCGCGCCACCGTGCGTACGGCATGGAGCAGGTCCTTGGCGTCGGTGTTCTTCAACAGGAAGCCCGACGCACCCGCGCGCAGCGCGCCGAAGACGTATGCGTCCAGGTCGAAGGTCGTCAGCACCAGCACGTCCGCCAGCCGCTCCGCCACGACCTGCCGCGTCGCGGACACCCCGTCGAGCCGGGGCATCTGCACGTCCATCAGCACCAGATCCGGGCGGAGTTCACGGGCCAGGCGCACGGCTGCCTCGCCGTCGGCCGCCTCGCCCACGACCTCGATGTCCGGCGCGCTGCCCAGGATCAGCACCAGTCCCGCGCGCACCGCCGACTGGTCCTCGGCGACCAGCACCCGGATCGTCATGTCTTCTACGCCCTTTCCTCGACGGGCAGTTCGGCCCGCACCAGCCAGATCTTCACGCCGTCGCCCCGGCGTTCCAGGCCCGCCTCGACGGTCCCGCCCAGCAGCGCGACCCGTTCCCGCATCCCCACGAGGCCGGCCCCCGAGCCGGGCGCACGCGGCCCGGGCCGGTCTCCGAACACGCTGCCGACCTCCACCGTCAGAAGCTTGCGCGACCCACGCAGCCGGACCGTCACCGGGCCCGGCGCCGCATGCTTCAGCGCGTTCGTCAGCGACTCCTGGACGATGCGGTAGGCCGCCAGCTCCACCGGTGCGGGCAGCGGCCCGGACTCCCTTCGGCCGTCGTCCAGGATGACGTCGAGCCCGCTGGACGCGGAGCTGGCGCCGGCCTGCTCCACCAGAGCCTCCACGGAGGCGAGGGTCGGGGCCGCGCTCGGCGGCCCGTCCGCGCCGTTCTCCCGTAGCAGCCCGATCAGCCGCCGCATCTCGGCCAGTCCGTCGACACTGTTCTGCCGGATGACGCCGAGGGCGTCGCGAGAGGTGTCCGGTTCGTCGATGGAGAGCGCGGCGGTGGAGTGGATGGCGATCGCGGAGAGGTGGTTGGCGACCATGTCGTGCAGCTCGCGGGCCATTCGCGACCGCTCGGCGGTCACCGCCTGGACCCGGTCCATCTCGGCCAGGAGCGCGGTCTGGTCTGCGCGCAGCCGGGCCGCGTCGGCGGCGTCGCGGTGGTTGCGCACGCTGGCCCCGGTCAGGGCGGGACCGAAGAAGACCACGCCGACGACGATCCCGATGAGGACGGCGTCCGCCGACGGGGCCCAGGCGACGAAACCGACCGTCGTGGCGACCGTGACGAGCAGCGCGATCACCGGAACGCGGCGCGAGGCGGCGGGCGCACCGTACAGCACCGCGGCGTACACGAGGTCGGTGAACAGCAGCAGGGTCGCGAGGCTGCCCACCGTGAACTGATCGGCCACCAGTGCGAGCGTGCCGGCCGCCAGAGCGGTGAGCGGGGCGCAGCGCCGTAGCAGTTCGAGGGCTGACATCGCGACGAGTGGCAGCAGGGACACCCAGGGGGCGTCGAAGAGCCGGCCGTTCTGGATGTGAATGCCGATCAGCCACATGATCACACCGCCGGACAGCCCGATGACCGCGAGCAGGACGTCGTGGCGATGCGGACGCACAAAGGAGAACACCCTCCCATCCAACACGGCGGCGTGCCGCAGCACGTCCGTTCGCGGGGTGAGGCGCGGCTACATCGAAGGATGCAGTCACGTTTCGTCACTGCTGACGACGATCCGGCGCCCAGCGGAGGGGAGTCTGGAGGGACCGGAAGGAGAAGTACCGTGATCGTCACACTGATCGTGCTCTGCGAGGTCGGCTTCTGGGTCCTGCTGGCCGCCGGACTCGGACTCCGGTACATCGCGAAGAAGCCGCGGCTGGGTGCCGCCGTGCTGCTGTGCGAGCCCCTGCTGGAGGTCGTCCTGCTGGTGGTGACCGCCATGGACCTGAAGGACGGCGCCGAACCGGGCATGAGGCACGGTATCGCCGCCGTCTACATCGGCTTCACCGTCGGACTCGGCCACTCCACCGTCAAGTGGGTCGACGCCAGGGTCGCCCACCGCTTCGCCGGCGGCCCGGCCCCGGTGAAGCCCCCGAAGTACGGGATGGCGCGGGCCGCCCACGAGTGGCGCACCGCCGCCCGCTGGATCGTGGCCGCGGTGACCGCCATGGCGCTGCTCCAGGCGGCAATCTGGTACGTCGGCGGGCACGGCGACACCGGCTCGCTGCAGATGTGGCAGCAGAAGATGCTCTGGGTGATCGGGCTCAACCTGATCATCGCCGCGGGCTACACGGTGTTCCCCAAGCAGGAGCCCAAGGACCGGGTCGGGGCGGGCCGCTGATCAGCGCTCGCCGCCCGGCACCCACAGCACGTCGCCGACCTCCTTGTTCGCCGTCCTCGCGAGGATGAACAGGAGGTCGGAGAGGCGGTTCAGGTACGTCGCGGTCAGCGCGTTCATCACGTCCCCGTGAACCTCCAGGGCCGCCCAGGTGGACCGCTCCGCCCGCCGGACGACGGTGCAGGCCTGGTGCAGCAGCGCCGCCCCGGGAGTTCCGCCCGGAAGGATGAAGCTGCGGAGCTTGTCCAGCTCCTCCAGGAAGGTGTCGCAGTCGGCCTCCAGCTTGTCGACGTAGGACTGCTCCACCCGTAGCGGCGGGTACTCCGGGTTCTCCACCACCGGTGTGGACAGGTCCGCACCCACGTCGAAGAGGTCGTTCTGCACGCGGACGAGGACCTTCACGACCTCCTCGGAGAGGTTCCCGAGCGCGACGGCCGTGCCGATGACGGCATTGGCCTCGTTGGCGTCGGCGTAGGCGGAGATCCGCAGATCGGTCTTGGCGGTCCGGCTCATGTCGCCGAGGGCGGTGGTGCCCTTGTCGCCGGTACGGGTGTAGATGCGCGTCAGATTGACCATGGGGCCAGCGTAGTTATGCTCCGGCCCTGCGGAGGGCACGCGTGCCGGTCGGCACAGCCGGAAGGGCGACGCGAGGGCCACGGGTGACCAGGTCCTCCCGCACGGTGGCGTGCGGGTCCACCCCGCCGGACCGGGCGACGGGACCGCACTTCTCGCGGACCCCCGCCGGGTCCGCGGCCAGGTCACAGCCGGAGACGGTGGAGATCCGGCTGGACCCGGACGTGCTGATGGCGGGCCTAGGGGCCACAGAAGCAGAGCGAACCGAAAATGCACTCCCACCAAACTTTCAGGGCCACCATGAGCTCCGTAGGATGGGCTCATGGCTGAGGGGCTGAGGGAGCGGAAGAAGCGCCGGACGAGGCAGCACATCTCCGACGTGGCCACCGGGCTCTTCGTGGAGCGGGGCTTCGACGCGGTCACGATCTCCGAGATCGCCCAGGCCGCCGATGTCTCGGTGAACACGGTGTACAACTACTTCCCGGCCAAGGAAGACCTCTTCCTGGACCGCAGCCGGGGCATCGTCGACCGGCTCTCGCGCTGTGCCCGCGGCCGTGACGCGGGGGAGTCCGCCGCCGACGCCGTCCTGCGCGAGCTGCGGACCCAGGTGGAGGGCGTCTCGCCAGCGGTCGGCCTCGTGGACGGCTACGCGAGCGTCATGCGGGTCATCGAGGGCGCCGACAGCCTCAAGGCCCGCCTCTGGCGCATCGGGCAGGAGGCCCAGTTCCACCTGGAGAGCACCCTGCGCGAGGAGTCCGGGGCGGATCCCGGCGACCGGGCTCCGAATCTGGTGGCCGGTCAGCTCTCCTGGGTGCACAGCACCCTCATGGCGTACATCGGCGGCGAGATGGTCGCGGGCCGCAAGCCTGACCAGGTCTCGCGGGACGCGCTCGTGCTGCTCGACGAGATGGAGGACCTCCTCGGCGAGAAGGTCCTCAACTACGCGCGACGTGCCGCCACGTGACGCCGGCCGGTGTGATGTCCGTCATGTGAGACGTGACGCGCATCTCTTCAGGGCCCCATGGCCCCTCACGGGTACTAATCTCCGCCGGAGAGCATGCGAACGACTGACAAGCATTGGGGTGCGGAACGTGGCCAGGAAGCTCGCCGTCATCGGCGCCGGACTCATGGGGTCCGGTATCGCGCAGGTCTCCGCCCAGGCGGGCTGGGACGTCGTGCTGCGTGATGTCACCGACGAAGCCCTGGCCCGTGGGCGCGGCGGCATCGAGGCCAGTTACGGCAAGTTCGTGGCCAAGGGCAAGCTGGAGGCCGCCGACGCCGAGGCCGCGCTCGCCAGGATCACCACGACCACCGACCTCGACGCCGTGGCCGATGCCGATGTCGTCGTCGAGGCCGTCTTCGAGAAGCTCGAGGTCAAGCACGAGATCTTCCGTACGCTCGACAAGGTCGTACGCAAGGACGCCGTCCTCGCCTCCAACACCTCCGCCATCCCGATCACCAAGATCGCGTCCGTGACGGAGCACCCGGAGCGGGTCGTCGGGGTGCACTTCTTCTCGCCGGTCCCGATGATGCAGCTCTGCGAGCTGGTGCGCGGTTACAAGACCAGCGACGAAACACTCGCCACCGCACGGGAGTTCGCCGAGTCCGTGGGCAAGACCTGCATCGTCGTCAACCGCGATGTCGCGGGTTTCGTCACCACCCGGCTGATCTCGGCGCTCGTCGTCGAGGCGGCCAAGCTGTACGAGTCGGGCGTCGCCTCGGCCGAAGACATCGACACCGCCTGCAAGCTGGGCTTCGGTCACGCCATGGGCCCGCTCGCCACGGCCGACATGACCGGCGTCGACATCCTTCTGCACGCCACGGGCAACATCTACACCGAGTCCCAGGACGAGAAGTTCGCCGCTCCGGAGCTGATGCGCCGGATGGTCGACGCAGGTGACATCGGCCGCAAGAGCGGGCAGGGCTTCTACACCTACTGATCACGACCCGGGGGCCCCGGGCTGTCTGATGTGCCGTCAATCAGACCAGGGGACCCGGGATCCGGCGCCCACCGGCGGACGGATCCCGCGGATACCGCCGTACCTGCTTCACCCATCGGGGTGAATTCGGTATCGGTTCACACACAGACGGCAACTTCCCTGTCGCTGCGGCAGTCAGTTGTGGCAGAGGCAGAAAGAGAAGAACCAGACAGACCGACCTAGCTGCGGAGCACTTCCGGGGAGCGCATATGCACATCAGGGGCGACCATGCCGAGCTGGTCGTCGGGGGACGCCTCGACGTCCGAAGCGCGGCGGACGCCCGTACGGTCCTGCACTCGGCCGTCGACGACGGAGCCGGCGACCTCGTGCTGAACCTGACCGAGCTGGACTCGTGGGACGCCACCGGCCTCGGCGTCATCATGGGCGCGCACCGCAGAGCCGGCCGGGCCGGCCGACGGCTGGTGCTGCGCGGCGTCCCGCCGCAGATGCAGCGCCTGCTGGTGGCGACGAGACTGCACAGGATCCTGGCCATCGAGGGCGGGATCGCCGCGGACTCCCTGCCACGCGTCTGAGAGCGTCGGGCGACACACGCACAATCCTCACGAGAATGTGATGTCGGTGCGGCGCGGCCCCCCGCTGACTCGTGGATACTGTGCGAGGGTTCAGGGTTCGGCCGTCTGCCGATGGACGAGAACCCACTGGCGGACACCGGACCGGGAACGACAGCGGGCGTGCGAGGCCGGAGAGGGCAACCGCGCGCTGCGCGTCTGGGGGACTTTCACGATGGACCCGACCAATCGGGGACCGGAAGAGTACGGCCACGGCAACGACCGTTCCGGTGACGACGGCGGGCGGCGACGGCAGTCCCGCGACCCGCTGACGCCCGACTTCGGGCACCAGACACCACAGCAGACCCGCATGGTGCAGCTGATATCGGGCGACTTCCTCCTCACCGTCAATCCGGTCGACGGCAGCGAGATCGAGCCCTGTCGGCCGGGGGAGCAGCCCGACCCGCCCGTACGGCGCACCGCCGCCCAGCGGGTGGAGCGGGAGCGCGCCGCCGCGCCGCCCGTCCCTCCGGGGCCGCCCGCTCCGCAGATGCCTCTCCTGGAGCGCCAGGAGGAGCGTGAGCGACTGGTGCGGCTGCTTGCCCGGGGGCGCTCGGTGTGCCTCACCGGGCCGGCCGGGAGCGGCCGCACGGCCCTTCTGGACGCCGTCGCCGGCGACTGCGCGGATCTGGCCCCGGACGGGGTCGTACGGCTCTCCGGATACAAGAGGACCGCCCCCGAACTGCTCTACGGGCTGTTCGAGGCCGTCTATCGCGCTCCGCTGCACCGCCCCGACCGCGAAGGGCTCCTGGCGCTCGTCCACGGCATCGGCGCCGTCGTCGTCGTGGACGACCTGGAGCTCGGCGGCGCCGCGCTCCAGGAGCTGCTCGACGCCACCCCGGAGTGCGCGTTCCTCTTCGCCACGACCCCCGAGGTGTCAGCGCCCGCGGCCGATGCGAACCTCGAAGAGGTCTTCCTCACCGGTCTCGGCCGCAGTACCTCGATCGAGCTCATGGAACACGTCGTGGAGCGCGCGCTCACCGACGAGGAGGCCAACTGGGCGGGAGACCTCTGGTTCGAGTCCGAAGGGCTGCCGCTGCGCTTCGTCCAGGCCGGCGCCCTGCTGCGCCAGCGCGACGACCTGCGCACCGGCAAGGACGTGTTCGACGGTGACGACGGTGCGGCCGACGCGACGGCCTTCGGCCGGACCGAGCCGGCCGACCTCCCGCTGCCCAGCCTCGGCGAGGGTGCGGCGCCCGCCGCCCTGCTCGCGTCCCGGCTGAGCGAGGCGGCCCGCGAGACCCTGCGCTTCGCCGTCGCGCTCGGCGGTGAGGTGCCCCACCAGGCGCATCTGCCGGCCCTGGTGGGGGACACCCACGCCGACGCGGCGCTCGGCGAGCTGGCTCTCGTCGGCTTGCTCTCCCCCGCCGGACCCCGCTTCCGCCTGGCTGCCGGAGTCCGGACTCAGCTGGAGGCGAGCGGCTACGGCGAGGGTGCGGAGGCACACGCCCGCAGCGCCGCCCAGCACTATGCCTGGTGGACAGGACATCCCTCCGTCACCCCGGAACGCGCGGCCGCCGAGGCCGACGCCCTCCTCGCCTCGATGACCCGCCTCGTCCCCGCCGACGCGCCCGGACAGGCCAGCGTGGCCGTCCTGCTGGCCCGCAGCGCCGCGCCCGCCTTCGCGGCGGGGATGCAGTGGGGCGCTTGGGAGAAGGCCCTCAGGGCCGGCCAGGAGGCCGCACGGATCGCCGGCGAGGTGGCGGAAGAGGCGTACTTCCACCATGAGTTGGGTGTCCTCGCGCTCTGCACCGGTCATCTGGACCGGGCGAGGGCCGAACTGGAGGCGTCCATCGGCATGCGCGGGGCGCTCGCCGACAAGCCCGGTGCGGTGGCCGGCCGCCGGGCTCTCGCCCTCGTCGCGGACCGCTCCGGCGAACCGGTGCTCAGCACCCCCGCGGGCGAGGCGGTGCCGGCCCCGCGTCACGACGAGCCGGCCTCACTCCCCGCCGGCATGCCGGCGACCAAGCCTCTTTTCCCCCGGCAGACGGCCGAGACGTCCGCGCCCCTGCTCACCCGGCAGAGCCCCTCGCCCGCCGGCGGGCCGATGGGGGTGTTCCGGGGGGCCCGGCGCAACCTGGTCGCGGTGGGCGCGGGCGCGCTGCTGGCAGCCGTGCTGGGCACGGTGGTGACTCTGGGCGCCACCTCAGGAGGTGAGGACCCGGAGGAGAAGACCGTCACGACCGAACAGTCGGCGAACGAGGACGACAGCGAGAACGGCCTCTCCGTGGACGAGCCGACCGACGATCCGGCCACCGACGAGGGCACGGCCGGTGGCGGCTCCGAATCCCCCGCCCCGTCGGGCACGGCCACGCCGTCCGCGAGCGGCACCCCGTCCCCGGACACCTCGAGCCCCGGCACGAGCCCGGGGACGGGCACCCCGTCGAGCAGCAGCCCCAGTAGTGACGACCCGCCGGCCGAGGGCAGCCCCTCGCCGACGCAGACGACGAAACCGCCGGCCACCGAGCCCACCGAGTCCGAACCCCCGACCGAGTCGCCGACCGACCCGCCCACCACGGAGCCGGCCCCGACGGAGACCTCGACGGAGCCGGAAACCTCCAACTCGGCGAGCGGCCCGGCCGAGACCGTCACCGCGTCGACGACGGAGAACGGTCCCGCCTCGCCGGCCATGGCCTGAACGCGAAATCGCCGTACGGCCCCGGAAAGCGGGCCCGTACGGCGATCGGTGGGTCAAGGCCTCTCGTCGGGATCAGGACCGGCCCGAACGAAAGGCCCTGCAGCCGGCGCGTCAGAACAGCCGCAGCTTGTCGTCCTCGATGCCGCGCATCGCGTCGTAGTCGAGGACCAGGCACCCGATCCCACGGTCCGTCGCCAGCACCCGGGCCTGCGGCTTGATCTCCTGCGCGGCGAACACGCCCCGCACCGGCGCCAGATGCGGATCACGATTGAGCAGTTCCAGATAGCGGGTCAGCTGCTCCACGCCGTCGATGTCACCCCGCCGCTTCAGCTCCACGGCCACCGTCGCGCCGTCCGCGTCCCGGCACAGGATGTCGACCGGGCCGATCGCGGTCGGGTACTCACGGCGGATCAGGGTGTAACCCGCACCGATCGTCTCGATGCGGTCGGCCAGCAGCTCCTGGAGATGCGCCTCCACGCCGTCCTTGATGAGCCCCGGGTCGACACCCAGCTCATGGGACGAGTCGTGAAGGATGTGCTCCATGGTGATGATCAATTTCTCGCCCGCTTTGTTCACCACGGTCCAGACGCCCTCGTTCTCGTCGGCGCCCTCCTTCAGGGTGCACGGCGGGGACATCCAGTTGAGAGGTTTGTACGCCCGGTCGTCGGCGTGGATCGAGACGCTGCCGTCCGCCTTCACCAGGATCAGACGGGGGGCGGAGGGCAGGTGGGCGGTGAGCCGGCCCGCGTAATCGACGGAGCAACGGGCGATGACGAGACGCATGGTCGGCAACGCTACTCGACGACCACGGGTCCACGCGATTCCCGGACCCGGCCGCCGTAGGCCCCTTGACGTGTACCGGACGGACGCCGATCGGGCTTGCCCCTCTTTGCGACCGTTCGTTATTGGCCGGTTGTGTTCCCAATCTCCTGGTGCGGCCCGGACTGCGCGCTTACCGTGGAAGCAGGAGGTCGCCGTCTGTGTACGCAGCGTCGCCATCCTGTCTTGCCCGTAAGGCCCCGGCCACCTGTCGGGGTCGCGAGAGGAGAACCCATGTCGCTCGACGTCTCACCGGCGCTGTTGGAACAGGCCGAGCGAGGCGAGGTCGACGAAGCCGACTTCGTCGACTGCGTCCGGACCTCCCTGCCCTACGCATGGGAGATGATCAGCTCGCTGGTGGCCCAGCTGAAGGTCGACGGTGGAGAATTCGCCGACAACCAGACGCCCCCGCCGGACGAGCAGGCTCGTGGTCAGCTGCTGCGTGCGCTCGCAAGTGATGCGATACGCGGCGCGCTCCAGCGGCACTTCGGAGTGCGCCTGGCATTCCAGAACTGCCACCGCGTCGCAGTGTTCCCGCTGGACGCCTCGGTCGACGAGCGGCTGGTCCGATTCACCTCTGTGAGAGGGCAGTTGCTCAACCAGTCGCCCGGACTACGGGACTGCTGAACGCTTCTGCTGCCGCTTCGGGCCGCGGGAGGCGCAACTGGCTCCGGGGCGGCAGCTCCCGCACCACCAGGACACCAGGGCCGGCCGGACCACCAGCGTGAACGGATCACTCCAGCAACGGCAGCACTTCTGTGCCCAGCCGCTGCACATTCGTCTCCGTCGCCGCGAGATCACCCGACCCCTCCACCATGAGGGCGAAGCGGGTGATGCCCGTGCGCTCCGCCGTGGCCGCCAGCCGGTCGGCGGCGAGACGGGGCGGGCCCACCGGATGCAGGCCGCAGAGGAACTCCGTGTACGCAACGGGGTCGCGCATCACCCGGTGCCGGCCGTCGACCGTCACATGGGCGTCGAGCCCTTGACGCAGCCAGCCCGGCATCGCCTTCACGAGCGTCTCCACGGCGTCTGCGGGGTTGTCGGCGATCTGGGCCACCCCCGCGGACACATGTGCTACCCGCTCCGCGACCTCCGCGGGCTGACCGGCCACCCGGGCGGCCGATCGCCACAGGGCGGCCATGTCGGCCTTCTCCTCGTCGTCGCAATGCATCCCGAGGAGCATCGGCAAACCCTTTTCAGCAGCGAGTTTCACGCTTTTCGGCGACGTACAGGCGACGATCACCTCGGGGCCCGGCGGGCCGTCGCCCAAGAGCTCGTCGGCCCGGGGCACCACGGCCACCTCGCGGAAGCCGTACCGCTCCCCGCTCCCCGCCACCCGGGGTTCGTCCAGCCAGTCGAGCAGCAGCTCCAGCGCCTCGGGGAAGCCCCTCTCGTACGCCTCCAGCCCGCCGCCGAACACCTCCAGGTCGACCCACGGGCCGCCGCGCCCCACCCCCAGGGAGAAGCGCCCTCCACTGGTCAGATGCAGCAGCGCGGCCTGCTCGCCGAGCATGACCGGGTGCTGGTTGGGCAGCACGCTCACCGCCGTGCCCACGCGGATCCTGCGGGTGCGCCCGAGCAGCAGGGCGGCCAGGGTCGTGGCGGACGGGCACACCCCGTACGGCACGAAGTGATGTTCTGCCAGCCAGACGGAGTCGAGCCCCGACTCCTCCGCGACTTCCGCGGACCGGACGGCGCGGTGCAGGGCCTCGCCCTGCCCCTGGCCCGGGAACTGGGCCGCCAGTACGAATGTTCCTACGCGCATCGCCTCTTGCCTCCTTACGGCCGACGCGGTCCCCCACTGGCAACAACGCCTGACACGTGCCAAAGGCACGGTTCGGAGCGAAGTTGTTGCGATTTTCCGGTTACCCACCCACCCCGCCGCTGCTTACGCGGCACTTCCGGCAGGGGCCCGCAGCCGATGCCTCTAGGCTGGACGGAACAATCTGCCCGAACCGTCGCCCCGTGAGGTGTCCCGTGTCCCCGCGCCGCAACCGCCCCCGAGGCGGCGAGAGCCCTACCGGCAACGCACGAGAGGCGGGGGAGCGGTACGGCGGCGGCGGCGCCACGGTGAGCTGGCAGGGCGAGGAGTGGTCGGTGCGCCCGGTGAGCGGCGCGAGCGCGGAGGGCAAGCGCTACCGCTGCCCCGGCTGCGACCAGGAGATCCCGTCCGGGGTCCCGCACCTCGTGGCCTGGCCCGGATTCGGCGGGATCGACGACCGCAGGCACTGGCACAAAGCCTGTTGGAACGCGAAGGACCGCCGCACCACACGGGTGCAGCGGTCCAGGAACGCTCCGCGCTACTGAGTCAGACGTCCCGCCGGTCCAGTGCCGCGAAGGCGCCGGCCATGGCCACCGCGGTCACGCCGACGATGATCCACAGCGGATCCCAGCCGCTCGGCCCCGTCGAGGTCATGGACGTGTTGTACAGCGTGGCGAGCTGATTGGGGATCGAGTACTGGAAGAGTGCCTCCTGCACACCGGCCAGCGTCGGCGAGAACATGAACATCGCCAGCACGAGCGGGAGCAGCACCACCGCGATCATGATCGTGATGGCACCCGCCGAGTGCCGGATGATCGCGCCGAGCGCGAGTGAGAGCAGCCCGAGCGTGGCGACGTAGAGGCCGACTCCGACCGTGGAGCGCACCCACAAGCCGGTGTCGGGTGTGGCGCCGTCCAGCATGGCCGTCTGCAGGACTCCGACGGTCCCGGTGGTCACCGTGGTGATCGTGAAGGCCAGCAGGAAGAAGACCACCGACTTCGCGATCACCATCCGCGCCCGGCTCGGGCACGCGGTCAGCGTCGTACGGATCATCCCGGTGCCGTACTCGGACGCGATGGTCAGCACGCCGAGCGTGATCACACAGATCGATCCGAGCAGTACCCCGAAGAAGCCCAGACTGAGCACGGGGGTGTCGTCCATGGGGGCGTCGGACACGTTCACGACGAGCGCGGTGAGCAGCCCGACGCCGACCAGCAGCACGATCATCACGCCGAGCGTCCACATCGTGGAGCGCACGGAGCGGATCTTCGTCCACTCGGAGGCGATCGCGTCACCGAGGCCGGGAGTGCGCACGGGAATCGGCGAGGCGTACAGGCCGGGAGGGGCGTCCCAGCCCTGCTGCGGCTGTTGGGGAGCCTGGTGAGCGTGTGGGGGCGGCGGGGCCGGCATCGTCATCGGGAGTCCTCGGTGGTCTTGGGCCCGGTCGCGTCCGCGGTGGCCGCGGTGGCCGCGGGAACATGTGCCGGTGTGCCGGCGTACGGGTTCTGTCCCGGGGGCGGCGGTGCGTACCAGCCCTGCTGCGGGACTTCCGGCATACTCCGGGGCGCGTGATCGGGCTGTCCGTAGCCGGGCGGCGGCAGTTGGAGCCCTTCCTTGGAGTCCGCCGTCGAGCGGTAGTCCACGGCGCCCTGCGTCATCCGCATGTACGCCTCCTCCAGCGACGCCTGGTGCGGGGAGAGCTCCCACAGCCGGACGTCCGACGCGTGGGCCAGATCACTGATCCGGGGGAGCGGCAGCCCGGTGACGCGCAGCGCCCCGTCCGGCTCCGTCATGACTCGGCCGCCCCCTTCCGTCAGCGAGGCCGTCAGCTTCTCCCGCTCCTCCGGCCGGTCGTCGGGGACCCGCACCCGCGCGAAGTCCGCGGAGTTGGCGGAGATGAAGTCCTTGATGCTCATGTCGGAGAGCAGCTGCCCGCGGCCGATCACGATCAGGTGATCGGCGGTGAGTGCCATCTCGCTCATCAAGTGGCTGGAGACGAAGACGGTGCGGCCTTCGGAGGCCAGCTGCTTCATCAGATTGCGGACCCAGAGGATGCCCTCGGGGTCGAGCCCGTTGACCGGCTCGTCGAAGAGCAGCACCTGCGGGTCGCCGAGCAGCGCCGCCGCGATCCCGAGCCGCTGGCCCATGCCGAGGGAGAAGCCCTTGGACCGCTTCTTCGCGACGTCCTGCAGACCGACGACGCCGAGGACCTCGTCCACCCGGACCGCCGGGATACCCGCCAGCTGGGCCAGGCACAGCAGGTGGTTACGAGCGCTGCGCCCGCCGTGCACGGCCTTGGCGTCGAGCAGGGCCCCCACCTGGCGCGGGGCGTTGGGGAGGCTGCGGAAGGCGTGGCCGCCGATCGTCACCTGTCCGGACGTCGGCCGGTCCAGGCCGAGGATCATGCGCATGGTGGTGGACTTACCCGATCCGTTGGGACCGAGGAACCCCGTGACGGCACCGGGCCGTACCTGGAAGGAAAGGTTGTGCACGGCCGTCTTCGCGCCGTAGCGCTTGGTCAGGCCGACTGCCTCGATCATTCTCCAGCCCCATCGACTTATCTGTCGTCGGGGCCCAGGCCTGCGGCCGCACGCCCCCGTAAGAGTTAGGAGGATAACCAGCCGTGGGTGGTTCCGGCCAAGCCGTTCCGTGGAGCGGCGGTGCTCCGGGCGCCTCTAGGCGTCCCGCTTCTTCATCACGAGGTAGCCGCCGATCAGTGCAGCCACCACCCACAGCGCCATGATCCCGAGCCCGGTCCATGGCCCGTACGGCGCCGGGTCGCTGTTCATGGCGTCCGGAACCACCTGCATGATCTCGGAGCCGGCCTGGTCGGGGAAGTACCGGGCCACGCTCTTGGCGCCGGGAACCGCGGAGAGGATCTGCGAGACGAGGAAGAAGAACGGCATCAGGATGCCCAGCGACAGCATGGAGCTGCGCAGCATCGTGGCCACGCCCATCGAGAAGATCGCGATCAGGCCCATGTAGACGCCGCCGCCGAACACCGCGCGCAGCACGTTCTCCGCGCCGATGTCGGTGCCCCGGTCGCCGAGCAGGGCCTGGCTGAGGAAGAAGGTCACGAAGCTGGTGGCGAGGCCGACCACCAGGGCCAGGACGCCCGCGACCGCGATCTTGCTGAAAAGGAAGGAACCGCGCTGCGGCACGGCGGCCAGCGAGGTGCGGATCATGCCGGAGCTGTACTCGGTGCCCACCACCAGGACTCCGAAGACGACCATCGCCAACTGCCCCAGGACCATGCCGGAGAAGCTCACGAACGTCGGGTCGAAGGTGGCCCGCTCGGCGGCGGAGAGATCGTCGAACTGGCTGTTCATCAGGGCGCTCAGAGCGGCGCCGATGGCGACGGTGACGAGGAACGCGGAGATCAGGGTCCAGGTGGTCGACGAGACCGTACGGATCTTGGTCCACTCGGCGTTCAGGACCGCGGGTACCGATGCCATCGCCGTCACACCTTCTTCGTACGGTCGCCGGCCGTGCCGCCGGGCTGCTGCTGGTTCCACTGGTCGCCCCAGTGCGGGCCCACCGGCGGTGGCGGGGCACCGTCGCGTTCGGAGTGGGCGTGGTACTCAACGGAGCCCGCGGTCATCTGCATGAAGGCCTCCTCCAGGGAGGCCCGCTGGGCGCTCAGCTCGTGCAGCACGATCCCGTGCCGGCCGGCGAGCTCACCGAGCCGCTCCGGGGCCTCGCCGTCGATCTCCAGCGTGCCGTTGCCCGACTCCACCGCGACGACGCCTTCCGTGTGCAGCAGGTCGCGCAGGCGTTCCTGCTCCGGAGAGCGCATCCGCACGAAACTGCGGGAGTTCTCGCGGATGAAGTCGGCCATCGAGGTGTCGGCGAGCAGCTTGCCCTGCCCGATGACGATCAGATGATCGGCTGTCAGGGCCATCTCACTCATCAGGTGCGAGGAGACGAAGATCGTCCGGCCTTCCGCCGCGAGGGCCTTCATCAGATTCCTGATCCAGTGGATCCCTTCGGGGTCCAGGCCGTTGACGGGTTCGTCGAACATCAGGATCTCGGGGTCGCCGAGCAGTGCGGCCGCGATGCCCAGCCGCTGGCCCATACCGAGGGAGAAGCCCTTGGGCTTCTTCTTCGCCACCGCGCTCAGGCCGACCGTGTCCAGCACATGGGAGACCCGGCTCGCCGGGATGCGGTTGCTCTGGGCGAGGCACAGCAGGTTGTTGTACGCGCTGCGCCCGCCGTGCATCGACTTGGCGTCCAGCAGCGCCCCGATGTGCTTGAGCGGCTCCTGGAGATCGCGGTAGGGGCGGCCGTCGATCCGCACCGTTCCGCTGGTCGGGTTGTCGAGGTCGAGCATCATCCGCATGGTCGTGGACTTGCCCGCACCGTTCGGGCCGAGGAAGCCGGTCACCATTCCCGGCCTGACCCGGCATGACAGATGGTCGACGGCAACCTTGTTACCGAATCGTTTGGTGAGGCCGTCGAGCTCGATCATGCGTTCACGCTAGAACGCCCGCGCGCCCGGCGCCACCACAAGGGCGGGACCGGGCGCGCAAAGGGGTACAGCTGCTGTACGTGCCCTCGGTATCAGCGGGTCTGCTGGACGGGGACCCCGCGGGTGGTGGACTCGTCCTCCGCCGGGGAGCCGGCGGCGGCGACCGCGGCACCCGTGAGCGTCGCCAGCATCTCGCGGACGTTGGTCAGCTGGGCGTTGATCGAGTCGCGGCGGTTGGTGAGCGCCGCGAGCTCGCGCTCCGATTCGCTGCGGATCCGGTCGGCCTTGGCGTTCGCGTCCGCCACGATGTCCTCGGCCTGACGCTGAGCCGTCTCCACCGTCTGACGGGCCCGGCGCTCGGCGTCCGTGCGGAGCTTCTCCGCCTCCAGACGGAGCTGCTCGGCGCGGTGCTCGATCTCGGCCAGACGCTTCTCGGCCTTCGCCTGACGGGACGCGAGGTCGCGCTCGGACTGCTCGCGGCGCTTGGCGAGGTTCGTCTCGAAGTCCGCGGCGGCCTGGGCGGCCTTGGCGCGGGTCTCCTCGAAGAGGGCGTCCGCCTCCTCGCGCTTCTGCTGGGCGTCCTTCTGGGCGTCGGTGCGCAGCGTGCTCGCTTCGCCCTTGGCCTTCTCGACGATACGAACGCCCTCGTCCTCGGCCTTCGCCTTGCGATCCGCGGCGAACGTCTCCGCGTCGTTGCGCACCTGCTGGGCGGCCGACTCGGCCAGCTCGCGGTGCTGCTCGGCCGCGCGGCGGGCCTCCTCACGCAGGTCCTTGGCCTCCTCCTCGGCGAGGCGGAGGATCTTCTCCACGCGGGCACCGAGACCGGCGTACGACGGCTCGGCGTCGTTGACCTGGGCCTGGGCGTTCTGCGTCTCGAGGTGGAGTTCCTCGATGCGCTTTTCCAGAGAGGTGATACGGGCGAGAGCGCTGTCACGGTCGGCGACGAGTTTGGTAATGCGGTCGTCCACCTGACCGCGGTCGTATCCACGTCGCACGAGCTCGAAGCCGAAGGGGGAGGAAGGGTCGCTCATGGGGTTCCTGTCGAATGAGACCGGTGAGGTGTTAGAGGGAATCCTAGGGGCCTGGGCGGCGTGTCAATGTGAAGATGCCGCTTTGGTATGGAGAATGACAGTCCTTTTGAGTGGCTGACCCCCGGAGCGCTTGTGACCGGAAGGGTTGAATGTGCATGGCAAAGTCCGTGAGCCGCTACCCGCCCGACGTCTTGCCCCCCGAACGGTTGCCCGCCGCCGCGCCGGCCTTCACCGCGGCAACGCCGCCCGCCCCCTTGCCCGGTCCACCCGGAGCCTCGAAGGACTCCAGCGCCTCGAGGACATCCTGGACACGGGAGATCTCCGTGTTGATGTCCTCGCGTCTGCGGACCAGCAGATCCAGCTCCCGACGGCCCTCGTCGACCGTCTGCTTCGCCTCGGCCTCGGCGTCGGCGCGCAGCTTCTCGGCCACCCGGGTCAGCTCGGCCTTCTTGGCCTCGGCCTCCTTGAGGAGCGACTCGGCGCGCTTCACGGCGGCGATACGGACCTTGCTCGCCTCCGAATTCGCATCCGAAAGCAGCTCCTTGGCCTTGGCCTCGGCCTCCGCCCGCTGCTCCGTCGCCGCCTTCATCAGCTTGTCGACGCGCTCGCCCGCCGTCTTCATCTGCTCGGAGGTCTCGCGCCGCGCGCGCTCGTGCAGCTCCTCGACCTCGCTCTCGATGCGGACTCTGAGCTCCTCGGCCCGCTCGCGGGTCGCGGTGGCGTCCCGGCGGGCGCCGACGAGCAGCTCATCCGCGTCCGCACGGGCCCGCTCCACCAGGGAGTTGCCCTCGACCGTCGCCTCCGAGGTGATCCGCACGGCCTCGTTGCGGGCGGCGCCGACCATCCTGTCGGCCTGCTCCTCGGCCTCGGTGGCGGCGCGCAGCGCCTCCTCCTGGGCCTTGTTGACGAGCTGGTCGGCCTGTTCGGCGGCGTCGGCACGGCGCTTCGCCGCGGCCTCGCGCGCCTCGTCCAGGAGCCGGTCGGCCTCCTGACGGGCCTCCGCGCGCAGTTGCTCCGCCGCGGACTCGGCGTCGGTGCGCAGCCGCTCCGACTCCTCGCGGGTACGGGCGGCGTGCTCCTGGGCCGAACCCACGGTCTGGGCCGCCTCCGCGCGCAGCCGCTCCGCCTCGTCGGTCGCCTCTCCGATGAAGCGTTCCGACTGCTCGGCGGCCTCGGTGCGGATGCGCTCGCTCTCGCTCGTCGCCTCGGCCATGAGCCGGTCGGCCTGCGCCGCCGCCTCGGAACGGATCCGGTTGGCGTCCTCACGGGCCTCGCCGCGGGCGCGCGAGGCGTCCTGCTCCGCCGACGCGAGGGCGTCGGACGCCTCCGTACGAACCCGTTGGCTGTACACCGAGGTGTCCGAGCGCAGCTTCTCCGACTCGGCGATGGCATCGGAGACGGTCCGCTCGGCCAGGGCCTTCGCGGCCTCCGACTCCTCGTGCGCGACCTGACGGACGCGGTTGGCGTCCTCGGCGGCCCGCTCGCGCTCGGCGTAGGCGTCGGACCTGAGCCGGTCGGCCTCCTCCTGCGCCTCGGTCCTGGTCCGCTCCGCCGCGTGCTCGGCGGCGGAGCGCAGCCCGGTGAGCTCCTCCTCGGCCTGCTCCTGCAGCCCGGCTACGGACTCCCGCACCTGCTGGGCGGTCTGCTCGGCGGCGGAGACCAGCTCGGCCGCCCGGCTCTCCGCCTCCTCGACCAGCCGCTGGGCCTCGGCCTGGGCCTCCTCGACCCGCTTGCGGGCGGACGCCAGGAGCTCCTCGCTCTGCTCGCGGGCGCGCTCGCGCTCCTGATCCGCCTCGGCGCGCGCGGAGCCGAGTGTCTCCTCGGCGGCGCGGCGGCGGCGGTTGGCCTCCTCCTGAGCGGCGGCCAGGGCCTCGGCGGCCTCCGTGCCGACCCGCTCGGCGGCGGCCGCTGCCTCGGAACGCACCCGGTCGGCGCTCTCCTGCGCCTCGGTCTTCAGCCGCTCCGCCTCGGCGGCGGCCTCGCTACGCAGCCGTACGGCGACGGACTCGCCCTCGGCACGGGACCGCGCGGCGTCGGCGGCGGCCTCGGTACGCAGGCGCTCGGCCTCCGTCGTGGCCTGCTCCTGGAGCGTACGAATCCGCTCGGCGGCCTCCGCGCGCAGCCGCTCGGACTCCTCGCTCGTCTCGCGGCGGATCCGCTCCGCCTCCGTACGCGCCTCGCCCAGCGCCTCTTCCGCCGCTGCCACCCGGGACTCGGCCTCGGTGTGCAGCCGGGACAGCTCCTCGGCCGCCTCGGCCTTGCGGGCCTCGACCCCGCGCTCGGTCTCCTCGCGCAGCGCCTCGGCCGCCGTCTCCGCCGCGGCGGTCAGGGCGGTCGCCTGTTCCTCGGCCTCGGCGCGCAGCTTCTCCGCCTCGGCGCGGCTGCGCTCCAGCGCTTCCTCGGCCTGCTTGCGCAGGGTGGCGGCACGCTCGGCCGCCTCGGTCCTGACACGCTCGCTGTCGGTGCCCGCGGAAGTCCGCAGCTCCTCGGCGTCGGCCTTGGCCTTGGTGAGCAGCTCCTCGGCGGTGCGGGCACCCTCCTCGAGCTGCTGGACGGCCTCGCGGCGGGCCTCGCCACGGATGCGCTCGCCCTCGGCGACCGCCTCGGAGCGGAGCTGCTCGGCCTCGCCGCGGAGCCGGCGGGCCTCCTCCTGCAGCTCGACGGTCTTGGCCCGGTACTCCTTGGTGTCGTCCTTGGCCGCGCCCTTGAGCTGGTCGGCCTGCTCGGCGGCCTCGCCGCGCAGCCGGTCCGCCTCGGCCTCGGCCTCGCGGCGGATCCGGTCGGCCTCCTCACCGGCGGCCCTGGTGGTGGACCTGGCGTCGTCGGAGGCCTTGGTCAGGACCTCCTCGGCACTCCGGGCCGCCTTCGCGAGCTGGGCCGCGGCGTCCTCGGCGGCCAGGGTGCGGGCCTTCTCGGAGGCCTCGGCGACCACCCGCTCGGCCTCGGCCCGGGCGTCGACGAGGGCCTGCTCGGCCTCTTCCTTGAGCGTCTCGGCCTGCTTCGTGGCCTCGCCGACCAGCCGTGCGATCTCGGACCTGGCCGTACGGGTGCGCTGCTCGTTCTGCGACTCGGCCCCGGCCAGCCGCTTGACCGCGGCGTCCTTCGCCTCGGAGAGGACCTTCTCGGCCTCCAGCCGGGCCTCGCGCAGCCGGGTCTCGGCCTCCTGCACGCGCTGCTCGGCCGCGCGGTTCAGCTCCGCGGTCTGCTGCCGGGTCTGCTCGGTCTCCGCGGTGGCCGTCGCGCGCAGCCGCTCGGCGTGACCGGTGGCCTCCTGGGCCTGGGTCGAGGCGGCCTCCAGCAGCCGCTCGGCGTCCCGGCGGGCCCGCAGGAGGGTCGACTCGGCATCGGCACGCGCCGACTCGGTCTCGGAGTTGAGGCGCCGACGGGTCTCGTCGGCGAGCCGGGCGGCCTCGGCGCGGGCGGTGGCCAGCGACTGCTCGGCCTCCGTACGCGACTCGTCCAGGAGCCGGCGGGCCTGGGACTCGGTCCTGGCCCGCAGCTGCTCGGCCCAGGCGACGTTCTCGTTGACGTGGGACTCGACGGTCTGCCGGCGTTCCGCCAGCTCCTGGTCGAGCCGCTGACGCCGCTGCACCGCCTCGGCGTGCAACTCCGCCTGGAGACGGGCCTGATGCTCCGCGTGCTCCTGCAGGATCCGCTGCGTCTGCGCCCTTGCCTCACGCAGTTCGCGCTCGGCGTCCGTACGCAGCTGTTCGGCCTGGATCTGGGCGTTACGGAGCATCTGTTCGGCCTGGTAGCCGATGTCCGCGCTGTCGTGTGCGGGACGGGTCGCCAGATTGCGCCGTGCCTCGTGCAGCTTGGCGCGCAAGACCTCGACCTGGTAACCGAGGTCCTCGGCGTGCTGGACGGCCTTCTCCCGGTCGGTCTTCAGCCGGTCCATCTCGGCTTCGAACCGCGAGAGATGGTCGTCGTCAGCTCGGTGGCTCTGCTGGCTCTCGTAGCCCCGCACTGCGCGGTCCCATCCTTCCCCGAGCTCTCAACTTCTTCCCCGAGCTCTCAACTTCGTTCGAGCAGGGAATGCCCCACTGAGCAGGGGGAGACCCCAACCCTGGTCGCAATTCTCCGTACGAGTACCGCTCACCGACGAGCGGTCCCCCGGGGAATGGTGACAGATCAACGGCGGGGACGCGGCACGGCCCCGACCCGGCCCCGGCCCGGAGCGGCCCACTCTACCGGGCCGGGTATCGGTCGGGTCAGTGCTCTGTCGCCGAGGTGACCAGTTCGGTCAGCACGCCGTGGCAGTCCTTGGGGTGCAGGAAGGTGATCCGGGAGCCCATCGACCCGGTCCTGGGCTCGTCGTACAGCACCCGGACGCCCTTCCCGCGGATGTCCGCGGCGTCCTGGTCGACGTCCGCGGTCCCGAACGCGATGTGGTGCACGCCCTCACCGTTCTTCGCCAGCCACTTGCCGACGGCCGAATCCTCACGGGTCGGTTCGAGCAGCTGGAGGTAGGAAGCACCGCCGTCAGAAGTGTCGTTGATCTTCAGCATGGCCTCCCGGACACCCTGCTCCTCGTTGATCTCCGAGTGGTACACCTCGAAGCCGTAGGTCGCGCGATAGAACTCCACCGTCTTGTCGAGGTCGAAACAGGCGATTCCGATGTGGTCGATACGCGTCAGCATGGAACCAGTGCAGCGCCCCGGGGTTGGTTACGCAACGTGCGCGCGATCACACCGACAGCCGGATGACGGGCGCAGTACCGCTCAGTACATTCAGGTAAACCCTCGTTCACAACCAATCCAAGGGGCTGCGCCTCATGTCTGGAACGACCGGAACCACCTCAGTGATCGTCGCGGGCGCGCGGACGCCCATGGGCCGGCTCCTCGGCTCGCTGAAGAGCTTCTCCGGCGCCGACCTGGGAGGCGTGGCCATCAAGGCGGCGCTGGACCGGGCCGGTATCGGCGGCGACCAGGTCGAGTACGTGATCATGGGCCAGGTGCTCCAGGCCGGGGCAGGGCAGATCCCGGCACGCCAGGCGGCGGTCAAGGCCGGAATCCCGATGAACGTCCCCGCGCTCACCGTCAACAAGGTGTGTCTGTCGGGGCTCGACGCGATCGCGCTCGCGGACCAGCTGATCCGCGCCGGCGAGTTCGACGTCGTGGTGGCCGGCGGCCAGGAGTCCATGACCAACGCCCCGCACCTGCTGCCGAAGTCCCGTGAGGGATACAAGTACGGTGCGATCGAGATGCTCGACTCCATGGCGTACGACGGCCTGACCGACGCCTACGAGAACATTCCGATGGGCGAGTCCACCGAGAAGCACAACACCCGACTGGGCCTGGGCCGCGCCGACCAGGACGAGATCGGCGCCCAGTCGCATCAGCGCGCCGCCGCCGCCCAGAAGAACGGCGTCTTCGAGGCCGAGATCACACCGGTCGAGATCCCGCAGCGCAAGGGCGAGCCGGTCCTCTTCGCCAAGGACGAGGGCATCCGCCCCGAGACGACCGCCGAGTCCCTCGGGAAGCTGCGCCCCGCCTTCACCAAGGACGGCACGATCACCGCGGGCACCTCCTCGCAGATCTCCGACGGAGCCGCCGCCGTCGTCGTCATGAGCAAGGCCAGGGCCGAGGAGCTCGGCCTGGACTGGATCGCCGAGATCGGCGCACACGGCAATGTGGCGGGCCCGGACAACTCGCTCCAGTCGCAGCCTTCCAACGCCATCCGGCACGCCCTGAAGAAGGAGGGCATCGGGGTCGAGGACCTCGACCTCATCGAGATCAACGAGGCCTTCGCGGCCGTGGCGGTCCAGTCGATGAAGGACCTCGGCGTCACGTCCGACAAGGTCAACGTCAACGGCGGCGCGATCGCGCTCGGCCACCCCATCGGCATGTCCGGCGCCCGTGTGGTGCTGCACCTCGCGCTGGAGCTGAAGCGGCGCGGCGGCGGCACCGGGGCGGCGGCGCTGTGCGGCGGCGGTGGTCAGGGCGACGCGTTGATCATCCGCGTACCGGGCAAGTAGCCGGTACGAGCGAACGAGGAGGCCGAGCGTGAAGGTGGACGTCCCCACCCTGGTGGAGCAGGCACGTGAGGGCAGGCCACGTGCGGTGGCCCGGCTCATCTCGCTGGTGGAGGGCGCCTCGCCGCAGCTGCGCGAGGTGATGGCCGCCCTGGCACCCCTCGCGGGCCGTGCCTACGTCGTCGGCCTGACCGGATCGCCGGGTGTCGGCAAGTCCACCTCCACCTCGGCGCTGGTCTCCGCCTACCGGAAGGCCGGCAAACGGGTCGCGGTCCTGGCAGTCGACCCGTCGTCGCCGTTCTCAGGGGGCGCGCTCCTCGGGGACCGGGTGCGGATGTCGGAGCACGCCTCCGACCCGGGCGTCTACATCCGCTCGATGGCCACCCGCGGTCATCTGGGCGGCCTCGCGTGGTCGGCACCGCAGGCGATCCGGGTGCTGGACGCGGCGGGCTGCGACGTGATCCTCGTGGAGACCGTGGGGGTCGGCCAGTCGGAGGTGGAGATCGCCTCCCAGGCCGACACCTCGGTCGTCCTCCTCGCCCCCGGCATGGGCGACGGCATCCAGGCGGCGAAGGCCGGAATCCTTGAGATCGGCGATGTCTACGTGGTCAACAAGGCCGACCGGGACGGTGCGGACGCCACCGCCCGCGAGCTCAACCACATGCTGGGCCTCGGGGAGTCCCGAGGGCCCGGCGACTGGCGGCCGCCGATCGTGAAGACGGTCGCCGCCCGGGGCGAGGGCATCGACGAGGTAGTCGAGGCCCTGGAGAAGCACCGGGCCTGGATGGAGGAGCACGACATCCTGGCCGAGCGGCGTACGGCGCGTGCGGCCCGCGAGGTCGAGACGATCGCCGTCACCGCGCTCCGTGAGCGGATCGCCGATCTGCACGGCGACCGCCGGCTGGACGCCCTCGCGGAACGGATCGTGGCCGGCGGCCTCGACCCGTACGCGGCGGCGGACGAGCTGGTCGCGGGGCTCACCGGCGGGAACTGACGGCCCCCGGGCGGCGTGCGGGCCGCCCGGGAGCCGCCCCCGCCGCGTTCCGAGGGACAGTGCTCCCCGCCTGACGGGGCGTGAAAAGATGCCGCGCACGGGACGCGTGCGGTGCGCGTTCCGGTCATGTACCTCGGGGGGACGCATGCTGGAGCCGTTGCGCGAGGACTCACCGAGACGTATCGGGCCGTACGCCGTTCTGGCCAGGCTCGGCGCGGGCGGCATGGGCGAGGTCTTCCTGGGGCTGCGGGACGGCTCCGGATCCGACGAGGTCCCCGTCGCCGTGAAGACGGTCCGCCGTGATGTCGCCCAGGACCCCTCTTTCCGGCAGCGCTTTTGCCGGGAGATCGCCGTCGCCCGCTCGGTCACCGGCCCGGCCCTGGCCCCGCTCCTGGACGGTGACGCCGAGGCGGACGTGCCGTGGCTGGCCACCGGCTATGTCGCGGGCCCGAACCTGTCGGCCGCGATACGCCGGTCGGGCGCGCTGGACGAGGAAGAGGTCCGGATGCTCGGGGCGGACCTCGCCCGAGCCCTGGAGACCGTACACGCGGCGGGTGTGGTGCACCGGGACCTGAAGCCGGGCAACGTCCTGCTCGCCGCCGACGGGCCGCGCCTGATCGACTTCGGGATCGCCCGCGGCGCGGGTGCCACCCCGCTCACGACGACCAGCCGCATGATCGGCAGCCCCGCCTTCATGTCCCCGGAGCACGTGGCGGGCAGCGGACGCGTCGTGCCCGCCTCCGACGTCTTCTGCCTCGCGTCCCTCCTGTGTTTCGCCGCCACCGGCCGTGACCCCTTCGGCGACGGTCCGGTCGCCGCGGTGCTGTACCGGGTCAAGTACGTCGAGGCCGACCTCGACGGAGTGCCCGGCGCACTGCGCGCCGTGCTCCAGGACTGCCTGGTGGCCGACCCTTCCGCCCGCCCGGCCCCCGGCGAACTCGCCGCACGGCTCGCGCCGGAGGCGTCCGTGCGGTGGCCCGGACCGGTCGCGGCGCACATCGCCGAGTACGAGCGGGAGCTGGTCTCCGTACAGGCGCTGGGCGGGCCGCTGCTGCCCGGGTACACACCGACCGAGGCGGCCACGGGCAGCCGGACGCCGGTGGACCGACTTCCCACCCAGGGACCCGGGGTGCCGCCCACGGCCGCTCCGGTCCGTCCCGCCCGCCGCCGGCGCCTCCTCGGCACGGCCGTCGCCGTCGCGGTCCTCGCCGGGGCGGCCACGTGGGGTCTGCCGGCCCTGCGAGGCGGGGGCGCCGAGGGCGTGAAGACTCCCGCGCAGGCAGGCCCGGTCGGCTGGAAGGCGTGGCACGCCACCTTCGACGGCACCCCGCTCGGCTGCGCGGCGGGCCAGGACGTCATGGTCTGCCGTATGGCGGACGGATCGTACGAGGCGCTCTCGGCAGCCGACGGCAAGCGACTCTGGGAGTTCGCCGCGGGCGAGGAACCGGGCGACGCGGAGGCCCGTTACAGCCCGTCCGGGGCGTTCTTCATGCCCAGTGGCTCCACCCGTCCCACAGTCCACGAGGACTCGGTGTACTTCGCCACCGGTGACCATCTCCTCGCAGTCGACGCCAGGACGGGAACGTCCCGATGGGAAGCCGCGGCCGGGGCGGCCCACATGCCGGGGAGTTCGCCCCGGGTCGCGGACGGGATGGTGTTCGCGGCCACGGGGGCTCTGCCCGCCGGGTCCGGGATCGCGGCGTTCGACGTCCGCGACGGGACGGAGAAATGGAACAGGCCACTCGCAGGCGACGATCTGGCCCAGGTCCAGAGAGGTGACTTCTGGCCGTTGGGCGCCCGCGACGGGGTGCTCTACGCCAACAGCGAGGAGGGGCTGCACGCCTTCCGCACCGAGGACGGCGAGGAGGAGTCCGCCGGATGCCCACGAGAGACACCGGCCGACTTCGCGGTCCACTGCCCGCAGGCTCAGGACGGTACGGACGAGGAGGACCCGCCGCCCGGAGTCGGCGAGGACGCGGTAGCGGTGGCGGAGACCGACAGCCTGACCGTGTTCAGGACGGGCATGGACACCGCGGCCGAGCCCGTCGAGGACGACGAGGAGTCCGAGTTCGTCGTCGTACGGAGTGACGACGGCACGGTGCTGAAGCGCTTCAGCCTCGGCAAGGACGCAGAAGCCCGCGAGAAGAACCCCGTCTCCGCTCCCGCCCTCGTCGACGGCACCCTCGTCTGGGCTGACACCGACGCGCTCCGGAGCGTCGCGCTGGGCGGGGGCACCCCGGGGCCCCTGCGCCGCACCCCGATCGAGGACGTACCCGTCCCCGCGATCGAGGAGCCGTACGACCCTGACATCGGCGTCTCGCTGGGCAAGGAGAACCGGCCGCCCGAGATCTTCCCGGTCGGCGGGATCGTCCACATCGTCTACCGGCACGGCGTCGCCGTGTCACTCGCGCTGCCCGGAGGAGAGGCCTCCTCGTGATCGAGCCCCTGACTCCCGGCAGCCGCACCCGTATCGGCCCCTACCGGCTCCTGGGGCGCCTCGGCGCGGGCGGCATGGGCGAGGTGTACCTGGCGCGGGCGGACACCGCCCCGGCCGCCGGCGCCGGACCGCTCGCCGGGCTCGTCGCGCTCAAGACCGTGCTCGCTGGGCTCGACCTCGACGACGGCTTCCGTATCCGCTTCCGCCGGGAGATCGCGGCGGCCGGTGCCGTGCGCAGCCCTCACTCCGCGGCACTCGTCGCCGGGGACGCGTCGGGCGGGACGCCCTGGCTCGCCACGGAGTACGTCCCGGGCCCCTCGCTCGCCGAGGCGGTCTCCCGCACCGGGCCGCTGCCCGAGGACGTGGTCCGGGCCGTCGGTTCGCGGCTGGCCCTGGCGCTCGCCGACATGCACGCCGTACGGGTGCTGCACCGTGACCTCAAGCCGGGCAACGTCCTGCTGGGCGCCGACGGACCCAAGGTGATCGACTTCGGGATCGCCCAGGCCTTCGAGGCCACCCAGCTCACCCGGACCGGTGTGGTGGTCGGCAGCCCCGGCTACATCTCGCCCGAACACGTCAACGGCTCGACGGCGCTGGTCCCGGCGTCCGACGTGTTCTGCCTGGGCGCGGTGCTGGCGTTCGCGGCGTGCGGACGCGGCCCGTTCGACGATCCGGACATGGCGGCGGTGATCTTCCGGATCGCGCACGGCGAACCGGAACTCGACCGCGTACCAGCGGGGTTGCGCGCGGTGATCGAGTGCTGCCTCGCCGCCCGCCCCGAGGACCGGCCGACCCCGCACGAGCTTGCCGGGCTGCTCGCTCCGGGTGGCGTCCCGGAGCCCTTCCCGTGGCACGGCGCGGTACGGGGGCTGGGCGCTGCGCACGCCGAACTGGCCCTGAGGTGCGCCGAGTCGGCGCCGGTGGCTCCGCCACCACCGCCGGCCGCCGCCCCCACGCCGCCGCCTCCCGTACGTACCCGGCGGCGCCGTCCCGTCGTGGGCATGGTCGCGCTCGCGGTGGTCTGCGCGGTGCTCGGCGCGGTGTTCCTGCCGGGGCTGCTCGACGGTGACGACGGCGCCGGCGATCCGGCCGCCGCCCGGCCGGGTGGACCGGCATCCTCGGCGGCCGCCCCGGCCGGGCCCACGGTCGTGTCCGGGGCGGACGCCGCCCGCACGGACGACTTCGGGGCACGCGGCGCGGACCTGGCCGTGCGGCCGACCGGCTGGAAGCCCTGGACGACCGACGAGGGTGTGGGTGAGCACGGCTGCTTACTGTCGGCCGGGACCCTGGTCTGCTCCGGCCGGCGGGGCGTCACCGCGCTGGACGCGGCGAAGGGCACCGAACGCTGGAACGTCCCGGAGAGGCCCGGGTCCGAGGCCGGCACGGACGGCCGCTCGGTCGTCACGGCCGTGGACGGCACGGTGTACGCCTTCGTGCCGGGCGCCCTCGTCGGGTTGCGCCTGACCGACGGCGAGGAGGTGTGGCGGCGCGCCTTGCCGGACGGTCAGCTGGGTACAGGAGCGGTGTACTCGGACGGAGTGATCTTCCACGTCTCCTGGAACGAGGGCGGCTCGGCCGGCCGTCTGACCGCCCAGCAGATCACCGGTGAGGAGAAGCCGGAGATGTGGGCCGTCGAGTACGCCGAGTCCGACTCGACCCTCCTGGCCGGGGACGGCCGGGTGGTGGCCGTGGGGAGCGACATCCAGATCTTCGACGCCCGGTCGGGCGAGCGGCTGCGGGGAGTCGGCAAGGAGGACACGGAGTGCGCCCATCCCCTGCTCAAGGGCGGCGATCTGATCTGCGTCGCCCGGGACGGCCTCACGGTGACGGACACCTCCGCCCCCGCCGGCCGCCGCACCCTGGCCGAGGGGATGGCGGGCGCGATGAAGCCGGCCGTCACGGCGGACGGCACGGTGGTGGTCTCGGCGCCCGGCGAGGTCCGGGCGTTCCGTCTCCGTGACGGCGAGGAACTCTGGTACCACGTCGACACCCTGCTCGACGAGAAGGCGGGGAACGTCTCGATCGTGGGCGACCGGGCGTTCGTCCACGCGGACATCACGGTGAGCGCCTACGAAATGGACGGCAGCGGCGAGAACCCTCCCGGCGCGGGCAAGCTCTTCGACCTGCCCATCGGCGGTACGCCGCCCTCCCTGATCGCATACGGTGACGCCCTGTTCCTCTCCTCACCTGACGACGGCAGGGTCCTGTCCGGCTTCGCACCCTAAGGCGGAGCCGGACGGGACCGCCGGGCCTGAGGATCAGTCGTCGTCGCCGTCGTTGTCGTTGTCGTCGTTGTCGTCGTCCTGGTCCACGGTGACCTTGCCGCTCTTCGCGTCGACGTGCAGCTCGTGCTGCTTGCCGTCCTTGCCCGCGACATCGACGTCCCAGCGCAGGGCACCGCGCCGGTCGTCGTCGTCGTCCAGGTCCACCGACGTCACCGTGCCGGGCTGCGCGGCGAGGGCCGCCTTCACCGCCGCGTCCAGGGACACGGCGGCCGAACGGGAGGCGTGCTGGTCGCGGTCGTCGTTGTCGTCGTCCTCGCGGTCGGACAGCACTGTGCCGTTCCGTGCGTCCACGGACACGTCGTGCCAGACCTTGTCGGAGCCGTACACGTCGAGCTCCCAGACGGCGCGGTCGCGGTCGTCGTCGTCATCGTCCAGACCGGCCTCGGTCACCGTGCCGGGGACTGCCTTCAGCGCGGCGCCGACGGCCTCGTCCACGGTGAGCCGCTCGGTCTTCCGCTCGGCCGTCCGCTCCCCGGTGCTCCCGGCCACCCGGTCCGCCACGGCAGTCCGGTCGTCCTTGACGCTGCCGGCGGAGTCCGCGAAGGCCGCGGTGGCGGCGAGCCCGCCGCCGACGAGTACGGCCGCAGTGAGGGTGGCGATGGCGATGTTGCGCTTCATGGTGGGTTCCTCCCCGATGGGATGTGCTGTGCTGAGCGACGGGACCCACACTGGCCCGGCGATGCTGAACGCAGCCTGAAGCCACCTGAAGACTTCTTCAGGTTCGGTTTGGGAAGCTGTCCCCATGCGCCTGTTGATCGTGGAGGACGAGAAGCGTCTCGCGACGTCCCTCGCGAGAGGACTCACAGCCGAGGGCTTCGCCGTGGATGTCGTGCACGACGGTCTGGAGGGCCTGCACCTGGCCGGCCAGGGTGTCCACGACCTCGTGGTCCTCGACATCATGCTGCCCGGGATGAACGGCTACCGGATCTGCGCCGCCCTGCGCGCCGCCGGGCACGAGATGCCGATCCTGATGCTGACGGCGAAGGACGGGGAGTACGACGAGGCGGAGGGCCTCGACACGGGCGCCGACGACTATCTGACCAAACCGTTCTCGTACGTCGTGCTCGTCGCCCGGATCCGGGCGCTGCTGCGCCGCCGCGGCGGATCCGCCTCGCCGGTGCTGACAGCCGGCACGCTGCGGATGGACACCGCCGCCCGCCGGGTCCACCGTGGCGAGGACGAAGTCACGCTCACCACCAAGGAGTTCGCCGTCCTGGAACAGCTCGTCCTGCGCGCGGGCGAGGTGGTCAGCAAGGCCGACATCCTGGAGCACGTCTGGGACTTCGCCTACGAAGGGGACCCGAACATCGTCGAGGTCTACATCAGCACGCTGCGCCGCAAACTCGGCGCCGCGACGATCCGTACGGTACGGGGCGCGGGCTACCGGCTGGAGGTCCTGTGAGGTCCGTACGAGCCAGGGCCGCCCTGGGCGCCACCCTGGTCGTCGCCGTAGCGCTGATCGTCGCGGGGCTGGCCGTCCTGACGGTGCTGCGCGGCAACCTGACGGACAGGGCGGGCCTGGAGGCGGAGGTCGCCGCGCGCGAGGTGGCCGGGCAGATCGCCCTGGGCGTGCCGTACGCGGACCTGGAGCTGGGCGACGAGGACACCCACCCCGTCCAGGTGACCGACGAGTCGGGGCGCGTGGTGGCCGTCTCCCCGGACCTGGAGGCGATTTCGGGGACGGGCGCGGCCGGGGTCGTACCAGCGCCCTCCGCGCCGGCCCCGAGTCCGGGTGACGACGATGACGACGACGATGACGACGACCCGCCCCGCAGTGAGGTCTCCTCCGATCCGCCGGGCTTCACGAACGGCACCGCCACCGTCGACGGCGGGACGGCGGACTACCGCTTGGCCGCCGTCGAGGTGACGACCGGGCAGGGCGTCACCCTGACCGTCCACGCGGGCGCCCCGCTCGCGGCCGAGCAGGAGGCCGTGGACACCGTACGCACCTCGATGCTGACCGGACTGCCCCTCATGCTGCTCGTCGTCGCCGGAGTGACCTGGCTGGTCACCCGGCGCGCGCTGCGCCCGGTGGAGGGCATCCGGCAGGAGCTGGCCGCGATCACCGCGTCCGAGGATCTCAGCCGGCGCGTGCCCGAGCCGGACTCGCGGGACGAGATCGCACGGCTGGCCCGTACGACCAACGAGACCCTCACCGTGCTGGAGGCCTCGGTCGACCGGCAGCGGCGCTTCGTCGCCGACGCCTCGCACGAGCTGCGCAGCCCGATCGCCTCGCTGCGCACCCAGCTGGAGGTGGGGGAGGCCCACCCGGAGCTGCTGGACGTGTCCGGCGCGGTCGCCGACACCGTACGGCTGCAGGTGCTGGCCGCCGATCTGCTGCTGCTCGCCCGGCTGGACGCGGGGGAGCGGCCGGGGCGGGCGGCGGTCGGCCTGGCCGCACTGGTCCGCGAGGAGATCTCCCAGCGGGCCACGGACCGGATCCCGCCGGACGTGTCCGTCGCCGACGACAGTGGACCGCTCGAAGTCGCCGGTTCAAGGGGGCAGTTGGCGCGGGTGGTCGGTAATCTGCTGGACAACGCCCAGCGTCACGCGGAGCGTTCCGTCGCCGTGTCGGTGCGGGCGGACGGGGGAGATGTGCTCGTGGAGGTCACCGACGACGGGTCGGGCGTGCCCGAGGCCGAGCGGGACCGGATCTTCGAGCGTTTCGTGCGGCTGGACGACGCCCGCAGCCGGGACGACGGCGGAGCCGGGCTCGGCCTGGCCATCGCCCGCGATGTGGCCGCCCGGCACGGAGGCACACTCACGGTGGGCGAGGGGCCGGGCGGCGGTGCGCGGTTCACCCTGCGGCTGCCGGGGAAGCCGCAGGCCGGGCGGGAGGGGGCGGCGGAGGACTGCTGAGCGCCGGCCGGTTACGGCTTGCCGCGCCGCCCGCGCAGATGGTCCGCGATCGGGGTCAGCGCCGAGTGCAGTCCGGTGAGCTCCTCGGGGGAGAGCAGGTCCATGAAGTGCCTGCGGACCGACTCGACGTGGCGCGGCGCGACCTTCCGCATCGTCTCGCCGCCCAGGTCCGTGAGGACCGCGAACAGTCCGCGCCGGTCCGACTCGCAGTGCTCGCGCCGCACCAGGCCGGCGTTCTCCATACGGGTGATCTGGTGAGAGAGCCTGCTCTTGGACTGCAGGGTGGCGGCGGCGAGATCGCTCATCCGCATGCGCTGGTCTTCCGACTCCGAGAGGTTGACCAGGATCTCGTAGTCGTTCATGGTCAGGCCGAACGGCTGGAGGTCCTTCTCCAGCTGATGCGTCAGCAGCCTGCTGACGTCCAGGTGGGTGCGCCAGGCGCACTGCTCCGCATCGGTAAGCCACCGTGTGGCCGTCTCGGTCTCCATGTATGAATTCTACCTAAGATGTTGAAAGCCGGACGAAGTCTGGGAGTGTGACGCTGCGCACCCGCCTGTCGGGTGTCACACTCCGCAGACTACCGTTCACAGTCCGAAGCGGCGCTGGAGGTCCCCCAGCTGACCGGGCATGCGGGGTGTGGAGCCATGTTGACCACCGCTCCCGGGACCGCCGCCCGGCACACCCGGCTCGTGCGGGACGGCGCCGGTCGTCTGCTCCGGCATCAGTGCCTCGGTCGACTGAAGCAGCACCGTACCCGCCCCGACGAACTCGAACTGATGCTCCTCGCCCGAGGTGCCGCCGATCCCGGTCAGCGAGCGCAGCCCGCCCATCACGCCCGTCATGTAGCCGTGGTCGTAGTGGTGGCACGGCGAGGGGCAGTCCGCCCACCCCACCAGCGCCTGGGGGTCCACCCGGAGCGGCGGCTCCATGAAGACCACCGGGCCGTTGGACGCGGCGACGAACTTCCCCGTCCCGATCAGGGTCAGGAAATTCGGCACGATCGACTGCTTCAGCGCCAGCGTCGGCTGGTAGGCCAGCAGATTGCCGGAGCGGATCGTCAGGTTGCCGTCCTCCAGGTCGAAGGAGTTCACATCGAAGGCCCGGTCGGCGAGCAGCATCTTGCCGCTGCCCTCGGCCACCACCCAGTCGCTCGCGTGCAGCGGCGAGTGGAAGCTCGTACGGATCAGCCGCTCGAAGCGGCCGTGCCCGATGCCGTTGAATTCGATCTGCCCGTAATAGGCGATCATCTTGCCCTTCTGCAGGAACCACTGGCTCCCCTTGAGCTCCACGCAGAAGGTGTACGCGTTGACGTTGTCGTCCGACGGCAGCGTCATCGGGTCGAAAACCACCGGCGTGCTCACAGCTTCTCCTCCGACGCCTGGACGTACACCGCTCCGTTGCCGCTGAGCTCCAGCTGGAACGCCTCACCGGAACCGCGTCCCACCATGTCGCGCCAGCCGAGCGCGGTGGACAGCTTGTTGGTCACGTCCCCGTGGTGCGCGACGTACGCCTGCGGGTCCACATGGACCGGCCGGCCCGGCGTGATCGGCAGCTCGATCACCCCGCCGTGCGCCATCACGGCGACAGCGCCGTGGCCCTTGAGCGTCGTCGTGAACAGGCCCTGCCCGGTCACCTGGCCGCGCACCATGCCCATCACCCCGCCCTGCGAGCCCATGAACATGGTGCCCTGGTGGAGCGTCCCGTCGAAGGCGAGCAGCCGGTCGGCCTCCACGTAGAGGGTGTCGCCGGCCAGGCCGATCACCTGGATGTGGTGGCCCCCGTGGCCGAACATCACCGTGCCGTTGCCCTCGACCGTCATCAGCGGGGTCGCCTCGTTCGCCACCCGCCGGCCGATCATCGACCCCAGGCCGCCCTGGCCGCCCTGGATGTTCGGGGTGAACGAGACGTCGCCCCGGTACGCGAGCATCGCGCCGCGCTGGCTGTACATCTTCTGGCCGGGGCCCACCACGGCCTCGACCATCTTCGAGTTGATCTCACGGAACGGCATCAGACATCGCCCCCGACGGTGTTCCGCTCGCTGGGCTGTACGTAGACGAGGCCCTCGCCCTCGAAGCGGATCTGGAAGGACTCGCCCGAGCCCTCGCCCATGAGCGTCCGGAAGTTCACCCCGGACTGGAAGTGCTGCTGGAGCCTGCCCTGGTGGGCGATGTAGGCGCCGGGGTCCACGTTCAGCGGGTACCGGGGTGTCACCCGCAGCACCACTGCGGAGCCGTCCGACATGATCGCCGCCTGGCCGGTGCCCTCGACGGTCGTGGTGAACAGACCGTTGCCACTCGCCCCGCCGCGGAGGCCCGTGAAGGAGGTGCCGGTGCGCAGGCCGGCGTCGGTGGCCAGCAGATTGCTGGACTCGACGTACAGCGTCTCGCCGTGCAGCGAGACGAGGTTGATCTCGCTCGCCCGGTCGGCGAAATAGCAGGTGCCCTGCCCCTTCACCTCCATCATCACCATCTGCTCGCCGGTCACCCGGCGGGTCACCATGCCCCGCAGGCCCTCACCGCCGCCGGACATCTTCTTGAACGCCATCTGGCCGTCGTACGCCACCATCGAGCCGTTCTTCGCCTTGACGGCATCGCCCGTCAGGTCGACGGCGAGCGTCTTGCTGCCTTGAAGTCGAAACATCGCCACGGTGAGACGTTAGCCGCAGGAGAGGCCGGCGGACAGAGCCCCACGGCCGATCCGGCTCCCGAAATGAGCCTGATATGCGCGGATACGTTCGGTACGGGCCGGACGCGGACCCCCTGCCTGAAGAGCCCCGGGACGATGCCACAATGGCTGTGCTTGTGCCTGCTTTCACAAGCCGACACGCCCCTCCCACCGAAGGTGCCCTCGTGGACATCAAGACCGCTTCCGCCCTGCACCGGCTGCGCCTCATCTCGCTTCCCGAGGCGCTGTCCTTCCCCGCGCTCCTCATCTTCGGCTCGCTCCTCATGCGGGTCTCGGACATCGACTTCCTGATGCCGCCCCTCGGCGCGCTGCACGGCCTGCTCTTCACGATCTACGTGATCTTCCTGCTGGACGTATGGGTCAAGGCCAAGTGGCCCCTCAAGCGCGTCGCCCTGTTCTTCCTCCTCGCGGTCGTGCCCTTCGGTGGTCTCTACGGCGAGAAACTGCTCAAGAAGTACGAGGCCGACGGCGTCATCGCCGCCCGCGCCCGCGCCGAGGGCACGGTCAGCGCATGATCGTCGCCTTCTCCGTCAGTCCTCTGGGCGTCGGCGAGGACGTCGGAGAGTACGTCGCCGACGCCGTACGGGTCGTCCGCGAGTCCGGTCTGCCCAACCGCACGGACGCGATGTTCACCTCCGTCGAGGGCGAGTGGGACGAGGTCATGGACGTCGTCAAGCGCGCCGTCGCCGCCGTCGAGGCCCGCGCCGGCCGTGTCTCCCTGGTGCTGAAGGCCGATATCCGGCCGGGCGTCACCGACGGCCTGACCTCCAAGGTCGAGACGGTGGAGCGCCACCTGGCGGGCTGAGACCCCCGTCGGCCCCCGCACGCACGACGAGCCCCCACGCCCTCCGGCGCCGGGGGCTCGTCCCGTTCGGGCGAAGAAATCCGCTCGGTCGGACCTGCCGGGTCGCCACCTCGCCGGATCTCCCCTTCTGTGGGGACATCGGCATATCCGACCGTTGGAGGCCCGATGCCATCGGAAAGACCTGACCACGAATGTCGCAGCCGGCCTGCCGGCCGCACCGGCCGGCGCCGAATAAGGGCGGTCCCCCCGCTGACGCTCGCCCCCGTGCTCGCCGGACTGCTGCTCCTCCTCCTGGTCCTGCCCGCGCACCGGGCCGCACGCGGGCACGGCCGGGCGTGGCTCGCTCCCGCCGACTCCGTGATGCTGGTGTCCCTCGGTCTGCTCGCCGTGTGTGCGGCGGCCGGCCTCGCCCTGGTCGTGCACGCCGTGACGGTGGCCGGCGATCCGGTCCCGCCGATGCCCGAGCCCGGCACCCGGGTCGCCTTCCTCACCACGTACGTGCCCGGCCGGGAGCCGCTCTCCTCGGTGCGGGCGAACCTGGAGGGAGCCGTACGGATGAGGCACCCCGGGCCGCTGGACGTCTGGCTGCTCGACGAAGGGGACGATCCGGAGGCCCGGATGCTCTGCGCCGAACTGGGCGTGCACCACTTCACCCGCCTCGGGGTGCCCGAGTGGAACCGGGCACAGGGCCCGCACCAGGCCGGGACGAGGCACGGCAACCGCAACGCGTGGCTCGCCAAGCACGGTGACGCCTACGACTTCTTCGCGTCCGTGGACACCGACCACGTCCCGCTGCCGAACTTCCTGGAGCGGATGACGGGCTACTTCCGCGACCCGGACATGGCGTTCGTCGTCAGCCCCCGGCCCGGCGGGGACGACGACCTCCACGTGCTGGCGCAGCGCGCGGGCAACCGCTACGGCGCGGCCGTGTTCGCCGGTCCCGGCAGCGTCGTACGCGTCGCGGCGCTGCGCCAGGCCGGGGGCTTCCACGACTCGGTCACCGAGGACACGGCCACCGGGCTCGAGATCCACCACCGCCGCAACCCGCGGACCGGACGGTACTGGCGTTCCGTGCACACCCGGGACGTGGCGGTCTCCCGCGAAGGGCGCGCCTCGTCGGTGGACCGCCCCGGCCGACGGCCGCACCGGCCCGGGAGGGCGCTGCTGCGGCAGTACGGAGAGGCGCTGTTCCGGATGCCGCCCGGCCGGCTCCTCGGCTACACGCTGCTGGTCGTCCACCACCCCGTGGCCGTCCTCACCCGGCTGCTCGGTGTGCTGAGCTGTCTGGCGGCCCTCGCCCACCCGGCGGCCCGTGGCTGGTCGGTGCTCGCTCTGGTGATCGCCCTCGCACCGGGCGTGGTGCGGTCCTGCGCACTCCGGCGTGAGCGCGGGAACGACAGCGGGCCGATGGCCCCGCTCAGGGCTCCTGCGCCGCCAGAGCGATGCCCAGCGGTGTGCGCTCGTACAGCACCTGATGCCCGTAGCGCCGCGAGGTGAGCAGGCCCGCCGCGCGCAGCACCGCGAGATGGGCGGACACGGAGGACGGGGCGAGCGCGAGCCGGTGGGCAAGTGCGCTCGTCCCGGCCGGTTCGCCGAGGGCGCACAGCACGTCGGCGCGGGCCCGGCCCAGCAGCCGGGCGAGCGCGTCCGGCGCCCGGTCGGCGGACTCCGTCCACAGCCCGCCGATGCCGCGCGCCGGATAGATCACGGCGGGCCGCCAGGGCGGTTCGTGGCCGCCGACGACGTCCGGCCACACGAAGACGCTGGGCATCAGGACGAGGCCCTGGCCGCCCAGGACCCGGCTGTGGTTCCCCTGGGTGCCGACCACCGTCAGGGTCGAGTCCGTCCAGCGCAGCTGCGGGCTGATGTCGCCGAGCGTCCGTGGTGGCCCCGAAGGCCCTCGCGGGGCCGGCCGCGGAGTTCGTCCCGGTGCATCAGGTGGTCGCCGGCTCGGGCGTGCTCGGCACCGTCTGCACCCTCCTGCTGGTCGCGGAGGTCCGTAGAACACGCGTCCGGTACCGAAAGGCGAGACAGGGCTGACCCGCATGTGACCAGTGGGTAAGGTCGTGCCGTGCCGAAGCCGCTCAGCCTTCCCTTCGATCCCATCTCCCGCGCCGAAGAACTCTGGCAGCGGCGGTGGGGGCCGGTGCCCTCCATGGGCGCGATCACCTCGATCATGCGTGCGCAGCAGATCCTGCTGGCCGAGGTGGACGCGGTGGTCAAACCGTACGGGCTGACCTTCGCCCGGTACGAGGCGCTGGTCCTGCTCACCTTCTCCCAGGCCGGTGAGCTGCCGATGTCCAAGATCGGCGAGCGCCTGATGGTGCACCCCACCTCCGTGACGAACACGGTGGACCGGCTGGTGCGCTCGGGGCTGGTCGACAAGCGTCCCAACCCCAACGACGGCCGCGGGACCCTGGCCTCCATCACGGACAAGGGCCGCGAGGTCGTCGAGGCGGCCAGCCAGGACCTGATGGTGATGGACTTCGGGCTCGGTGCGTACGACGACGAGGAGTGCGCCGAGATCTTCGCGATGCTCCGGCCGCTGCGGGTGGCCGCCCAGGACTTCGAGGACAAGTAGCCGCGAGGACGGGGTGCTGCAAGATCGTCCCGGCCGCCCGGTTAGGCTCGATGCCATGAAACGCAGCGTGCTGACCCGCTATCGGGTGATGGCCTACGTCACCGCCGTCATGTTGATGATCCTGTGCGTGTGCATGGTCTTCAAGTACGGATTCGACACCGGCGAGAGCCTGACCTTCGCGGTCTCGCAGCTTCACGGCGTCCTGTTCATCATCTACCTGATCTTCGCCTTCGACCTCGGTTCCAAGGCGAAGTGGCCGATCGGCAAGCTGCTCTGGGTGCTGATCTCCGGCACGATCCCGACGGCCGCGTTCTTCGTCGAGCGCAAGGTCGTCCGGGAGGTCGAGCCGCTGATCACCGACGGCTCCGCACGGGCCGTCAAGGTCTGACCAGAGGTACCCGAACCGCCCCGCGCGATGCGCCGGGCGGTTTGCCGTCGACATTTACTAGGACGTCCTAGTAAATTTGAGCTATGGACGCTCACGCGATCGAGGAAGGCCGCCGTCGCTGGCAGGCCCGTTACGACAAGGCCCGCAAGCGCGACGCGGACTTCACCACGCTCTCCGGTGACCCGGTGGAGCCCGTGTACGGGCCCCGCCCCGGCGACACGTACGAGGGGTTCGAGCGGATCGGCTGGCCCGGCGAGTACCCCTTCACCCGGGGACTGCACGCCACCGGTTACCGAGGCCGCACCTGGACCATCCGCCAGTTCGCCGGCTTCGGCAACGCCGAGCAGACCAACGAGCGGTACAAGTCCATCCTGGCCAACGGCGGCGGTGGACTCAGCGTCGCCTTCGACATGCCGACCCTGATGGGCCGCGACTCCGACGACCCCCGCGCACTCGGCGAGGTCGGCCACTGCGGCGTCGCCATCGACTCCGCCGCCGACATGGAGGTCCTGTTCCAGGACATCCCGCTCGGCGACGTCACCACCTCCATGACGATCAGCGGACCCGCCGTCCCCGTCTTCTGCATGTACCTCGTCGCCGCCGAGCGCCAGGGCGTCGACCCGGCCGTACTCAACGGCACGCTCCAGACCGACATCTTCAAGGAGTACATCGCGCAGAAGGAGTGGCTCTTCCAGCCCGAGCCCCATCTGCGCCTCATCGGCGACCTGATGGAGCACTGCACGCGCGACATCCCCGCCTACAAGCCGCTCTCGGTCTCCGGCTACCACATCCGCGAGGCCGGGGCCACGGCCGCGCAGGAGCTCGCCTACACCCTCGCCGACGGCTTCGGGTACGTGGAGCTCGGTCTCTCGCGCGGTCTGGACGTCGACACCTTCGCCCCCGGGCTCTCCTTCTTCTTCGACGCGCACCTCGACTTCTTCGAGGAGATCGCCAAATTCCGCGCCGCCCGCCGGATCTGGGCCCGTTGGATGAAGGAGACCTACGGCGCGAAGACCGACAAGGCGCAGTGGCTCCGCTTCCACACCCAGACCGCCGGTGTCTCGCTCACCGCTCAGCAGCCGTACAACAACGTCGTACGCACCGCCGTGGAGGCGCTGTCCGCCGTCCTCGGCGGCACCAACTCCCTGCACACGAACGCCCTGGACGAGACGCTCGCCCTCCCGTCCGAGCAGGCGGCCGAGATCGCGCTGCGCACCCAGCAGGTGCTCATGGAGGAGACCGGTGTCGCCAACGTCGCCGACCCGCTGGGCGGTTCCTGGTACGTCGAGCAGCTCACCGACCGCATCGAGGCCGACGCCGAGAAGATCTTCGAGCAGATCAAGGAGCGCGGTACCCGGGCGCACCCGGACGGCAAGCACCCCATCGGACCGATGACCTCAGGAATCCTGCGCGGTATCGAGGACGGCTGGTTCACCGGCGAGACCGCCGAATCCGCCTTCCGGTACCAGCAGTCCCTGGAGAAGGGCGAGAAGCGGGTGGTCGGCGTCAACGTCCACCACGGGTCCGTCACCGGCGACCTGGAGATCCTGCGGGTCAGCCACGAGGTCGAGCGCGACCAGGTGCGTGAGCTCGCGGGGCGCAAGGAGGGCCGCGAGGACGCGAAGGTCCGTGGCGCGCTGGACGCGATGCTGGCTGCCGCTCGCGACGGCTCGAACATGATCGGGCCGATGCTGGACGCCGTACGGGCGGAGGCGACCCTCGGCGAGATCTGCGGGGTGCTGCGCGAGGAGTGGGGCGTCTACACGGAGCCGCCAGGCTTCTGACGGGCGGGTGTCAGTCCTTCGGCGGGTACGCCGCTCCCAGCCCCGAGAGCAGCAGATGGGTGAAGCGCCGGGCCCAGGCACAGTCCACGGGCTCGGCGCTCACCAACGTCCGGTGCACGACGGCGCCGGCGATCACGTCGAAGATCAGGTCGGCGGTGCGGGCCGCCACGATCGCGTCCGGCTCGGCGGGCAGCTCGCCACGCCGCTGGGCACGCTCGCGCCCCAGCAGTACGAGGTGTTTCTGCCGGGTCACGATCGAAGCGCGTATGCGATCCCGCAGCGCCTCGTCCCGTGTCGACTCGGCGACCACCGCCATCAGCGCCGTTTTGGTCTCCGGGCGCTCCAGCAGGGCCGCGAACTGCAGGACCACGGCATGCACATCGGCCGCGAGGCTGCCGAGGTCGGGCAGCTCCAGCTCGTCGAAGAGAACCGCGACCGCGTCCACCACCAGCTCGTTCTTGCCGGCCCAGCGGCGGTAGAGCGTCGTCTTGGCGACCCCTGCCCGCGCCGCCACATCGCCCATCGTCAGCTTCGACCAGCCGAGATCGACCAGCGACGCACGGGTCGCCTCCAGGATCGCGGCATCGGCCTCGGCGCTGCGAGGGCGTCCGGAACGGGCGGGTCCGGTGGGGCTGCGGCTCAGCATGCGGCGACCATACCGGCCGGTAAGTGCTGTTGACCGGCCCGGGAGCCCGTGAGACAGATCACCGCGCGCTCTTGCCCGTCAGGGGGTCCGGACAGTTACGCTACGGGGCGTAGCGTAAGGATCGACGGCTCGTCCGTCGTTACGCGACGACCGATCGACAGCCGCAGGTGCCGGGTGGGGACCCGGTGTCGAACACGGGGTTTTTCAGGGCCCCGGGACCGTTTCCGTCCGCCCGCCCCGCACACCGGCGTGGCTGTGGACGGAGGCGGTTCACGGATCGCTTTCCGGAACAGTGGGTGCAGGGGGGAGGATGTACGTATGCAGCCTAGGAACATGTCCATGAGCGGTGTCGTCGACCTCGCCGCTGTGAAGGCGGCCGGCGACGCCAAGGCGAAGGCGGAGCAGGCCCGCGCGGAGTCCGCCCGGCAGGGGGGCACCGGTGCCGTGGCACCCGCCTCCCTGGTGATCGACGTCGATGAGGCGGGCTTCGAGACCGACGTCCTCCAGCGCTCCACCGAAGTCCCCGTCGTCATCGACTTCTGGGCCGAGTGGTGCGAGCCGTGCAAGCAGCTCGGCCCGCTCCTGGAGCGTCTCGCCGCCGAGTACAACGGCCGTTTCGTGCTGGCCAAGGTCGATGTCGACGCCAACCAGATGCTGATGCAGCAGTTCGGGATCCAGGGCATCCCGGCGGTCTTCGCGGTAGTGGCCGGACAGGCCCTCCCGCTCTTCCAGGGCGCGGCCCCCGAGAGTCAGATCCGCCAGACGCTGGACCAGCTGATCCAGGTCGGCGAGGAGCGTTTCGGTCTCACCGGGATCGCCGTCGACCCGGACGCCGGAGCCGGAGGCGAGGAGAGCGAGCCGGCCGAGGTGCCCGCGGGCCCGTACGACGCACAGCTGGAAGCCGCCGCACAGGCGCTGGACGCCAACGACTTCACCGGCGCCGTCCAGTCGTACAAGAGCGTCCTGGCCGACGACCCGGTCAACACCGAGGCGAAGCTGGGCCTCGCCCAGGCCGAACTGCTGGGCCGCGTCGCGGGCATGGACCCGCAGCAGGTCCGCAAGGAGGCCGCGGAGAAGCCGACCGAGCCGGTGGCGCAGATGGCCGCCGCCGACCTGGACCTCGTGGGCGGCCACGTCGAGGACGCGTTCGGGCGGCTCGTCGAGACGGTCCGCCGTAATTTCGGCGACGACCGCGACGTCGTCCGGGTCCGCCTCCTGGAGCTCTTCGAGGTGATCGGCCCCGACGATCCTCGGGTCAGCGCGGCCCGGACCGCCCTGGCGCGTGTCTTGTTCTGATGTGACAACACGGCCGTGGAGCCCTTCGGGTGCCACGGCCGTTTTCGCGAGCGGACGACAATGAACGCCTCCGCTTTACCAAAACTTGGCAAAAGTGCCTACTGTTACTGGCAGTAAATCACCTGCAGGGGTCTGTCCGGTTTCAGGCTGTAATCCCAGCATTGCCGCGTCCCTCCGGTGCCACCCTGTGTGGCCGGATGATGCCGCCCTGTCGCGTCCTGGTAACCGCGTCGTTACTAGTCAGTAACCACCCCCCTTGTGTCATGGCCGCGAATGCACCACGATCGGCCACGCTCGGTCCAACACCCGCGGGCCCGACGGCCAGTCGGCGCAGGTGGGTCTGTTGGTTCCCCACCGGGTGGTCGGCGGCAGTGACGCCGATCGCGGACAGGGGGGTTCCTGCCCCTGGCAGGGCCTGTCCGAACCGGCTGTGCAGACGCGCGGCCAGTGGTTGTCGCTCGGGGGTGATCGCCGGTGATTCGGACGCGGTACGCGCCTCCGGTCCGGGCGCTCTCCTTCCCGAGGACGTAGCACTTCTCCCATCCCAGGACGGGCGCGATGCCCGTACCGGAGATGTACGTCCGAGAAGGAGGAAATTTATGAGTTCGCAGGTTCGCGGTGGTACCAGATGGAAGCGTTTCGCTCTGGTCATGGTGCCGAGCGTCGCGGCGACCGCTGCGGTGGGCATCGGCCTGGCACAGGGCGCCCTCGCGGCGTCGTTCAGCGTGTCCGGGCAGGAGTTCAAGGTCAAGGCCACCGAGCTCGAGGGCTGGGACTTCGTCCAGTACGGCAGCGTGGCCTCGGGCAAGACGCTCGACGGTAAGGACATGCACGCCCCGGTGGCGGTGTCGGGCTTCAGCAAGGCCTACATCTCCCACATGTGCCAGTCGGTCGTCACGCCCAAGGTGCCCGGTATCGGCACCGTGACGCTGAGGCTGGAGGCAGGCGGGGGCGAGGAGCGTGTCTTCGCCAAGGACCTCTACCTCGACGTGTCCGAGCTCGACGCCGACGCCGAGTTCAAGAACATCGACATCGGCGTGGCCGCGGGTTCCCTGCCCAAGGAGGACGGCAAGCCCGGTATTCAGCCGAACACCCAGGCCAACCCCAACGGCTTCTCGCAGCGCGCCGAGAAGGCTTTGCTGAAGAACGTCAGGCAGAAGGCGTGGGCCACGACGGCCGGCACCTTCAACCTCAGCGGACTGAAGCTGCGGCTGTCCACGGGCACCGACCAGGAGTGCTACTAAGCACGCCCGGGTGGCCGGAGCACGCACCGTCGGCTTCCGGCCACCCTCCCTTTCTTCTCTCACAGCAGTACCGGTTCCAGGGAGCTGTTTTCCATGAGCCCCGAGTCCACAGGGCAGAACGAGCACTACCTCACCGTCATTCGGCGGAAATTCCGCACGTGGCGGGGTAACCGGCCGTTCTGGGCGGGTCTGTTCACCATGGCGGGTGGCCTTCCCATCGCCTACTTCCCGTACGCCAACCTGCATCTCGGCAACGTCACGCTGGCGATGTCCACCACAGCCGGCGCCGGGTCGCTGATCATCGGGGTCCTGCTCGTCACGCTGGGTCTCACGATGTGGTTCCACCACATCGTGCGGGTGTTCGCCGGCGTCGCCGCGCTCCTGCTCGCCCTGGTATCCATACCCGTCGCCAACATAGGAGGCTTCGTCATCGGCTTCCTGCTCTCCCTCGTCGGTGGAGCTCTCTCCATCTCCTGGGCGCCGGGCGACGCGAAGGACGAACGGGCCCCGGAGGGGCCGCAGGCGCAGATGACCCGGAACGACGCCTCCGAGGCGTCGGAGCACTATCAGAAGTCCCACGACACGGCTGAGGCCTCGCGCAGGCCGATGCTGTTCGAGGCGGCGACGGAGGCCGACGGCGGGAGGCATCGTGCGGGGTGACGAACGGCAGTCGAACGGCTTCGGCCCGGAGGGTCTTCCGGAGCGAAGAGGGCCCCGTCACGCGGCGCCCAGGAAGTCACTCCTGACGAAGTTGCACATGCCCTCAGGCAAGAAGGCGTTCGCGCTCGCCGCGATGCCGACGGCCGTCTTCGTGGGCATGGGGCTCACCCCGAAGCTGGCCATGGCCGACGACAACTCGGACATCCCCTTCGCGCCCGGGCCCTGCGTGACCCGCTCCGACGAGCCGTCCGAGTCGCCGGAGCCGACCCCGAGCGCCACGCCGTCCGACGACGCCGGCAAGGACGACGCCGGCAAGGACGACGCCGGCAAGGACGACGCCGACAAGGACGACGCCGGCAAGGACGACGGGACCGCGGCGCCGAAGCCCACCGCGAGTACGAGCGCCTCCGGCGAGGACGCGCCCGCGGAGACCTCCGGGGACAAGGCCGCCCCGTCGGCCGCCCCCTCGCCCACCGAGTCGAAGAACCCCCTCGACCCGCTGGGTGTCGGTGACGCGCTCAAGGACCTCCTCGACGGAACGGACAAGGAGACGGCCGAGCCGTCCCCGAGCGCAACAAAGGAGACCCCGGAGCCGTCGGAGAGCGCCTCCACCACCAAGCCGGTGGAGGAGGCGACGGACGCGGCGAAGGACACGGTCGACAAGACCACCGACGCCATCCGTGAGGCGGCCGAGAAGGCGGGCAAGGACGTCGAGGAGCTCGACGACGACGTCAAGGGCCTCGATCCCGTGAAGGACGAGGCCATCCCGGAAGGCGCCAAGGAGCGCTTCCCCTGCCCGACCGCCGACCCCGAGGCGCTCGCCGCGGCCGAACTGGAGCCGGGCATCCCGCTGCTCCCCAACGACCCGTGGATCCTGGAGTCGTCACGGCTCACGCTCAACGGGCTCGACTACGCGGGCATCGTCGAGGTGCGGAAGGGGGACGGCAGCACCAAGAAGGTGCTGAAGTTCACCGCGAGCTCCATCGACATCAAGGACCTGCACCAGCTGACCACGGGCCCGGCCGGCACCACCGGTCACGTCAAGGCGCGTGAGGGCTCGACGTCCACCATCCGCAACGGCACGGTGACGATGTACACGGAGGAGCTGAAGGGCAACCTCTTCGGCCTCATCCCGATCACGTTCAGCCCGCAGACCCCGCCGCCGCTGAACGTCCCCTTCGCCTTCTTCACCGACGTGAAGGTGACCCAGGCCGGCCAGTTCGGCGGCACGCTCACCGTCCCCGGCCTGCAGAACTACTTCACCGGCGGCAACGGCTAGCCGGTGGTCCGGACCCGTCCAAGAGCCGCACGACGCCTGTGGCCCGCACCCCCGTTCTCACCGGGATGCGGGCCACAGTCGTCCACGCCGTACGGCCGGTCAGGCGCGCTCGCCGCTCAGGTGGTGCACCCGGACCATGTTGGTGGTGCCGGGGACGCCGGGAGGCGAGCCGGCCGTCATGACCATCGTGTCGCCGTCGTTGTAGCGGTTCAGCTTGAGCAGCTCCGCGTCCACGAGTTCGACCATGGCGTCCGTGTTGTCCACGTGCGGCACGACGTAGGACTCGACGCCCCAGCTCAGTGCCAGCTGGTTACGCGTGGACTCCTCCGTGGTGAAGGCCAGGATCGGCTGCGCCACGCGGTAGCGGGAGAGACGGCGGGCGGTGTCACCGGACTTGGTGAAGGCCACCAGCGCCTTGCCGTCCAGGAAGTCCGCGATCTCGCAGGCCGCGCGCGCCACCGAACCACCCTGCGTACGGGGCTTCTTGCCCGGCACCAGCGGCTGGAGGCCCTTGGACAGGAGCTCCTCCTCGGCGGCGACGACGATCTTCGACATCGTCTTGACCGTCTCGATCGGGTAGGCGCCGACGGAGGACTCCGCCGACAGCATGACCGCGTCCGCGCCGTCCAGGATCGCGTTGGCGACGTCGGACGCCTCGGCGCGGGTCGGCCGCGAGTTGGTGATCATCGACTCCATCATCTGGGTCGCCACGATCACCGGCTTGGCGTTGCGGCGGCACAGCTCGATGAGGCGCTTCTGCACCATCGGGACCTTCTCGAGCGGGTACTCGACGGCGAGGTCACCGCGGGCGACCATCACACCGTCGAAGGCGGCGACGACGCCCTCCATGTGCTCGACGGCCTGCGGCTTCTCGACCTTGGCGATGACGGGGACCCGGCGGCCCACCTCGTCCATCACCTTGTGCACGTCCTTGACGTCCTCGGCGTCCCGGACGAAGGACAGCGCCACCAGGTCGCAGCCCATCCGCAGGGCGAACCGCAGGTCTTCGACGTCCTTCTCGGAGAGCGCGGGGACGTTCACCGCCGCGCCCGGGAGGTTGATCCCCTTGTGGTCGGAGATGACACCGCCCTCGATGACGATGGAGGTGACCCGGGGGCCGTCGACCGAAACGACCTTCAGCTCGACGTTGCCGTCGTTGATCAGGATCGGGTCACCCTTGGTGACGTCGCCGGGCAGCCCCTTGTACGTGGTGCCGCAGATCGACTTGTCACCGGGGACGTCCTCGGAGGTGATGACGAACTCGTCCCCGCGGACCAGTTCGACAGGGCCCTCGGAGAACTTCCCGAGACGGATCTTGGGGCCCTGGAGGTCGGCGAGCACGCCGACCGCGCGGCCGGTCTCGGCGGCGGCCTTGCGGACCCGGTCGTAACGGCCTTGGTGCTCCTCGTGGGTACCGTGACTGAAGTTGAAACGAGCCACGCTCATGCCGGCCTCGATCAGAGCGACGAGCTGCTCATGGGAGTCGACGGCGGGACCGAGGGTGCAGACGATTTTGGAACGGCGCATGAGGCGGATCCTATCGGTTTGTTTCACTGCGGAATATTCCGTCTGGTGGAAGATACAAAAGGGCGCGGGGCCGCTCAGTTGTCGACCAGGGCGAAGGTCTGACCTGCGATCTCCAGCTCCTCGTCGGTAGGCACGACGGCGACCGCCACCCGCGCGTCCTCGGGCGAGACCAGCCGCGGTTCGCCGGACCGTACGGCGTTGCGGTCCGCGTCCACGGCCAGGCCGAAAGCTTCCAGTCCCGCGAGCGCAGCCTCCCGCACCGGGGCCGAGTTCTCCCCGACCCCCGCCGTGAACACCACCGCGTCCACCCGGCCGAGGACTGCCGAATAGGCGCCTATGTACTTCTTCAGCCGGTGGATGTAGATGTCGAACGCGAGCGTGGCACGCTCGTCGCCCTCGTCCACCCGGCGCCGGATCTCCCGCATGTCGTTGTCGCCGCAGAGGCCGACCAGGCCGCTCCTCTTGTTCAGCAGGACGTCGATCTCGTCCGTGGACATCCCCGCCACCCGCTTCAGGTGGAAGGTGACGGCCGGGTCGATGTCCCCCGAACGCGTACCCATGACCAGCCCTTCCAAGGGAGTCAGCCCCATGGACGTCTCCACGCACCGGCCTCCCGCCACCGCCGAGGCCGAGGCGCCGTTGCCCAGGTGCAGCACGATCACGTTCACGTCGGCCACCGGCCGGCCCAGCAGCTCGGCCGTCCGGCGCGACACGTACGCGTGCGAGGTGCCGTGGAAACCGTAGCGCCGGATGCGGTGCGCGTCGGCGGTCTCGACGTCGATCGCGTACCGCGCCGCGTACTCCGGCATCGTCGTGTGGAACGCCGTGTCGAAGACCGCGACCTGCGGCAGGTCCGGGCGCAGCGCCTGCGCCGTACGGATGCCGGTGATGTTCGCCGGGTTGTGCAGCGGGGCCACGGGGACGAGCCGTTCGATCTCCTTCAGCACCTCGTCGGTGATCACGGTGGGCTCGCTGAACTTCAGCCCGCCGTGCACCACGCGGTGCCCGATCGCCGCCAGCTCGGGGGAGTCCAGGCCGAGCCCGTCGGCCGCCAGTTCCTCGGCCGCTGCCTTCAGCGCCTGCTCGTGGTCGGCGATCCTGCCGGTGCGCTCGCGGCGCTCCCCGCTCCTCAACGGTGTGTGTACCAGCCGGGAGTCCGCCTCGCCGATCCGCTCGACCAGGCCGGTCGCCAGCCGTGCGCCGTCGCGCATGTCCAGGAGCTGGTACTTCACCGAGGAGGACCCCGAATTGAGGACGAGCACCCGGCTCGCCCGGTCGCCGGGGGTCTGCGTGGGGGTCATGCGGTCTGCTCCTCGTCCTGCGCCTGGATCGCTGTGATGGCCACGGTGGTCACGATGTCCTGTACGAGGGCGCCGCGCGAGAGGTCGTTGACCGGCTTGCGCAGCCCCTGCAGGACCGGGCCGACCGCGACGGCGCCCGCCGAACGCTGGACGGCCTTGTAGGTGTTGTTGCCGGTGTTGAGGTCCGGGAAGATCAGCACGGTCGCCCGGCCCGCCACCTCCGACGCCGGCAGCTTGGTCGCGGCGACGGACGGTTCGACCGCCGCGTCGTACTGGATCGGCCCCTCGATCCTCAGGTCCGGCCGGGAGGCGCGTACCCGCTCCGTGGCCTCCCGCACCTTGTCGACGTCGGCGCCGGTGCCGGAGGTGCCCGTCGAGTACGAGAGCATCGCGATCCGCGGGTCCACACCGAAGCGGGACGCGGTGACCGCCGACTGCACCGCGATGTCCGCCAGCTGCTCCGCGTTCGGGTCCGGGTTGACCGCGCAGTCGCCGTAGACCAGGACCTTGTCGGCGAGGCACATGAAGAACACCGAGGAGACGATCGAGGCGTCCGGCTTCGTCTTGATGATCTCGAAGGCGGGGCGGATCGTCGCGGCTGTGGAGTGCACCGAGCCGGAGACCATGCCGTCGGCCAGGCCCTCCTGGACCATCAGCGTGCCGAAGTAGTTGACGTCCGAGACGACGTCGTACGCCAGCTCCACCGTCACCCCGCGGTGCGCGCGCAGTTCGGCGTACCGCTCGGCGAAGCTCTGGCGCAGCTCGGAGGTCTGCGGATCGACGACCTGGGTCCCGCCGAGGTCGATGCCCAGGTCGGCGGCCTTCTTGCGGATGACGTCGGTGTCCCCGAGGAGGGTCAGGTCGCAGACGTCGCGGCGGAGCAGTACGTCGGCGGCGCGCAGGACGCGTTCCTCGGTGCCCTCGGGGAGAACGACCCGGCGCCTGTTCGAGCGCGCCTGTTCCAGCAGCTCGTGCTCGAACATCATGGGGGTGACCCGGCCGCTGCGGGCCACGGAGATGCGCTCCAGCAGGGCGCCGGTGTCCACATGACGCTCGAAGAGGCCGAGGGCGGTCTCCGCCTTGCGGGGCGTCGCCGCGTTCAGTTTGCCTTCCAGGGCGAAGAGTTCGGCCGCCGTGGGGAAGGATCCGCCGGCCACCGCGATGACCGGGGTGCCCGGTGCGAGGCGGGCCGCCAGCCGGAGTATCTCCTCGCCGGGGCGCTCGTTCAGGGTCAGCAGGACGCCCGCGATGGGCGGCGTACCGGCGCTGTGCGCGGCGAGCGAACCGACGACCAGGTCCGCGCGGTCGCCGGGGGTGACGACCATGCAGCCTGGCGTCAGGGCCTTCAGGAGGTTCGGCAGCATGGCGCCGCCGAACACGAAGTCCAGCGCGTCCCTGGCCAGACCCGAGTCGTCGCCGAGCAGAACCGTTCCGCCCAGTGCTGTGGTGATCTGGGCGACGGTGGGCGCGGAGAGCGCGGGATCGTCCGGCAGCACGGAACAGGGGACCGGGAGCTGCGCCTTCAGCCGGTCGGCGATGTCCGCGCGGTCGCCGGACGCCACCCGGTTCACGATCATCGCCAGGACGTCGCAGCCGAGACCGGCGTACGCCCGGTAGGCGTTGCGCGTCTCGGCCCGTACCGACTCGGCTTCCTGGTCCTTGCCGCCGACCACCGCGATCACCGAGGCGCCGAACTCGTTGGCGAGCCTGGCGTTCAGGGCCAGTTCGTCGGGGAGCTGGGTGGCGGCGAAGTCGCTGCCGAGGACCAGCACCACCTCGTAGTCGCGGGCCACCCGGTGGAACCGCTCGACGAGCAGCGAGACCAGCTCGTCCGTGCCCTTCTCCGCCTGGACGGCGGAGGCCTGCTGGTAGTCGAGGCCGAAGACCGTCTCCGGGCTCTGCGAGAGCCGGTAGCGGGCCCGCAGCAGCTCGAACAGCCGGTCGGGCCCGTCGTGGATCAGCGGCCGGAAGACACCGACCCGGTCCACCTGACGCGTCAGTAGCTCCATGACTCCCAGATCGACGACCTGTCGGCCGTCCCCCCGGTCGATCCCGGTCACGTACACGCTGCGCGCCACGCGTGGTCTCCCGTCCTGTATGGCTGGCATTGTCCCTTTGACGATACCTACCGGGGCAGGTGGGCCGCCCGCCGGGCACCGATCCGGACGGGCCGCTCCCCGCCCCGGACGGTCCCTGTCACAAAGTCGGAAGCGCGGGGGCCCGGCTCGGCGTGGGACAATCGTCCTGGCTCACGGTACGGGGGGTTTCTCGACGGGTCCCCGGAATGCATGTCACTAGCGAGCAGGAGACAGAGCGGGATGCGCATCGGAATTCTCACCGCAGGCGGCGACTGCCCAGGCCTGAACGCTGTGATCCGCTCGGTCGTGCACCGCGCCGTGGTGGGGCACGGCGATGAGGTCATCGGCTTCGAGGACGGCTTCAAGGGCCTGCTGGACGGCCACTTCCGGCCCCTCGACCTGAACGCGGTCAGCGGCATCCTGGCCCGCGGCGGCACGATCCTCGGCTCGGCACGCCTGGAGCGCGACCGGTTGCGCGAGGCCGCCGAGAACTGCGCGGAACTGTCCCACCGTTACGGCATCGACGCGCTGATCCCGATCGGCGGCGAGGGCACGCTCACCGCGGCCCGCATGCTGTCCGACGCCGGGATGCCCGTCGTGGGCGTCCCGAAGACCATCGACAACGACATCTCCGCCACCGACCGGACCTTCGGCTTCGACACCGCCGTCGGCGTCGCGACCGAGGCCATAGACCGGCTCAAGACCACTGCCGAATCGCACCAGCGGGTCATGGTCGTCGAGGTCATGGGCCGCCACGCGGGCTGGATCGCGCTGGAGTCCGGCATGGCCGGCGGTGCCCACGGCATCTGCCTGCCCGAGCGGCCCTTCCAGGTCGACGACCTGGTCAAGATGGTCGAGGAACGCTTCGCGCGCGGCAAGAAGTTCGCCGTCATCTGCGTCGCCGAGGGCGCACACCCGGCCGAGGGCTCCATGGCGTACGCCAAGGGCGAGATCGACCAGTTCGGCCACGAGCGCTTCCAGGGCATCGGCAACCGGCTGGCCGCCGAGTTGGAACGGCGGCTCGGCAAGGAGGCCCGGCCGGTCATTCTCGGCCATGTGCAGCGCGGTGGCACACCGACCGCGTACGACCGCGTGCTCGCGACCCGCTTCGGGTGGAACGCCGTGGAGGCCGTGCACCGCGGTGACTTCGGGCGGATGACGGCCCTGCGCGGGACCGAGATCGTGATGGCCCCGCTGGCCGACGCCGTGGCCCGGCTGAAGACGGTTCCCAGCGACCGGATGTACGAGGCCGAGTCGGTCTTCTGAGGCCCCGCCCGACAGCAGACGCGGCCCCGGCCGTCCCTTCGCGGACGGCCGGGGCCGCTGCCGTTGTCCTCGCGCTTCAGATACCCGCCGTCCGCCAGAACTCCTCGACCACCCGGTCCAGGAACTTCCGCCCCGCGTCGCCCGTCGTCCCGGCCCGGTCCCGGGCTGTCGGGTTCCAGCCCGAAGCCGAGACCATCAGGGCCTGGTAGTCGGCGTGCAACTGCTCCAGCACGTCCTGGACCAGGACCCGGTCCAGCGGTACGAGCTTGTCCACCGGCCGTACGTACGCCTGCCAGCGGGTCGTGACCGCCTTGCTCAGCAGGTCCGCCAGCTCCTCGTTCCGGCCGGTCGCCGTCAGGAACTGCGCCGCCGACATGCCCAGCGCCCGGCGGAGCGCCGTGGCCTGGCGCTCGTTGCCGCGCCAACGGCCGGACTCCTCGATCCGCTGATACGCGGCGGCCGTCATCCCGAGCGTCCGCGCCAGGTCCTCCACCGCCATGTCCCGGGCCAGCCGGTGCTCGCGCAAGGTGCTGGCAGCGGTCAGCAGTTCGCCGGGCGCGCACCACAACACACCGGCCAGTGCTTTCAGTTCGCGTTCGCCGGGCAGGGCCGTGCCGCGTTCCCAGGCCATGACGGTCTCAGTGGTGACGGTCAGTCCGTACTGGGCGCCGAGCCCGTACGCAACATGTCCGGGAGCCATTCCCAGCGCCTCGCGGAGACGGCGTGCGGCGGGGGCGTCGAAGGGGGGTGTGGGGTGCACGGCCCCACCGTAGAAGCCAGAGAACGGCCTGGCTACAGGCTGTTCCTCACAGTTCACCCTTCGTACGATCCTCCTAGGGAGCCCGCCCCGGTGGGGACCCGGTCCATCAGCGAGTTTCGGCCACCCAGTGATAGTGCAGCTCGGGCCGGCCGACCTGACCGTAGCTCGGCCGCCGTGCGGCCCGGCCCGCCGTCACCAGGTGCTCCAGATAGCGGCGGGCGGTGATCCGGGAGATCCCCAGCTCTTCCCCGGCGGCCGCCGCGGTCACCCCGTCCCGAGCCTCCCGCAGAGCCCTCGTCACCGCTTCCAGCGTCGGACCGCTCAGGCCCTTGGGCAGCGTGGCCGGGTCCGAGACCCGCAGCGCGCCCAGCGCCCGGTCCACCTCCTCCTGACCGCTGGCCTCACCGGCCGCCGCCCGGAACTCGGCGTACCGCACGAGCCGGTCCCGGAGCGTGGGATACGTGAACGGCTTCAGCACGTACTGCACGACGCCGAGCGATACCCCCTCCCGCACCACCGCCAGATCACGCGCCGACGTCACCGCGATGACGTCCGCGCCGTGCCCCGCCGCCCGCAGCGAGCGCAGCAGCTGCAGACCGTGCCCGTCGGGCAGATAGAGGTCGAGCAGCAACAGATCCACCTCCGTCCGGTCCAGCGCCCGTACGGCCTCCGCCCGGGAGTGGGCGACAGCGGCGACCTCGAAGCCCGGCACCCGGCCCACGTACAGCTGGTGGGCGTCCGCGGCCACCGGATCGTCCTCCACGACCAGTACCCGGATCACGGTGCGACCACCTCCGGCCTGGCCGTACGGCCGGCGAGCGGCAGTCGCACCGTGAACTCCGCGCCGCCGTCCGGCGCCCGGCCCAGCGTCACCGTCCCGCCGTTGCGGTGGGCCGCCTGCCGTACGAGCGCCAGGCCCAGGCCCCGGCCCGCGCCGTGGGTCGTCCAGCCACGCCGGAACACCTCGTCCGCGTCGTCCGGGCCGATCCCGGCCCCGGTGTCCGCCACCCGCAGCAGCAGCTCGCCGGACTCCGTCCGCGCGGTCACCGTGACCAGGGCCCGCGGCGCGGTGCGCTGTGCGGGGACGGGGTCGGCGGCGTCGCCCGTCGCCGTCTCCGACGCCGCGTCCACCGCGTTGTCGATCAGATTGCCGAGGATCGTCACCAGGTCCCGCGGCGCCAGCGAGCGCGGCAGAGCCCCGTCGTCGATCAGGCTGTCCTCGGCGAGTACCAGCTCCACCCCACGCTCGTTGGCCTGCGCCGCCTTGCCGAGCAGCAGGGCGGCGAGCACCGGCTCGGCCACCGCGTCCACGACCCGGTCGGTGAGGGCCTGTGCCAGCTCCAGCTCCGCCGTCGCGAAATCCACCGCCTCCGCGACCCGGCCCAGCTCGATCAGCGACACCACGGTGTGCAGCCGGTTCGCCGCCTCGTGCGCCTGCGAGCGCAGCGCCTGGGTGAACCCGCGCTCCGAGTCGAGCTCGCCCGACAGCGCCTGCAGCTCCGTGTGGTCCCGCAGTGTCACGACCGTGCCGCGCCGCTCGCCGCCGACCACCGGGCTCGTGTTGACGACGATCACCCGGTCCGCCGTCAGGTGGACCTCGTCCACCCGCGGCTCGGACGCCAGGAGCGCCCCGGTCAGCGGCGCCGGCAGCGCCAGTTCGTCGACCCGGAGGCCGACCGCCCCCGGCGCCAGCCCCAGCAGCTCCCGGCCCGCGTCGTTGATCAGCGCGACCCGGCGCTGCCCGTCCAGCATGAGCAGCCCCTCGCGCACCGCGTGCAGCGTGGCCTCGTGGTAGGTGTGCTTCCGGCTCAGCTCCCGGGCGTTCATCCCGTGGGTGTGCCGCCGCAGTCTGGCGTTGATCACGTACGTCCCGAGCGCGCCGAGCGCGAGGGCGGCACCCGCCGCCGTCCCCAGGGCGCCGAGCTGCTCACGTACCTGGGTGGACACCCGCTCGACGGTGATGCCCGCGCTGACCAGGCCGACGATCCTGCCCCCGTCCTCGACCGGGGTGACGACCCGTATCGAGGGGCCGAGCGTGCCCGTGTAGGTCTCCTCGAACGTCTCGCCGAGCAGCGCGCGCTCGGTGTGGCCGATGAATCTCCTGCCGATCTGGGCGGGATCGGGGTGGGTCCAGCGGACCCCCTTCGGATTCATGATCGTGACGAAGGCTACCCCGGTGTCCTCGCGGACCTGTTCCGCGTACGGCTGGAGTACGGCGGACGGGTCCGGGGTACGGATCGCCTCCCGCACGGACGGCGATCCGGCCATGGCGAGGGCGGTCGCCCGCACCTGGCGGGCCGCGGTCTCCTCCGCCTGGGACCTGCCGGAGGCGTACGCGAAGAAGGCGCACCCGGCCACGACCGCGGCCACGAGCAGGGCCTGCATCGCGAACAGCTGTCCGGCCAGGCTGCGGGGGCGGGTACGGGGCAGGCGCATGCATAACAGTCTGCCTGGCGGGGAGCGAAGGCCCAAAGTGGCTTGAAAGCGTCCGTGAACGATATGAACGCAAGGGTGACGCCCATCATAGGGAAGTGAATAGTCACCGGGGCCCCCAGGGACGGGGAGCCGCCGCATACCCGAGGAGACCCCCGTGGCAGAGAAAGCCGCACGACGGGACCGCACCCACTACCTCTATATCGCCGTGATCGCCGCCGTGGTGCTGGGCATCACGGTGGGCCTGGTGGTTCCCGACTTCGCCGTCGAGCTCAAGCCGATCGGCACAGGCTTCGTCAACCTCATCAAGATGATGATCTCGCCGATCATCTTCTGCACGATCGTGCTGGGAGTCGGCTCCGTACGGAAGGCCGCCAAGGTCGGCGCCGTCGGCGGCCTGGCCCTCGGTTACTTCCTGGTGATGTCGACCGTCGCCCTGGCCATCGGCCTGGTCGTCGGCAACCTCCTGGAGCCCGGTTCCAGCCTTCACCTCACCGAGGCGGCCCGCGCCGCGGGTGAGAAGCAGGCCTCGGGGGCGAGCGAGTCCACCGTGGACTTCCTGCTCGGCATCATCCCCACCACCATGGTGTCGGCCTTCACCGAGGGCGAGGTCCTGCAGACCCTGCTGATCGCCCTGCTCGCGGGCTTCGCGCTCCAGGCCATGGGCTCGGCCGGCGAGCCGGTGCTGCGTGGCATCGGCCACATCCAGCGCCTCGTCTTCCGTATCCTCGCCATGATCATGTGGGTGGCCCCGGTCGGCGCGTTCGGCGCGATGGCGGCGGTGGTCGGCGAAACCGGTGTGGACGCGCTGAAGTCGCTCGCGATCATCATGATCGGCTTCTACGTGACCTGCGCGCTCTTCGTGTTCCTGATCCTGGGCGCGATCCTGCGCCTGGTGGCCGGGGTCAACATCTTCACGCTGCTGAAGTACCTTGGCCGTGAGTTCCTGCTGATTCTCTCCACCTCCTCGTCCGAGTCGGCCCTGCCGCGGCTGATCGCGAAGATGGAGCACATGGGTGTCAGCAAGCCCGTCGTCGGCATCACGGTGCCGACCGGCTACTCCTTCAACCTCGACGGCACCGCGATCTACCTCACGATGGCCTCGCTCTTCATCGCCAACGCGACGGGTGACCCGCTGACCATCGGCGAGCAGATCTCGCTGCTGGTCTTCATGGTGATCGCCTCGAAGGGCGCGGCGGGCGTCACCGGCGCCGGTCTGGCCACCCTCGCGGGCGGCCTCCAGTCGCACCGGCCCGAGCTGGTCGACGGTGTCGGCCTGATCGTCGGCATCGACCGCTTCATGAGCGAGGCCCGCGCCCTGACGAACTTCGCGGGCAACGCGGTCGCCACGGTGCTGGTCGGCACCTGGACCAAGGAGATCGACCGGGAGCGGGTGGACCAGGTCCTCTCCGGCGCCCTCCCGTTCGACGAGAAGACGATGACGGACGACGCCCATGGGGGCGAGCCGCACGTCCCGGCCTCGCGGGACGGCGACGGCGACGCCGCCGTCGACGAGAAGTCGTCGCTGACGAAGGTGTAAGCAGGCGTAAGGACACCAGGCAGGCGAGTGCGGCCGGTACGGGAGCCCCCGTACCGGCCGCACTCATGTGGTGGGTCACCGGCGGGGAACACGGCCGGCCCGCTTGGTCGACAGGGACGAAGCATCGCGGGCTCCGGCCGACGCACGGGACCTGGCCGGAGCTCGGACGCTGTTCCGGGCGGTGCCTGGTCGTTCCCGGCTGCGGTGGGGCGTGCTCGGAGTCCTCGGGGTCGTGCTGACCCTGGTCGGGACCGGTCGGGGGTCGGGGGGTACGCGGCCGGGCGGAGCGCCCGGCGTTCGCTCGCGGCGGTGCCGCCGTGGCCCGTGGCCTGAGCCGGTGCCCCCGGGGCCGCGCAGAATGATCCGCGCCAGGCCACGCCGTCTGCGACCCGGCTGCCCGCCCCCACCCCGGCGGGAAGCCGGAGCCGGTCAGGCACCGGCCGACGGGATTTCCACCATCGGCCCGGAAGCCGGCCATGGGAGTGTGTTTCCCTTACGACCCCACGCGTGCGAGACGCGTTCGGTACTCGTCCGACCGAGGAGCGGAATGCACAGGAATCTGGCGGACACCGCCCGAGCCGCTCTGACGGCCGCGTCTGCGCCTGGCGCCGGCGGGCGCGAGGCCGTACCGGCGCACCGCCTCGATGGCGCCACCACCACTGTCGTCGTCGACACGTGCATACGGGGCGACCTCGGCTTCGCCCTGCTCCTCCACCGGCGCAAGGACGGTGCTGACGCCGAGGAGCTCTTCTTCGCGAGGCGCGAGGGCACAGGGGGCTGGGGGAGTGCGGAACACCTCTCGGGCAGCGGGGGGATACCGGACCTGACCGGGCCCGAGGAGGCCGCGGCCGTTCTGCGCGGCTGGTCTATGACCTTGCTCGGCGAATCCGAGACGCTTCTTCCCACCGGGCGGCCTCAGGCCGACGAGGGCTACGAATTGCTGCGCTTCCATGTGCTGCTGGTGGACGGGAGTGTCCGTCACCTCCAGGTCGAGGACACCTCGGCAGCAGCCCCGCCGGCGGCGTCCGGCCACGTCCGTAAGCCCTTGAGGTCCCAGATGGCTCTTCTCGCCCTGTTCCCCGAGGAGAGCGTCACCGTGCGCACGAGGGCGGACGCCGGGACCGGTGCCGGGTCTCTCGGTGAGCGGTTCGAGCTGACGGGCAGCGGCGCCGTGTCCGGCGCCTCCGGTTCGTAGAGCCCGGAGCCCGCCTCGCGTCGCCTTGCCTTCCATAGTCGGTTGACACTCGTTAATGCACCGTGGTTGACACCTGTCAAGCTGACGAGGAGTGCCATGACCCAGACCACGGTCATCACCGGAGGGAACTCAGGGATCGGTGAGGAGTTCGCCTGCCGTTTCGCGGAGGCCACGGACGAGGGCGCCGCCGCGGTCGCCCTGAACGTCACCGCCGTCGGCGACCTGTCGAAGGCGTTCTACCCGGACCTGCTCAGGACGGAGTCGGTCATGCTCGTCAACGTGGCCGACGTCGCGGGCCACGCCCCCTTCGCCGGTATGGCCGTCTACTCCGCGGCGAAGGCGTTCGTCATCACGCCCACCGAAGCGCTGTGGGCGGAAGCGCGGGGGAGCCGGCTGCGCGTGCCGTGCCTCTCGCCGGGGGCGACCACCAGTGAGTTCTTCGACATACCAGGTACGCCGACCAAGGGCATCGGCTTCCAGTCGCCCGCCCAAGGTGGTCGACACCGCCCTGCGCACCCTGGGAACCAGTGGTCCCTCCGGGTCCTGCCCCGGAGTCTCGCCGTGATCCTCGCCGCCCGCCAGGCCCCGGAACCGGCGGCGGGCCTGCTTGGCTGACGGTGCGGGACCGTCGTTGGGGGATCGCGGACACTCCGACGGGTCATTTGCCCCGTTTTGGCTGTCCGTAACTCCCCACCGACCCATGGGGGGGAGGCCGGGGGTGTCGCCAACCCCAAGACGATCGTGTACTTCGCTGCCGTACTGCCGCAGTTTCGTCGACCGCGCCCAGGGGCGCGTCCTGGCGCAGATGCTTCTAGGCGGCGTTTCGCCTGAGCGGTCAGTCTCGCTCCCGCCAGCTCGGCGGACGCTCAACGACTGATGGCGACTGACCAGGCGGGCCGGGACTTGGCTCACCTCCACACGGTTGCCGCCCGTGAACCGGTCGTCCCACAGATGGACTGGCTGCCGGAAGGTGTCCCCGCGGCCCGCCTGCTTTCGGCGGAGAACGATCCGAAGGTACGCCTCGTGGCGGCCCTGGCGCGCGCCACCATCGACTTCCTGAGCGGCCCGCAGCGCGAGCAGTTGCGCGCCTGCACCGCACCCCGCTGCGTGCGCTACTCCGTCAAAAGCCATGACCGACAGGAGTGGTGCAAGCCGTCATGCGGAAACCGTGCCCGCGCAGCTCGCCACTACCGGCGTCGACGCATGGTGACCGATGGCAGTCCCACCCCGTCCGACGGGTGCGGCGAGTGATCGATGCGCCTTGACGGCGCCGCTTTCGACACGTACGCGCGGTGGGAGTTCGAGCCGCGCGCCACCGCCGCCGCCATGGAGTGGGGGCGGCGGTGGCGGAGCCGTCAGTTGATCACCCGCAGGTGAGTCGGCCAGCCGATGCGGTTCAGGAGCCTGAACATCTTCGCGATGTCCGTCGGGTTGAGCTTCACACAGCCGTTGGACGCGTAGTCACTCGCGCCGTCCCAGCGGCGTGCCTCGGTCTTCCCCCGGCTGCCGTCCCGGTTCATCTCGGAGTGGATGAACATCTCCGTGCGCGTGGTGGTCTTCTTGGAGCACTTCATGTTCTCCAGCCACACGGCGTATCCCTTGATGAGCCGCCCGTTGTAGCGCGTGTCCTTGAGCTTGATCTTCCAGTTCCCGTTCGGCATCCAGCCCTGGTTGCGGACGCAGTCCTCCTTGTTCCGGTTTCCGTAACCGGACCCGGCCCGGTACGCGGCCTGGAGCTTTCCGCCCCGGTAGACGCGCAGCCGTGAGTCGGAGGGCGAACTCTGATTCTTGTCGAACACCAGAGTCGTCGCCGGCGCTGTGGCGGCGGCCTTCGTGCCCGGCGCCGGTGCGCCGACGGCGGCGGCCGGCGCCAGTGCGAGAGTGGCAGCCAGGGTTCCCACGGCCAGCACGCCGCTGATCACGCGCTTGCTCGACTCCATGTGCGTACCTCGCTTCGTTCCTGTGGCTTGATTCCCTCCGGGGTGGACGTGCGGATGCGTGGTCGTGCGGAAAGCGGACATGGAGAACTCCTCCGAGGAGAGATGACGGGACGCGCACCGGAAACGGAGAGCGGACGCAGGCTCTTCGATGCCCTCGACGAGGGCGGGCCGTCCGGCACCGCTGGGCGCATCACCAGACTGCCCCGCGGAGTACGGCGCGGAAAAGTGCGTTCGGCAGGCTGCGCAGGTGCATGGATGCAGCCCATGCACAGCGGCCCTGACCTGGTGTTATGACGTCATGCGGGAAGCGGCGGACGGCATGCGCCGGTACGGGCGCCAGCGCCTGCCCGCCGTGCTCACGCGGAGACGGAGGGCGAAGCGCTCGGGGACTTCTGGTAAGCGGGCGTGTCATCGGCCGGGCTCTGGGACATCAGCAGCGCCCGCCAGGTGGGCACGTCCACCGCACCGGTCACGGGAAGGCCGTGTCCCTGCTGGAAGAACCGCACGTTGGAAGCGGTCGTCGGGGTGAACGTCCCCGACACCTCCGTGCCGCCCTGGCCCGCGTTGTCCAGCAGTTCCTGCGCCGCCCTGACGGGGAATCCATTGGCGCCGATGTGGATCTCCACGACCAGAGCCGGCCAGGTGTCGTCTCCCACCTTGCCGTCGGGCGAGAGCTGATGTCTTTTCTGGAAGTCCATGACGGCCTCGTATGTCCTGTCTCCGAAGATGCCGTCCACCTCCAGCTCGTACCCCTGGTGCTTCAGCAGGTTCTGCACCGTGCGGCCCCAGGTGAACTGGTCCTCGTGCTTCTTCCGCTTCACCAGCGGCCACCGCTGGGGCCCGTGTGTCGTGTGGGCGGGACCAGCCCCCGTGCTCCCGCTCGCAGCGACCGTACGGTCCCCGGCGAACTGCCCCTGTACGACGGTCCCGGCGAGGAAGGACAGAACAGCCACCGCCACCACCACAGGCAGCGCCAACCGGGGGAGTGACCGGCCGGAGGCATCACCGCCACGCGCCTCCGCGACGGCCCTGTCGGCAGGTACGGGTGTGCTGCCGGCCGCCCGCTGGCGCCCCAGATCCTCGAGCGCGGCCCGGCACAGGGCGTGGGCCCGCTCCAACTCCTCTGCGGGGGCGCGTAGCTGGGCGTGCAGAGCCGCCACCACCTTCGGGGGAGCGGTGGACTGGTGATTCCGGTTCAGGTAGCGCGAGAGTGTCGTCTGGTCGATGCCCAGCCTCGACGCCAGCGCCTGCTGTGTCGGCCGCGTACCGCCGGACGCGTTTCCCGCCGCCTCCCACCACCTCCGGAGCAACTGCGCCAGCTGCACGCCCGGCGGCTCCTCCTGCTCCTGGCCACCTTGCTCGCTCGCCACGCGTGGTCCCCCCTCGTCCTCGTACGGAACAGCCGGCGGCACGGGACAACCGGGTGCCCAGGGCTCCATGCCTGATGGCATAACGGCTGGTCGACGGCGTGCGTAACGGCATACATGAACGCTTCGGCCGACAGCAGAGCAGATCGTAGCGACGGGGACGATGTGTCCGGCATGCTGACTTCGCCACCGAGCATCCGGTTCGGCGCTCTCGGCGCCCGGCGACCCAGCAGCTCAGCGGCACAGGTCGTCGCCGTCCGGCGCGCGGTGCGTCTCTCCGCCGCGTACACGTTCACCCGGACGAGTGGCGCGCGGGCTCGCGTCGTACGACCCGGCCCCCCTACTCATCCCCTGGAAGGACTCCGCATGTCCGTCGTCCGATTCACGCTCACCTCGGCGAGGAGCCGCATGGCCGGCCTGCGAAGGGCCGCCGTACGGATTGCCGTGGTGGCGGCGAGCACCGGAGTGGTGGTTACCGGCCTGACCGCGATGCCCTCGGAGGCGGCCCCGCCGGGCAGCTACCGCGTCAAGGGCGTCGACACCAGTCGCTACAGCCACCCCGGAGAACAGGCCATCGACTGGCGTGAAGTCCGCGCTGCCGGGCACTCGTTCATGATCGCCAAGGTCACCGAGGGCGCCACCGTGAGGGACAGCTGGTTCGCCCGCGATCTCGAAGATGCGAAGCGCGCGGGTCTCCTCCGGGGCGCCTACCACTTCTACGCCGGGACGCCGGGCACCGCTCAGGCCGAGAACTTCGTGAAGGCGATGAAGGGCGCGGGTTACACCGGGAAGGCCGCCGGTGAACTGCCGCCACGAGCGTGTTGATGCGGATCCCGTGCGCCGCGTACTCGGCCGCTGCTGCCCTGGTCATGCCGAGCACCGCGTCTACCGCTCGACGCGCCCGCGATCATGACGGTCTTGCCCGCCAACATCCCGCTTATCCCGCCCATCCCACTTCACTCGTCCTACTCACGTCACTCATGTGGCGAGTGCAACTCCTGAGGTCACGGCGACAACCCCCCCAGCACATGTCCGGGACGGGACCCGCAGGCGCGGTCACTGTGTTCTGTCGATCAGCAACTGCGAGCGAGCGGTGGCGAACATCCGCTGCTGTTCAGCCAGGCGGTTCGGCGTGGAGACGGTATCGAACAGCAGTTGGTAGACATGGCCCGACTCACCTGCGACGAAGACCTCCACCCGCTTACGGGGCTCGCTCTGCCGTACCCAGTGATAGTCGATCTCCAGCCACAGAGCCTCCTGGCCGTTCTGCCGAGTGGAATGTTCGGCCACCTTGAGATCGGCCATCGAGGATTCACCGGAGTCGTTGTACCAGGCGAGCTGTCCGGCAGCCGCTGCCTCGGCGGTCGGACCGTAGGAACTGTCTCGTTTGACGGTCATGGCATGAGTTTCGTCCTGTGAGCGCCACGCACTCTGAATGTCGCTGTTCCGCTTGCGCGTCCATCCGCCCGGGACGGCGAAGGCCGCCTTGAGTGCCGGCGCACTGACGACGCGCCAGCCCGGGGGAAGGGTGGCTGCGGGGGACGGTCCGGCCGAGCGCGACGCATGGGGAGTGGCGGACACGGCAGGGGAGTACGGGGAGTTCGTCATGGGTGGGGGCCCTGAGGAGGAGGCCGGTGCTTCCGCGTCCTCGGCGATGCTCCTGTTGACGGAGGAGCCGCCGACGGTCGGGACACCGAATACCGCCAGCAGTAGTCCGACGACCGCGGCGACGGCCGAGACCAGCGCCGCTGTTTCGCTGATCCGCCGGTCCTGCCGTGACCCGTCACCCGGACCGCTCACTTCTCTCCCCCCGGTGCGCGGAGCGCCGAGAAGGCCCCCGTCGGAGGTATTCAACCGGAGCGGCGTGGCGAACATAAGGGGCTTCCACGCTGATCCGCGGAGGGCCCGCACGATTGTGCGGACCCTCGCGCGGTCCACGGACAGCGCGGCCCGGGGCCTCAGTTCGCCGCCGGTTGCCGAGCCGGTGCGACCTCCAGGCCACCGCGGGTCCGCCGGCCCACGCGCGGGCCGGGGGCTGGCCGCAGCGGGGCCCTTGCGGAGCGAGCCTCGAAATGGAGCCATCGCGCTGTCACCGGTAGCGGACGAGCCCGGACGTATCGAAGGTCCATTTCGCGGCGGAGACCGTATCTCCGTACGAGTAAGGCAAGTTCGGCCCGTGCTCCGGGCGGGGGGCGGGGTGCCGCACCCCGTGGCCACACCCACGCAGCCGGGTCCGTCAGTGGCCGCCCAGTCCCGGCAGGCAGGTTCCGTCATTCGTGCGGCCGATGACCTCGGCTTCGGCCTGACCGGTGACGTGGACCGTCCCGTTCACGTTTCTCTCCGAGCGCGAGCGGTACGTCGCCGGGTACGTCGGCCATCTCCCCGACGGCGCGGCCATGGACATCAAGTCGCTGGCCAAGGACCTCCCGCTGTACGGCCAGATGGCCATCGGCACCGCCCTGCGCACCCTCGCGGTCGCCGGTCATCTCCGCCTCGTACGCTGCCGCGTCGAATCGCTCGGCCGGAGCCGTTGGGTGACGCGTACCTACTGGTCCCGCCGCGCCCACGACAACGAGTGGTGGGTCGCCCACCTTGCCGGGGAGGCGCCCGGGGCCTCGGACGCCCATGTCGGGCCGCCGATGCCCACGCCGCAGGAGGGGTCGCGTGGTCCCGCCGTGCCGCAGCTGAGGACATTGGCCGACCCCGCCCCGGACAGCGCCGCGCCCTCGCCCGCGTATCTCACCCGGCCCGGATCGGCCGCCTCGAACCCCGGCTGGCCCTCTCCGCCGGGGACTGTGCCGCGCTGGAGAGGCTCGCCGCGGGAGTGGTTCGCCCGTGGGGTGGACGCCGACTACCTCCTCCAGGCCCTCACCTCGGGGCTCCCGTCCCCGATCGGCTCGCCCGTCGGCTTCGTGCGCCGCCGCCTCATCGACAAACTCCCGCCCCGGCTGCCTGCCACCGCCCCCGCTGCGGGGCCGACCGCGCCGGACGTACGGCCTCTCCTGGTGGAGTGCGCCGAATGCGGCCGCCCCGGCCCCGCCGACGCGCTCCCGGACGGCCTCTGCCGCCTCTGCCGCGCCACTGTCCAGGCGGGGACGGCAGCCCCGGCGGAGGTGGTGGCCGAACTGCCCGGTGGACGGGACGTCCACGCGCTGGTGGGCAGCAGCCGCAACTGGTGCGGGCACCCTTACGCCTTCGGGCGGCAGCCGTCCGCCCCGGCCGAACCCGCAGGGATGCCCGTCGGTGCGCCTGACTAGGCTTTTCCGGGACCCGGGGCCTGTCGGGCGCGCCGGGGGACACCGATCATGGGGGAAGCAATGCGCAAGACACTCACCGCGACGGCCTTCGTTCTGGCGGCCGCTCTGCTGGCGGGCTGCGGTGGTGGCGAGGAGAAGCTGGCCGACGCGAGCAAGGGGAGCAGCCCCGCCGCTCAGGAGCCCTCCAAGTCGAAGGAGATTGGCGGAGATGCCGTGGAGAAAGGCGCGTCGCACGAGGTGACGATCAAGGTCGAGGGGACGGGTAAGAGCAAGGTCATGTACACCCTCGACGACTCGGACTTCGCGGACGTGGAACTGCCGTGGACGAAGACGGCCACCATTGCCCCGCGAGGCGCGGAGAGCAAGGTCGGACGGCTGGTGATCGTCACGCCCGGCACCATGACGGCGGCCGACGGCAAGCTGGTCTCCGCAGGATGTTCGATCACCGTCGACGGCAAGACGGTCGTCGAGCACGAGGGTGGCGAGACGGGCAAGCCCTGCTCGTACAAGCTCACGTAGGAACTCTACGAAGGCCGGCCCCATTCCCGTTCCCGCTTACCGACCCGCGGGCGGAGAGCGGACGTGCGGCGATCACCGGTACGTGTCACTCTCCGGCCCCGAATCCATCGAGTAAACAGGTACGTAAATCTGTACAGAAACAGGACCGACGTGGGGGCACGGGGGCGCACCCGGTACGCCGCCCCCTGCCCCGCGTCGTCCCGACCGTCAGGCCGGCCGCAGCCAGACCGTCGCCAGCGGCGGGAGCGTCAGCGTGATGCTGGTGTCCCTGCCGTGGGCCGGTACCGCCTCCGGCTTCAGCGGCTCCTCGTTGCGCACGTCGCTGCCGCCGTACCGGTCCGCGTCCGTGTTGACGACCTCCACCCAGGCCTCCGGGCCGTCCGGTACGCCGATGCGGTAGTCGCTGCGCACTACCGGCGAGAAGTGGCAGACGGCGATCAGCGGCGACCCGTCCGCGTCGTAGCGCACGAACGAGAACGCGTTGTCCTCGGCGGCGCCCCCGTCGATCCAGCTGAAACCTTCCGGCACGCTGTCCCGCTGCCAGAGCGCGGGCAGCGCGTTGTAGACCCCGTTGAGATCCGTGACCAGGTTGCGTACGCCCCGGTGGTCGCCGGAGGCCTCGTACGTCTCGTCGAGCAGCCACCAGTCCGGGCCGTGACCCTCGGACCACTCGGCGCCCTGCGCGAACTCCTGTCCCATGAAGAGGAGTTGCTTACCGGGGTGCGCCCACATGAAGCCGAGGTAGGCGCGGTGGTTCGCGCGCCGTTGCCACCAGTCGCCGGGCATCTTGGTGACCAGGGCCTGCTTGCCGTGCACCACCTCGTCGTGCGAGATCGGCAGCACGTAGTTCTCGCTGTACGCGTACACCATCGAGAAGGTCATCTCGTTGTGGTGGTACTTGCGGTGGACGGGCTCCTTGGACATGTACACCAGCGAGTCGTGCATCCAGCCCATGTTCCACTTCAGACCGAAGCCGAGGCCCCCGTGGTCCGTGGCGCGGGTGACGCCGTCCCAGGCGGTGGACTCCTCCGCCATCGTGACGACGCCGGGGTTGCGCCGGTAGACCGTCGCGTTCATCTCCTGGAGGAAGGCGACCGCGTCCAGGTTCTCCCGGCCCCCGTACTCGTTCGGTGACCACTGGCCGTCCTCGCGGGAGTAGTCGAGGTAGAGCATGGAGGCCACCGCGTCGACCCGCAGGCCGTCGATGTGGAACTCCTCGCACCAGTAAGTGGCGTTAGAGACCAGGAAGTTACGGACCTCCTTGCGGCCGTAGTCGAACTCCAGCGTGCCCCAGTCCGGGTGCGAGGCCCGGTCCGGGTCGGAGTGCTCGTACAGCGGGCGGCCGTCGAACTCGGCGAGCGCCCAGTCGTCGCGGGGAAAGTGGGCCGGCACCCAGTCCATGAGGACGCCGATGCCCGCTGCGTGCAGCGCGTCGACCAGGAAGCGGAAGTCGTCCGGGGTGCCCAGGCGGGACGTCGGCGCGTAGAAACCGGTGACCTGGTAACCCCAGGACCCTCCGAAGGGGTGCTCGGAGACCGGCATCAGCTCCACGTGGGTGAAGCCCAGCTCCCTCACGTACGAAGGGAGTTGGGATGCGAGCTGGCGGTAGGTGAGACCGGGGCGCCAGGACGGGAGGTGGACCTCGTAGACCGAGAACGGGGCCTCGTGGACCGGGCGGTCACCTCGGTGGCTCATCCAGTCCTCGTCCTGCCACACGTGGTGCGACGCGGTGACCACCGAGGCGGTCGCGGGCGGCACCTCGGTGCTGCGGGCCATCGGGTCGGCGCGCTGGGTGTGCGAGCCGTCGGGCCTGCTGATGTCGTACTTGTACACGGCGCCTTCGCCGACGCCGGGGAGGAACAGCTCCCACACGCCGGTGGAGCCGAGGGAGCGCATGGGGAAGGCCGTGCCGTCCCAGTAGTTGAAGTCGCCCGCGACGCGCACGCCCCGCGCGTTCGGTGCCCAGACGGTGAACCGGGTACCCGCGACACCCTGGTGCTCCATCGGCTGGGAGCCGAGTGCCTTCCACAGCTCCTCGTGCCGGCCCTCGCCGATCAGGTGCAGATCGAGTTCGCCGATGGCGGGCAGGAAACGGTACGGGTCCTCCACCTCGATCGTGTTGTCGTCGTAGACGACCCGAAGGCGGTAGCCGTCCGGCACGGCGGGCAGCGGCAGGACGCCCGAGAAGAAGCCGTCGCCGTCGCTCTGCAGTTCGGACTGCTTGCCCTCGGTCAGCACGGTCACCGCCCGCGCGAAGGGGCGCAGAGCCCGGAAGAGCACCCCGCCCGAGGCCGGATGCGCGCCGAGCACGTCGTGCGGGGCGTGGTGCTCACCGGTGAGCAGCCGGCCCCGGTCCGCGTCGTCCAGGGCGGCGGCGGGCAGCACGTTCTTGCCGCCTCCACCGCGCCGGGGGCGGGGCGGGGTCTTGGAGGCCGCTGCGGTCGTCTTCCTGGCCCGGGCCCGCTTGGCCGGCGGCGGGGTGGGCCCGGCAGGAGCATCCGTGCCGGCGGGAGCGGCTGCTGGAGCCGTGGCAGGAGCGGGGGCGGGCGCCGCGGCCGGGGCGGTGACCTCGGTGGTCACCGGCTTGGCCGTGGGCGGGGCCTCGACGGGCTCGGACGGCTTGCGGGACGGCTTGCGGGCGGTCACGGAGACAGCCTCCTCGAAAGGCTCGTATGGCTCGCGGGTGGGTGGTGGGAAGGGGAGGTCACACGGGCGTGGCCGCCAGGCGCTGGATGGCGGCCATCGGGACGGGCAGCCAGTCGGGGCGGTGCCGGGCCTCGTACAGCACCTCGTACACCGCCTTGTCGGTCTCATGGGCGCGCAGCAGCTCCGGCTCGCAGCGCGGATCGGAGCCCGCCGCGCCGGCGTAGCCCTCGCAGTACGCGGCCCGGCAGCGGGCCGCCCATTCGGGGTTCCAGGGGTGGTGCGAGCTGGCCGCGTAGTCGAAGGACCGGAGCATCCCCGCGATGTCGCGCACCGTCGGTTGCGGACTGCGGCGCTCGGGGAGCGGCTTGGCAGGCTCGCCCTCGAAGTCGATCAGCGACCAGAAGCCGTCGTCTCCCCGCAGGGTCTGGCCGAGGTGCAGATCGCCGTGGACCCGCTGCGCCGCCCAGCCGCGCCCGGTGTCCCTGAGCGTCGCCACGGCGTCGAAGGCGGTGCGCAGCCCCGGTACGTACGGGACGAGCGCAGGGACCGCCTGGGCGGCGGCCTCCAGGCGTTCCGTCATCCCGGCCACCAGGTCCCTGGTCCGTTCGTGGGCGAGAGGCGGCGTCGGCAGCGCGGTGGCGAGGGCCGTGTGCACCTCTGCGGTCGCCCGGCCGAGCGCGTGTGCCTCGGGTACGAAGTCCCGCCCGGCGGCCAGGGCGGCCAGCGCGAGCTGCCAGCCGTCCTGCGCGCCGCGCAGGAAAGGCTGCAGCACGCCGAGCGTGAGCGGCTCCGGGGCCGTCGTCGCCTCGAACCAGGCCACCGGGGCGGGCACCCGGCCGCAGCCCTCGCGGCCCAGCGCGAGCGGCAGTTCGAGATCGGGGTTGGTGCCCGGGAAGACCCGGCGGAAGATCTTCAGGATGAGGGCGTCCCCGTAGACGAGCGAGGAGTTGGACTGCTCGGTGTCCAGGAAGCGCGGGGCGAGATCCGGCGGGACGGGCTCCGCCCGGTCGAAGCGGAGGAGGCCGAGGGATCCGGGGTTACGGAATCGTTCCAGCAGAAGGTCGGCCACGCGCGGGTCGTGCAGCCCCTCGTACACGGTGCGGCCCGCCAGCGGGCCGTCCGTGACCTGGCCGATCCGGGCGTCGGCCAGGCGAGGAGGAAGCGCGGCGCGCACCCCGAGCAGGAGCTGGTAACAGTCCCCCTGGGCATGCGCGGAGCGGCTGCTCGGCTGGTGCACCCGGACGAGCAGATGGAGCAGTCCGGGGGTCGTACCCGGGGTGTCCAGAGGCAGTATCTCGGTGGCCGCGACGAGGGAGAAGCCGGTGACCGGCTGCCCCTTGCCCGCGAACCACCGCTGCCGGGGCACCCACTCGTGGAGCAGCGGGGCGAGCGACGCCAGCAGGACCGTGGTGCCCATGGCGCTCGTCGAATGTCTTCTTGTCGTCTTTCTCGATGTTGCGCTCTTCGCCAGGGCGACTCGAGTGGATGCAGCCTCCGACATGGCATCGCGTCCTTTCCCCGGGCACACCACAGGATGCGAAGAGTGTCCCGGATTGCGGCAACGGCTGTCCGGCTGTGCGGGACGTGTCGGGTGAAGAAATGTCCGTATGGACTCGATCAATGCTCGATCAATGGGCCACAAGTGCCAGGAAGGGCCAGGAAGTGCTCGATATGGGGGGAGAGTGCCCCGTGCGGGGCGGCGGAAACCGCCCCGCGGGTGGCGCCCCGCAGGCGGGGCGCCGTCAGCAGGCCGGCACCGGTGGTCAGCTGACCGGAGCGTCCTTCCGTAGCCGGAACCAGTAGAAACCGTGCCCCGCGAGTGTCAGCAGGTAGGGCCACTGGCCGACGGCGGGGAAGCGCACCCCGCCGATCAACTCCACCGGATGACGCCCGTCGAAGGCCCGCAGATCGAGCTCCGTCGGCTGTGCGAACCGCGAGAAGTTGTGGACGCACAGCACGAGATCGTCCTTGTACTCACGGGTGAACGCGATCACCGCGGGGTTCGAGGACGGCAGTTCGCTGTACGAGCCGAGACCGAACGCCGGATTCTGCTTGCGGATCTCGATCATCCGCCGAGTCCAGTGCAGCAGCGACGACGGCGAGGCCATCGACGCCTCGACGTTGGTGACCTGATAGCCGTAGACCGGGTCCATGATCGTGGGGAGGTAGAGCCGCCCCGGGTCGCTGGAGGAGAAACCGGCGTTGCGGTCGGGTGTCCACTGCATCGGGGTGCGTACGGCGTCACGGTCGCCCAGCCAGATGTTGTCGCCCATCCCGATCTCGTCCCCGTAGTAGAGGATCGGGGAACCGGGCAAGGACAGCAGCAGCGCCGTGAAGAGCTCGATCTGGTTGCGGTCGTTGTCCAGGAGCGGTGCGAGACGTCGTCGGATGCCGATGTTGGCCCGCATCCGTGGATCCTTGGCGTACTCCGCGTACATGTAGTCGCGCTCTTCGTCCGTGACCATTTCGAGCGTGAGCTCGTCGTGGTTGCGCAGGAAGATGCCCCACTGACAGCCCGACGGGATCTCCGGGGTCTTCGCCAGGATTTCCGAGACCGGGTAGCGGCTCTCGCGCCGTACGGCCATGAAGATCCGGGGCATCACCGGGAAGTGGAACGCCATGTGGCACTCGTCGCCGCCGGCCGTGTAGTCGCCGAAGTAGTCGACGACGTCCTCCGGCCACTGGTTGGCCTCGGCGAGCAGCACGGTGTCCGGGTAGTTGGCGTCGATCTCCTTGCGGACCCGCTTGAGGAAGTCATGGGTCTCGGGAAGGTTCTCGCAGTTGGTGCCCTCGCGCTGGTAGAGGTAGGGCACCGCATCGACCCGGAAGCCGTCGATGCCGAGGTCCAGCCAGAAGCGCAGGGCCGAGATGATCTCCTCCTGCACCGCCGGGTTCTCGTAGTTGAGATCGGGCTGGTGCGAGAAGAACCGGTGCCAGTAGTACTGCTTGCGGACCGGGTCGAAGGTCCAGTTGGACGTCTCCGTGTCGACGAAGATGATCCGGGCGTCCGGGAACTGTTTGTCGTTGTCGGCCCAGACGTAGTAGTCGCCGTACGGCCCGTCCGGGTCCGTGCGGGACTGCTGGAACCAGTCGTGCTGGTCGCTCGTGTGATTCATGACGAAGTCGATGATCACGCGCATGCCGCGCTGGTGCGCGGCGTCGACGAACTCCACGAAGTCGGCGAGGTCGCCGAATTCGGGCAGCACGGCGGTGTAGTCGGAGACGTCGTAACCGCCGTCGCGCAGCGGTGACTTGAAGAACGGCGGCAGCCACAGGCAGTCGACGCCCAGCCACTGCAGATAGTCCAGCTTGGCGGTGAGGCCTTTGAGGTCACCGACGCCGTCCCCGTTGGAGTCCTGGAAGGACCGGACGAGTACCTCGTAGAAGACGGCGCGCTTGAACCAGTCGGGATCGCGGTCCTTGGCGGGAGTGTCCTCGAACAGGTCGTGGACAGGCTCATTGACGATCATGGTGTGGGTGACCCTCCGGTCGGCGGGGACGGTCGCAGGGCCGCGATGTGCGCCGGCGCCGTACCCGGCTCCAGACGCACATAGAAGGTCCTGCCCCAGTGGTAGGTGTCGCCGGTGAGCTCGTCGCGCACCGGCACGCTCTCGTGCCGGTCGAGGCCGAGACGCGGCATGTCCAACGAGACCGTGGCCTCCTGGGTGTGGTGAGGGTCGAGGTTGACGACCACCAGGACGGTGTCCGGGCCGGAGCGCTTGCTGTAGGCGATCAGGGCCTCGTTGTCGACCGGGTGGAAGTGGACGTCCCGCAGTTGCTGGAGCGCCGGATGGCGGCGCCGGATCCGGTTGAGCGAGGTGATCAGGGGAGCGAGCGAGCGGCCCTCACGTTCCGCCGACTCCCAGTCCCTGGGCCTGAGCTGATACTTCTCCGAATCCTGGTACTCCTCGCTCCCGGGACGCACCGGGGTGTTCTCGCACAGCTCGAAGCCCGCGTACACGCCCCAGGACGGGGACAGAGTCGCGGCCAGGACAGCCCGGGCCTCGAAGGCGGGACGGCCGCCGTCCTGGAGGTAACCGGGAAGAATGTCGGGCGTGTTCACGAAGAAGTTGGGCCGCATGTACGAGGAACTCTCGCCCGAGAGTTCGGTGACGTACTCGGTGAGTTCCTGCTTCGTGTTACGCCAGGTGAAGTACGTGTACGACTGCTGGAAGCCGACCGAGGCCAGCGTGCGCATCATCGCGGGGCGCGTGAAGGCCTCCGCCAGGAAGACGACGTCCGGGTCGCTGCGGTTGATGTCGGCGATCACCTTCTCCCAGAAGACCACCGGCTTGGTGTGCGGATTGTCGACACGGAAGATCCGTACGCCGTGCTCCATCCAGAACCGCAGGATGCGGAGGGCCTCCGTGACGATCCCGGGCATGTCCGTGTCGAACGCGAGCGGATAGATGTCCTGGTACTTCTTGGGCGGGTTCTCGGCGTAGGCGATGGACCCGTCCGGGCGGTGGTGGAACCACTCCGGATGCTCCGTCACCCAGGGGTGGTCCGGGGAGCACTGCAGGGCGAAGTCCAGCGCGATCTCCATCCGCAGCGTGCGGGCCGCCGCGACGAAGTGGTCGAAGTCCTCGATGGTGCCCAGGTCCGGGTGGACCGCGTCGTGGCCGCCCTCGGCCGAACCGATCGCCCAGGGCACGCCCGGGTCACCGTCCCCGGGGGTGAGGCTGTTGTCGGGGCCCTTGCGGTGGGTGGTGCCGATGGGATGGATCGGCGGGAGGTAGACGACGTCGAAGCCCATCGCGGCGACGGCGGGAAGCCGCTCGGCGGCGGTCCGGAAGGTACCGCTGACCATCCTCGGGGCGGGCGGCAGGGGCAGCTCCGCGGTGACCGCCGCAGGGGCCTTCCTCCGCGTGGCGGGGGTCTTCGTGGCCCGCGGCTTCCGGGCCGACTTCTCCGGCGCCGCGGCCTCCTCCCGCGCACCCTCGGAACGCGGGAACAGCTCGTACCAGGAGCCGTACAGGGCGCGACGGCGCTCGACCGTCAGCGGCTGGGGCCGGGACGCGGTGACCAGTTCGCGCAGGGGGTGGCGTCCGAAGACCCTGTCCACCTCGGCGGTCAGCGCGGCCGCGAGCCGGGCGGCCGCCGGGCGTTCCGTGTCGCGCAGCGCGTCGACGGCGGCCAGCACGGCCTCGCGCTCGTCCTTCTTGGGTACGCCCTCGGCGGCGCGGGCGTAGAGCTCGGCCCCCTCGTCGAGGACCAGGGCGACGTCGATGCCCGCCGGAATCTTGATCTGCGCATGGGTGCGCCAGGTGGTGACGGGATCGCTCCACGCCTCGACGGTGTATGTCCAGCGGCCCTCGGAATCCGGGGTGACGTCGGCGCCCCACCGGTCCGTGCCAGGGGCGAGCTCACGCATCGGCGTCCAGGGGCCGGGCCGTCCGTTCGGGTCGCACAGGACGACGTTGGCGGCCACGGCGTCGTGTCCCTCGCGGAACACGGTGGCGCTGACCTCGAAGGTCTCACCCACGACGGCTTTGGCCGGCCGCCTGCCGCAGTCGACGAGCGGATGGACGTCCAGGACGGGAATGCGACCGATCATGGAATCACCTGGGGGTCGGAGCTCGGCATGCGCGGCGCGCGACGTGGGCGGGAAGGGCTGACCGCGCGCGCCGCGATGGTGGGGTTGCGTCCTTTGTAGCTGCTCGGTCGTCGGCTGGCGGGCTGTGGGCATGGCCGCTCCTGTCCGCGTTCACTCGAATGGCACTCGAATGGCAGGTGCGCGGGCGGTTCGTGCTCGGACCGGGGCACCTGGTATGTGCAGCGCGGGGGTGTTACCGGGGAAGCCTTCCCACCGCTTTCGGGCGGCCAACCCGGCGGTGTGTCAACTCCTGGGTGCAACCGGTGCACACGCTGTGGGCCGCGCGCCGGTCCCCCGGCCGTCACGCGGGCACCTCCGCAGCCTTCCCTGTGGTGCGGGGTGTCACAAGTACGAGCGAGGAGGGGAAATCAGCCATATCGCCCGTGACAGACGGGGGCGTAACCGGCGCATCTGGCCCATGCGGCGGCAGGGGTCCGAGGGCCCCACGGTGCCCCGGCGACCGGAGTGGTGCGGGAGGTGGCAGAGGGAGGGTGCGCCCGTTGCAGCGCCCGGGACGGGGGCGGGCGGACCGCGCCGGGGCGCAGCCACTGAGCCGGTCGCGCGCCGTGGCCTCGTTCGGCGGCACGCCGCTACCGTCGAGGGTGACGGAGAGGGCGCCCACCGTCGTGCGTCCCCTCGGATCCGTACGTCCCCTGTAAAGGTGGGATACGTGAAGGCCATTCGTCGATTCACCGTGCGTCCCGTCCTCCCCGAACCCCTGCGACCCCTCAACGACCTCGCCCGCAACCTGCGCTGGTCCTGGCACATCGAGACCCGACAGCTCTTCCAGGCGGCCGACCCGGAGGGCTGGCGGCCCGCGGACACCGACCCCGTGCGTCTGCTCGGCGCTGTCTCCGCCGCGCGCCTCGCCGAGCTGGCCGGGGACCAGCAGTTCCTGCGGCGGCTCACCGAGGTGTCCGAGGACCTCCGGGAGTACCTCGGCGGCCCGAGGTGGTATCAGAACCAGCTGTCCCAGGGCGCGGAGCTCCCCGCGGCCATCGCCTACTTCTCACCCGAATTCGGCGTCACCGCCGCCCTGCCCCAGTATTCGGGCGGGCTCGGCATCCTGGCCGGTGACCATCTGAAAGCCGCCAGCGACCTGGGCGTGCCGCTCATCGGGGTCGGCCTTCTCTACCGGCACGGCTACTTCCGGCAGAGCCTCTCCCGGGACGGCTGGCAGCAGGAGCACTACCCCGTCCTCGACCCCGACGAGCTGCCGCTCACCCTCCTGCGGGAGGCCGACGGCACCCCCAGCAGGGTCGTGCTCTCCCTGCCCGGCGGGCGCTCGCTCCACGCCTCGGTCTGGCAGGCCCGGGTCGGGCGTGTCCCCCTGCTGCTCCTGGACTCCGACGTCGAGGAGAACGCACCGGGCGAGCGCGACGTCACCGACCGGCTCTACGGAGGAGGCAGCGACCACCGGCTGCTGCAGGAGATGCTGCTCGGCATCGGCGGGGTGCGCGCCGTACGCGCCTACTGCCGGCTGACCGGGCACGAGGCCCCCGAGGTGTTCCACACCAACGAGGGGCACGCCGGATTTCTCGGCCTGGAGCGGATCCGGGAACTCTCCGAGACGGGACTGGACTTCGACGCCGCGCTGGAGGTCGTACGGGCCGGTGCGGTCTTCACCACGCACACCCCGGTGCCCGCCGGGATAGACCGGTTCGAGCGCCAGCTCGTCGCCCGCCATTTCGGTGACGACGGCGAGCTGCCCGGGGTCGCCGTGGACAGGATCCTGCGCCTCGGTATGGAGACCTACCCCGGCGGTGTGCCCGACCTCTTCAACATGGCCGTGATGGGCCTCCGGCTCGCCCAGCGTGCCAACGGGGTCTCCACCCTGCACGGAGCCGTCAGCCGGGAGATGTTCTCCGGGCTGTGGCCGGGATTCGACCCCTCCGAGGTGCCGATCACCTCGGTGACCAACGGGGTGCACGCCACGACCTGGGTCGCCCCCGAGGTCCTCCGGCTCGGCGCCGGCACATTCGGCTCCGAACGCGCGCAGAACGCCCTCGCCGGAGCCGAGATCGGCCGGGAGGCCGGTGCCGACGGCGGAACAGCAGGCACACCCAGACGCTGGGACGCCGTGGCCGCCGTCCCCGACCGCGAGATCTGGGACCTGCGCCGGGGGCTGCGCGAGCAGCTCGTCACCGAAGTACGCAAACGCCTCTACGCCTCCTGGCGCAGGCGCGGCGCGGGCACTGCCGAACTGGGCTGGATCGACGGTGTCCTCGACCCGGACGTGCTGACCATCGGCTTCGCCCGCCGGGTGCCCTCGTACAAGCGCCTCACCCTCATGCTGCACGACCGCGACCGGCTGCGGGAGCTGCTGCTCCACCCGACGCGCCCGATCCAGATCGTCGTCGCCGGCAAGGCCCACCCCGCCGACGACGGTGGCAAGCGGCTGGTGCAGGAGCTGGTGCGGTTCTCGGACGACCTGCGGGTCCGCCATCGCATCGTCTTCCTGCCGGACTACGGAATGGGGATGGCGCAGAAGCTCTACCCGGGCTGCGACGTCTGGCTCAACAACCCGCTGCGCCCCCTGGAGGCCTGCGGCACCAGCGGCATGAAGGCGGCGCTCAACGGCTGCCTCAACCTCTCCGTGCGCGACGGCTGGTGGGACGAGTGGTTCGAGCCCGACTTCGGCTGGGCGATCCCCACCGCCGACGGCTCCGCCACCGACGAGGAGCGGCGCGACGAGCTGGAGGCCAACGCCCTCTACGCGTTGATCGAGGACCGGGTCGCCCCCCGTTTCTACGATCGCGATGCCGAGGGCCTGCCCGAGCGGTGGATCGAGATGGTCCGCCGCACCCTGGTCACCCTGGGGCCCAAGGTCCTCGCGGGCCGCATGGTGCGGGAGTACGTCGAGAGGCTCTACGCCCCCGCGGCGCTGTCACGCCGGGCCCTGGATCCCGCGGCCGCCCGCGAGCTCGCCTCCTGGAAGAGCAGGATCCGCGCGGCCTGGCCGCAGGTGGCGGTCGGCCATGTGGAGGCTTCCGTCGACACGGTCGTCGGCGGTTCCGCCGAGCTGGGGTCCACCCTGGCGCTCCGGGCCCGGATCGCCCTGGGCGGTCTCGACCCGGAGGACGTGGAGGTGCAGGTGGTCGCCGGGCGGGTCGACTCCGGGGACGCGATCGCTGAGGCCCAGACGTTTCCGCTGAAGCCGGCCGGCGGTCACGACCTGGAGGGCCGCCGGCTGTACGAGGGCCCGCTCGCCCTCGACCGCACGGGCCCCTACGGGTACACCGTGCGCGTCCTGCCCTCGCATCCGCGGCTCGCCTCGGGTGCGGAACTCGGTCTGGTCGCGGTGCCGAACGCCGTCACGGGTGACGGCGGCGGGGTGATCCTGCGCTGACACACCCGCTCGCGGTGGGCCGGGCGCGTGTGCCGCGCCCGGCCCACCGCTGTGCCCGCCGGCCCCGAGGGAAGAACCGACAGGGGTGTTTCTGCTGTGACCTCGCTAACATGGCAGCCGTGCCGGTGTCGCCCAGCAGCCACCGACCTGACAGCGAGGCGTCCCCGGGACGCGAGTGGAGGCCAGCACGGTGAAAGGCGGCGGAGGTCGAGCGAGACGCCTGGCCCGTCGTCTGTCCGCGCGGAACGGCACCACCCGTCCGCTGCACATCCGCCGGCCGGAATCCGTCCCCCTGAGGGGCGACCGCTTCACCACCGCGGCCCGGCTGCGCTGGCTGCACTCCGCGAGCACCCGGATCGGCACGACCCTCGACCTGGAGCGCACGGCCGAGGAGCTGGCCGGATTCAGCGTCCCCCGACTCGCCGACGGCGCGGCCGTCGACGTGCTGGAGTCCGTGCTGCGCGGTGAGGAGGGGGAGCGGGTCACCGGCACGGCGGTTCCCGTCACCCGTGCGATGGCCGTCCGGGCCATCGACGCGCTGAACGAGCTCGAACCCTCGCCCGTGGGCCAGGTCGTCGACCACCGGGAGCGCCACGAGACGCTGCTGACCACCGAGTGCCTGCGCAACGGCCGGCCCGTGCTGGTGAGCAGGATGACCCAGGAGGACTACGAGCGCGTCACGCCCACCCGGAGCGCGGCCGAGGCGATGCGGCGCCAGGGTGTCCACAGCTACATGGCCGTCCCACTGATCGCCCGCGGCGTGCTGCTGGGATCCGCCGACTTCGTACGCGCGGGCAGCAGCCCGCCCTTCAACCGTGCCGACTTGGATCTCGCGGGTCAACTGGGCTCCATGGCGGCCGTGTTCATCGACAACGCGCGGCTCTACGGGCGCGAGCGCGAGCACGTGCTCTCGCTGCAGCGCTCCCTGCTCCCGCGCGCCACTCCCCACACCCCGGGCCTGCGGGTGCACGCCCATTACGCTCCCGCCGTCGACGCGCACGGGGTGGGCGGCGACTGGTACGACGTGGTGGCGCTGCCCAGCGGGCGTACGGCGCTGGTCGTCGGCGACGTCACCGGTCACGGCCTGCCCGCCGCCGCCACGATGGGCCGGCTGCGGGCCGTCGCCCGTACGCTCATGATGCTGGACATCGCACCCGACCGGGTGCTCGCCCGGCTGGACCTGGCGACCCGCGACCTGGAGGACGACCAGGTCGCCACGTGCCTGTGCGCGGTCTACGACCCGGCCGACTCCAGCTACACCATCGCGAGCGCGGGCCATCCGCCGCCGCTGCTGGTCGACGCGGGCGGCACCGCCCGCTACCTCGACGTGCCGGTCGGTGCGCCGCTGGGTGCCGGGGTCATCCCGTACGACCCGTTGCGGCTGCGCGGCCCTGCGGGCGGCCGGCTGGTGCTCTACACCGACGGGCTGATCAAGACCAGGACCGACGACGTGGACGTACAACTGGAGGGACTGCGCGCGGCCGTGGCGGCGATGCCGCCCGAGCAGCTCGACGCCGGTGGTCCGCTCACCTCGCCGCGGCGCGACGACGGCCGTTTCGACGAGGCCGTGCTGCTGGTCGCCGGGGGCCATGAGCTGCCGTCCGAGGTGAACTTGCGGGAGTGGGACCTGCCCACGGAGGGCAACCCCGCTTCCACCGCACGCAATCTGATCACCGAGCAGCTCACGCGGTGGGGCCTCGACGAACTCGCGGACGTGACGGAACTGGTCGTCAGCGAGCTGGTCGGCAACGCCCTGCGCTACGGCGGAGGCCCGGGCCGGCTCCGGCTGCTGTACGACGAGCGGGACGAGCGGCTCCAGGTGGAGCTCGCCGACACCGGGCCCGATCTGCCGCAGATCCAGCACGGGGGCGTCAGCGACGAGGGCGGGCGGGGGCTGCAGCTCATCAACGTGCTGTGCCGCAGGTGGGGTTCGTGCCGCACGGCGGCCGGCAAGGTCGTCTGGGCCGAGCAGGACATCCCGGGATGACCGGACGTACTCAGCGGGCGGGGCGGCCCGGGGGAGTGTCGTTCCCCCCGGGCCGCCCCTTCGGCGCGATTGTGCTCAGAAGGTGAGCTTGACGCTGTTGAAGGTGCCGGTGTCGCCCGAGTAGGCGTCCTGGACCTTGAGGTTCCACGTGCCGTTGGCCACCTCGGACGAGGCGTTGACCGTGTAGGTCGCCACCACGTCGTCCGCGGAGTCGCTCGACGAGGAGTTCTTCAGGCGGTACGCCGTCCCGTCCGGGGCGACCAGGTCGAGGACGAGGTCACCGCGGTAGGTGTGGCTGATGTCCACCGCCACCGACAGGTCACTGGGCGCGTTGCCGGTGACGCCGCTGACGACGACCGGCAGGCTGGTGGTGCTCCGGTCGGCCAGGGCCCTCGCGGTCGTGTTCTGGAAGACCGTGCCACCCGGGTCGGGGTCGGTGCCCCCGCCGGGGCGGGAGCCCACGGCGATACCGGCCCAGGCGTGGGCGACCGCGGCGTACTCGGTGCTCGTGGTGCCGTACAGCTCACCGGCGACCGCGAGGGTGCCGGTGCGGGCCGCCGCGTAGTTCGTGGTGGAGGTGAACTTCGTGGTGAGCGCCTTGTACCAGATCTGCAGCGCCTTGTCCCGGCCGATGCCGGTCACCGGAAGGCCGTCGGACGTCGGGGAGTTGTAGGCCACCCCGTTGACCGTCTTGGCCCCGCTGCCCTCGGAGAGCAGGTAGAAGAAGTGGTTCGCCGGGCCCGAGGAGTAGTGGACGTCGACCGAGCCGATGCCCGAGTACCAGTAGTCCTTGGACGCGCCGTCCTTGCTCGGCTTGTCCATGTAACGCAGTGGGGTGCCGTCGCCGTTGATGTCGATCTTCTCGCCGACGAAGTAGTCGCCCGGGTCGGCGGCGGTGTCGGAGTAGAACTCCACACCCGCCGCGAAGATGTCCGAGGTCGCCTCGTTGAGGCCGCCCGACTCGCCGCTGTAGTTGAGGCCGGCCGTGTGGGAGGTGACGCCGTGCGTCATCTCGTGGGCCGCCACGTCCAGCGAGGTCAGCGGCGCGGCGTTGCCGCTGCCGTCGCCGTAGGTCATGCAGAAGCAGCTGTCGGACCAGAAGGCGTTGACGTAGTTGTTGCCGTAGTGGACGCGGGAGTACGCGCCGACGCCGTCGCCCCTGATACCGCTGCGGCCCATGACGTTCTTGAAGAAGTCCCAGGTCTCCGCGGCGCCGTAGTGCGCGTCGGCGGCGGCGGTCTCGAGGTTCGACGCGCTGCCGTTGCCCCAGACGTCGTCGGCCCCGGAGAAGAGCGTCCCGGTGCCGGACGTACCGCGGTTCAGGTTGTACGTCTTGTGGTTGCCGCGTGCGGCGTCGGTCAGGTTGTACGAGCCCGAGGAGCCGGAGGTTCCCAGTGTCACGGTGCCGTTGTACTGGGTGTTGCCGGTGCCGTTCTCGATGGCCTGCCACTCGTAGAGCTCGGCGCCGGAGGAGGCGTCCGTGATGACGTGCAGCTCGTTCGGGGTGCCGTCGTGCTGGAGGCCGCCGACCACGGTCTCGTACGCGAGCTTCGGGGTCCCCGTCGCCGCCCAGACGACCTTGCGCGGGGCCTCGGACGCCTCGGTGCTCTTCGAGCCGTCGGCCCGGGCCGCGGCGAGCGCCTGCTTCTCGGCGGTGGCCGGTGCGACGGCCGCGGTGGTGCCGGCCGCCTTCAGCTGCGCGCCGGTCGCCTTGGACGCCTTGGTGACGCCCTCGGTCGTACCGGACTCCGACTCGGACACGACCAGGTCGCCGCCGAGGACGGGGAGGCCGCCGAGCGTGCGCTCGTAGCGGGTGTGGGTGGTGCCGTCGACGTCCTTGACGACATCGCGGACCACGAGCTTCTCCGTGGTGCCGAGCCCGAGTTCCTCGGCGGTGGCCGCCTTGCTGGAGTTGGCCTCGCGAAGCAGTTCGGCCCGCTGGGCGGGGGAGAGCTTCGCGGGGAGCGCGCCGGGGTCGGCGCCCTTCGCCGCTGCGGCGGGGGCCGCGGTCGCGCTCTCGGGGGCGGCGGTTGCGGCACCGCCCTGGAATCCGACGGCGAGGAGGGCTGCTGCGGCTATCAGAGCGCCGGTCGCGGTGGTACGACGGCTGGGCGTGGGTCTCACGCGGACTCCTTCTGCGAGGGGGCGACGGCCGACCGGGTGAGCGGGCCGGGCAGAGCAGGCGGTGCGTGGAACGGGGGAAGAGTGCCAGCCGGAACAGGGGCGTGTCAGGACCGCGTCAATACATTGGCCGGAATTCGTCCGTTGCCGGAATGGTCATGTTCGTTAAGCGGACGTTTCGCCGCGTGTCATTCATGTCTCGCGAGAAGTTGCCGCGACGGTCATCGGCCGTACGCCGCAGGGTGGAGAGGGGTTTCCCGCGGTATCCGTCGGGGCCGGGTCCCGCGAGGGGAAGCGGACGGGACCGCGTGCTGAGACGGTGCGCGGGGATGGCCGGATCGGGGCCGGGTGCCGAGAGAGGCCGCCGCCCACCCGCCGCCCCCCGCCGGTCAACCGCCGGCCCGGCCTGGACGAGGCGACGGCCCCGGCCAGCCGGGTGGCGGCTGCCGCGGACCCTCAGACCAGGCTCTCCCGCCACGCCCGGTGCAGGCCCGCGAACCGGCCCGTACCCGCGATGAGTTCGGCCGGGGAGCCGTCCTCCACGATCCGGCCGTGCTCCATCACGAGGACCCGGTCGGCGATCTCGACCGTGGAGAGGCGGTGGGCGATGACGACGGCCGTGCGGCCGTGCAGCACCGTGTCCATCGCCCGCTGCACCGCACGCTCACCCGGAATGTCCAGCGAGCTCGTGGCCTCGTCGAGGATCAGCACCGCCGGGTCCGCGAGCAACGCCCGTGCGAAGGCGACCAGCTGGCGCTGTCCGGCGGAGATCCGGCCACCCCGCTTACGGACATCCGTGTCGTACCCGTCGGGCAGGGAGCTGATGAAGTCGTGCGCCCCGATGACCTTGGCCGCGTGCTCGATCTCCTCGGGCGTCGCCTCCGGGCGGCCGATCGCGATGTTCTCGGCGATCGTCCCGGAGAACAGGAACGCCTCCTGGGTCACCATCACCACACCTCTGCGCAGCTCCGCCGTCGCCAGGTCCCGCAGATCCGTTCCGTCCAGCAGGACCCGGCCCTCCGTCGGGTCGTAGAAGCGTGCCAGCAGCTTGGCCAGCGTCGACTTGCCCGCCCCCGTCGAGCCGACCACGGCCACGGTCCGGCCCGCCGGGATCGTCAGAGTGAAGCGCGGCAGGACCTCGCCCCCCGTGCGGTAGGCGAACCGCACCCCGTCGAAGGTGACCTCGCGGCCGGGATGCTCACCGGCGAGGGCCGGCAGCACCTTCGGCTCCGCCGGCTCGGGCACCGTGGGCGTCTGGGCGAGCAGGCCCGCGATCTTCTCCAGCGAGGCGGCGGCCGACTGGTAGGAGTTGAGGAACATCGCGAGCCGGTCGATCGGGTCGTACAGCCGTCGCAGGTACAGCACCGCCGCGGCCAGCACGCCGAGTGCCAGCGTGCCCGACGCCACCCGGTGGGCGCCCCACAGCACCATCGCCGCCACCGCCGTGTTGGCGACGAGCCGGGAGCCGACGACGTAGCGCGCCATCTCCAGAAGCGCGTCGCCGTTCCTCCGCTCGTGACGGTGGTTGAACACCGCGAAGTCCTCGTCGTTGGCGCGCTCCCTGCGGAAGGCCTGCACAGGGCGGATCCCGTTCATCGTCTCGGCGAACTTCACGATGACCGCGGCGATCGCCGAGGAGCGCGCCGAGTACGCCGTGGACGCCCGGCGCCGGTAGTTCCGCACCAGCAGATACAGAGGAACGAAGGAGGCCACGGCGATGGCGCCGATGCCGAAGTCGAGCCAGAGCAGCATCAGGGAGATCGACGCGAACGACAGGACCACCCCGATGAGTTCCTGCAGGCCCTCGCTCAGCAGCTCGCGCAGGGACTCCACATCCGTGGTCGAGCGGGAGATCAGCCGGCCCGAGGTGTAGCGCTCGTGGAAGTCCACACTCAGCGCCTGTGCGTGACGGAAGATCCGCCCGCGCAGGTCGAGCAGCACATCCTGGTTGATCCGGGCGGCCGCCCGGATGAAGGCGTACTGGAGCAGTCCCGCACCGACCGAGCACACCGCGTACCCGATGCCCACGGCGGCCAGCGGACCGTAGTCGTCGTCACGGAACGCGGGCACCCCGCTGTCGATGGCGTACGCGACCAGAAGTGGCCCCGCCTGCACGGCGGCCTGCTGGACGAGCATCAGGAGGGAGGCCACGACCACCCTGGCCCGCAGCGGCACGAGCAGGGAGGTCAGCAGCGCCCGGGTGGCACCCGGAGGAGTGGGCAGGGCGTCCGCGTCGAACGCGTCCCCGTCGCCCGGCGCCCGGCCGGACTCCTTCCCGGGCAGGTCCTCGCCGGCGAGGGCGGGTCCGTCGGCAGTCGTACTGGTCATCGGGTGCTGCCCTCCTCGGGGACAAGGACTCCGGTGTCGCGGGCACCGGACATCAGCCAGGCGTACTCGGCGTTGGTGCGCAGGAGTTCCTGATGGGTTCCCACGGCGCTGATCCGGCCCTCGGACAGCAGCGCCACCCGGTCCGCCAGCATCACCGTGGAGGGCCGGTGGGCGACGACCACGGCGGTCGTCTCCTCCAGCACGCGCCGCAGCGCGGCCTCCACCAGGGTCTCCGTATGCACGTCCAGGGCGGAGAGCGGGTCGTCGAGCACCAGGAAGCGCGGCCCGCCGACCACGGCGCGGGCCAGTGCCAGGCGCTGCCGCTGGCCGCCGGAGAGGCTCAGCCCCTGCTCGCCGACCTGCGTGTCGATGCCCTGCGGCAGATCGTGCACGAAGTCGGCCTGCGCGACCGACAGCGCCCGGCGCAGCTCCTGTTCGCTCGCACCCTCCGCCCCCATCAGCACGTTCTCCCCGACGGTCGCCGAGAAGAGGGTGGGCTCCTCGAAGGCCACCGACACCAGCTCGCGCAACCGGGGCCGCTCCATGGTGGCGATGTCCTCGCCGTCCAGCAGGATCCGGCCGCCGGTGGCCTCGTGCAGCCGGGGGACGAGCGACGTCAGCGTCGTCTTCCCGGAACCCGTGGCGCCCACCAGAGCCATCGTCTCGCCGGGACGGACCCGCAGGTCGATCCGGGTCAGGACGGGCGGTGCGCCGGGATCGGCGTCCGGGTAGCGGAACTCCACCCCCTCGAAGACGATGCCCTGCCCGGCCGTCCCGGTCTCCCCTCCCGGCGTCCCCGGCTCCGGTTCCGGCTCCTCCGCGACGTCCATGACCTCGAAGTAGCGGTCGGCGGCCGTCGCCGACTCCTGGCTCATCGCCAGCAGGAAGCCGATCGACTCGACCGGCCAGCGCAGCGCCAGGGCCGTCGAGAGGAACGCGACGAGCGTGCCCGCCGACAGACCGCCGTCCGCCACTTCGATCGTGCCGAGCACCAGCGCGGCACCGATCGCCAGCTCCGGAATGACGGTGATGAGCGCCCAGATCCCCGCGAGCAGCCGGGCCTTGCCCAGCTCCGTGGTGCGCAGCCGCTGGGCGAGCGCGCGGAAGGCCAGCGCCTGGCTGCGGTTACGTCCGAAGCCTTTGACGATACGGATGCCCAGCACGCTCTCCTCGACGACCGTCGTCAGATCGCCGACCTGGTCCTGGGCCTTGCGCGCCACCAGGGCGTACTTCGTCTCGAAGACCGAGCACAGGATCATCAGCGGGACGGCGGGCGCGAGCAGCACCAGTCCCAGCGACCAATCCTGGACGAAGAGGATGACGAAACCGACCAGCACCGTCGTGCCGTTGACCAGCAGGAACGTCAGCGGGAAAGCCAGGAACATCCGCAGCAGCATGAGATCCGTGGTCCCGCGCGAGAGCAGCTGCCCCGAGGGCCAGCGGTCGTGGAACGCCACAGGCAGCCGCTGCAGATGACGGTAGAGGTCGGCGCGCATCGACGCCTCGACACCGGCCAGCGGCCGGGCCACGAGCCACCGCCGGAGTCCGAACAGCCCTGCCTCGACGATACCCAGCAGCAGGAGCCAGAGCGCCCCCAGCCACACGCCGCCGGGATCACGGTCCGCGACGGGGCCGTCCACCATCCACTTCAGGACCAGAGGGATCACCAGGACGAGACAGGACGCGAGTATCGCCACGAGCGCCGCGCTGATCCAGCGCATGCGCACCGGTCTGACATAGGGCCACAGTCGCAGGAGGGAGCGCACGGCGGACCGGTCCGTGGGCTCTGCAGGTTTTTCGGGCATCAGGAGCGAGCCTATGGTTCACGACTGACATCACTCACGTGATTTTCCGGTCACGCGCCGTGGGTCGGAGCTCCCAGTCAACCGATCGGCTGATGCCGGCCCGAGCGGGACGGCGGATACCGGCGCCGCCCTCCCGCTGGAATCCTTACGGGCATGGCAATCATCGAAGTACGCGGGATCCACAAGGCCTATGGCGGCCGGCCCGCGGTCGACGGGGTGAGCTTCACCGTCGACGAGGGGGAGATCTTCGGGATCCTCGGCCCCAACGGGGCCGGCAAGACCACCACGGTCGAATGCGTCGAGGGACTGCGGGTTCCCGACGCGGGCACGGTCCGGGTCGCCGGCCTGGACCCTGCCGTCGACCGCCACGCGGTCACCCAACTGATGGGTGCCCAGCTCCAGGAGAGCGAGCTCCAGCCCAAGCTGACCGTGGGGGAGGCGCTGGAGCTGTACAGCGCCTTCTATCCGCGGCCCGCCGACCCGCGGGCGCTCGCCGAACGGCTCGGGCTGGACGGTCACCTCGACCGACGCTTCGCCAAGCTCTCCGGTGGCCAGAAACAGCGCCTGTTCATCGCGCTCGCCCTCATCGGGAACCCGCGTGTGGTCGTGCTGGACGAACTGACCACCGGCCTCGACCCCCGTGCCCGCAGGGACACCTGGCAACTGATCGAGGAGATCCGGGACGGCGGGGTGACCGTCCTGCTGGTCACCCACTTCATGGAGGAGGCCCAGCGGCTCTGCGACCGGGTCGCGGTGATCGACAAGGGCCGCGTGGTCGCGCTCGACACCCCCGGCGGGCTGATCGGCGGGGCTGCGGGATCGACCGCCATCTCGTTCACCCCCTCGGAGCCGATCGCGTACGCCGAACTCAGGACACTGCCGGGCGCCGTCTCCGTCGACGTGACCGATCCCGGCGGCCGGGTGGTCATCCACGGTACGGACGACACCGCCAACGCCGTGATCACTCTCCTGGCCCGCCACCACATCACCGCCCGTCAGCTGCGCGTCGCCGAGGCCGGCCTGGACGACGTCTTCCTCGACCTCACGGAACAGGCATCATGACCGCGACCGTCACCCCGACCGCCGGGTCCCGCCCGGCCCCCCTCGCCGCCGTCCTGAGGGCGGAGACCCTGCTCTTCCTGCGCGAACCCGGCAGCCTGTTCTGGATCCTCGTCTTCCCGACCGTCCTCATGACGATCCTCGGCCTGATCCCGTCCTTCCGGGAGTCCGACGACGCCCTCGGCGGCCGCAGCGTCATCGACCTGTACGTGCCGGTGGCCGTCCTGCTGGCCATGATCATGGCCGGGCTCCAGGCGATGCCACCGGTCCTCACCGGCTACCGCGAACGCGGCATCCTGCGCCGGATGTCGGCCACACCGGTGCGCCCCTCGGCCCTGCTGGCCGCGCAGATCGTGTTGCACGGCGCGGCCTCGCTGGGCTCGGCGGCGCTCGTCATCGCCGTCGGCCGGATCGCCTTCGGTGTGCGGCTGCCGGGACAGGCCCCCGGCTACCTGCTGGCCCTTCTCCTCGCCGTCGCCTGCGTTCTCGCCCTCGGCGCGACCATCTGCGCACTGTCCCGGACGTCCAAGGTCGCGACCGCCGTCGGTTCGGTGGCCTACCTCCTGATGATGTTCACCGCCGGAGTCTGGGTGCCCGTCCAGACCATGCCGGACCTGCTGCGCACGATCGTCGAGTTCACCCCGTTCGGTGCCGCCTCGCAGGCCCTGGACCAGGCGGCCTCGGGGAGCTGGCCGGACTGGACGCATCTGGCGGTGATGGTTCTGTGGACCGCCGCGCCGGGCAAGGCGGCGACCCGGCTCTTCCGCTGGGAGTGACCCGGGGCGCGGCGCAGGGAGACTGAGTCCCGGACGAGGCGGCGGAGGAATCGATGAACAGCGACGGAACGATGGCCGAGCGGTTCTACCGGTACGGCCCGTACACCCTCTTGGGCATCGCCGTTCTGATGGCCGCCTTGTCCTTCCAGCCCGTCGGAATGTCTGGAACGGACGTGTATGCGGCGGCCGCCCTGGTCTCCGCGGCCGTCGTCCTCCAAGGGTGGTGGGGCCGGGCCCGGCAGCTGCCCTCGCACCACCGGGCCGCCCAGATCTACTACGTGCTGCGGACCGCGCTGGGTTTCGCGCTCTGCTGGTGCAACCCCTTCTTCTCCATCTATGCCATCGTCGGCTACTTCGACGCCATCGGGCTGCTGCCTCGGCGCTTCGTACGCCTCGGGCTGATGTGCACAGCCGTCACGATGGCCGGAGCGCAGTCCGGCAGCGGACTGCCGCCGGCCTCCCTCACCAACTGGGTGGCCTTCGGCGCGCTCTTCGTGCTGCACTCGGGCCTCGCTGTCCTTTTCGGCCACCTCGGTGACCGAGAGGAGGAGAAGGCCCGGCGCCAGAAAAAGACCATCTCCGAACTGGAACTCGCCAACACCCGCCTGGAACAGGCCCTCGCCGAGAACGCGACCCTGCACGCCCAACTCCTGCTCCAGGCACGGGAGGCCGGCGTGGCCGACGAGCGGCGCCGACTCGCCGCGGAGATCCACGACACCCTCGCTCAGGGGCTGACCGGCATCATCGCCCAGTTGCAGGCCGTCACCTCGACCGCTGACCCCGGCCTGGCCCGCGAGCACCTGGACCGCGCGGCGGGGCTCGCCCGGCACAGTCTCGGCGAGGCACGCCGCTCGGTACACAACCTGGTGCCCGCCGCGCTGGAGGACGACGACCTGCCCGGTGCGCTGAAGAAGACGGTGAGCAGCTGGGCGGAAAACACCGGCGTACGCGCGGAGTTCACGGTCACCGGAACGGTCGAACCGCTCCACGACGAGGTCGCCGCCACACTGCTCCGCATCGCGGAGGAGGCCCTCACCAACGCCGCCCGGCACGCCGGGGCGGCCCGGGCCGGCGTCACCCTCTCCTATATGGGTGACGAGGTCACCCTGGACATACGCGACGACGGCTGCGGCTTCGACCCGGCAGCCGTGGCCCCGCACAGCAGCACGGGTGGCTTCGGCCTCGGCGGGATGCGGGCCCGCGCCGAACGGATCGCCGGCACCGTCGAGATCGAGACGGAACCCGGACGGGGTACGGCCGTCTCCGCCCGGGTGCCGCTGGTCCGGCGCGTCTGACGGGACGTAGCCTGGAGCTGATATGACTGAGGCCCCGGGAACCGCGCGCGTCATCACCCTTCTCGTCGTCGACGACCATCCCGTCGTACGGGACGGTCTGCGCGGCATGTTCGCCTCGGCCCCCGGCTTCGAGGTACTCGGCGAGGCGGCCGACGGAGTGGCCGCCGTCGAGCTCACCACCCGCCTCGACCCCGACGTCGTCCTGATGGACCTGCGGATGCCGGGCGGCGGGGGAGTGGCCGCCATCGCCGAACTGACCCGACTCGGCGCCCGGTCCAGGGTGCTCGTCCTCACCACGTACGACACCGACTCGGACACCCTGCCCGCGATCGAGGCGGGCGCCACCGGCTACCTGCTCAAGGACGCGCCCCGCGACGAGCTGTTCACCGCCGTACGCGCCGCCGCCGACGGACGTACGGTCCTGTCACCGGCCGTCGCCTCACGGCTCGTCTCCCGGGTACGCACCCCGGCCGCACCCGGTCACGATTCGCTCTCCGCGCGCGAGTGCGAAGTGCTCCGGCTCGTCGCCCGTGGGACCTCGAACCGCGAGATCGCCGCCGAGCTGTTCATCAGCGAGGCGACCGTGAAGACCCACCTCACCCATGTCTTCGCCAAGCTGGGTGCCAAGGACCGTGCGGCGGCCGTCGCCGTCGGCTACGAGCGCGGCATCCTCGGCTGACCCGGCCCCTCACTCCGCCACCCGCAGCAGCATCACCGACCTGCCCGGCACCGTGAGCCCCGTGCCGCCCCGGTGGAGGGTGCCGGGGGCGGTGGACTGCTCCTCGCGCGAGGTGTCCAGCACCAGTTCGTAGGCCTGGGCCCAGGGCGGGCCGGGGAGCCGGAAGTCGCAGGGCCGGTGGTCCGCGTGGAGGACCGCCAGGAAGCTGTCGTCGGTGATCTGCTCGCCCCGGGCGTCCCTGCCCGGGATGTCACGCCCGGAGAGGTAGAGCGCGAGCGTCGCGGCCGGTGCGTACCAGTCGTCCTCCGTCATCTCGGCGCCCTGCGCGGTGAACCACGCCAGGTCCCGCAGCCCGTCCGGGGCCTGCGGTGTCCCGGCGAAGAAGGCCCGGCGGCGCAGCACCGGATGGCGGTGGCGCAGGGACAGTACCCGGGCGGTCAGCTCGGTCAGCTCCCGCCACCGGGGCTCCTCCAGGAGCGACCAGTCCAGCCAGCTGACCTCGTTGTCCTGGCAGTAGGCGTTGTTGTTGCCGCCCTGGGTACGGCCCATCTCGTCACCCGCCACCAGCATCGGCACCCCGGTCGACAGGAGCAGCGTCGTCAGGAGGTTGCGCATCTGCCGGCGGCGCAGGGCGTTGACGCCGGGATCGTCGGTCTCGCCCTCGGCGCCGCAGTTCCATGCGCGGTTGTCGTTCGTGCCGTCACGGTTGCCCTCGCCGTTGGACTCGTTGTGCTTGTGCGCGTAGGTGACCAGGTCGCGCAGGGTGAAACCGTCGTGCGCGGTGATGAAGTTGACCGAGGCGTACGGGCGCCTGCCGCCCCAGGAGTACAGGTCGCTGGACCCGGTGAGCCGGTAGCCGACGTCGCGCACGTCGGGCAGCGCCCCGCGCCAGAAGTCGCGTACGGCGTCCCGGTAGCGGTCGTTCCACTCGGTCCACAGCGGTGGGAACGCGCCCACCTGGTAGCCGCCGTCGCCGACGTCCCACGGTTCGGCGATCAGCTTGACCCGGCGCAGCACGGGGTCCTGGGCGATGACCGCCAGGAACGGTGAGAGCATGTCCACGTCGTGCATCGAGCGCGCGAGGGCCGCCGCCAGGTCGAAGCGGAAGCCGTCGACGCCCATCTCCGACACCCAGTAGCGGAGCGAGTCCGTGATCAGCCGGAGGACCTGCGGCTGCACCACGTGCAGGGTGTTGCCGCAGCCGGTGTAGTCCGCGTAGCGGCGGGCGTCCGGCTGGAGGCGGTAGTAGCCGCGGTTGTCGATGCCCCGCAGGGAGAGCATCGGGCCGAGCTCGCCGGCCTCCGCGGTGTGGTTGTAGACCACGTCGAGGATCACCTCGATCCCGGCGTCGTGCAGGGCGTGCACCATCTTTTTGAACTCGCCGACCTGTTGGCCCGCCGTGCCGCTCGCCGCGTAACCCGCGTGCGGGGCGAAGTAGCCGATCGAGTTGTAGCCCCAGTAGTTGTGCAGACCGCGTCGCAGCAGATGGTCCTCGTGGGCGAACTGGTGGACCGGGAGCAGTTCGACGGCGGTCACACCGAGGCGGCGGAGGTGGCTGACGGCGGCGGGGTGGGCGAGTCCGGCGTAGGTGCCGCGCAGCTCGGGCGGGATGCCCGGGTGGAGCTTGGTGAAGCCGCGTACGTGCAGCTCGTATATGACCGAGTCCGCCCAGGGGGTCTTGGGCCTGCGGTCCTCGGCCCAGTCGTCGTCGTCATGCACGACGACCGCCTTGGGGACGTACGGCGCCGAGTCCCGGTCGTCGCGCACGGTGTCGGCGACATGTTGCTGGGGCCAGTCCCTCACATGGCCGTACACCTCGACCGGAAGGGTGAACGACCCGTCCACCGCGCGGGCGTACGGGTCGAGGAGCAGCTTCGCCGCGTTCCAGCGGGCGCCGGTCCAGGGGTCCCAGCGGCCGTGCACCCGGTAGCCGTACCGCTGTCCCGCGCGTACGCCGGGCACGAAACCGTGCCAGATCTCATGGGTCAGCTCGGTGAGCGGGAGCCGGGTCTCGGCGCCCCGCTCGTCGAAGAGGCAGAGGTCGACGGCCTCGGCCCCACCCGCCCAGAGGGCGAAGTTGGTGCCCGCCACACCGTCCGGTCCGACCCGGAAGCGGGCTCCCAGCGGCATCGGGGCACCCGGCCATACGGGTGGTTCGTCCCTTTCGTCTCCGGGGGTCGGTCCGGTGGTCACCACCCTTCCCGTCGTACGCGGCGTTTCCTCCTGCTCGGCTGTGCTCGACACCTTTCAGCCTCCTGCGGCTCGTAGGAGCGGTCACCCGGCAGAAGGAGTACGCGGCGTCCCGGCCGCGGCCTCCCTGGCGGTGTCCTCCCCCCTGTTCTGCCCACCGGGGGGCCCGCACTCACGTTTCCCCGGGGCGGCCACGTCGTTGGGGGGAGCGTGAACCACGTAGCGAAGAGAGCACGGGCCGGTTGGGCCGCCGTGCTGACATGGGCAGGACTGTTCACCGTGCCGGCCGTACTGACGGGCTGCACCGAGGCGACGTCGTTCTTCGGGGACAACCGCTCACCCGGGGACGCCATCCGGATCGTCCCCGAGGACGGCGCCGAGGCCGTCGGCGCGGACAGCCGGCTCGAGGTGACCGTCCCCGACGGACGGCTCGAGCGGGTGAAGGTGACCCGGATGGAGGACGCGGAACACGAGGAGGTGGCCGGCCGCATCGGGAAGGACGGCCGGTCATGGGCCCCACGGGACGGCGGATACCGGCTCGGGCTGGCCGGGAAGTACAGCGTGGAGGCGGTCGCCGTCGATGGCGACGGCCACCGCACGAGCCGCAGCACCACATTCACCACCCTGGTCCCCAAGGACCGCTTCATCGGCTACTTCAAGCCGGAGAACCGGTCCACCGTGGGCACCGGCATGATCGTCTCCTTCGACTTCAACCGGCCCGTCACCCGTCGTGCCGCGGTGGAGAAGGCCATCAGGATCACCACGAGACCCGAGGTCGAGGTGGTCGGCCACTGGTTCGGCAAGGACCGGCTCGACTTCCGGCCCGCCACCTACTGGGAACCGGGCACCGAGGTCACCGTCGATGTGGGCCTGCGTGATGTGGAGGGCGCGCCGGGGGTGTACGGCAGCCAGCGGAAGAAGGTGACCTTCCGGGTGGGCCGCTCCCAGACGTCCCTGGTGGACGCCAGGGCGCACACCATGGAGGTACGCCGCGACGGCGAGCTCGTCAGCACGGTTCCGATCACGGCGGGTGCGGCGAAGAGGACCACGTACAACGGGAAGATGGTGGTCTCCGAGCTCCACGACGTGACCCGCATGGACGGCAGCACCGTGGGCTTCGGTGGTGAGTACGACATCAAGGACGTGCCCCACGCCGTCCGGCTGACGGAGTCAGGCACGTTCCTGCACGGCAACTACTGGGAGTCCCCGGAGATCTTCGGCTCCGAGAACACCAGTCACGGCTGCATCGGGCTGCGTGATGTGAAGGGCGGCAGCTCGGACACCCCGGCAGGCTGGTTCTTCGAGCGGACGCGCATCGGCGACGTGGTCGAGGTGGTCAACTCCGCGGACAAGACGGTCGCCCCGGACAACGGACTCGGTGGCTGGAACCTTGACTGGCCCCGGTGGAAGGCGGGTTCGGCCCTGCGTTGACCCCCGTTCCGACCTGGGGTGGCCCCGGAGACCCGCTCTCCGGGGCCACCCGGCCGCGGTCCAGGGCGTCTTGGGACCGAACAGTGACAATCTGGGGGACTTCTCCCCACGTGCGGTGTGATTATCTTGCGCCGGGCGTGCATGTACAGCGCGCGGGGGTGCGGGCCATGGCGGGGCCAGGCCCTGCGAGGGGAGACAACCACATTGAACGGGCAGCCGATATCGGGTGCATGGGCCGGCGCGGGCGGGGAACGGGGCGGGCGGGGGTCCCGCGGACCTCTCGCACTGGCACTGGGCGCGTTGCTGTTGCTGGTGACCGCGTGCGGCGGCAGCGGAAACGCCGCCGACAGGGACGGTAAGGAAGCGGGCGCGCAGGTCGATGACACCAGCGCCTCACAGGCGGTGGTGACCATCGCGCCCAAGGACGGCGCCGAAGAGGTGGCGACCAGCGGGGCGCTGAAGGTCTCGGCGGCCGAGGGCAAGCTGAGCACCGTGAAGGTCGCGGACCCCAAGGGCAAAGAGGTCGTGGGCAAGATGGCGAAGGACGGCCTGAGCTGGGTGCCTGACCGCCACCTGGCCGCCGCGACCAAGTACACGGTGCACGCGGTCGCCAAGGACGACAAGGGCCGCCAGTCGGCGAAGGACACCAGCTTCACGACGCTGGTCCCGAAGAACACCTTCATCGGGCAGTACACCCCCGAGGACGGTTCGACCGTCGGCGTGGGCATGCCGGTGTCGATCCACTTCACCCGGGGCATCACCGACCCGGAGGCCGTGGAGAGGGCGATCAGCGTGACGGCGGAGCCCGCCGTGCAGATCGAGCCCCACTGGTTCGGCAACGACCGCCTCGACTTCCGGCCCGAGAAATACTGGGCGGCGGGCACGAAGGTGAAGCTGCGCCTCGACCTCGACGGTGTCGAGGGGCGGCCGGGGGTCTACGGGAAGCAGGCCAAGACGGTGGAGTTCACCGTCGGCCGCAGCCAGGTCTCCACGGTCGACGCGCGTTCCCACCGGATGAAGGTGGTCCGCGACGGCAAGCAGATCAAGGACATTCCGATCTCCGCGGGCGCACCGGCCACGACCACGTACAACGGGCAGATGGTCATCAGCGAGAAGCTCAAGGTGACCCGGATGAACGGTGACACCGTCGGCTTCGGCGGCGAGTACGACATCAAGGACGTGCCGCACGCGATGCGTCTGTCGACCTCGGGCACCTTCATCCACGGCAACTACTGGGGTGCGTCGAGCATCTTCGGTTCGACCAACACCAGTCACGGCTGCGTCGGTCTGCGCGACGTGCGAGGCGCCTGGGACAGCAAGACCCCTGCGGCCTGGCTCTTCGACAACTCCCTGATCGGCGACGTCGTCGTCGTCAAGAACTCCAAGGACAAGGTGATCCAGCCCGACAACGGCCTCAACGGCTGGAACATGGACTGGTCGGAGTGGATCAAGTAGGTCCCCACCGCTGACGTAGGAAGCGGGCCCGGTGCTGTGACCAACGGCACCGGGCCCGCCCGCGTTAGCCGCAGTTAACCTGCTCCCCATGACCGTAACCCTCGAAGTAAGCGAGAACGTCGGCACGATCCGGCTGGACCGTCCGCCGATGAACGCCCTGGACGTCGCCGTCCAGGACCGGCTGCGCGAGCTCGCCGAGGAGGCCGGCCGGCGCGACGACGTGCGGGCCGTGATCCTCTACGGCGGCGAGAAGGTGTTCGCGGCGGGCGCGGACATCAAGGAGATGCAGACGATGGACCACGCGGCGATGGTCGTACGCTCCAGGGCCCTGCAGGAGTCCTTCACCGCGGTGGCCCGCATCCCCAAGCCCGTGGTCGCGGCCGTCACCGGCTACGCCCTGGGCGGAGGCTGCGAGCTGGCGCTCTGCGCCGACTTCAGGATCGTTGGGGACGATGCGAGGCTCGGCCAGCCGGAGATTCTCCTGGGGCTGATTCCCGGCGCCGGCGGCACCCAGCGCCTGGCCCGGCTGGTGGGCCCGTCCAAGGCCAAGGACCTGATCTTCACGGGCCGTCAGGTGAAGGCTGAGGAGGCCCTGGCGATCGGCTTGGTGGACCGTGTGGTGCCCGCCGCCGAGGTGTACGAGCAGGCGCACGCCTGGGCCGCCCGGTTGGCGCAGGGGCCCGCGCTGGCGCTGCGGGCCGCCAAGGAGTCCGTGGACGCGGGGCTGGAGACGGACATCGACACCGGGCTCACGATCGAGCGGAACTGGTTCGCAGGCCTGTTCGCCACCGAGGACCGGGAGCGCGGCATGCGCAGCTTCGTGGAGGAAGGCCCGGGCAAGGCCCGGTTCCTCTGACCGAGGGTGAGCGGCGTACCGGACCCCGCGTTCATCCGTGCGGGCGGATCAGCTGGACCTCAGGAGAGCCTTGAGGTCCAGCGCTCCCCGCCGCTTGTGCAATGACGCGGCCTGCCCTTGTCGTCGCAGGTGGGCTCGGCTGCCCGGCCCTCTGTTCTGCCTCTGGCATATGCCGGACAACGGGCGCGGAGTGAGGGGTTCGGGTAGGGGGATTCTGGCAGAACGGTCACCGAGGGCGTTCTCTGCGGCCATGATGGTGAGCATGGCGGGCCTGGAGGGTGTGGAACAGCCGCGACCGCGCGGCAGTGCGACAGCGGCACGCTGGACGACCGCCGTCGAAGACGAACAGGCGTTCAAAGCGCTGGAGTTGTTCGGAAATCCGACGGAGGGCGAAGTCCGGCTGCCCTCCCGTCCGGAGTCCGCCGCCACCGCCCGTCGGATCGCTTCGTGCGTGATGCTGCGCCAGTGGCAGCTTCCCCCGCAGACCGCCGAACACGGTGTGTTACTGGTCTCCGAGCTCGTGGGCAACGCCGTGCGGCATACCGGAGCGCGGGTTTTCGGTCTGCGGATGCTGCGTCGTCGTGGCTGGGTCCGGATCGAGGTGCGGGATCCTTCGCGCGGGCTGCCGTGCCTGATGCCCGTTCGTGAGATGGACGTCAGCGGGCGAGGCCTCTTCCTGGTCGACAAGCTCTCCGACAGATGGGGCGTGGATCTCCTGCCGCGAGGGAAGACCACCTGGTTCGAGATGCGCGCCGCCGACCGCTGACACGCAGAAGCCCCCGGTCGCAGCCTGGGTGTGACGCGTCGGGGGCTTCTGAGAGGGCCGTGGATTGGGGGGTGTGTCCACGGCCGCACAGGGGACCTGGCTCGGGTCGGAGGAGGTCGCGTCTCCGACTATGACAGACGGGCGGCCCGGAAGCAAAGGTCACGTATGGGACAATAATCATCAAAGTGGTGTATCCGTTTGTGAATCATAGGTGTGATGGGTCACGCACCTGGTAATTGTCGCGTATCCATGGACTTTGGTCGGTGATTCATTGATCACCTTCGGGGGGCGGTCCTGCCCGGCCACTCCCGTACATCCATGGATGTCGCCTTGTGGTGAGTCGGATTCCGGGGGAGATCCCGGACCGACCCGCAAGGTGGCCGCCGGCGAGCCCCGGAGCTGCTGACCTGACACCGCCCTGGGCCCTGCCGGGTGCGGTCGCCCGCCGGATCCGCCGCCCGGGCTGCCGGATAACCTGACCTCCGGAAACGACGCTTGACGAAGGGGCGGAACAGTGGCGGACATCGAGTCGGCACGCAAGGCATTCGAGCGCTTCGACCAGAACGGCGACGGCAGCATAACGGCCGCCGAGTACAAGAGCGCCATGGCGCAGCTCGGTGACCCCTATGTCACCGAGACCGTCGCCCAGGCCGTGATCAACGCCCACGACGGCAACGGTGACGGCGAGCTCACGTTCGACGAGTTCTGGGCCTCGCAGAACAAGGCCTGACCAGACCCGCACCGGTCCGGCAGACGGCGGTCGAAGCCCTCCGTGGCCGCGGAGGGCTTCGGAGCCCCCGTCGCCGCTGTGTCCCTGAGCGGCCGAGCGCTCAGCTCTGCGGGGCGGAGGGGCAGGCGGCCATCCTGATCCCGCCGCCGGTGAGGACGAGCAGGTACCTGGGGGCCGCACGTCCCTCCCTTCGGCTGGGGCGTCGGTCAGGAAGCTCTGAGCAGCGCGAGGACGACGTTGTGGCCGCCGAAGCCGAAGGAATGGCTGACGGCTACGCGGATGTCCTGTCGGCGTGGCCGTTCGGTGACACAGTCGATGCCGAACTCGGGTGCGGACGCTCGCAGGTTGGCGATCGGTGGCGCCGTGCGGTGTCCGATGGTGAGCACAGTCAGCGCCGCTTCGACAGCTCCTGCCGCGCCCAGGCTGTGACCCAGCACGCCTTTTGGCGCGGTGACGCTGGGGCGGTGTGGCAGCACGCGGGCGATCAGGGCTGCCTCCCCGGCATCGTTGAGCGGGGTGGAGGTGCCGTGCGCGTTGACGTGGTCGACATCGTGTGCGGCCAGTCCCGCCTGCGCCAGTGCGGTGTGCAGGGCTGACTCGGCACCGCCGGCTGCCGGGTGCGGAGCGGTGGGGTGATGGGCGTCCGAGGTGCTGCCACAGCCCACGAGCTGGGCGCGGGAACGGGCGCCACGGGCAGCGGCGTGCTCCACGCGTTCCAGGACGAGCATGCCTGCGCCTTCCCCCATGACGAAGCCGTCGCGGTCGGCGGCGAAGGGCCGGGACGCCTCGGTGACCGGGCCGGTGCGTCGGGACAGGGCACCCAGGCGCCAGAAGGCGGTGGTCACCAGCCGGCTGATCGTCGCTTCCGTGCCTCCGGCCACCGCGATGTCGCACTGGCCGGAGAGCAGAAGGTCGCGGGCCATGGCGATGGCGGTGGCGCCGGAGGCGCAGGCGGTGGCAGGGGCGAGGCTGGGACCGCGGGTGCTGAGGTCGATGGAGACCTCGCCGGCCGGCATGTTCGTGAGGATCTGGGGGATCGTGAGCGTCGAGACCATGTCGGCGCCCAGTTCCTCCAGACGCCTGGTCTGTTCTTCGCGTACCGCGCCTCCTCCGAGTCCGCAGCCGACGACGACGGCGACCCGATCGCCGTTCCAGGTCCGGGGGTCGAGGCCGGCGTCGTGTACGGCATCGCGGGCGGCGAGCACCGCGAGCTTCGCGTCCCGTGACATGCGCCAGGCGGTGCGTCCGATGCGGTCGGCCAGGGTGTCGGAGGCGAGGGGGACACGGCAGGAGAAGTCGACGGGCAGGCCGGCGAGTGCCGGGTCACGGGTCGCGGTGCTCACGCCGTGGCAGACGGCGCTCCAGGTGGCGTCGGCGTCCTCTCCTCCTGGGGTGAGCAGGCCGAGACCGGTGACGGCGACGGGCGCAGTCATGAGGGCGCCACCTGCCTCGTGCCCTCGGCGCACAGGGCGTCGAGGTGGTCGACGACCTCAGCGATGGTCTTGCTGCGATCGGTGTACTCGCTGCTGATCTTGACCGCGAAGCGTTCGTGGAGGACGAGCACCAGCTCCGCCAGGGCCAGGGAGTCCAGGCCCAGCTGCTCCAGCGTGGCCTGAGGACGGATGACGTCCTCCGGGATACGGAAAGAGCTGGTCAGGACGGAACGGAGGGTGTCGTAAGTTTTCGGCACGGTGTGTCCTAGCTGTCGTCGAAGGCGGACGGGGTGATCCGGGCGAGTTCCGCGAGGCCGGCCTCGAAGCCGATCGGCGGTGCGAAGGACAGATCGCGGCGTGCTGCGGTCAGGTCGAAGTAGTGCGGTTGCAGCAGTTCCGCGACGAGGAAGCGGCTCAGCGCGAGGGTGCGCGGGCTGCGGACCATACGCAGGCATGTGTCGCTGAGGGCGGCCGCGGCCGTCGCCAGTCGTGGCGGGACGGCGCACCAGCGGGCGCTGATACCGGCGGCCCGCAACAGGCACCGGGCGATTTCGCGCAGGGGGCGCGGCTCGCCCTGGCTGATGAAATAGGCGCGGCCGCCCATCTCCGGTGATCGGTGCAGGCGGTCCAGGGCGAGAAGGTGGGCGTGAGCTGCGGTGCGGAGATGTGTGGTGTCGACGAGGTTGCTGCCGTGGCCGGGCATCAGCAGGCGCCCGGCCCGGACGGCGCGCGCGAGGGCGGGGGTGAAGTGCGGGTCGCCCGGGCCCCAGATGATGTGCGGGCGCAGCGAGACGGTGGCCAGCTCCGGGCTGTGGGCTGTGAGGACCAGGGCTTCGGCAGTGGCTTTCGTCCTGGGATAGGCGGCCAGGTGGCTGGTGGGGTAGGGAATGTCCTCGGCGACGCCCTCCAGGCCCCCGGGCCGGAAGACGACGCTGGCGGTCGAGGTGTGGACGAGTCTGCGCACCTGGTGGGCACGGCACTGCTCGATCACGTGGCGGGTGCCGAGGACGTTGGTGGCCCAGTAGGGCTGCGGAGGGCCGCTGACCCCGGCCAGGGCGGCGTTGTGGATGACGGCGTCGCATTCGGCGACCGCGCGGGAGACCGCGTTCACGTCGGCGAGATCTCCCAGGTGCTGACGGACCCCCAGCTGTTGCAGAGCGGTGCTGGGGCGGCGGCCGAAGGAGGATGTGGTGATGCCGCGTGCCGTCAGCCGACGGCAGATCTCCAGGCCCAGGAAGCCGCTCCCCCCGGTGACCAGCACCTTCATCGAGTCCTCCCGCGCAGGCGCCTGGCGGCCCAGCCCGCCAGGCGTAGGCGGTCGACCTTTGAGTTGTGCCGGGGGTCGGTGGGGAAGCCGGGATGCAGGAGCAGGTGCTCGACGCGGTGCCCTTCCGGGTGGCCTGTCAGGACGGTGCGTACGGCTGCCAGGGCCGCGGTGCGGGGAGTGGAAGGCAGGGGCTCCACGCACAGGACGGGCAGTTGGCATACGGCCGTGCCGACACCGACCAGAGCGGTGCGGCGAACGCCGGGAGCGGTGTCGGCCGTGATCTCGATGTCCTCGGTGGTCATGGTGAACCCGGTACCGGTGACCAGGTGAGCTCGACGGCCGACGAACCACAGCCGGCCCTGGTCGTCGAGCCGGCCGAGGTCTCCGGTGCGGTGCAGTACGCCACGGCTGGTGACGCTCTTCGTGACGGCGTCTGCGTCAGGACGCGCGTGGTAGGCGGGGCTGACGGTGGGGCCGGCCACGGCGATCTCGCCGAGTCCGGTGGGGTCCGCGTCCAGGATCTGAGGGTGGATGCCGGGAAGCGGTCGGCCCAGGCAGGTGCCGGCCTGCCCGACGGGCGGTTGGATGCGTGAGGTGAGCAGGTCCCGGTCGTTGATCGCGGAGACGGGCAGGCATTCGGTGGCACCGTAGACGCTGAGGATCTCGGTGGCGTCCGGCACGGCCTTGCGCAGCGATTCGGCGAGGCGGAGACGTAGCGGAGCGCCGAAGGACAGGATCTGGCGGACCGAGGGCAGGGTGATGCCGTGGCGGGCGCAGTGACCGGCGATCAGTGTGAGCACGGCGGGCGACGCGACGATCTTGGTGACCCGGTGCTTCAGGATCGGCTCGACGAGCTCCTTCGGCGACGTGCGGGCCGGGGACAGGTGGTTCACGGCCGGGGCGAGGGTGGTCAGGCCCAGGAGCGGGCCGAGCATCGCGACCGGAAGGAACCCCGCGAGGAGTACGTCGTCGGGCCGGGGATCCAGCACCGTGGTGAGCGCGTCGAGTTGCCCCGCCAGGGTGGCGTAGCGGTACTCCGCGCCCTTGGGGCGTCCGGTGGAACCGGAGGTGAACGCGATCATGGCCAGCTCGTCGTCGTCAGGCTCCCGCAGTTGCAGGGAGGGGACGCTGCCGGCCGGCGCCCGGGTCTCCAGGCGTCGGCCCGGAGCGACCGGTGGATGGCCGGTGACCAGGGAAATCCGGATGTGGGGGCGGCCCCACCCCAGGAACTGACGTCCGAGCTGGGCCAAAGGTTCGCCGATGAAGACGTCCGGAACGACGTCCCGCAGGCAGCGGCGCACCTCGGCGCGCGGCTCGATGAGGACAGGTACGGCGCCGAGGGAGCACAGGGCGTACGCGACGGTGGTGAGGTCGTAGGCGTCGCGGGTCATCACCACGGCCTTGTGACCCGGCCGGACACCGGCTTTGTGCAGGGCTTGCGCCGTCAGGTGACAACCCTGCAGCAGTCGGCCACGGCTGATCGTCAGGGAGGCCCCCTTACGGCAGCGGATGAGCGCGGTGGCGTCAGGCCGGTCGGCCAGGTGTGCGGTGATACCTGGGACGGTCACGGTCATCGGGTTCCTTGCAAAAAGTCACGGATGTGGTCGCCGAGTTCGGCTGCGGCGTCTTCCATCACGAAGTGCCCGGCCCCGGGGAACCGGTGGATGGCCGCGTGGGGATAGCGGCGGGCCCACTCGTCCAGCAGGACCGGGGTGAACACCGGATCGCGCATGCCCCAGCCGATGAGCATGGGCAGTGCCGCCAGATCGGCGTCGGCGCCGGGAGGTTCGAGCAGCCGCCATACGGGGTCAGCGGTGTCACGTGGGATGGCGCGGACGGCGGCGGTGACTGCCCGGCGCTCGGCGCGCCGGAGATAGGGCCGCAGGTAGGCCCGGCGCTCGGCCGGGCGCAGTGGGTGGTGCACTCCGGCGTGCACGGCGGTGCGTGCGAAGCCGTTGGTGAGGTGCACGACGTCGGCCACCAGGGAATGGTCGCGGATCCAGCGCAGGTAGAACGGCAGTCGGAAGCCGCTGGGCCAAGGGAAGGCCACGGTGTTGCAGATGACCAGACGGGTCACGACCCCGGGGTGCCGCAGAGCCCAGGCGATGCCGAGCGGACCGCCCCAGTCGTGCAGGACGAGCGTCCAGCCTTGCTCAGGCAGCCCCTCGTCCTCCACCAGGTGCCGGTAAAGGATGTCCAGGTGCTCCAGCTGCACGCGGTAGGGGTCCGAGACTCCCTCGGCCGGCATCAGATGCCGGGACATGCCGAAGCCGGGCAGGTCCGGGGCCAGGCAACGGGCATACGGGGAGAGCCGGTCGACCAGCTTGCGCCAGGCGTAGCTCCATGAAGGATTACCGTGCAGGAACAGCACCGGCTCCCCGGAGCCGAGGGCGAGGTAATGCTGTCCGGTGGCCGGCACGCGCCGCCAGTGCTGGGGTGGGGGGTAGCCCGGCATCAGCCGTTCCAGTGCTGTGACTCGGTCCGTCGCGGTGAGTGCCGGGGCACGGCCGGCCCGTGTGGTCACCATCGGATGAGGGCCATTCCGAAGCTGAAACCGCTGGCGACGCCGATCATCGCCACGATGTCCCCCTCCTCGACGCGGTCGGCTTCCCGCGCCTTGACCAACTGCAGAGGAAGGGAAGCCGCCGCGCAGTTGCCGTGCTCGGCCACTGCGGGCATGCACAAGCCCTCGGGCAGGGTGAACATGTCGAGCATCTGTCTGTATTGCGGCATGGCGATCTGGTGGAAGGCTACGAAGGCGCCAGCGCGTGCTGTGGCAAGTTCGTCTCCGGCACCGACCAGAATGTTGGGGAGTACATCGAGCAACCCCTGGCGCAGGTCCCCGTTCAGACGCAGGGTGGCGTGGTCGTCGTGTACCGAGCGCTGGTGCATGGTCCCTCCGCCGGCCACGGTGCAGGCTTCCCAGGCGGCGGAATTACTGACGAATCGCATCGCCATGACGCCGGGGCTGTCTTCGCTCGCGGGCCCGGCGGTGAGCACCATCGCGGCGCCGGCGTCGGACGCGGTGTAGCCGGGCAGGGCTCTGAGCAGAGCGTGACGGTCAGGGACGTTCCAGCGTGTAACCAGGGAGCCGGTCTCTCCGCAGGCGATGAGGACGGTGCGGTAGCGGCCGGCTTCGATGAACGAAGCGGCCGTCTCCATGGCGTTGAGTACGCTGTTGCAGGCGTTCTTGACGTCGAACACCGGGCAGGTGGCGCCCAGTTTGGCGGCCACCAGATGGGACGTGGCCGGTTCGATCAGGTCCGCGGCGGTAGCGGCGAACAACAGCAGATCGATGTCGGCGATGGTCAGGCCCGCCTCGTCGAGTGCCGTGCGAGCGGCCGCTACAGCAAGGTCGGAGGCGTTCTCTCCGTCTCCCCGCACATGGACTCCGCGCACCCCGGTGAGATCCTCGAGCAGGCCGGGCGGTGGCGCGTAGTCACCGGTCTTGGCGATCTTCTCGCGGATCTCACCCATGGTCCGGTAACGGGTCGGCAGGTGAGCAGCAACGGCTGCGATACGGGCACGGGCTGGTTCGGGCACCGCGCAACCGTAACGGCGCGGTTTCGTCTGCCGGGCCGGATAGCCGCGCACCGAACGGGCTCCACCCTAACGAGTGACCGGCATTGGCTTTTCGTTCCCGTGATGCTCTTCAATCCGCACGGAGCCAGCAATCGGCGTGAGGCGGGAACGTGGCAGAGCAGCAGCATGAGCGGTCCGTAGCGGTCGTGGGTGTCGGTTGCCGACTTCCCGGCGGGATCACCGACCTGGACGGACTGTGGTCCGTGCTGCGTGAGGGACTGGACATGGTCGGTGAGATGCCCGCCGACCGGCTGCCCGGGGACAGGATGGTCGACCCGGGGACTGTGCGTCCCGGCCGCAGTTACACCGCCGCCGGGGGGTTCCTCACCGACGTCGCCTCGTTCGACGCCGCCTACTTCGAGATCTCGCCCGCGGAGGCGCGGCACATCGACCCGCAGCAGCGACTCCTGCTGGAGATGGCCGCGGAGGCGCTCGACGACGCCGCCATTCCCGTCGAGTCGCTGGCAGGATCGGACACCTGCGTCTTCGTAGGGGTCTCGGACCCCGCCTACGGCACGGGGCTGGTCCTGATGCAGGACCACAAAAGTCCGCACACCATGCCGGGTGCCACGCTGTCCATCACAGCGAACCGGATGTCGTACGCCTTCGACCTGCGCGGGCCCAGCATGGCCATCGACACCGCCTGCTCCTCCGCACTGGTTGCGCTGGACCGTGCCTGCCGCACCCTGCGCGAGGGCTCCAGCCGTGTCGCCCTGGTCGGCGGGGTCAACGTGCTGAGCAGCCCCTACTCCTTCGCCGGATTCTCCTACGCGGGCATGCTGTCGCGGCGCGGACGCTGCGCGGCCTTCTCCGCCGACGCCGACGGCTTCGTCCGCGCGGAAGGCGGCGCGGTGCTCGTCCTCAAGCGTCTCGCGGACGCACTGGCCGACGGGGACCGCATCCATGCCGTGCTCGCGGCTACCGGCAACAACACCGACGGCCGCAGCACCGGCATGATCATGCCCAGCGCCGAGACCCAGGAGGCGCTGCTGCACGCGGTCTACGCGGAAGCCGGGATCAGCGCGGACGATCTGGTGTACTTCGAGGCTCACGGCACAGGCACTCAGGTCGGGGACCCGGCGGAAGCCGAGGCCATCGGCCGGGCGCTGGCCCGTCACCGGCGCAGCGGCCCGTTGCCGGTCGGCTCGGTGAAGACCAACCTGGGCCACCTGGAGCCCGCTTCCGGCATGGCGGGCCTGCTCAAGGCGATCCTGGTACTGCGCCACCGGATCGCGCCCGCGTCGCTGCACGCCCTCCCGCTCAACCCCGCGATCGACTTCGACGGCCTCGGACTGTCCCCGACGGTGGAGCCTGTCCAGCTGCCTCGAGGGAAAGCGGCCGTAGGCGTGAACGCCTTCGGCTTCGGCGGAGCCAACGCCCACGCCATCCTCACCCCGCCCCCCACTGCCCCACGGCCCGACGCGGGGCCACCCCCGGGCCACCGCATGCTGCCGCTGGTCGTCTCCGCACGCTCCCCCAAGGCGCTGAAGCAACTGGCCACCGGGATGGCAGAGCGCTTGCGGGCCACGCAGCCCGATGACTTCTACGACCTGGCCTACACCAGCACCGTGCGGCGCAGCGCCCACCCGCATCGCGCCGCCGTCATGGCCGCCGACCCGCAGGACGCAGCCCGGCAACTGGACCGGCTGGCGGCCGGAGAGCCCGCCCGCGGGGCGACCGTACGAAGGAACGCTCAGGGCGGCATCGCCTTCGTGTTCTCCGGCAACGCCTCCCAGTGGCCGGGCATGGCCGCGGACCTGCTGGAGCACGAGAGAGACTTCCGTGCGGCCGTCGAGGAGGCCGACGCCGCCCTTGCCCCGTACCTGGGCTGGTCGGTGGCCAAGGAACTGGCGCATCCCTCCCCGTCCACCTGGCAGCGCACCGAGATCGCCCAGCCCGCCCTGTTCGCCGTGCAGGTCGGCCTGACCGCACTGCTGGCCTCACACGGGCTGCGACCGCGGGCGGTGGCCGGGCACAGCGTCGGTGAGGTCGCCGCCGCCTACGCTTGCGGAGCCCTGACCCTGCAACAGGCGGCGCTGGTCATCGCTGAGCGCAGCCGTACCCAGGCCACCACAGCGGGCAGGGGCCGCATGGCCGCCGTCGGCCTGTCCGAGGAACAGGCCCGCGAGGAACTGCTGGGCTACGAAGGCGTACTGGAGATCGCGGGGATCAACAGCGATCGTGCCGTGACCGTAGCCGGCTCTGCCGACGAGCTGACGGCCTGGGGCAGGGAGCTGGCCGTCCGAGGCGTCTTCTTCCGCGAGCTGGACCTGGACTACGCCTTCCACAGCCGGGCCATGGACTCCATCGAGGAACCCCTGTGCACCGCCCTGGAGGGGCTGACCCCTGGCGCTGCCCGGATTCCGTTCGTCTCCACCGTCACCGGCACACCGCTGGGCGGGCCGGAGCTGGATGCGCGCTACTGGTGGCGCAACGTCCGTGAGCCGGTCCGCTTCGCCGAGGCCGTCACCCACCTCGCGTCCGAGTACGCCGGCATCGTGGTCGAGATCGGCCCGCACCCGGTACTGCGCCCCTACCTGCGCCACACGGATGTCTCCTACGTCCCTACGTTGCACCGGGACGGGGACGGCCTCCGCGAGACCGGAGCCGCGGTTGCCGCCCTGCTCGCCGCCGACGCCACCACCGACTGGCAGCTTCACTTCCCCCACCCCGGTCGCGTGGCCGAGCTGCCCGTCTACCCGTGGCAGCACGAACGGTACTGGCACGGCACCGCGCAGGACCGGATCGCACACACCAGCGGCTCCGGTGCGCTCGACCACCCGCTGGTGGGCGAGCGGATGCCCGCCCCGCACCCCGTATGGCACGGCACCGTCGAGCCCCAGCTGGTGCCCTGGCTGGGCGACCACAAAATCGGGGACGACGTGCTTCTGCCCGCCGCCGCCTACGTGGAGATGGCACTGAGCGCCGGCCTTCGAGCCATGGAGCGCCCGGTCGAAGTACGGCACCTGGAGATCAGCCGCCCTCTCGCTCTGCCCTGGCCGGACCCGACACCGGTCGCCCTGCAGACGTCCGTCGATCCCGACGACGGCATCCTGACCATCAGCGTCCGCGAAGAACACGGCGGGGAGTGCCGGCCCGCTGTCCGAGCCCAGGTCCGCACCCTGCTCGGGTCGGCACCGTCCCCGCTCGACGTCGGCACCCTCCGGGCACGCTGTCACAAAAGCCTCGGTGGGGCGGACTTCTACCGGACGTGCCACCGCATCGGACTGAACTGCGGGCCGGCCTTCCAGCTCATCGAGCACCTGGACATCGGCGAGGAGGAGGTGCTGGTGTCCTACCGGCTCCAGCACCCCGCCGACGCCTATACCGCCCACCCGGTACTTCTCGACGCACCGCTGCAGGCCACCGTCGCCCTGTCCGAACTCACTGCGGAATCCGCCGGCTTCCTGCCGACGGTGTTCGGGTCCGTACGCGTGTGGCGCACGCCCGCGCCCACCGGCGTCGTGCACCTGCGCCGCCGTAGCCGCAGCGCCAACGAGATCTGCTGGGACATCACCTACGCTGACGCGGACGGCACGGTCACCGTCGAGATCGACGCTTGCCGTACCCGCCGCGGCGGCATGATGGAGCACAACCCGCTGACCGTCCAGCGCACCGTTCTGCGGGCCGCTCCGCACCCGGGCGCACCTGCGCTGCCCTCTCCGCTCCCTGCTCCCGCCGAGGTGGCGCGCGCCACCGAGCCGCGTATCACCGCCGCACGCGCCGCCCTGGACGACAGCGGCCACCACCGGTTCATCGCCGCCACCGGACAGACCGGCGCTCACTGCTGGGCCAAGACGCTGCACGGCCTTCTCGAAGACCCGGGGGCCCCGTTCTCGATGCGTGATCTGGTGAGCGGAGGCCTTCAGCCCCGGCACCGCCGACTGGTACGGATGATGATGCCCCTGCTGGTCGAGCACGGTCTCGTCCAGCTGGCCGGAGAGACCTGGCAGCTGACAGATGCCGAGATCCGACCCGAGACACTGCTGCGCGGCCTGGTGGAAGAGCATCCCGCGTTCGGTTCCGAGACACTGCTCCTCAACCGGCATCTGCGCCACCTCGCCGACCTGCTGCGGGGACGCGTCGACGCACGCGATCTCCTGCCGGCGGGGGACAGCGTGTACGAGCAACTCCGTGAAACCGGCCCGTCCCACCGCTTCACCCACCGTGCCGTCCAGGCCGCCCTCTGCGACATCGTCGCCCGCTGGCCCGCCGACCGCCCGCTGCGCGTCCTGGAGATCGGTGCAACCACTACCGCCCTGACGGCCGCCGTGCTGCCCGTGTTGCCGGCCGACCGGACCCGCTACACCTGCGCAGCCGTCACGGGGGCCGGTCTCGCCCGCGCCGAACACCGCTTTCGCGGCCACGATTTCGTCGACCACCGCACTCTGGACCTGAACACCGATCTGGCCGACCAGGGCCTGCCCCGAGCCGGTTTCGACCTCGTCCTGGCAGGCGACGCCCTGCACGCCACCCATGATCTGGCCGCGACCCTGCGGCGTCTGCACACCATGCTGGCCCCCGGCGGATATCTGCTGGCCACCGAACCGCACCACGCTCAGCTACAGGCCTTGCTGTTCGGCACACTGGAGGACTTCTGGGAGCGCGGCGATCACACCCTGCGCCCCGTCTCACGCATCCTCGCCCGTGAGCAGTGGGTACCGCTGCTTCAACGGTGCGGCTTCCCCGATCCGGAGCACGTCGGTTGCGAGGACCGTTCCGTCCTCCTCGCCGCAGCCACTCACCGCCATGCCCCTGAGCCCGACGTACCGACGCCGCTTCCTGGGGCCGCCTGGGTCATCGCCGTCGAGGACGGTACCGAGACGCAGACCGCGCACACCCTGGCAGCCCTCCTCGGGGAGGCCACCGTCGTCGCCGCGTCCGAGGAGGCCGGCGACTGGGCCGGGGCGCTGTCCACGGACGGCGAGCCGCGCGTCGTCCTCTTGCTCGCCGAACCCCGACCGCACCAAACCGTCGTCACACTGACCACCCGTCGCGCGGCGCTGCTACGTGCTCTCGCCACCGCCTGTGACAGCCTTCAGGGCCGCACGAGCCCCCAGCTGTGGCTCATCACCCGCCCGACCGGGCTGTTCCCGGCCCCGGAGCAGCCCACGCACACGGAGGACGCGGCCGTCTGGGCAGCCTGCCGGACACTCGCCAACGAGCGCCCCGACCTGGGCGTGCGACGTCTCTCGTGGCAACGCACCGGTGAAGCGGCCGCCGACGCGCACCGCCTCGCCGGGGAACTTCTCGCTGCCACCGGCGACGACGCGAGCGCTCAGGAGGACGAGATCATTCTGACCGCGCACGGCCGCTTCGTGCCCCGGCAGGTCCAGCATGCGGAGAACGAACCCCCCGCCGCCCCCGCCGGCACACCGTTCATCCTGGAAGCCCGTAACCCGAGCCTGCACCGACGGCTGATCTGGCGGCAGATGGACAGCCCCCGGCCCGGACCGGGCGAGGTGGCCATCGAGATGCGGGCCGTGGCACTGAACTACCGCGACCCCATGAGGGCCAACGGTCTGCTCCCGCCCGAAGCGGTGGAAAACAGCCCCCTCGGCCGCGGTCTGGGCACGGACGGCGCCGGCATCGTGCGCGCCGTGGGACCGGACGTGCACGACCTGAAGCCGGGCGACAGGGTCTGTGGCCTGGTGCCCGCCGCCCTCGCCTCCCACGCGACGACTCCCGCCGTCGCTGTCGTCCGCATCCCCGACGGGATGAGCTTCGCGGAAGCGGCGACCTTCCCCGTCGCCTTCCTGACCGTTCACCACACCCTGGTCAATCAAGCCTGCCTCGCCCGCGGGGAGACCGTGCTCGTACACGGCGGAGCCGGAGCGGTGGGCCTGGCCGTCCTGCAGTGCGCCCGCAACCGGGGTGCCCGCGTCATCGCCACCGCCGGCACCGAGACCAAGCGAGACCTGCTCCGCACGCTCGGCGCCGAACACGTCCTCGACTCACGCAGCCTGGACTTCGTCCCACAGGTGAGGGAGCTGACCGGCGGCCAGGGCGTCGACGTCGTGGTGAACTCCCTCAGCGGCGAAGCCGTCGCCCACAACCTCGACCTCCTGCGCCCCAACGGACGGTTCATCGAACTCGGCAAGAGGGACATCTACCTCAACATGCCCATGACGCTGCGTCCCTTCCAGCGCAGCCTCACCTTCAACGCCTTCAACCTCGACGCCGTCATGGATTCCCCGGCCCTCCGCTCCCGGCTCATCTCGGATTTCGGCGACCAGATCAGCTGCCGCGCCTACCAGCCTCTGCCCCACACGATCTACCCCGCAGCACGTGCCGAGGAAGCTTTCCACCTCCTGCAGCACTCCCGCCACACCGGCAAGGTCGTCATCACCTTCGACCCCCTCGACGAACCCGTCCTCGTAGAACCCGCCCCCGGCACCCTCACCCTCGACAACGACAGCACCTACATGATCACCGGCGGACTGGGCGGACTCGGCGCCGCCACCGCCCACTGGCTGGCCGGTCACGGGGCCCGGCACCTGGCCCTGCTCTCCCGCCGCGGACCTGACGCCCCCGAGGCGTCCGCCCTGCTCCAGCAGCTCACCGACCGCGGTGTGCACGCCACCGCCTACGCTGTCGACGTCACCGACGAGATCGCGCTGCGCCAGGTCATCCACACCGTGGACGCCACGGGGCACCAGTTGCGCGGCATCGTGCACGCGGCCATGCACATGGACGACGCACCGCAGTCCGAGCTCACCGACGACCGGTTCGCCGCCGTGCTGGCGCCCAAGGCGGCAGGCGCGGCACTGCTGGACCGGCTCACCACGGACCGCAGCCTGGATCTCTTCCTCACCTACTCCTCCGTCTCCGCCACCATCGGCAACCCCGGCCAGGCCGCCTACGCGGCAGCCAACGCCTACCTGGAAGCGCTGACCCGGGCTCGGCGCAGTGTCGGCAGAACGGGTACGGCACTGGCCTGGGGGCCCATCAGCGAAACCGGTTACGTCGCCCGCAGCGGCATGGAAACGGCCATGACCGAACGCGGTCTCGAGCTCCTCACTCCCGCCGAGGCCCTCGCCACCGCCGGCCACCTCATGGCCGCCGGCACCGATGTCGCCGGAGCGGGACGCTACCGCTGGGGAACCGCACGTCACCTGCTGCCGGCTCTGGCCTCGCCTCGTTTTGCCCGCCTGGCTCCGTCCTCCTCCATCGCTTCCGCGGACGGCCGCGACGAGCTCCTGCGGACGCTGGCGGACCTGCCGGCGGACGAGGCGGTGCGAAAGATCACCGACACGCTCGGCCACCTCCTCGCCGGTGTCCTGCAGACCGATCGGGACGACATGGACCCCACCCGTCCCGTCACCGACTTCGGACTCGACTCCCTGCTCGGGATGCAGTTCCTCGTCAGCGCCCGTGACCTCTTCGCCGTCCGCCTCGCACCGGCGGACCTGGCCACCGGACGCACCTTGCATCATTTCGCCCGACTGATCCATCAGCGTCTCGGCCTCCCCGGGAACGAGGCGTAGGAAGGTCCTGACCGCGCTGGAAGGAGCTAAAGGGCAGGTCAGGACCCGCACCTCAGCACTCGATGATGTTCACCGCGAGCCCGCCCCGGGCCGTCTCCTTGTACTTGACGCTCATGTCGGCGCCCGTCTCCTTCATGGTCTTGATGACCTTGTCCAGGGAGACCTTGTGGCTGCCGTCGCCGCGCAGCGCCATCTTGGCCGCCGTGACCGCCTTGACCGCCGCCATGCCGTTGCGCTCGATGCACGGGATCTGGACGAGGCCGCCGACCGGGTCGCAGGTCAGGCCCAGGTTGTGCTCCATGCCGATCTCGGCGGCGTTCTCCACCTGCTCCGGGGAGCCGCCCAGGACCTCGGCGAGGGCGCCGGCGGCCATGGAGCAGGCGGAGCCCACCTCGCCCTGGCAGCCGACCTCGGCGCCGGAGATGGAGGCGTTCTCCTTGAAGAGCATGCCGATCGCCCCGGCGGCCAGCAGGAAGCGGACGACGCCGTCGTCCTTCTCGGCCTCGGTGCAGCCGTCCGCCGCGAAGTTCATCCAGTAGTGCAGGACGGCCGGGATGATGCCCGCCGCGCCGTTGGTCGGGGCGGTGACGACGCGGCCACCGGCGGCGTTCTCCTCGTTGACGGCCATCGCGTAAAGGGTGATCCACTCCATCGCGTGCGTCCGGGGGTCACCCTCGGCGCGCAGCTGCCTGGCCGAGTTCGCGGCGCGGCGGCGGACCTTCAGGCCGCCGGGCAGGATGCCTTCGCGGGACATACCGCGCGCGATGCAGGCCTGCATGACGCGCCAGATCTCCAGCAGGCCGGCGCGGATCTCGTCCTCGGTGCGCCAGGCCCTCTCGTTCTCCAGCATGAGCGAGGAGATGGACAGGCCGGTCTCCCGGGCGAGCCTCAGCAGCTCGTCGCCGGTGCGGAAGGGGTGTTTCAGGACGGTGTCGTCCGGGACGATCGGGTTCTCGCCGGCCACGGCGTCCTCGTCGACGACGAAGCCACCGCCCACTGAGTAGTACGTCTTCTCCAGGAGCGGGACGCCCTCGCGGTCGTACGCGAGGACCGTCATCCCGTTGGCGTGGTACGGCAGGGCCTTGCGCCGGTGCAGGACCAGCTGTTCGTCGGCGTCGAACGGGATGTCGTGCATGCCGAGCAGGTTGATACGGCCCGAGGCGCGGATCTCCTCGACGCGCGCGTCGGCGCCCTCGACGTCGACCGTACGCGGTGACTCGCCCTCCAGGCCCAGCAGGACGGCCTTGGGGGTGCCGTGGCCGTGGCCGGTCGCGCCGAGCGAGCCGTACAGCTCGGCCCGGATCGACGCGGTGTGGGCCAGCAGGCCCTCGTTCTTGAGGCGGCGGGCGAACATGCGGGCCGCGCGCATCGGGCCGACCGTGTGGGAGCTGGACGGGCCGATGCCGACCGAGAAGAGGTCGAAGACCGAGAGGGCCACGGGGGTACTCCTAGAACGTTGGTGGACGACGTTGTCCGCCGGGTGGTGCGGGACGGGCCGGGTGGGCCCGGAAGCGCGGGGCAAAGGGGTGGGGGCACCGGGCTCACTGTGTTCAGTGTGCGCGATGCCCCCACCCGGCGTGCAAACGGCGGATGACTACTTGATGCCGGGGTACAGCGGGAACTTCTCGGCCAGCGCGGTCACACGGGCCTTGAGGTCGTCGGCGTCGTACGTGGGCTTCAGCGCGGCCGCGATGATCTCGGCGACCTCGGTGAAGTCCTCCGTCCGGAAGCCGCGGGTGGCCAGGGCCGGCGTACCGATCCGCAGACCCGAGGTGACCATCGGGGGCCGGGGGTCGTTCGGGACGGCGTTCCGGTTGACCGTGATGCCCAGCTCGTGGAGCCGGTCCTCCGCCTGCTGGCCGTCCAGCTCGGAGTTGCGCAGGTCGACCAGGACCAGATGGACGTCCGTACCGCCGGACAGGACGGAGACGCCCACCTCGGTGACGTCCGGCTGCACCAGGCGCTCGGCGAGGATGCGGGCACCGTCCAGGGTGCGCTGCTGGCGCTCCTTGAACTCGTCGGTCGCCGCGACCTTGAAGGAGACGGCCTTGGCCGCGATCACGTGCTCCAGCGGGCCACCCTGCTGACCGGGGAAGACCGCCGAGTTGATCTTCTTGGCGAGCTCCTGCGTCGACAGGATGACGCCACCGCGCGGACCACCGAGGGTCTTGTGCGTGGTGGTCGTCACGACGTGGGCGTGCGGTACCGGGTTCGGGTGCAGACCCGCGGCGACCAGGCCCGCGAAGTGCGCCATGTCGACCATCAGGTACGCGCCGACCTCGTCCGCGATACGGCGGAAGGCGGCGAAGTCCAGCTGGCGGGGGTAGGCGGACCAGCCGGCCACGATGAGCTTCGGCTTCGACTCCTTGGCGAGGCGCTCGACCTCGGCCATGTCCACGACACCGGTGTCATCGACGTGGTACGGGACCACGTTGTAGAGCTTGCCGGAGAAGTTGATCTTCATGCCGTGGGTCAGGTGACCGCCGTGGGCCAAATTCAGACCCATGATCGTGTCGCCCGGCTTCAGCAGCGCGAACATCGCGGCGGCGTTGGCCTGCGCACCCGAGTGCGGCTGGACGTTCGCGGCCTCGGCGCCGAAGAGCGCCTTGATCCGGTCGATCGCGATCTGCTCGACCACGTCGACGTGCTCGCAGCCACCGTAGTAGCGGCGGCCGGGGTAGCCCTCGGCGTACTTGTTGGTGAGGACGGAGCCCTGCGCCTCCATGACCGCGACCGGAGCGAAGTTCTCCGAGGCGATCATCTCGAGGGTGGACTGCTGACGGTGGAGCTCGGCGTCGACGGCGGCGGCGACGTCCGGGTCCAGCTCGTGGAGGGAGGAGTTGAGAAGCGACATCAGTGGGTCCCTAAGGTCTCAGTTGCCGGAGAACGCGGTGTACTCGTCGGCGGAGAGAAGGTCCTTCGGCTCCTCCGCGACGCGCACCTTGAACAGCCAGCCGCCCTCGAAGGGGGCGGAGTTCACCAGCGACGGGTCGTCCACGACGTCCTGGTTGGCCGCGGTCACCTCGCCGGTCACCGGCGAGTACAGGTCGCTGACCGACTTGGTCGACTCCAGCTCGCCGCAGGTCTCGCCCGCGGTCACCGTGTCACCGACCTTGGGGAGCTCGGCGAAGACGACGTCACCGAGCGCGTTGGCCGCGTGCTCGGTGATGCCGACCGTGGCCACGCCGTCCTCGACGGCAGACAGCCACTCGTGCTCCTTGCTGTACCGCAGCTGCTGGGGGTTGCTCATGACCTGAATTCTCCTGTACGCGGGGGAGTGCTGATGAACGGTGGTCTTACGGTGTGAGACACGAATGCGTCACGTGCGCGGCGCGCTGTGCCGCATGCGCGCTGCCCAGGGTCACTTACGGCGCTTGTAGAAGGGCAGCGTCACGACCGCGTACGGCTCGTGCGTGCCCCGGATGTCGACCCCGACACCCTCGGTGCCGGGCGTGGCGTGCGCCGCGTCCACGTAGGCCATGGCGACCGGCTTGCCCAGGGTGGGCGACGGCGCACCGGAGGTGACCTCCCCGACGACCTTTCCGCCGGCCACGACGGGATAACCGGCGCGCGGCACCCGGCGGCCCTCGGCGACCAGGCCGACGAGCTTGCGGGGCGGGGAGGTCTCCGCCCGGTCCGCCGCGGCGAGAAGCGCCTCGCGGCCGACGAAGTCGCCCTCCTTCTCGAACTTCACGACCCTGCCCAGGCCCGCGTCGAAGGGCGTCAGCGCGGTGGTCAGCTCGTGGCCGTACAGCGGCATGCCCGCCTCCAGACGGAGCGTGTCGCGGCAGGAGAGCCCACAGGGGATCAGGCCGTACGGCGCACCGGCCTCGGTCAGGGCCTTCCACAGCTGCTCGGCGTGGGCGGGGGCCACGAAGAGCTCGAAGCCGTCCTCGCCGGTGTAGCCCGTACGGGCGATGAGCGCGGGGACACCGGCGACCGTTCCGGGGAGTCCGGCGTAGTACTTCAATCCGTCCAGGTCGGCGTCCGTGACCGACTTCAGTACGGCGGGGGAGCCGGGGCCCTGGACGGCGAGCAGTGCGTACGCGTCGCGGTCGTCCCGCACCTCGGTGTCGAAGCCGTCGGCGCGCTCGGTCAGGGTGTCCAGGACGAGCTGGGCGTTGCCGGCGTTGGCGACGACCAGATACTCGGGGGCCCCGGTCTCGCCGAGGCGGTAGACGATCAGGTCGTCAAGGATCCCGCCGTCCTCCGCGACGATCATCGTGTAGCGGGCCCGGCCCACGCCGACGGTGGTGATGTCGCCGACCAGCGCGTAGCTCAGGAAGGCCGCCGCCTGCGGCCCGGTGACGGTGATCTCGCCCATGTGCGACAGGTCGAACAGGCCGGCCCGATCGCGTACGGCGAGGTGCTCGTCGCGCTCACTGGCGTACCGCAGCGGCATGTCCCAGCCGGCGAAATCGGTCATGGTCGCGCCCAACGACCGGTGCAGGGCGTCGAGGGCGGTGCGGCGGGGGGCGGCGCTCGGGGCAGTGCTCATGGACATGGCTCCAGGGCATGACGACAGGGGGTGGTTCCCTCCCCATCTGTCATCGGAACCTGAGAGGTTCGCCGAAAGCCCCTGAAAGGGTCTGGCGGGGTCGTCCCCGTCAGGATCGGCTTGCACCTTGGGTGGGGCCGCAACAGCGGCCCGCTTTTCAGATCTGCCTCATCCACGCGGTACGGGGCCTGAGAGATTCAAGGGAGGAACTTGCTCCTTCGGCGCCCGGCGCACACAGTGACCGGGACTCTCCCGCGCGGATTCAAACGGCCGGTATGCAGTTGGCGGGGTCATCATCGCACGCATTGGGGGAGAGTGGGGCGTCGCGGTCGTGACCGGCGCAGGCCACGACACGTAGGGGTGGAAGCGGTTGTGCCGCATTACCTTTTCTTTACACTTCTTGGGCAGGTCCGTGGGTGACTCGGCAGGGGGAAGGCGATGACGTTGCAGCACTACGCGACAACCGCGGGGGCGGCACGCGGTGCGATGCCCCAGCTCCCGGGCGTGCCCGCCCGGGAGCTGACGGGCGGGCACGCTCCGGTGGTGCGTGATCTGCGGGGCAGGGGTGGCCGCGTACCGCGGGGCCTGGACTTCGCGGCCGGTGATGTGGTGGTGGTCTCGGGGCTGCCCGGCAGCGGGAAGTCGACGCTGATCCGGCGGGCGGTCCAGGAGCACGCGATCGACTCCCAGGACACCAGGGACCGCTGGGCGGCCGCCCTGCCGGGATTTCCGTACGCGCTCTACCGGCCCCTGGTGCGCGCCGCGCATTACGCCGGGCTGTGGCGGGCCCTGCGGTCGGGTGGATCCGTCGTCGTGCACGACTGCGGTACGCAGGCCTGGGTGCGGCGCTGGCTGGCGCGCGAGGCCCGGCGCCGCGGCAGCGCCCTCCATCTCGTCCTGCTCGACGTCACCCCCCGGGTGGCCAGGCAGGGACAGCGGGAGCGGGGACGCGGAGTGTCCGGGTACGCGTTCGCCCGGCACCGGCGTGCGGTGGGCCGGCTGCTGCGCGACACGGAGGGCGGTCTGCTGCCGCCGGGGTGCGCCTCGGCGGTGCTGCTCGACCGGGAGGCGGCGGCGGCGATCGGCCGGATCGCCTTCCCGGAGGCGCGGCTCCCGCAGGAGTAACCGCCCGTCCCTCCGGGGATCCGGAGGGGCCCGTGGCCCGGACCGAGGCGCCGCTGTTCGCATACGCACAGTTTGCAGGCCTCCTGCCTGCTGTCCGGAATCTGGACGGTGGGGCAGGCCCGGACGTGGCTCCCGCCTGCGGCACTGCCTTCGCGGCGCGAGCCGGTCTAAGGTTTCAGCCGCACCGCATGGCGAGAAAGGGACACAGACACCGTGGACATTCCGGCTCAGGCCCAGGCCCCGTCGCATCCACCGCAGGGATGGCCGGCCAACGAGCTCGAAGAAGTGCTCAGCGCCTCGCTCGGGGTGCCCGGGGCGGGCGGACGGCTGGTCGAAGTGCTCGGCCGCAGTCAGGTCTGGGTGCCCCTGCCGAACGGCGGGGGGCCCGACAACGCCGATCTCGACCTGCCGACGGTCGACATCGGCGGCGGCGCGTACGTCCCCGTGTTCAGCTCCGAGGCACAGTTCCTCCAGTGCGTCGGCACCCGTCTCGCCTTCGCTGTCGCGCCCGCACGCGAGTTCGCCCGCGGACTGCCTCCGCAGCTCGGTATAGCGGTCAACCCGGGCGGAGCTGTCGGTGTGCCCCTGCCGCCGCCCGCCGTCGCCGAGCTCTGCCGGGCCGGGCGCACCCCGCTGGACGGTCCCGCGAGCGGCGGCCGGGTGCGGCTGTACGAGCCGGACTGGAAGGAGGACCCCGTCGACTTCCTGGCCGCGGTGTCCGCCGAATTCCAGGAGACCGGTGTGGTGAGCACCGCGCGCCGGGTGCTGGCCAGCATCGAGGGCGACAGCCCCGCCCTCTTCGTCGGCGTCGAGTTCGCCGTACCGGACGCCGCGGCGCAGAGCCTCCCGCTGGAAGCATTGGGCCGCGCGCTGGGCCGGGTCCAGGTGCCCTGGCCGGTCAATCTCCTCCTGCTCGACGTGGCACAGGACCCGGTCGGAGACTGGATGCTGGAGAAGGTACGCCCGTTCTACCGGCGCGACGGGTACTGAACTCGGAAGCCCCTGCTGCCACGTGGCGTCAAGCCGGTGTCAGGCGTGGCGCATAAGCTGGTTGGATGACGAGGCCGCCCCGTGTGCCCGGGAGTGGCGCCACAGCACCGTGCGGCATGCGGGAACAGCGGATCGATGAGGGGCGGGACCCAGGGTGAGTGCGTCAGGCGCCGCGGCGGCCGGGCAGGTCGAGCAGATGCTTCGCCAAGTGACCCCCGGGCGGCTCGACACGTACGAGGCGCTGCTGCGATCGCTGACGGACGGCCCGGTCTGGATGCTGCTCTGGCACGGCACGGCGGGCTCCCCCGATGCCCAGTACGGCAACATGGAGATCGAGGGCATGGGCTACGCCCCGTGCGTGACCTCCGCCCAGGAGCTCTCCGCCAGCGGCTGGAACAGGGCCCACGAGGTGACCACCGGCCGCGACATCGCCCGCGCCCTCTTCCCTGACCGCTGGGGCATCTGGCTCAACCCGCACGCCCCCGGCGGCGGCGTCGGCATCCCCTGGCTGGACCTGCGCCGCATCGCCACAGGCCTCGACCGGATGCCCGCGGGGCCGCTGCGGCTCTCCGAACCCGCCATCGAGATCCCGCAGTTCTACGCCCTGCTGACGCAGAACGCCCACCGCACCCCCGCTGTCCGCGCACTGCGCCGCGCCTGGGTACAGCCGGCGCTCGGCGCCCCGTACCTCGCGATCGGGCTCGACCTCTACGACACCGGCCGACCGTCCGTCGACGCGGTCCGCGTGATGATGCAGCAGTCGGTCGGCGTGGTTCCCGACGGGCTGCCCGTCTCCACGGTCTCGCTGTCCGACGAGTACGATCCGGTCGCGATGTGGCTCAACGCCAACTCCAGGCCGTTCTACGACCGAGAGGCGCATGCCCCGGCGCCTGCCGCGCCGGGTTACGGCTATCCCCCGGCACCGTTCCTCTAAACCCGTTCTGGTTTCGAACAAGTTAACAAACGCGGGGAGGATGTCCTGTATCTGCACGGTTTGTTGGGTGTCCGGGTCTCAGGTAGGTATCACCGCTATGCGGACTGTTCTCCACGCAGCTTCACGAATGTAGTGTTCCAGCGACTCATTACCTCTCCACACACTGCTGACCTGGGGTGGACCCACCATGCGAATAAACACGTCCCGAACCGTTCGGGCGATCACGGCGGCTGTTGCTGTCGGTCTGATCGCCACGGGCTGCTCCAGCGAGCGGGACAACGATGCCAAGGACGGGGCGAAGGACACCTTCGTCTTCGCCGGTGCAGGAGACCCCGGGTCCCTGGACCCGGCGCTCGCCAGCGACGGTGAGACCTTCCGGGTCACGCGCCAGGCGTTCGAAGCCCTCCTCGAGCACGAGTCCGGCGGCAGCAAGATCGTCGGCGGTCTGGCCGAGACGTGGGACAGCAACGACGCCGGCACGGTGTGGACGTTCAACCTCCGCAAGAACGTGAAGTTCCACGACGGTGAGGCGTTCAACGCCGAAGCGGTCTGCGCGAACTACGACCACTGGTTCAACTGGGCGGGCACCTACCAGTCCAGCGCGGTCTCGTACTACTGGCAGTCCATCATGGGCGGCTTCGCCAAGAACGAGGACGCCGAGGCGCCGAAGGCGAACTACAAGTCCTGCACCGCGAAGGACGCCAACACGGCCGTCATCGAGGTCAACGAGCCCTCGGCCAACCTGCCCGGCGGCTTCTCCCTCCAGGCCCTGGCGATCCACTCGCCGAAGGCCATCAAGGAGTACGAGAAGCAGGACGCGACCGCCAAGGGCGACGCGATCACGTACCCCAAGTACAGCCAGGAAGCCGGCACGGTCGCCGGTACCGGCCCGTACAAGATCACCAAGTGGAACAAGAGCAACAAGGAAGTCAGCCTCGAGCGCTTCGACGGCTACTGGGGTGACAAGGCCAAGGTGAAGAACCTGGTCTTCCGCACGATCGACACCGAAGAGGGCCGCCGTCAGGCGCTGCAGGCCGGTGACATCGACGGATACGACCTGGTCGCACCCGCGGACATCAAGACGCTGGAGAGCGCCGGCTACGAGGTCCCGACCCGTGACGTCTTCAACATCTTCTACGTGGGTATGACCCAGTCGAAGAACAAGGCGCTGCAGAAGCCCGAGGTCCGTCAGGCCATCGCGCACGCCATCGACCGCGAGAACATCGTCAAGACCCAGCTGCCCGAGGGCGGCAAGGTCGCCACGCAGTTCATGCCCGACACGATCGCCGGTTACTCGGACAAGGTGAAGCAGTACGCCTTCGACACCGACAAGGCGAAGCAGCTCCTCAAGAAGGCCGGCGAGAGCAAGCTCTCGCTCGAGTTCTGCTACCCGACCGAGGTCACCCGCCCGTACATGCCCGGCCCGCAGGACATGTTCGAGCTGATGAAGGCCGACCTGGAGAAGGCCGGCATCACGGTCGTCCCGAAGGCCATGAAGTGGGCCCCGGACTACCTGGACGCCACCGAGGCCGGCTCCTGCGCTCTGCACATGTTCGGCTGGACCGGTGACTTCAACGACGGCTACAACTTCATCGGCACCTGGTTCGCAGCCGCTGACAAGCAGTGGGGCTTCAAGGACGCCAAGGTCTTCGACTCGGTGAACGCCGCGTCGAAGGAGACCGACCCCGCCGCCCGCATCGCGGCCTACAAGAAGGCCAACGAGACAATCATGGAGTACCTGCCGGGTCTCCCGATCTCGTCCTCGCCGCCCGCCATCGCGTTCGCCAAGAACGTCAACCCTCCGAAGGTCTCCCCGCTGACGCAGGAGAACTTCGCCGAGGTTTCCTTCAAGTAACCGCACATCAGTGGGTTTCGCCCGGCCACAGCTTCCCGGTGGCCGGGCGGGCCCACTTCTCGACACGTGAGAAAGGGGCACGCGGGGTGCTGCGACTCGTCGTACGAAGACTGCTACAGCTCATACCCACCCTGCTCGGCCTGTCGGTTCTGCTCTTCCTGTGGCTGAACCGTCTGCCCGGCGGACCCGCCTCAGCGATCCTGGGCGAGCGGGCGACCGAAGCCGAAGTGGCGCGCATCAACCGGGCGTTGGGGCTCGACGAACCTGTCTACGTTCAGTACTGGCGCTTCCTCAAGCGCATCTTCGAACTGGACCTCGGTACTTCCACCCAGACCGGTCAGCCGGTGTGGGACGAATTCGTGCTGCGCTTCCCGGCCACCGTGGAACTCAGCATCGCCGCGATCGTCATCGCGGTCCTGATCGGGATTCCGCTGGGCTACCTCGCCGCCCGCCACCGCGGTGGCTGGCTCGACGTGGCCTCGGTGTCCGGATCACTGATCGGCATCTGCATCCCGGTGTTCTTCCTCGCGCTGATGCTCAAGGGCATTTTTGCCGTGGAGCTGGGTATGTTCCCGAGTTATGGCAGGCTCTCCACCGGTCTCGACGCCACCGAGATCACCGGCTTCGCCACCCTGGACGGCCTGCTGACCGGCGAGCTCGACGCGACATGGGACGCGATCATGCACCTGGTGCTGCCCGCGATCGCCCTCGCGTCCATTCCGCTCGCCGTGATCGTGCGGATGACCAGGGCCAGCGTCCTGGAAGTCCTCGGTGAGGACTACATCCGTACCGCCGAGTCCAAGGGCCTGGAGAAGCGGGTCGTACGCGGCCGTCACGTGCTGCGCAACGCGCTGCTTCCCGTGGTCACCGCGGTCGGTCTGCTGACCGGAAGCCTGCTGTCGGGTGCGGTGCTGACCGAGTCGGTCTTCTCGTTCGGAGGTATCGGCTCCTTCATCCGTACCTCGATCGATGCCCGTGACTACCCGGTGCTGGTCGGGTTCATCCTCTTCATCGCGATGGTGTACGTCCTCATCAACCTGCTGGTCGACCTCGCGTACAGCATCATCGACCCGAGAGTGCGGGTGCACTGACGTGACGACCTTGACCAAGAGGGCCGACAAGATCGACCGGCTCGCCGAGCTGACCCAGCAGACCGAGGCGACCTCCGGCGCGAGCCTGTGGCGCGTGGCGCTGCGGCGGCTCAGGAACAGCAAGATGGCCATCATCGGCGCCGTCGTCATCGGCGCGTTCGTGGTGATGGCGATCGTGGGGCCGTGGGTCGCTCCGTACAGCCCCACCGCCCAGACCTGGCGTGGCGAAGTCTTCACCAACCAGGGCAAGTTCGTCGGCATGCGGGGTGAGAACTGGTTCGGGCTCGACCACCTGGGCCGCGACCTGTTCTCCCGCATGCTCGTCGGGGCGCGCCAGACCCTGCTCGTGGGCGTGGTCTCGATGCTCATCGGCCTGGTCATCGGCGCCGTCGTCGGTGTGCTGTCTGGTGCCGCCGCGACTCTCGGCGGCAAGGCCGGGCAGCGGATCGACACCGTGATCATGCGTATCACCGACCTCATGCTGTCGCTGCCTTCGCTGCTGCTCGCGGTCTCCGTCGCGGCGGTCATGGGCCAGTCCCTGACCACCGTGATGATCGCGGTCGGTGTCGTCCAGATCCCCGTCTTCGCCCGTCTGCTCCGTGGCTCGATGCTCGCCCAGGGCGGAGCGGACTACGTCCTGGCGGCCAAGGCGCTCGGCATCCGGAAGAAGCGGATCGTCCTCACGCAGATCCTGCCCAACTCACTGAGCCCGGTGATCGTCCAGGCGACGCTCAGCCTGGCCACCGCGATCATCGAAGCCGCGGCCCTGTCCTACCTCGGCCTCGGAAACCCGGACCCGGCGATCCCCGAATGGGGCGTCATGCTCTCCCAGGCGCAGCGGTTCTTCGACAACGAGCCGATGATGGCCGCCTACCCGGCCGTCGGGATCATCATCACCGCCCTGGGCTTCACCCTGCTCGGCGAGGCCATGCGCGAAGCCCTCGACCCGAAGCTGCGAGGCTGATCTCCCATGGCACTGCTCAATGTCGACCAACTCAGCGTCACCTTCGGCGGACGCGGCAGCAAGGACTCCGTCGCGGTCGACGGCGTCTCCTTCACCGTCGACCAGGGCCAGGTCGTCGGCCTGGTGGGAGAGTCGGGCTGCGGCAAGTCCGTGACCTCGCTCGCCCTCATGGGCCTGCTGCCCGAGAAGGGCGTGAAGGTCGGCGGACGCGTGGAGTTCGACGGCCAGGACCTGCTGACCATCAGCCGGCGCAAGCTCCGCGACATGCGCGGCAGCCAGCTCGCGATGATCTTCCAGGACCCGCTGTCCTCGCTGAACCCGGTGATCCCCATCGGTGTCCAGGTGACCGAGATCCTCCAGCGCCACCGCGGCCTGAAGGGGGAGGCCGCCCGCAAGGAGGCCGCCCACCTCCTGGACCGGGTCGGCATTCCCGACCCGCGCCGGCGGCTGAAGGAGTACCCGCACCAGCTGTCCGGCGGTATGCGGCAGCGTGCGCTCATCGCCATGGCGGTGGCCTGCGCACCCCGGCTGCTCATCGCCGACGAGCCGACCACCGCGCTCGACGTGACCATCCAGGCCCAGATCCTGGAACTCCTCAAGGAACTGGTCGATCAGGAGGGCACCGCCCTGCTGATGATCACCCATGACCTCGGGGTCGTCGCCGGTATCTGCGACGAGGTCAACGTGCTGTACGCGGGACGGGCGGTGGAGTCCGCGGACCGGCGTGAGCTGTTCGCCGCACCCACACACCCGTACGCGCACGGACTGCTCGGATCCATCCCGCGTCTGGACGCACCGCGCGGGGAACCGCTCCGCCCGATCCGCGGGTCGATCAACGACAAGATCGCCTGGGCCGACGGCTGCGCCTTCGCGCCCCGCTGCGACTTCTACACGATGGAGTGCCTCACGGGCACTCCCGAACTGACCGAACCACGCACGGCCGGACACCAGGTGCGCTGTGTCAACCCGGTCCTGCCCAAGGCGGAGGTTTCGGCATGAGCCTGCTCGAACTCGACGATGTGAAGGTCCACTTCCCCGTCAAGAAGGGTGTCTTCTTCGACCGTACGGTCGGACACGTGTACGCCGTGGACGGCATCTCGCTGAGCGTCGAGGCCGGACAGACGTACGGACTCGTGGGCGAGTCGGGCTGCGGCAAGACGACGCTGGGCCGGGCCGTGCTGCGGCTGGTGGACATCACCTCCGGTGAGGTCGTCTTCGACGGCACCGACCTGGCCAAGCTGCCTGACGAGGAGATGCGCCGGTTCCGTCGCCGGCTCCAGATGGTCTTCCAGGACCCGCTCGGCAGCCTCAACCCGCGGCAGAACATCGAGTCGATCCTCTCCGAGGGCATGGCGGCCCACGGGATCGGCACCGACCGGGCGGACCGCCGGGAGAAGATCAAGGCGATCCTCGCCAAGGTCGGACTGCCCGCGAACTCGCTGTCCCGCTACCCGCACGAGTTCTCCGGCGGGCAGCGCCAGCGCATCGGCATCGCCCGTGCCCTGGTGCTCGAACCGGATGTCATCATCTGCGACGAGCCGGTGTCGGCGCTCGACGTGTCGATCCAGGCGCAGGTCATCAACCTGCTGGAGGAGCTGCAGGAGTCACTCGGGCTCACGTATCTCGTCATTGCCCATGACCTCGCCGTCGTCCGGCACATCTCCGACGTCATCGGGGTCATGTACCTGGGCTCCCTCGTGGAGGAGGCGCCCAGCGACGCGCTGTACGCCGCGCCGAGGCACCCCTACACCCGGGCGCTCATGTCCGCGGTGCCGGTGCCCGACCCGGAGGTCGAGGACCGGCGGGAGCGGATCCTGCTCCAGGGCGACCTGCCCTCGCCGGCCGATCCGCCGGCCGGCTGCCGGTTCCACACCCGCTGCCCGTGGGTGCAGGACAAGTGCGCGGTCGAACGCCCGGTTCTCACGGACCTGGGTGGCGGGCACAAGGTGGCCTGCCACTTCGCGGCCGGGATCGAGGACGGGACGATCGGCCTGACCCGGGCCACGGGTATCGAGGCGGTCACAGGGACGGACACGACCGAGGACGTGCCCGCGGACGCGGCGGAGACCGCGCCCGCCGAAGAGCCGGTCGCCGAGGAGCCGGTTGCCGGTAAGGCGCCCGCGGGGAAGGTGCCCGCGCAGAAGGAATCCGCCGAGCCGGTAGACGCCGAGCCGGTCGCGGAGAAGCCTGAGGAGAAGTCCGCGGATCCGGAGAACGAGTCCGGGGGTGCGGCCCCGCCCGAGGACGAGGCGGCGGTCACGGGGGACGCTCCGGGCGAGGTGGCCGTCACGGCCGACGCTCCGGACACGGCCGGTACCGCGGCCGGGCCGGGTACCGAAGAGAAGACCGGTACCGCCTGACGGCCCCTGGTGACATCGTGGGCACCGGACGTTGTAGAACTGTCCGGTGCTCAACGAACTCTTCACCCCCTCCGTCCAGCATGCGCTCGACATCGTCGGCATCTTCGCCTTCGCGATCTCGGGCGCTCTGCTCGCCGTACGCAAGAACTTCGATGTCTTCGGCATCGCGGTTCTCGCCGAGGTGACAGCGCTGGGCGGAGGGATTTTCCGTGATGTGATCATCGGGGCCGTCCCCCCGGCGGCCTTCACGGATCTCGGTTACTTCACCACCCCGCTGCTCGCCGCCGGGCTGGTCTTCTTCCTGCACCCGCACGTGGAGCGGATCCAGGTCGGCGTCAACGTCTTCGACGCGGCGGGGCTGGGGCTCTTCTGCGTATCCGGCACGATCAAGGCGTACGAGTACGGCCTCGGCCTCACCTCCTCCGCTGCCCTCGGGCTGGCCACCGCGGTCGGCGGCGGTGTGCTGCGTGACGTCCTGGCCAACGAGGTGCCCTCGCTGCTGCGCTGGGACCGCGACCTGTACGCCGTGCCCGCGATCGTCGGCGCCGGCATGGTCGTCCTCTGCATCCGTTTCGAGACCCTCAACGCCTACACCAGCGGTGCCGCCGCGGCCACCGCGTTCGTCCTGCGGCTGATGGCCATGCGTTTCCACTGGAGGGCCCCGCGCGCCTACAACAGGCGTTCGGCCACGGCGGAGGAAGCGCCGGCCGTCATCTGAACGGCAATGAAGACTACTGCTCAGTAATGCGATCGGTGTACCGTGCATGCCATGGCACAGGCAGCAGCACAGGAGTCGCGCGCAGTGCAGGCGACCATCGGTGACAGCGAGTTCGACCGCGACACCGCCGTCACGCTCCGGCAGGAAGGCGTCTACGACGCGGAGCTCTCCGAAGGCTGGACGATCATCCGCGCGGTCAACGGTGGCTATCTGCTGGCCATGCTCGGCCGAGCACTCGGCGAGGCCCTCCCGCACTCCGACCCCTTCTCGGTCTCCGCGCACTACCTCACGGCCTCCGTCCCCGGCCCCGCCGTGATCCGTACCCAGGTCGTCCGCACCGGCCGCACGCTCTCCACCGGTGAGGCCTCGCTCTTCCAGTTCGCGGAGGACGGCACGGAGATCGAACGCATCCGGGTGCTGGCCACCTACGGCGACCTGGACGACCTGACCGACGAGGTCCGTACGTCCGTCGAGCCGCCGGCCCTCCCGCCCCTCGAGCAGTGCCTCGGAACGGGCGACGGGACGGCGCCGATCCCCGGAAGCTCCGCCATCACCGAGCGGCTGGACGTCAAGCTCGACCCGGCGACGCTCGGCTGGGCCGTCGGCGCTCCGTCGGGCAAGGGGGAGGTACGGGGCTGGTTCGCGCTCGGGGACGGCCGCGACGCGGACCCGCTCTCGCTGCTGCTCACCGTGGACGCCATGCCCCCGACCGCCTTCGAGCTGGGGCTGAAGGGCTGGACGCCCACCATCGAGCTCACCACACACATCCGCTGCCGCCCGGCCCCCGGTCCGCTGCGTGTCTCCATCACCACCCGCAACCTCGCGGGCGGCTACCTGGAGGAGGACGCGGACGTCTGGGACAGTGCCGGCCGTCTCGTCGCACAGTCCCGCCAGCTGGCCCGGGCGCCCCGAGGCTGAGCCCCACCAGGACGGCCGCCGGTTACGGGGTCGTACGCAGGAAACGGTTGAGGGTCGCGGTGAGCACGGCAGGGTGCCCTCCTGGGCGAGATGTCCGGCCCCTTCGATCAGTCGTGGCTCGGAGTCCGCAATGGAGACCCGCACCGGCGTAGGTCCGGTGCGGAGTTCTCTCGCTCATGACGCCGAACCTGCGGCCGCACTGTCCAGCCAGTGGGCCTGGCCCAGCGTGACCAGTCGCAGCCGCCGCCGGGCCACCCGGACGACCTCCTGCTCGCCTTCCGGTCCGGTGTCCAGCAGCGCCGACGCGGTCAGCACCATGTGATCGACGTACAGCCCGCCCAGCATCAGCAGGTCCTCCCGGCCCCAGCCCGCCGATCCGGGCTCCTGGCCGAGGATGTGGGCGACCTCCTCGGCGAAGCCGCGTAGCTGGGCGGCGATGGCCTCGCGTACCTGTCTGACACCGCCGTGCTGTTCACGGGCGATGAAGCGGAAATGCGCCGGCTGTTCCGCGACATGACGGGCTATCAGTCCGACGCTGCGGTCGAGCCGTTCCTCGCTGTCCCCGGTGTCGGCGAGGATCGCGCCGATCATGCCGTGCAGGCTCTCCAGGGTCTCGTCGACGAGAGCGACGCCCAGTGCCGCCGTGCTGTCGAAGTGGCGATAGAAGGCGGTCGGGGTCACGCCCACGGCCCGTGTCACCTCACGCAGGCCCAGGCTGCTCAGGCTCTGGTGCTCCAGCAGCTCCAGAGCCGCGTCGAGCAACGCCTGACGTGTCTTCAGCTTCTGGGTCCGGCGGATGCCGGTGGTGTGACTCATGCCATCCAGTAAACAACCGTTCTCCGAGTCCAGGAAGGGGTACAAGGTCCTAGACTCGAAGTCAGTTAACAGTCGTACTCTCAAACCTCGCAGAAAGGCCGGACATGCTGGTCCTCGTCGCCGCCCTGCTCCTGCTGGGGGTCGTCCTCGGAGCGGTCGCACATCTCCCTCTCCCCGTGGCCCTGACCGCCGCGGCCGTGATCGGTCTCTGGCTGGCGGTCTTCGGTATCCGTGAACGCCTCGCCCGCCGCACCCGCTGACGAAGGAGCCGCACCATGACACTCACCACCGCACGCACCGCCGACACGGCCCGCACGGCTCGGCGCGGCGGCCGTTCCGCCGGCATTCCGTCCGCCGAGGTCCGTCCGGCCACCCGTGAAGCAGACGGGCTCGCCGTCGCCTCGTTCGTGCTCGGGCTGCTCGGCCTCCTGGTGATGAACATCCTGCTCGGGCCGGTCGCCATCGTCATGGCGGTCGTCGCCCTCGCCCGCTCCACCGCCCGCCGCGGCCGTGCCCTGCTCGGCCTGACCCTCGGCGTCGCCGACCTGGTCGTCCTCGCGGTCCTGGTCACGGGCAACGGCACCGTCTCGTGGAGCCTGACCGGCTGACGCCCCGCCTGTGGCCCTGCCGGCCGACGCCGACGTGGCGTTCTATGCGCGAACCGATCGCCAGATCTGCTCGGGCAGGAGACGCGCGGCCTCGTCGAGGTCGACGTCGTCGATGCCCGACAGTGACCTGCGGGCGACGGCGACGACGGGGCCCAGGACCAGGGACTCGATCAGCGGCGGGGGGAGCGGGGCGAGTTCCCCGGAGTCGATGCCGAGCCGAATCCAGAGGGCCACTTCGGAGACCCTGGCCTCCTGGGCGTCGCGGAACTCCCTCCCCCGTGCCATGCCCTTGCGATCGGCGAGGGGGGAGTGCAGGAGCAGGGCGGGGCCCGGGTGCTCCTGGACGAAGGCCAGGTAGGCGCGCACGGCGGCGGCGATGCCCGCAGGCGCGGTGCCGGCCTCCCGCAGGGCCTTGGTCAGCTCACCCAGCAGCCGGTCCAGCCAGCGGTGGCTGAGGGCGCCGATGAGGCCGTCGAGGCTGCCGAAGTGGTGGTAGAGGCTGCCCAGGCTGACGCCGCTGGTCCGGATGACGGCGTTCACCGTGAGGCCCTGTTCGCCGGACTCGGCGAACACGCGCAGTGCGGCGTCGAGGAGCAGACCGGAAGTGACTTCGCCGCGGTGCTGCTTGGGGCTCATCGAGTGGCCGTCCCTGTGGTTCGTGAAGCGGGGCTCTTCCGCGGTGAATTTCTAGAGTGACTTTCTAGAAGATGCTTCCTCTTTCAGTATCCACTGGTCAGACTTCGCCTAGAAGCAATTGCGTGTCACGGGGAGACGGTGTGGGCGTGTTAGACCTGGCGGGCAGCGGGGCCAAGCCGCTCGAAGCGGACGATCCGCGGCAGATCGGCGGAATCCCGCTCGCGGGCCGGCTCGGCGCCGGCGGGATGGGCCGTGTGTACCTCGGTGTCCACGAGGAGCGGTACGTCGCCGTCAAGCAGGTACTGCCATCGATCGCGGGGGAGGACCAGGACTTCGTCCGCCGCTTCGGGCACGAGCTGGACAACCTGTCCCAGCTGCCGGCGGAGGCCACCGCACCTCTGCTCGCCAGCGACCGCGACGCACGGCCCCCGTGGCTGGCGACGGCGTACGTTCCCGGGGTCACGCTGAGCAAGGCCTTCGAGCTGAACGGGGGCCCGCTGGACGCAGGCACCCTGTGGCTGCTCCTGCGTGAGGCGGCGGCGGGGCTGGTTCCGGTGCACGAACTGGGCATGGTGCACCGGGACCTCAAGCCGTCCAACGTGATGCTGACGGCCGAGGGTGCCACGGTCATCGACTTCGGTGTGGCCCGCGCCGCCGAACAGAGTCAGCTGACCAGGAGCGGCATGGTGGTCGGCACCCCGGCCTACATGGCCCCCGAACAAGCCACGACGCAGCGGGATCTGACCGGCGCCGCCGATGTGTTCGCGCTGGGGTCGGTCCTCGCGTACGCGGCCGGCGGCAGGCCGCCCTTCGGCGAGGAGTCCGGCCCGGCGGTTCTGTACCGCATCGTGCACGAGGAGCCCGACCTGGAAGCGGTGCGGGAGCTGGACCCCGGCCTCGCCGATGTCGTCGCGGCCTGTCTCGCCAAGGACCCCGAGTCCCGTCCCACGGCCGCCGAGCTGGTGAGGCAAGCGGAGGAACACGGGCCGTTCGCGGCTCCCCTCTGGCCGCAGTCCATCAGCGGAGACCTCGCGGAGAAGGCCGCTTTCGCAGCGCACGTCCAGGAGATCGAGCTGCCGGAGCCCGAGTCGGTGGAGACGCTGCGCCTCGGCGGGAAGGCCCGCCCGAAGCCCCGTGAGCGCCGCAGGCGGACTCGCGTCTTCTTCGCTGTGATCCCCGTCATCGTGACGGTGGGCGGAGCGACACTCGCCGTCCAGCTCCTGCCCTACACCTTCGGGCCGGACGACCGAGTGGCCGCCGGCCCGTCCGTCACTGCCACAGCCCCGGCGGATCCCACGGCCTCCGCCTCGGGCGCGAGCCCGTCCGGCTCGGCGTCACCGGGCAAGTCGCCGACGGGCAAGATGAAGGACGAGGACGCCAAAGGGGGAGGCGAGGCGACGGACGGGGCTTCCTCTCCCGCGCAGGGAGCGGGCGACGCGGGGGGCGGGGCCCAGGACGACGGCTCCGGTGGGGCGAGCGCCTCCGGCGGTTCCAGTGCGTCGAGTGGGTCCGATACCTCAGGCGCTACCGGTGCCTCCGGACCCGGGGGAACCACCACGCCCTCAGGGACCCACCGCTATCGCAACGGCGGGAACGGCGAATGTCTGGTCGCCCCCTTCAACGGCTACCCGAGCACCGGCAACTGCGACGGGTCGGGTGCCGTCTGGGGTGTCCGGGCCGTGTCCGGCGGGTCCTTCCAGCTCGTCCATGAGTCGGGCAGGTCGTGCCTCAGCGCGGGGGCCGGAGGGGTCCTGCTGCTCTCGTGCAACGAGGACGCGTCACGCCGCTGGCGCACGGGGTCGGGAGGCAGCCTCGTCAGCGTCGGCACCGGGGACTGCCTCGGAGCGGGCGCCAGGGGCCTCATGGTGAGCCGCTGCTCAGGAGAGGCGTCCCAGCGCTGGACGGCCTTCTGACTACGGCGGGACGAGGACCCTTCCCGTGTGCCACGGGCCTCGTCCGCCCCGGACCGGAAGCGGACAGGACTGTCGGCCGGTGCCCGTCCGGGCCCTCCCGAGGGCCCGGACCGGTCTCTCCCGGGCTTCCGCGAGCCGGGGCCCGAGGCGCCGGACACCGCCCTCGGCACGCGCCGCGCCACAGGCTCGTAGAATCGTCTCCACCATGGCTTACCTCGACCACGCCGCGACCACTCCGATGCTTCCGGAGGCGATCGCGGCGATGACCACGCAGCTCGCCGTCACCGGCAACGCGTCCTCCCTGCACGCTGCCGGGCGCCGGGCCCGCCGTACCGTCGAGGAGTCCAGAGAGACCCTCGCCGACGCACTCGGCGCACGCCCCAGCGAGGTGGTCCTGACCTCCGGCGGCACCGAGGCCGACAACCTCGCAGTGAAGGGCCTCTACTGGGCCCGCCGCGACGCCGACCCCCGGCGCACCCGGGTCCTCGCGAGCCCTGTGGAGCACCACGCCGTCCTCGACGCGGTGGACTGGCTCGCCGAGCACGAGGGCGCCACCGTCGAATACCTACCGGTCGACGCGTACGGACGCGTGCACCCGGACGCACTGCGAGAAGCTCTTGCCCGCGATCCCGACGACATCGCGCTGGTCACCGTGATGTGGGCCAACAACGAGATCGGCACGATCATGCCGATACGTGAGCTCGCCGAGGTGGCGGGCGAGTTCGGTGTTCCCGTGCACGCCGACGCGGTGCAGGCGTTCGGGCAGCTGGAGGTCGGCTTCGCCGCTTCCGGGCTGGCCGCCATGACCGTCAGCGCGCACAAGATCGGCGGTCCGTTCGGCATCGGAGCGCTGCTGCTCGGCCGCGACCAGACCCCCGTACCCGTCCTGCACGGCGGCGGCCAGGAGCGGCATGTGCGCTCCGGCACCCTCGACGTACCCGCCGTGGCCGCGTTCGCCGTGGCCGGACGGCACGCCGCCGACGGACGTGAGAACTTCGCCCGCGAGATCGGCGCACTCCGTGACGAGCTGGCCGAGGCCGTGCTGGAGGCCGTACCCGACGCCCTCCTCGGCGGTGATCCGGCCCCCGGCGGGCGGCTGCCCGCCAACGCCCACTTCACCTTCCCCGGGTGCGAGGGCGACTCCCTCCTGCTGCTGCTCGACGCCCAGGGCATCGCATGCTCCACCGGGTCGGCGTGCACCGCCGGCATCGCCCAGCCCAGCCATGTGCTCCTGGCCACCGGCACCGACCCCGCGCTGGCGCGGGGCACGCTGCGCTTCTCGCTCGGTCACACCTCCACCCGGCAGGACGTGGAGAAGGTCGCCCGGGCCATCGGCCCCGCCGTCGACCGGGCCAGGACGGCAGGACTCAGCTAGCTTGTGCGTCCTCGGCTCCCGCCTTGGACGCGGCGCGCACCAGTTCCATGTAGCGGGGCCAGTCCCAGTGCGGGCCGGGATCGGTGTGGTCCGTGCCGGGCACCTCGACGTGCCCGATGATGTGCTCGCGGTCCACCGGGATCTTGTACCGCTCGCATATCTCCGCGGTCAGCCGCGCCGACGACTCGTACATCTCCGTGGTCAAGTCCTGCGGGCGGTCGACGAAGCCCTCGTGCTCGATACCGATGCTGCGCTCGTTGAACGAGCGGTTGCCCGCGTGGTACGCCACGTCGAGCTCCCGGATCATCTGGGTCACCCGGCCGTTCTGCCCGACGATGTAATGCGTCGCCGCCTGGTGCGCCGGGTCCTGGAACACGCGGACCGCGCTGGCGAAGCTGCCCTGGGTGACATGCATGATCACCCGGTCCACGCGGTAGTCGTCAGGGCGGTCGGCGCGCCGCAGGTTTGCCTCGGAGGCCGCGACCCAGCTCGCCGGGGCGTAGTCCAGCTCGCCCGCCTTGCGGGGCTTCTCCACACCCGGTACCCGCCACCAGACGCGCTGGATGTCCTCCGCGGCCAGGGCGGCCGTGCCCGCCGCGGCGACCGCGCCGCCGATCAGCAGCGTGCGCCGACTGATGCCGTGACCTGGCTTTTTTCTCCGCGATCCGGCACTCCCGTTGTTCCCCATGTGCTGCTCAACGCTTATCCGCGAGCATTCGGTTCCCGGAGCCCCGTACTCTGGTGAAGCTATGACTCAGACCTCCCAGCGCCCCCTCCGTGTGCTCGCCGCCATGTCGGGCGGAGTCGACTCCGCCGTCGCGGCGGCCCGAGCCGCCGAGGCAGGCCACGACGTGACCGGTGTGCACCTCGCCCTCTCCGCGAACCCGCAGTCCTTCCGTACGGGCGCGCGCGGCTGTTGCACCATCGAGGACTCCAGGGACGCCCGCCGCGCGGCGGACGTCATCGGCATCCCGTTCTACGTCTGGGACCTGGCGGAACGCTTCCGCGAGGACGTCGTGGACGACTTCGTCGCGGAGTACGAGGCCGGGCGCACCCCCAACCCCTGCCTGCGCTGCAACGAGAAGATCAAGTTCGCCGCGCTGCTCGACAAGGCGCTGGCCCTCGGCTTCGACGCCGTCTGCACCGGTCACTACGCCACCGTCGTCCTCGCCGAGGACGGCAGCCGGGAGCTGCACCGCGCCTCGGACATGGCCAAGGACCAGAGCTACGTCCTCGGTGTCCTGGACGAGAAGCAGCTCGCCCACGCGATGTTCCCGCTCGGTGACACCCTCACCACCAAGGACGAGATCCGTGCCGAGGCCGAGCGCCGGGGCCTGGCGGTCGCCAAGAAGCCCGACAGCCACGACATCTGCTTCATCGCCGACGGCGACACCCAGGGTTTCCTGGCCGGCCGCCTCGGTGGCCCGGCGGAGGGCGACATCCTCGACGAGGCGGGCACGAAGGTCGGCACGCACGAGGGCGCCTTCGGCTTCACCATCGGCCAGCGCAAGGGCCTGCGCATCGGCCACCCCGCCCCCGACGGCAAGCCGCGCTACGTCCTGGACATCTCCCCGGTGAACAACACGGTGACGGTCGGCCCGGCCGAGGCCCTGGACGTCACCGCCCTCACGGCCATCAGGCCCCGCTGGTGCGGCACGGCCCCGTCCGGTTCCGGCACGTACACCGCCCAGCTCCGCGCCCACGGCGGCGAGACCGAGGTGACGGCGGGGCTGGTGGACGGCACCCTGTCCGTCATCTTCACCGAGCCGGTCCGAGGTGTGGCGCCCGGCCAGGCGGTGGTGCTCTACGACGGCACCCGTGTCGTCGGCTCGGCCACGATCGCCACGACGGTGCGCAAGGAGAAGGCGGCGGCGGCCGGCTGACGCCGGGGCTGGCACGGCCGGTGCCGCCGTCATAGGCTGCGCATGCGGATCGTCCGCATGCGGTGTACGTACGACGGGGCCAGCCTCCCCGTCCTGTCGGGAGGCCGAGGGTGCTACTGCGTTTCCGGGTGGCCAATCACCGCTCGATCCGCGACGAGTGCGAGCTGTCGCTGATCGGCTCGGAACCCGGCGTGAGCGGTGGCCGCCCGACCGGACTCCGCCACGCGGAGCAAGAGGTTTCGGCGCTGCCGGTGCTGGGCGTCTTCGGCGCCAACGCTGCGGGCAAGAGCAACATGCTCAGCGCCCTGCGGGACATGCGAGCCGCCGTCCGTACCTCGTTCGCCGACTGGGCTAAGACACCCGGGGTCCCCCGGAAGCCGTTCAAGCTTGCCCCCGCTTACGCGGAGGAGACCAGCCTCTACGAGGTGGACCTCACTCTGGGACGCAGCCGCACGCGGTTCACGTACGGTTTCGAGCTCTCGGACGAGCGTGTCGAGGCCGAGTGGCTGCACGCCTACCCGCAGGGCAGACGCGAGATCTGGTTCGACCGGGAGGCAGGGCGCCCCGAAAGCGAAGGCGGGGAGTTCGTCTTCGAGGGCGAGGGCTTCAAGGGCCGCCGTGCGGACCTGGTGGCGCTCACCCGCCCGGATGCGCTGTTCCTGTCCACCGCCGCCACACTGAACGACCCGCAGCTTTCCGCGCTGCACCGATGGTTCCTGGACAACCTGTGGCTCGTGACACCCGGCGCGGACGTCGAGCACCGGACCAGGTGGACGCAGGAGCTCATCGAGCGGGGCGCGGACGAGGGGTACCGCGAGCGCGTCATGAACCTGCTGGCTGTCGCCGACCTCGGTGTCACCGGCATGGACATCGACCAGGAGTCCGGTGCCGTCAGGCTCAGGCACCGCACAGCGGACGGTAACGAGACCCCGCTGGACTTCCTCACCGAGGAGTCGTTCGGCACGCACGCCTGGTTCGCCTTCCTGGGACCGATGCTCACGGTGCTCGACAAGGGGGCGGTGCTGCTCGTGGACGAGCTGGACTCCAGCCTGCACCCGACGCTGGCGGCAGAGGTCGTACGGATCTTCCAGGACCCGATGGCCAACCCGCGGAACGCACAGCTGATCTTCACGACGCACGACGCCACCCTGTTGGGCAGCGAGGTGCTGGACCGGCCGCTCGGCCGGGACCAGGTCTGGATCGCGGCCAAGGACCGGTCGGGCGCGACAGAGCTCTATCCGCTGACCGCCGCCCATCCGAAGGACGGCGAGAACCTGGAGCGCGGCTATCTGCGCGGCCGGTACGGCGGTGTGCCCCGAGTCAGCGCGGGGGAGATCGCCCGCGAACTGTCCTGGCAGGAGGAGAAGGCGACAGCGTGAGTACGGCGTCACGCGTTGGGCTGCCCGTACCCTCGGTCGAGGCCTTTGACCTCGGACCCCGATGGGGAGCCCTGGGGCAGGACGGCGGCATCATGGTGCACTGGGCGGTGCTGCAGCTTCCTCCGCCCCTGGTGGATCTCGTCCTGGTCCACGAACTCTGCCACCTGCGTGCCGCCGGTCACGGCGCGGCCTTCCGGCGGGAGGTACGGCTCGTGCTGCCGGACGCCGACGCGCGCGAGGAGCTGTTCGCGGAGGCTGAGCCGAAACTGTGGCGTGGAGCGGTGCGGTGACGTCCGCCCCGGAAGAGTGCGCTTACGGGTTTGGAGCGGGAGGCGGAACCGGACCGTCCTCCGTACGGGTGTGAGCGCGGTGCGACAACCGTCTCGGTCCCGGGGTGCAGGACTTGGTAGAGCTCCCGAACCGGTCACTGATGCCGCCGGGTCCCCGTCGTGGGCCGACGGCTACGTCGCGGCGGCCGGTGCGCCCGGGGGCTCGAAGCCGGCCAGCATCTGCTCCAGGCCGTGCTGGTCCGGGCCGATGAACGGGTCGGCCCCCGGTGCGGCGGCGAGCATGTCGAGGAACTCCGGCCCGCGCCCCGTGGAGGGCGGCAGGTGGGTGCTGAGGATGCGCTCGGGCTCCATCGCGCGCAGCGGTCCGGCCGAGCCGAGGAGCGCCACGGGGTCGATCAGGTGTACCCAGGGACTGTCGACCGTCGCCCACAGGAGCTGACCGGCCCGGAGGTCGTCCGCTGGGACGGTCGCCACATCGTCACAGCTGGCCAGGTCGACGCTGGGCATGGGCGCCCCGAAGCAGTCGGAGCTGAAGCAGGTGCGTGTGGCGGTGTCGAAGAAACCCACGGTCGCCGGGTTGTCGAACAGCGGCGGCCGGAAACCGACCAGCGTCCGGTCGCCCACGTCGAGGCTCTGCCCGGGATTGAGCAGGTAGACCCGGTCCATCGGCAGTGGGCGTTCGGTCGACATGATTCCCGCACCCAGGAAGGTGGTCACCACCCGGGCCTCGGGGGAGGCGGCGAGGAGGTCGAACAGCGCCCCGGTGTGGTCGCGGTCCGGATGGGTCAGCCAGATCCACCGCACGTCGTCGACGGCGACGACGGATCCGAGCGCGTCCATGAAGCCGCGGTCGGGCAGGCTGAGCCCGGTGTCCACAACGACGGGCTCAGCGGCGTGCAGCACGAAAGAATTCACCGTCAGGAAGCCGATTCCGGGTATGGGCAGGCAGTCGTTGAGGACGGTGACGTCACGTCCTAGCCGGTGGGTGAACATGCGAAGCCTCCTGGCCCCCGACTGTGTCAACGGTCTGGCGTTCGTTCCCTGCCTCTCACCCCGCTCCCAAGTCTTCTCCTGGTCACCCCGGACATCAAGGCGCGCCGGGGTACGTCCCCGTGCGAACCCCGCGCGGTCACGTCCGACCCCTGTACGGGCGTGGCTGCGCGGGGCGGTTCAGGACGCCTGGCGCGCGAACACGTCCCTGGCGAAGAAGTCCGCCAGCACCGGCGCGATCGAGTGCGGCGCCAGTTCGCGGGTCTGGCCGGTCAGCGTGCGGTGCCGGGCCCGGGGGATCGCGGCTGCGAGGGCGAAGGTCGTCTCGTGAGCCTGTGCCGTGCTGGAACCACCGGTCACCACCAGGGTACGGGCGGTGACCGACCCGAGTCTCCCGGACGGGACCGAGCCGTCGCCCAGCAGCGCGTCGTCGTACGCGAGGGTGTGGGCCACCGCTTCGAGGCCGGCCCACAGCGGGGCCCGGCGCATGCGGGTGATCGTCTCCTGCGGGACTCCGGTGCGGGACAGGTACAGCTCCACGGCGCCGCCCCTGTCACCGTTCGCCAGCAGCCGGTGCAGTCGCGCGGTGCAGCGCGACTTGTGCAGGAGGCCGTCGGCACCGGGGCTGTACGGCGGTTCGTAGACCGCGAGCAGATCCACCGGCAGCCCCGCAGCCGCCGCCTCGAGGGCCAGCGCCCCACCCGACAGCATGCCGAACAGCGAGACGCTACCGCCCGTGGCGGCCGCGACCGCCGCCAAGTCCTCGATCTCGCGGCGGGGGGTGTACGGCCCGCCGTCGCCGCTCGCCCCGCGTCCCCGTCGGTCGTACGTGACGACCGTGAAAAGCGGGGCCAGCAGAGCGGCCAGCGGTGCCTCGTCCGCCGCGGTGCTCAGGGCGCCGCCGACCAGGATCACCGGCGGCCCGTCGCCGTGGCGGCGATACGCGATCGACGTGCCGTCACGGGAGAGAGTCTTGTCCATGTGAAGGTGGACTGCCGTGCCCCACGGAACTCATCGCTGAGTAGGGAAAGTTTTTCGACGGTCAGTCAGGGACGACTTCCGTGGCGTAGAAACAGAAGTGATCCTTGATCGCGGCGACGTTCTCCCTGGGCTCCGGGTAGGCCCAGACGAGGTCGGCCGCACCGGGCAGCGACCAGTACGACGCGTCTCCCTTGAACGGGCAGTGCGTGCGGGTGTCCGAGGCCGTCAGCAGGTCGGTACGGACATCCCCGGGCGGCAGGTAGTACCGGTCGGGACAGCCCGTCTCGCGCAGCACCAGCGGGCGGCGGCTCTCGGCGAGCACCTGCCCGTCGTGCACCGCACGCACATGCACGGCGGCGGGTTCGACGGTGATCGTGTGTCCTGTGGTGGAGGTCATACCCGGTTCAGCCGTGGAGGAGGCCGCTTTCTTCCCGCGCCGTGGACCCGGTCGTACGGTGTCCGCATGAACATCTGTGTCTTCCTCTCCGCCGCCGACCTCGACGACCGCTACACCGTGCCCGCCCGTGAATTCGCCGAACTGCTGGGCCGGGGCGGGCACACCCTGGTCTGGGGCGGGTCGGAGAGCGGGCTGATGAAGATCGTCGCCGACGGCGTGCAGGAGTCCGGCGGGCGGCTGGTCGGGGTGTCGGTGGACTTCCTGGCGGCGAAGGCGCGGACGAACGCCGACGAGATGGTGATCGCCGAGGACCTGGCCGAGCGCAAGGCGCTGCTCCTGGAGAAGTCCGACGCGATCGTGATCATGGTGGGCGGGACGGGGACGCTCGACGAGGCGACGGAGATCCTGGAGCTGAAGAAGCACGGCAAGCACACCAAGCCCGTCGTCCTGCTGAACACCGCCGGGTTCTACGACGGCCTGCGTCAGCAGTTCCAGCGGATGGAGGACGAGGGCTTCCTGCCGGTCCCGCTCACCGATCTGGTCTTCTTCGCCAAGGACGGCGTAGGGGCGCTGGCCTACCTGGAGGAGTCGGCCGGCCTGCAGTGATGCGAGCATGAGGGCATGCCTACTCATCTCATCACCGGCGCCGGTTCCGGCATCGGCGCGGCTGTCGCCCGCCGTCTCCTGGAGCGAGGCGACGAGCTCGTGCTGCTGGCCCGGGACGCGGGACGCGCCAAGGAACTGGCCGCGATGCACCCCGGAGCCCGCACGCTCGTCGGCGACCTCGGCAACCCGGACCGGCTCTCCTGGGCGTTCGGGCAGCAGCCGATGCCCGAACGTCTCGACTCGCTGCTGCACATCGCGGGCGTGGTCGAACTCGGCACGGTCGGCGACCTCACCCCCAAGGCCTGGCACTTCCAGCTCAACGCCAACCTGGTCTCCCCGGCCGAGCTGACGCGTCTGCTCCTGCCGCAGCTGCGTGTCGCCCAGGGCCACGTCGTCTTCGTGAACTCCGGCGCCGGGCTCGCGGCGCACGCCGAATGGGGCGCGTACGCCGCGAGCAAGCACGGGCTCAAGGCGCTCGCCGACGCGCTGCGCCACGAGGAGCACGGCAACGGCGTCCGGGTCACCTCCGTCTACCCGGGCCGCACCGCCAGCCCCATGCAGGCCAAGGTCCACCAGCAGGAAGGCAAGGAGTACGACGCCTCGCGCTGGATCGACCCGGAGTCGGTGGCCACCACGATCCTGCTGGCCCTCGACCTGCCGCGGGACGCCGAGATCAACGACCTGACGGTCCGCCCCGGCCGCTGAGAGCCCGCGCCCCGGGCCCGTAGGCTTCCCGTGTGAGCGAGAAGAGCGGGTTCAGCACGAGTGCAGCCACCGGCATCGGTTCCATGCCGGGGGGAGACGCCCGGGAGGCGGCCAGAACCGTCACCGGGTCCTTCGCCGACGGCCAGGGCATGCCGTACCTGGCGGAACTGCCGGCGCGGGGCCCCGGCGCGGACATGACCGGGCGGACCATCGGTCTGCTCGTCGAGATGTACGGCCATGTCGAGCCCAGCGGCTGGCGGGTCAGCGACCGCCCCGGACGCGACACCCGCCGGGCCCGCTCCTGGCTCGGCGAGGACCTCGACGCGCTGGAGGAGTTCACCCAGGGGTACGAGGGACTGCTCAAGGTCCAGGCCGTCGGACCCTGGACCCTCGCGGCGGGACTGGAACTGCGGGGCGGCGAGGCCATGCTCGGCGACCCGGGGGCCTGCCGCGACCTGGCGGGCTCGCTGGCCGAGGGACTGCGCTCGCACCTCGCGGAGGTGCGGCGCCGGGTGCCCGGTGCCGAGGTGGTGCTCCAGCTCGACGAACCTTCCCTGACTGCCGTACTGCTGGGGCGGGTCAGGTCGGCGAGCGGCTACCGCACCTACCGTGCCGTGGACCGCCAAGTCGTCGAGGGGACCCTGCGCGACCTGCTGGCGGTCAACGGCGGGGGTCCGACGGTCGTCCACTCGTGTGCTCCCGAGGTGCCCTTCGCGTTGCTGCGCCGTACCGGGGCGGGCGCGGTCTCCTTCGACTTCTCCCTGCTCACCGAGCGTGAGGAGGAGGCGATCGGGGAAGCCGTCGAAGGCGGTACCCAGCTCTTCCTCGGCGTGGTTCCCGGCCTCGACGCCGCCTCGACCCCATTGTCGGACCCGGGCGGTAGCGTCAAGGAGGTCAGGACGTTGTGGAGCAGGCTGGGGCTGAATCCGGGGACTCTCGCCGAGTCCGTCGTGATCACCCCGTCCTGCGGGCTGGCGGGGGCGTCGCCCGCGTACGCGCGCGCCGCGCTCGCCCACTGCGCCCGGGCCGCGAGGTCGCTCGCGGACAACCCTGAGTAACGGTCGGTGTGGGCAGTGGGGCAACGGGAGGTAACGGGACGATGGCCGGCGAAGAGCAGGCGCAGCAGCTGACCGGTGTGCCGGCGGAGGTGCAGGAACAGCACGCACTCCTCGCCGAGCAGATCGAGGAGCACCGCTTCCGGTATTACGTGAAGGACCAGCCCGTCATCGACGACGCCGAGTTCGACCGGCAGATGCGCGCGCTGGAGGCCATCGAGGACGAGCACCCCGAGCTGCGCACACCGGACTCGCCGACCCAGAAGGTCGCCGGCCCGTACACCACGGAATTCACGTCCGTCGAGCACCGCGAGCGTCTGCTGTCCCTGGACAACGCCTTCGACGATCTGGAGCTCGCGGCCTGGGCCGAGCGGGTGGCCAAGGACGTGGGCAGAGGCGGGTACCACTTCCTGTGCGAACTCAAGGTGGACGGTCTCGCCGTCAACCTCACCTACGAGCACGGGAGGCTGACCCGCGCGTCGACCCGCGGTGACGGGCGCACAGGGGAGGACATCACCCCCAACGTCCGTACGATCGCCGACATCCCCCTCCGCCTCACGGGCGACCGCGTCCCCGCGCTCGTCGAGATCCGCGGCGAGGTCTTCTTCCCCATGGAGGCCTTCGAGGGGCTCAACGCCCGGCTGGTCGAGGCCGGCGACAAGCCCTTCGCGAACCCGCGCAACGCGGCGGCCGGATCGCTTCGGCAGAAGGACCCGAAGGTCACCGCGACCCGCCCGCTCCACATGGTGGTGCACGGCATCGGCGCCCGAGAGGGCTTCGACATCGACCGGCTCTCCCAGGCCTACGACCTGCTGAGGGAATGGGGCCTGCCGACCGCCAAGCACAACAAGGTGGTCGAATCCCTCGACGAGGTACGGGAGTTCATCGCCCACTTCGGCGAGAACCGCCAGTCCGTCGAGCACGAGATCGACGGCGTCGTCATCAAGCTCGACGAGATCCCGCTCCAGGGCAGGCTGGGTTCCACCTCGCGCGCGCCGCGCTGGGCGATCGCCTGGAAGTACGCTCCGCAGGAGGTCAACACCAAGCTGGTCAACATCCGGGTCGGCGTCGGACGCACCGGCCGGGTCACGCCGTACGCCCAGGTCGAACCGGTCGAGGTGGCGGGATCAGAGGTCGAATTCGCCACCTTGCACAACCAGAACGTGGTGAAGGCCAAGGGCGTCCTCATCGGTGACACGGTGGTGCTCCGCAAGGCGGGCGACGTCATCCCGGAGATCCTCGGCCCGGTGGTCGATCTGCGCGACGGCAGCGAGCGGGAGTTCGTCATGCCGTCCGAGTGCCCCGAGTGCGGGACGGCGCTGCGCCCCATGAAGGAGGCCGACATCGACCTCCGCTGCCCCAACGCCCGCTCCTGCCCCGCCCAGTTGCGGGAGCGCCTGGCCTATCTGGCCAGCCGTAAGTGCCTGGACATCGACCACTTCGGGTATGTGGCCGCCGCCGCCCTGACCAAGCCGCTGGAGCCCGCCGCGCCACCGCTGCTGGACGAGGGGGGTCTCTTCGGCCTGACGGTGGAGCAGCTGCTCCCGATCCGTGCGTACGTCCTGGACGCGGACAGCGGACTGCCCAAGCGTGACCCGAAGACGGGCGAGGAGAAGATCGCCACGGTTTTCGCCAACCAGCAGGGGGAGCCGAAGAAGAACGCGCTCGGCATGCTGGAGGGCATCGCGGCGGCCAGACAGGCCCCGCTCGCCCGGATCCTCACGGGCCTCTCGATCCGGCACGTGGGACCGGTGGCCGCCGTCGAGCTGGCCCGGCAGTTCCGGTCCGTCGACCGGATCGACGAGGCGTCCGAGGAGGAGCTGGCCGCGGCCGACGGGGTGGGCCCCATCATCGCCGCGTCGGTCAAGCAGTGGTTCGCCGAGGACTGGCACCGCGAGATCCTGCGCAAGTGGCGGGAGGCCGGGGTCCGGATGGAGGACGAGGGCGTGGGCGAGAACGAGGGCCCGCGGCCGCTGGAGGGACTCACCGTCGTGGTCACCGGCACGCTGACCGCGCACACGAGGGACGGCGCCAAGGACGCGCTCCAGAGCCGCGGGGCGAAGGTCACCGGTTCCGTGTCGAAGAAGACCTCCTTCGTGGTGGTGGGCGACAACCCGGGATCGAAGTACGACAAAGCGATGCAGCTGAAGGTGCCCGTCCTCGACGAGGAGGGCTTCGCCGTACTCCTCGAACAGGGGCCGGACGCGGCCCGGGAAGCCGCTGTCCCCGCCGAGTCGTGACCGACGCGTGACCGAGGCGCGATCGACGCGCGATCGAGACGGTGGTGACGCGTGGTCATGAGCGAGGAGGGAAGGAAGCGGACGAGGCGGACGACAGAGGAACCGGGAGACCCGCTCCGCTCCTGCCCGCATCACCCGTTCGGCGCTTATCAGACGGTGAGGAGAGTCAGGACCGCATTCGGGCAAGACCTGCAGAGCGCTGCCCGTGGAGGCCCTCGTCGGCCTACTGTTGAACGAGCACCTGCCGTGCCCGGCCGCATGATGGGATTCGGGTCGTGGTGGCATGGGAGCGGGGGCCACCATGGGACATCGGCACCGCCGGCTGTGAGAGGGACGGAATGAAACCGACCGAGAGCGCCGCACCGGTGTCGCGGCTGCAAGGTTTCGTGGGCCTCACGTCCAAAGTGGGTGCCGTCGTCGTGGCGGTCGCCGCGGTGCAGCTCGCGACCGGCTTCTACCGGACGTTCCACGACGGCCACGCACTGTTCCCCGCCGGCACCGCGGGCTGGTCGCTCGCCCTGCTCACCGGAATCATCGTGGTCCATCTGGTCGCCCTCGGGCGCGACCGCTGGTGGGGTGGCACCGGCTCCGGCGCCGCCCTCACCCTTTCCGTCCTGCTGCTCTACGGCTGGGTGGCCGCCGGGCTGGTCAGCCTCGTCGTCGTGGTGCTCGTCGGAACGGCCAGGCGCCACCGGTGGCGGCAGGGGCTGCTGCACGGGGCCGTGGACATGCTCGGCATCGGGGCGGCCGCGCTCGTCCTGTCCGCCTTCGGCGAGGTGCCGAGCGTCGAGACGCCCTGGCGGCCCCTCCACTGGGGCATCGAGGCCTTACCGGTAGTACTGCTCGCCGCCGGCACGTATCTCCTCGTCACCCGCTTCCTGCTCTGGTACGCCAGGGCGTCCCAGAGCGGCGGGCTGCCCACGATCGCGCGCACCGCACTGCTGCGGCAGGGTCTCGTCGCGGTCGCCCTGCTCGGCATCGCCCCGCTGATCTGTGTGGTGGCATCGGTCAAGCCCGTGCTGCTGCCGCTCTTCGCCGTCCCGCTGATCGCCCTGGACTCCACGCTCTATATCGCCCGCGCACGGGCCGAGGAGCAGCTGAGGGACCCACTCACCGGACTGCCCAACCGGCAGTGGCTCCTGGAGAGGACGTGGACGGCGCTCGAGGAGGCCGACGGCACGGGCACCAGGTCCGCGCTCGTCCTCATCGACCTCGACCGCTTCCGGGCCGTCAACGACACCCTCGGCCATCTCGCCGGGGACCGGCTCCTGCTCCAGATAGCGGAGCGCCTGCGGCTCGCCCTGCCGCGAGGTGCGGAGGCCGCGCGGCTCGGCGGCGACGAGTTCGCCGTGCTGCTGCCGACCGCGGACTCGGCCACCAGCGCCCAGCGCATCGCCCGTCATCTGGTCGCCGAACTCTCCTCGCCCCTCGACCTCGACGGGCTCACACTGGTGCTGGAGGCGAGCGCGGGGGTCGCTGTCCACCCCGACCACGCGCTGGACGCCGAAGGTCTGCTCAGGCGGGCCGACGTGGCCATGTACCAGGCCAAGCGGGACCGTACGGGTGTGGAGGTCTACGAGTCCAAGCGGGACAGCAACACCCCGGACCGGCTCGGCCTGCTGGGCGATCTCCGCCGGGCCCTCGACGCCCGCGAGGTGGAACTCCACTACCAGCCCAAGGTCCGGTTCGACGGCCAGGTGGCCGGCCTCGAAGCGCTGGTGCGCTGGGTGCATCCGGAGCGCGGCAGGGTCCCCCCGGACGAGTTCATCGCGATCGCGGAGTCCTCCGGGCTGATGCCCCACCTCACCGAGTACGTACTGGAGACGGCGCTGGCCCAGGTGGCCCGGTGGCGGGCGCAGGGGCTGTTCGTTCCCGTCGCGGTCAACGTCTCACCGCGCGATGTCCACACCCCCGGCTTCGCGGGCAGCGTCGCCGCACGCCTCGCCCGGCACGGCGTCCCGGCCGGGGCGCTGCAACTGGAGATAACCGAGCACGTCCTGCTGGAGGACCCGCAGCGGGCCGCCGACACCCTGGCGGCGCTGACCGGGCACGGGGTGAAGATGTCGCTCGACGACTTCGGCACCGGCTACTCCTCCCTCGTCCATCTGCGGAAGCTGCCGGTCAGCGAACTCAAGATCGACCGGTCGTTCGTGGCACGGCTGGCGGTCGACAACGAGGACGCCGAGATCGTCCGCTGCACCATCGACCTGGCCCACTCACTCGGGCTGATCGTCGTCGCCGAGGGCGTCGAGGACGACGAGACCTGGGAGCGGTTGCGGGACCTGAGCTGCGACGCGGTCCAGGGGTGGCTGGTGGCCGCCGCGATGCCGCCGCAGGAGACGACGGCCTGGCTGCGGGCGCGCGGCGAGCACGGCTGGCGGCGGCCGGCGGAGCGGGAGGCCGCGGCCGCGCCGGCGGCACCCGAGCCGGCGCCGAGGGCTGCGGGGCGTGCGCTGAATCCCGGCCCGGCCACGGCCTGACGCCCCCGGCGGTGCGGGGCGAAGGGGTGCCTGACGGGCTTTTTGTCCGTAATCGGCGGACGGGCGCGATCCACTCGCCACAGAGGTGTCCGGTGACCCCATAGGATTGGGCCAAAACCACACACCAAACCCTGAGGATCGCTGCATGCCTGGCATCACGCGCGAGGAGGTCGCCCACCTCGCCCGGCTGGCGCGTCTGGAGCTGAAGGGCGAAGAGCTCGAGCACTTCGCCGGTCAGCTCGACGACATCATCGGCGCGGTCGCCCGCGTCTCCGAGGTCGCCGACCAAGACGTACCGCCGACCTCCCACCCGCTGCCGCTGACCAATGTCATGCGCGCGGACGAGGTCCGTCCGTCGCTCACCCCCGAGCAGGCGCTTTCCGGCGCCCCGGCCCAGGAGCAGCAGCGTTTCAAGGTGCCGCAGATCCTGGGGGAGGACTAACAGCCATGACGGACATCAGCACCATCATCAAGCTCACCGCGGCCCAGATCGCCGCGAAGATCGCCTCCGGCGAGCTGACGGCCGTCGAGGTCACCGAGGCCCACCTGGCCCGGATCGACGCCATCGACGAGAAGGTCCACGCCTTCCTGCACATCGACCGTGAAGGCGCGCTCGCGCAGGCCCGCGCCGTCGACGCCAAGCGTGAGGCGGGCGAGAAGCTCGGCCCGCTGGCCGGCGTCCCGCTCGCGCTCAAGGACATCTTCACCACGCAGGACATGCCGACCACGGTCGGTTCGAAGATCCTCGAGGGCTGGGTCCCGCCGTACGACGCGACCCTCACCAAGAAGCTGAAGGCGGCCGACGTCGTCATCCTCGGCAAGACCAACATGGACGAGTTCGCCATGGGGTCCTCCACCGAGAACAGCGCCTACGGCCCCACCGGGAACCCCTGGGACCTCACCCGCATCCCGGGAGGCTCCGGCGGCGGCTCCTCCGCCGCGCTCGCCTCCTTCGAGGCGGCGCTCGCCATCGGCACGGACACCGGAGGCTCCATTCGCCAGCCCGCCGCCGTCACCGGCACCGTCGGTGTCAAGCCCACCTACGGCGGCGTCTCCCGCTACGGCATGGTCGCCTTCTCGTCCTCCCTCGACCAGGGCGGCCCCTGTGCCCGTACGGTCCTGGACGCGGCGCTGCTCCACGAGGTCATCGGCGGACACGACCCGCTGGACTCGACGTCCATCGACGCGCCGGTCCCGCCGGTCGTCGAGGCCGCGCGCAACGGCTCCGTGGAGGGCATGCGCGTCGGTGTGGTCAAGCAGTTCTCGGGCGAGGGCTACCAGGCCGGGGTAGTCCAGCGGTTCAACGAGTCGGTCGAGCTGCTCAAGTCCCTCGGCGCGACGATCGTCGAGCTGGACTGCCCGTCCTTCGACCTCGCTCTTTCGGCGTACTACCTGATCGCGCCGTCCGAGTGCTCCTCGAACCTGGCGCGCTTCGACGCCATGCGTTACGGCCTGCGGGTCGGCGACGACGGCACGCGCTCCGCCGAGGACGTCACCGCACTCACCCGCGAGGCCGGCTTCGGCGACGAGGTCAAGCGCCGCATCATCCTCGGCACGTACGCGCTCAGCTCCGGCTACTACGACGCGTACTACGGCTCGGCGCAGAAGGTCCGCACCCTCATCACCCAGGACTTCGAGAAGGCGTTCGAGCAGGTGGACGTCATCGTCTCGCCGACGACGCCCACCACCGCCTTTCCCATCGGCGAGCGCGCCGACGACCCGATGGCGATGTACCTCGCGGACCTGTGCACCATTCCGACCAACCTCGCCGGCAACTCCGCCATGTCGCTGCCCTGCGGCCTGGCCCCGGAGGACGGCCTGCCGGTCGGACTGCAGATCATCGCCCCCGCCATGAAGGACGACCGGCTGTACAAGGTCGGAGCAGCCGTCGAGGCCGCTTTCGTGGAAAAGTGGGGGCACCCGCTGCTTGAGGAGGCTCCGTCACTATGAGCGCAATGGCTAAGAAGGCCAAGAACTTCAAGAAGTCCAAGTCCGGCGTGTACGTGTCCCTGGGCACCACCGCCTTCGGCGCGCTCAGCGTCGTCAAGCAGGCGAGGATGGCCCGCGAGGACAACGACACGCTGCGGCTGATCGACGCCGCCGTATCCGCCGCCGCGATCGTGACCGGACTCGCGATCCTCTACCGCGAGCTCAAGCGTCTCGGCGACGACGACGTCCTGCTGGGCTGAGAGGGAAAGTTTCATCGTGACTGTCATCGACCTGGAGTCGTACGAGGATGCCCTCGCGACGTACGACCCCGTCATGGGCCTCGAGGTCCATGTGGAGCTCGGCACCAAGACCAAGATGTTCTGCGGGTGCTCCACGGAGCTCAAGCAGGACGCCAACTCGCAGACCTGCCCGGTCTGCCTCGGGCTGCCGGGCGCTCTCCCGGTCGTCAACGAGATCGGCGTCGAGTCCGCCATCAAGATCGGGCTCGCGCTGAACTGCGAGATCGCCGAGTGGTGCCGCTTCGCCCGGAAGAACTACTTCTATCCGGACATGCCGAAGAACTTCCAGACCTCCCAGTACGACGAGCCGATCGCCTTCAACGGTTATCTGGACGTCCAGCTGGAGGACGGCGAGATCTTCCGCGTGCAGATCGAGCGTGCCCACATGGAGGAGGACACCGGAAAGTCGACGCACGTCGGCGGTGCCACCGGCCGTATCCACGGCGCCTCCCACTCGCTGCTCGACTACAACCGCGCGGGCATCCCGCTCATCGAGATCGTCACCAAGCCGATCGAGGGAGCGGGAGAGCGCGCCCCCGAGGTCGCCAAGGCGTACGTCGCCGAGCTCCGCGAGCTCATCAAGGCGCTCGGCGTCTCGGACGCCCGGATGGAGATGGGCCAGATGCGCTGCGACGTCAACCTGTCGCTGCGCCCCCACGGCACCGAGAAGTTCGGCACGCGCTCCGAGACGAAGAACGTCAACTCGCTGCGCTCCGTCGAGCGTGCCGCCCGTTTCGAGATCCAGCGTCACGCCGCGGTGCTGAACTCCGGCGGGACGATCGTGCAGGAAACCCGGCACTTCCACGAGGAGGACGGCTCCACCACGGCCGGCCGCATCAAGGACAACGCCGAGGACTACCGCTACTTCCCCGAGCCGGACCTGGTGCCGGTCGCCCCTTCCCGGGACTGGGTCGAGGAGCTCCGCAAGGAGCTTCCCGAGCTTCCCCGGCTGCGCCGCAAGCGGCTTAAGGAGGAGTGGGGTGTCAACGAGCACGACATGCAGTCCATCCTCAACGCGGGCGCGGTCGACCTGATCGTCGCAACGACGGACGAGGGTGCTCCCTCCGACCAGGCCCGCAAGTGGTGGATGGGTGAGCTCGCCCGTAACGCCAACGAGACCGGCCGCAGCCTGGACGAGCTGCCGGTCACCCCGGCGCAGGTCGCCCGGGTGGCGGAGCTCGTCGCCTCCGGCGACCTCAACGACAAGCTGGCGCGCCAGGTCCTCGAGGGCGTCCTCGCGGGCGAGGGCGACCCGGACACCGTCGTCGAGAAGCGCGGCCTGAAGGTCGTCTCGGACGAGGGCGCGCTGGGTACGGCTGTCGACGAGGCCATCGCGGGCAACGCGGCGATCGCCGACAAGATCCGCGGCGGCAAGGTCGCCGCGGCCGGTGCGCTCGTCGGCGCGGTCATGAAGGCCACCCGCGGTCAGGCGGACGCGGCCCGCGTCCGTGAGCTGATCCTGGAAAAGCTCGGCGTCGAAGGCTGATCCCGCCACGTCCTGGGGGCGGTGCACCCGTTGGTCGGGTGCACCGCCCCTTCGCTCTGCCCGGCCCCTCCCACCGGACTGCCCGCGACGGCCTGCAGGACGTTCACCGTCAGGCCGTACGGCGGTCTTCCCGAAGCCACCCGGCGTGACTAGCTTCCAGCCGTAGATACGGAATCGGGAGGCTCACTTGACCACGGACATGTCACGGCGGCGGCTCTTCGCGCTCGGGAGCGGTGCTCTCGGCGCCGCGGCGGCGGGATCGTTCCTGCCCCCGTCGCTCCGGGCGGCGATCGCCGCGCAGCCCGCCGCCGAGCGGTCCGGTGGTGCGGGGCTGGACGCCATCGAGCACGTGGTGATCCTGATGCAGGAGAACCGTTCCTTCGATCATTACTTCGGAACCCTGCGCGGAGTACGCGGCTTCGGTGACCGGAACGCGATCGAACTTCCCTCCGGCCGGTCCGTCTTCGAGCAGCCTGGACCTCTGGGCGCGACCGTGCTGCCGTTCCCCGTGCGCGGGGCCGCAGATGCGCAGAAGGAGGACCTGCAGTACATCGGCGCCCTCGACCACTCATGGAGCGGTGGCGCCAAGGCATGGGCCGGCGGCTGGATGAACGGCTGGGTCACCGCGAAGACCGCCGCGACCATGGCGTACTACGATCGCGGCGACATCCCGCTGCACTACGAACTCGCCGACACCTTCACGGTCTGCGACGCCTACCACTCCTCGATCCACACCTCCACCAGCCCGAACCGCAACCACCTGTGGAGCGGCAGGACGGGCAACGAGCCCGACGGCAGGCGGGCTGTGGGCAACGACGCGTACGACGAGAGCACCCACCCCGGATACGACTGGGGCACGTATGCCGAGCGGCTGGAGAAGGCCGGGCGGAGCTGGAAGACGTACACCGAGTGGGAGAACTTCACCGACAACCAGATCGAGTTCTTCGCCACCTTCAAGAAAATCGCCCGCAAGGCACTGGCGAGGACCGACGGCCACACCTACATGGAGTCCTTCTACGCCACCGTGCGCGACGCGGACGGGGACGCCGAGCGGGAGCGGCTGCTGGGCCTGCTCGACGAGGGCGTCGCCGCCCTGACGGCGGCCGAGCGCAGTCTGTTCGAGCGGGGGCTGCGCCGGGTGGAAACGGGCACCCTCGCCGACGAGTTCGCCAAGGACGTGGCGGCGGGGACGCTGCCCGAGGTCTCCTACCTGGTCCCGTCGGCGGTGGACTCCGAGCACCCGAGTGTCTCCTCGCCGGCGCACAGCGCGACGATCGTCTACAAGGTCCTTGACGCACTCGGCAGGAACCCCGATGTGTGGCGGCGCACCGTCGTCCTCGTCAACTACGACGAGAACGACGGATTCTTCGACCACGTGCCGCCGCCGGTCGCTCCCGCGGAGGTGACCGAGGAGCACTGGGAGGGCAGGCCCACAGGGCTCGGCGTGCGGGTCCCGCTGCTGGTCGTCTCCCCGTGGTCGGTCGGCGGATACGTGTGCTCCGAGGTCTTCGACCACACCTCCGTGATCCGCTTCCTGGAGCGCTGGACGGGGGTGAGGGAACCGAACATCGGTGACTGGCGGCGGCAGGTCGCCGGCGACCTCACCTCGGCTTTCGACTTCACCCGTGCGCGGCGGCAGCCGGAGACTGAGCCCCCCGCCGCGATCCCGCCGTTCGGCGGACGCTGGCAGCCGAAGCCGCCGGCCGTCCAGCACATGCCCGTCCAGGAGGCGGGTGCCCGCCCGGCCCGGCCCCTGCCCTACCAGCCCGACGCACAGGCGAAGCGCGTGGACGCCGGGCTGCGGCTGGACCTCAGCAACACCGGCAAGTCCTCCGCGCACTTCACGCTCTACCCGTACGCGCGGGAGTTCCCCGCTCCGCAGCACCGGGATGTCAGGGGCACGGCACGGTGGACGGTGCCGCTGACCGGTGAGGGGTACCTCTTCACGGTCACCGGCCCGAACGGGTTCCGGCGGGAGTTCGAAGGAGCGTCCGACGGTGCCGCGGAACTCTCCTCCCGCATCGACGCCCACGAGCGGGACCTGCATCTCACGCTGCGCAACCATGGCAGGCGCACGCTGACCTACACCGTGCGGCCCCTCGGGTACGTGGACGAGGCCGACCTGCGGGACTGGACCCGCACGGTCAAGGTGAAGCCGGGACGCAGCCGCACGGTCGTGCATTCGGCGGCCGACGCCCACGGCTGGTACGACCTCGAGGTGACGTCCGACGAGGCGGGCTCCTTCCGGCGCCGGCTGATGGGCCACATCGAGAACGGCAGAGCGGGCGTCTCCGGCTGACGTGGCGGGAGGCGGCGGCCGTACGACGAAAACGGGCGAAGTCAAGCATCGGTGTCGAGCCGCCGGACCGCACCGCACCACGTGCGAAAATCCCGGGGGAACGCACCGACGACGCCGGCCCTTCGCTCAGCGCGTCCACCGAAGACGTCTCGACGACGAGGAGAGCCGCTGTGTTCAGGGTGTCACTGGGGGAGGACGGTGCGGAACTTCGCCCGCTCGAGCCCTGGCAGGCCGAGGAGTTCCTGGCCCACATGGACCGGGCACGCGCCCTGGTCGATCCCTGGATCCCGTTCGCCGCGGCCGCCACCGACCTCACCTCCGCACGGGCGCTGCTCCAGCGGTACGCCGACAAGCAGGCTGCCGACACCGGCCGGCTCTACGGCATCTGGCTGGACGGCACGCTGGTGGGCGGCGTCCTGTTCCGGATGTTCGAGGCGGAGGCCGGTAACTGCGAGATCGGCTGCTGGCTGGAGGCCGCCGCGGAGGGCCGGGGCCTCGTGACCCGGGCGTCACGGAAGCTGATCGACTGGGCCATCGGCGTACGGGGCATGCACCGGGTGGAGTGGATCGCTTCCTCCGCCAACACCCGCAGTGTCGCGGTGGCCGAGCGGCTCGGCATGACCCGCGAAGGTGTGCTGCGCGAGGCATATCCGTACCGCGGCAAGCGCCACGACGAGGAGATCTGGGCTGTCCTCGCCCCTGAATGGCGCAACGGACAGGGCTGAGGCGCTCAGTGTTAAGGAGGTTCTCATACGGGCCCCCTAGCGTGCGGCGCATGAACACCTCCCCCACCACTCCGACCACAGACGACACCGAGAAGAAGGCGGCCGACGGAACCGCGACCGCGCCGGACGTGACGAAGAAGGCGGGCCCCACGGAAAACGCCGTCCCGGCCGACGCCGCCCCGGGCGTGACCACGTCGGACGTGACCGCGATGGACGTGGCCGCGACCGACGCAGCCGCAGAGGACGGCCTGGAGACCGACCTCGAGCCAGACCCCTACGACGAGGCCGAGGCGGCCGCGGCCGCCGGGGTCGGAGCCGGAGCCGCGTCCGTCGTCGCCGCAGGGCTCGGCATCGTCTCGCTCTCGGGCGCGTGGACCGGCCGCGTCGCCGCCGAGCGCGAGACGCTGATGGGCCAGATCAAGACCTCCGGCGGTGGCGGCAGCGCCTCCCAGCAGATCGCCGAGATCTACGGCGACGCCTGGCACAGCACGGCCCTCGTCAACGGGCTCTTCGCGCTGCTCGCGCTGCTCGTCGGTGTCTTCGTCCTGGTCCGGCCCTCCTTCGGCGCGCCATCTCTCCGTCCCCAGGCCGGCTGGGTCCGCTCCGTGGCCGTGGCGGGCGTCTCACTGGGAGTGCTCGGACTGCTGATCTCCGTAGGCATGTATTTCGACCTCTTCGTCGCCATGCCGTCCGCCGCCGCCGGGGGCTGAGGCCCGGCCGCAGGCGGCTGAGGCGTCCGTCACCCGGGGGCGGGTCTGCAAGCCCCCACCCGCAGACATGCGGCGGCATCCTCCGGCGTACGAGCGTGGAGGCACGGCAACGAGCCGTGCCTCTCTGCTTCCTCGCCGGGGAGAAAACCATGTACGCGTACGAACGCCCCCCGATCGCCGCCGCCGGCTACCGCACCTTCAGAAGCAGGATCCGGTCGTCGCCCGGCTTCGGGGTGCCGCGACCGTCGGTGTTGCTCGTGACCAGCCACAGCTTGTCGCCACCCGCGGCGAGCACCGTGCGCAGACGGCCGTACTTCCCTTCCAGGAACGCCTGGGGGGCGGCCGATGGTTTCCCGTCCGCCTTGCCCGACAGCGGGATCCGCCAGAGCCGCTCGCCTCGCAGCCCCGCCATCCAGACCGATCCCTCGGCGTACGCGATACCGCTCGGCGACGCCTCGGAGGTCTTCCACTGGGCCACCGGGTCGACGAACCCCGATTCCCCCTCCTTTCCCTCGACATCGGGCCAGCCGTAATTCTTTCCCGGCTCGATCAGATTCAGCTCGTCCCAGGTGTTCTGGCCGAATTCCGCCGCCCAGAGCCGCTTTCCGCTGTCCCAGGCCAGACCCTGCACATTGCGATGCCCGTACGTATAGACCAGGGAGTCGGCCTCGGGGTTGCCGTGCACCGGCTCCCCGTCGGGCGTCATCCGCAGGATCTTGCCCGCGGTGGACGACGTGTCCTGGGCGAGACCCGTGTCACCGGTCTCGCCCGTGCCCGCGTACAGCATGCGGTCGGGACCGAACGCGATCCGCCCGCCGTTGTGGATGGAGCCCTTCGGGATGCCCCGCAGAATGGTGTCCGGGGCTCCCAGCTGCCGTCCGGCGGGTTTCTCCTCGTCGTACTGAAGGCGGGCGATGCGATTGTCCGACTCGGTGGTGAAGTACGCGTAGACCAGATGGTCCGCGCCGTACGTCGGGGCGACGGCGAGGCCGAGCAGACCGCCCTCGCCCGCCGGCGCGACCCCCGGCACCGAGCCCAGCAGGGTCTTCTTGCCGCTCTCACCATCGACCCGGGTGACCGTCGCCTCGTCGCGTGAGGCCACCAGCAGATCGCCCCCGGGCAGAGCCGCGAGGCCCCAGGGGGACGCGAGACCGTCCGTGAGCGTCTTCACCACGTCGACCGAGCCCTTGGCCGGGGGCACGTCCGCCGACGGGCTCGCCGAGGCCGGGGAGGAGGACGTGGCGCTCGCCGGGGGCGAGGAGTCACCCTCACCGGCCGCGGGGGCGTCACCGGACGAGCAGGCGGACAGCAGGAGGGAGGCCGAGACGAGCAGGGCCACCACCCCCTTGCGCAGTACGGGACTTTGCACAGCACCGATCCTTTCGACGGTCGCTCGACTACTGTTCTTACACCGCCGCTCCGCACCGGGTTCCGATCTCCGCCGATCGTCCCGCTAAGTCAGTCCCACGACCCGCGGGCCCGCGGCAGTCCGGCTATCTCGGCCATGTCCCGGTCCGTGAGCGCCATCCCCGCCGCCCGCGCGTTCTCCACGGCCCATCGCTCCCGCTTCGCGCCGGGCACGGGCACCACATGGCGGCCCTGCCGCAGGACCCACGCGAGAGCCACCTGAGCGGGAGTGGCGCCGTGCCGCTCCGCGATCCTTCGCAGGCCCGCCACCACCGGCTGGTTGGCCGCCATCATCTCCGCGGTGAAGCGGGGGTGCCTGGCCCGCGGATCATCCGGCTCGAAGCCCTGGCCCGGCTTGAGCGTGCCCGTGAGATAGCCGTTACCCAGTGGCATCGCCGCCAGCACACCCACGCCCCGGGCCGCGCACCACGGCAGCAGATCCTCCAGTGCCTGGGGCGACCACACGGAGAGTTCCGCCTCGACCGCGCTGACGGGAAAGACCTGCTGTATCCGCTCCAGCTGCCGGATGGTCCCGTCGTGCATCCGCGCCCCCGGCCGGCGGCCGGCCCGGGCCCCCACCGCGCACAGTCCGAGGGCCCGCACCTTGCCCGCGGTCACCAGGTCCGCCATCGCACCCCAGGTCTCCTCGACCGGCACCTCGGGATCGGCCCGGTGCAGCTGGTAGAGATCGATCACATCGGTCTGGAGCCGTCGCAGCGAGGCGTCACAGGCCCGGCGCACATAGCCGGGGCGCCCGTTGGCCACGACGTGCTGATCGCCCACCAGCAGACCGCACTTGGTGGAGAGAAAGGCTTCGTACCGGCGGCCCTTCAGCGCCCGTCCGACAAGCAGTTCATTGGTGAAGGGCCCGTACATGTCGGCGGTGTCGAGCAGTTGGACGCCCGCGTCCAGCGCGGCGTGCACGGTCCGCACCGAGCGGTCACCGCGCTGCTGCGACGTGCTGTAGGCCCAGCTCATCGGCATACACCCCAGCCCGACCGCACCCACGGCCAGCGCCGCCGCACCGATAGTCCTGCGCTCCAACTCCCCGAACCCTCCCTCGGCCCCGTGATCACGGGCCCACCAGCACCCCAAAGTAACCTCTGCTGTTCCGCGCCCTTCGCATAGCCTCCTGACCATGACTTCCACATCCCCTGCCGACGTATGGCTGCCGTTCCCCGCCGATGAGGTCGACGGCCTCCCCGAGGGTCTCAACTACCGTCTCTGGGACGGAGACCGGGACTACCCGGCGGACCCCTCCGACTGCGCGTTCTATGTCGTTCCGTACATGAAAGGCCCCGAGGTCGCGGTCCGCCCGCTCAAGGAGATGCGGGCGGTCCAGGTCGTCCAGACCCTCTCCGCGGGCATCGACCACGTGGAGCCGGGGCTCGGCCTGCTGCCCGCGGGAGTGCGGCTGTGCAACGCCAAGGGTGTGCACGAGGCGTCGACCGCCGAGCTCGCAGTCGCCCTGGTCCTCGCCGCGCTCCGCGGGTTCCCCGGCTTCGTGCACGGTCAGGACAAGGAGGAGTGGCGGTCCGGCTTCTATCCGGCGCTCGCCGACAAGTCCGTTCTCGTGGTGGGCTACGGATCGATCGGCGCGGCCATCGAGGACCGGCTCGAACCCTTCGAGTGCGCGCGGGTGGTGCGCGTCGCACGCTCCGCGCGGACAACCGCACGCGGCCCCGTACACGCGATCGATGAGCTGCCCGCCCTGCTCCCCGAGGCCGACATCGTCATCCTGTCCACTCCGCTGAACCCTTCCACGCAAGGGCTGGTGGGCCCCGGCTTCCTCGCCGCGATGCCGGACGGAGCGCTGCTCGTGAACGTCGCGCGGGGCGCCGTCGTCGACACCGCGGCCCTGCTGTCCGAACTCGAGTCCGGGCGACTGCGTGCCGCGCTCGACGTGACCGATCCCGAACCTCTGCCCGTCGGCCACCCTCTCTGGCATGCTCCCCACACACTGATCACCCCTCACGTGGGCGGCAGCACCTCCGCGTTCCTGCCCCGGGCCAAGCGGCTGCTGGCCGGACAGCTCACCCGGTTCGCCGCCGGAGAGCAGGTCGAGAACCTCGTACGCACCACCGTCTGACCACTCTCCGGAGCCGCGTGGGCGCACCGCGTTCGGACGACAGCCCAGATCGTCACGGAGAGTAGAGAAGTTATGGCGCTGTGTGACGGCTTTGGTGTATCGTCCACAAGAGGGCTGCGCCGGGGAAGGGACGGCGCCGGAGAGGAAGCGGAACGCGAGGGGGCGACGGGCGATGTGCGGCCAGTGGAGAGACGATCCGACGCGGGGCGGGCAGGAGAGGCGGGCGGCGAGGGTGCCAGGGCCTGCCGGTGGAGCCCTCCGGTGAGCGCCCTCGAGGCCCTGCTCTCCCGGCAGCCGGTCACAGGGGGGAGCGCGGGGCTGCGCTCCCAGCTCGTTCTCGCCGCGGTCTGCGCCGGATACGCGGTGGGCGCCGCCTTCGGCTGGGGCTCGCCCGAAGTCGCCCTGTTCATGGGTGATTTCGGTCTCAGCGTCGCCGCCCTGATCGCCGCGGTCTCGTGCTTCCTGCACGCCCGCACGAGCGGCAGCCCGTTCAGGCCCGCATGGCTTCTCTTCTCGTTCTCCTCGGCCATGGCCGCCGGAGGCAACGCGGTCTGGGGGTGGTACGAGGTGGTACTGCGGCGCGAGGTGCCCACCCCCTCCCTCGCGGACCTCTTCTTCCTCTGCTTCGCGCCGCCCGTCATCGTCGGGTTGCTCGTCCTCGCCAAGCGGCCCGTCACCCGGGCCGGCTGGGTCTGCCTGGTGCTGGACGCCTGGCTGATCGGCGGATCCCTGCTGACGCTCTCCTGGAGCCTCGCGCTGGCCCACACGGCGCACACCGCGAACGCCGCGGGGGAGAGCGTGGCCAGGGCGGCGCTGTCGCTGGCCTACCCGCTGCTCGACATCGTGCTGGTCTCCATGGTCCTCGCACTGCACTTCCGGCGGGCCCGCATGAACCGCACCGCGGTGAACACCGCCATCGCGGGCCTCGCCCTGACCGTGCTGTGCGATGCCCTCTTCACCGCACCGCTGCTGCGCTCGGCGTACCGGTCGGGCGAGTTGCTGGACGCGGGCTGGTTCGCCGGTTCCCTGCTCCTGGCGTACGCCCCCTGGGTGGCCCGCCGAGGCCAGGACAACGCTGTCGAAGCCCCCTGTCCCAGCCCCCGGGCCACGAGCCGGCCGATCGCCGGGTCCCTCGCCGCGCTCACGCCCTATCTGGCCGCGGCGGTCTGCACCCTCGGCATCCTGTACAACATGGTGGAGGGCCGCAAGGTCGACCAGGTCGTGGTCCTCACCGGCTGCACGGTCGTGCTCGCCCTGGTCCTGCGGCAGGCCATCATGCTCCTCGACAACATCGCGCTCACCCAGAAACTGGCCCAGAAGGAGAACCACTTCCGCTCCCTGGTGCAGGGTTCCAGCGACGTCATCATGATCGCTGAACCCAGCGGAGTGCTCCGCTACGTCAGTCCCGCGGCAGCCGGGGTCTACCGGCGAGACGCCGAGGACCTCATCGGTGCGAAGCTGTCGTCGATCATCCACCCCGACGACCTCGGCAGAGTGATCCTCGAGCTGCGGCGCTTCCTCGCCGCGCCGTCACGCGAGAAGCCCACCACCCGGATCGAGTGCCGCTTCAGGTCGGGTACGGGCGACTGGCTGCACGTCGAGTCCACCGTCAACCGCCATCAGGGTGGTCTGCTGCTCAACAGCCGCGATGTCACCGAGCGGGTCAGGCTTCAGGCTCAGCTCCAGCACAACGCCGAGCACGACCCGCTCACCGACCTGCCCAACCGCGCCCTCTTCACCACCCGGGTCGGCCAGGCGCTCGGGGGCCGCCGGGCCGGGGACCCCGGTACCGCCGTGCTCTTCATCGACCTCGACGGCTTCAAGGCGGTCAACGATTCCATCGGCCACCAGGCGGGCGACGAGCTCCTCGTCCAGGCCGCACGTCGCCTCCAGGAATCGGTACGGACCTCGGACACGGCGGCGCGCCTCGGTGGCGACGAGTTCGCCGCCCTCATCGTCGGCGACGGCACCCGCGACCAGGCCGCCCGGGAGTGCCAGGTCCACGAGATCGCCGACCGGCTGCGCCTCAGGCTCTCCCAGCCGTACCGGATCGGCGCCGCGGAGGTCCGGGTGGCCGCCTCCATCGGTGTCGCCTTCGCCGAACCCTCCCTCACGCCCAAGGACCTCATGCGTAACGCCGACCTCGCCATGTACCGGGCGAAAGCGAGCGGCAAGGACCGGGTCGAGCTCTACGCCCCCCATATGCAGGCGGACGTCTTGCGCCGCTCCGAGCTCGCGCCGCGGCTCCGCACCGCCGTGCGCGACGGCGAATTCGCCTTGCTCCACCAGCCCGTCGTCCACCTGGCCAGCGGCACGGTCGCGGCCGTCGCCGCGCAGGCCCGCTGGCGCTCCGCCCAGGGCATCCTGTTCACCCCCGCCGAATTCCTCCGCGTCTCCGAGGACAGCGACCGCGCTGCCGAGCTCGGCACCTGGATGCTGGAGGAGGCCGTCGAGCAGGCAGCCGACCGGTCCAGGGGTGGGAACCCGGTCACCGTCTCCGTGCGGGTGCCGGCCGCCCGGCTGCTGGACCGGGCCCTGCCCCCGCGGTCCGTCGAGGCGCTCCTGACCCGGTACGGGCTGCCCTCAGGTTCCCTGATGATCGAGGTGGCCGACAGCGACCCGCGGATCTCCTTCGACGAGCTTGAACAGCGGCTGGTCGCGCTGCGCCGTCTCGGTGTCCGGATCGCGCTCGACGGCTTCGGCAGCGGGTATGCCGCGCTCAACGCCCTGCGCCGGCTCCCCGTAGACGTCCTGAAGCTGGACCGGTGCCTGGTGGAGGGCGTCGTCGAGTCGGCGAGACTGCACAAGATCACCACTGGGCTGCTGCGTATCGCCGGGGATCTCGGCATGCAGTCGGTGGCCGACGGGGTGGACGTGCCCGAGCAGGTACGCGCACTGCGCGCCATGGGGTGCACACACGGCCAGGGGATGGCTTTCGCCGGGCCGCTGGACGAGTACCGGCTGCGGCGCACCCTGATCCGGGGGAAGTATCCCGTCCCTGGCCACTCCCCGGCCGCTCAACCGGTGTTCGCGGGTCGCACGATCCCGCTCCAGAGTCGCTCACATGATGAGACGCCCGTCCCACCCACTTGACACCGAATGCGTGCCGGAGAGAGGGTCAATGCCATGCGCACCCGAATTCTCGTACTTGGAAAGCGCGTCGGCTGAAGCAGGGTCACTCATGGACACCCCGCAGACCGCACCGGCGCGCTCCCCTCGCTTGCCTCACGGCACGAGGGGTTTTTTGTTGCACCGGGACTTCTCAGAACCCCACAAAAACACCGCGTAAACCCTCAGCTTCGAGAAGAGAATGCCGATGACCGAGCAGGCCACCGGGGCCCAGCACCCGCAGCCGCGGGCCCGTAACGGCGGACCGTCCCCCGCCTCCGTTGAGCACCTCACGGGCGCGCAGTCCCTCATCCGTTCTCTCGAGGAAGTCGGCGCCGACACCGTATTCGGCCTGCCCGGCGGCTGCATCCTCCCGGCGTACGACCCGCTGATGGACTCCACCCGGGTCCGCCACATCCTGGTCCGTCACGAGCAGGGGGCCGGTCACGCGGCCACCGGTTACGCACAGGCCACCGGCAAGGTCGGTGTCTGCATGGTCACCTCGGGTCCCGGTGCCACGAACCTGGTCACCCCGATCGCTGACGCGGCCATGGATTCCGTGCCCCTGGTCGCGATCACCGGCCAGGTGGCATCCGCCGCCATCGGCACGGACGCCTTCCAGGAAGCCGACATCTGCGGCATCACGATGCCGATCACCAAGCACAACTTCCTCGTCACCCGCGCCGAGGACATCGCGCACACGATCGCTGAGGCCTTCCACATCGCCTCCACCGGCCGCCCCGGACCGGTCCTCGTCGACATCGCCAAGGACGCGCTGCAGTCGAAGACGGCGTTCAGCTGGCCGCCGACCATGGACCTGCCCGGTTACCGCCCGGTCACCAAGCCGCACGCCAAGCAGATCCGCGAGGCCGCCAAGCTCATCACGCAGGCCAAGCGCCCCGTGCTCTACGTCGGCGGCGGCGTCATGAAGGCCGGCGCCACCGCCGAACTGAAGGTTTTGGCAGAGCTCACCGGAGCGCCCGTCACCACCACCCTGATGGCGCTCGGCTCCTTCCCCGACAGCCACCCGCTGCACGTGGGGATGCCCGGCATGCACGGTTCGGTCACCGCCGTCACCGCGCTGCAGAAGGCCGACCTGATCGTCGCGCTCGGGGCCAGGTTCGACGACCGTGTCACCGGCAAACTGGACAGCTTCGCCCCGTACGCCAAGATCGTCCACGCGGACATCGACCCGGCGGAGATCGGCAAGAACCGTGCCGCCGACGTCCCGATCGTCGGTGACGCCCGCGAGGTCATCGCCGACCTCGTCCAGGCGGTCCAGGCCGAGCACACCGACGGCCACACCGGTGACTACGCCGCCTGGTGGAAGGACCTCAACCGCTGGCGCGAGACCTACCCCGTCGGCTACGACCTGCCGGAGGACGGCAGCCTCTCGCCGCAGCAGGTCATTGAGCGCATCGGCGAACTCGCCCCCGAGGGCACGATCTTCGCGGCGGGTGTCGGTCAGCACCAGATGTGGGCCTCGCACTTCATCCAGTACGAGCAGCCCGCCACCTGGCTCAACTCCGGCGGCGCCGGGACCATGGGCTACGCCGTCCCGGCCGCGATGGGCGCCAAGGCCGGCATGCCCGAGCGCGCGGTCTGGGCGATCGACGGCGACGGCTGCTTCCAGATGACCAATCAGGAACTCACCACCTGCGCGCTCAACAACATCCCGATCAAGGTCGCCATCATCAACAACGGCGCCCTCGGGATGGTCCGCCAGTGGCAGACCCTGTTCTACAACCAGCGGTACTCCAACACGGTGCTGCACTCCGGCGCGGACACGGACGGCGTCCCCGCCAAGGGCACCCGCGTGCCGGACTTCGTCAAGCTGTCCGAGGCCATGGGCTGCTACGCGATCCGCTGCGAGGACCCGGCCGACCTGGACAAGGTCATCGCCGAGGCCAACGCGATCAACGACCGCCCGGTCGTCATCGACTTCATCGTCCACGAGGACGCCATGGTGTGGCCGATGGTCGCCGCCGGCACCTCCAACGACGAGGTCATGGCAGCGCGCGGTGTCCGCCCCGACTTCGGCGACAACGAAGACGACTGAGAGACAGAGAGAGACCGACTCCATGTCCAGTAAGCACACGCTCTCCGTCCTGGTCGAGAACAAGCCGGGTGTCCTCGCCCGGATCACGGCCCTGTTCTCCCGGCGCGGCTTCAACATCGACTCGCTCGCGGTCGGTACCACCGAGCATCCCGACATCTCACGCATCACCATTGTCGTGAATGTCGAGGGCCTGCCCCTGGAGCAGGTGACCAAGCAGCTCAACAAGCTGGTCAACGTCCTGAAGATCGTCGAACTCGAGCCCGCCGCTGCGATCCAGCGGGAGCTCGTCCTGGTGAAGGTCCGCGCGGACAACGAGACCCGCTCCCAGATCGTCGAGATCGTCCAGCTGTTCCGCGCCAAGACCGTGGACGTCTCCCCGGAGGCCGTCACGATCGAGGCGACAGGGGGCGCCGACAAGCTGGAGGCCATGCTCAAGATGCTGGAGCAGTTCGGTATCAAGGAGCTCGTCCAGTCCGGCACCATCGCCATAGGGCGCGGCGCGCGCTCGATCACCGACCGTTCTCTGCGCGCACTCGACCGTACGGCGTAACCCATCCGGCGCCTCGCAGCTCGTATGGCGAGACCCGGCAACGTACCCCACGCACCCCGCCGTACGGTGGGACGCAACACCTGCACACCAAGGAGAAGACCCAGTGGCCGAGCTGTTCTACGACGACGATGCCGACCTGTCCATCATCCAGGGCCGTAAGGTCGCGGTGCTTGGTTACGGCAGCCAGGGGCACGCCCACGCGCTGTCGCTGCG